>UQLI01000001.1 GCA_900541715.1 uncultured Collinsella sp.
AGAGGTCAGAAGTTCAAATCTTCTAACGCCCACCAAATGTTCGCAGCTCAGAGGCATCGCCTCTGGGCTGTTTTGTTTTGGTCGCCAAATGGGTCGCCAAATACGTCACCAAATTTCGAGTTTTTGATCTTCCGGGATGCTTCTCAGTAGTCATCCGAGGAAACTCTCATCTTCTCCGTTTGCATACACATATCTTTCAAGGATTCGTGCCGCGGTTGCATGAGGCTCGGCAAGGCACGACCGCAACATGTTGGTCAAGCATAATCTTTTGGATTCTTTTGGCGTGAGCGGCTTGGTTTTGGTAGGATTTGTCAGCGGCTTGACTAAGGGGGTTTTATAACTGCCATGCAGGTAGCCGTGTTGGTAACGTTTTACCGACTTGTCAAATACCCCTCATTTTTAATGCGTCTGCAAAATGACCAATTGCTTTGACCTGCTGAAACACTATATGTTGTGTTTGACCTAAAAAAAGAATACAGGATATAGATGCCTCTTTGTCGTATGATAGATGGCAGACAGAGAACGAAGACCTTAACTGCCTCTTTTGAACGTGTCCTTGAACCGTTTGATCGGCTCCTGGGAATGTCCGCATGGAGGCTTATGGTTTATCGAAAACACAGATTGCGCGACGGCGCCGCAAGGCAGGGGCAGGCCCTGCCGGGCATCGTTTGGCTCTGAAGCGCAATGAGGCTACGACGCGAAAGAGGCAAGAGGATGAAGATCATCAAGCGCAGCGGCACCGAGGTTGTCTTTGACATCGATAAGATCGTCAATGCCATCCGCGCCGCAAACTTGGAGGTCGAGGAGAGCTCTCGTCTTACCGACCGCCAGGTGGTTTATGCGGCGCAAAACGTCGCCGAGGCATGCGAGAACGCGGGCCACACCGTTTCGGTCGAGGAGATCCAGGATTTGGTCGAGGACGAGATCATGCGTCTCGACTGCTACGAGGTCGCCCGCCACTACATCATCTATCGCTATGTTCAGAGCCTGAAGCGCCAGAAGAACACGACCGACGACAAGATTCTGTCGCTGATCGAGTGCAATAACGAAGAGGTCAAGCAGGAGAACTCTAACAAGAACCCGACCGTCAATTCCGTCCAGCGCGACTATATGGCCGGCGAGATTTCAAAGGATCTGACTCAGCGTGTGCTGCTGCCCCAGGAGATCGTGGATGCCCACAATGAGGGCCTGATCCACTTCCACGATTCCGACTACTTTGCCCAGCACATGCATAACTGCGACCTGGTGAACCTGGAGGACATGCTCCAGAACGGCACCGTTATCTCGGGCACGCTGATCGAGAAGCCGCACAGCTTCTCGACTGCCTGCAACATCGCGACGCAGATTATCGCCCAGGTTGCTTCCTCCCAGTACGGCGGCCAGTCTATTTCGCTGACCCATCTTGCCCCGTTTGTTGAGGTGAGCCGTCAAAAGATTCGCGGCGAGGTTGCCCGCGAGCTCGAGGAGCTCGGTGTTTCGGCATCTGCCGAAAAGGTCCGTGAGGTCGTTGAGGACCGTCTGCGTGACGAGATCCGTCGCGGCGTCCAGACGATTCAGTATCAGGTCGTGACCCTTATGACCACCAACGGCCAGGCGCCGTTTGTGACGGTCTTTATGTATCTCAACGAGGCCCGTACGCCCCAGGAGAAGCACGACCTTGCCATGATTGTGGAGGAGACGCTTCGTCAGCGCTATGAGGGCGTTAAGAACGAGGCTGGCGTGTGGATCACTCCGGCGTTCCCCAAGCTTATCTATGTGCTCGAGGACGATAACGTTCACGAGGATTCCCCGTACTTCTACCTGACTCAGCTGGCTGCGAAGTGCACCGCCAAGCGCATGGTGCCCGACTACATCTCCGAGAAAAAGATGCGTGAGCTTAAGCTGTCGAAGGGCGAGACTGCGGGCAACGGCGATTGCTACACCTGCATGGGTTGCCGCAGTTTCCTGACGCCCGATCGCTCGGGCAACGGTTTTAACAACGTTGCCAACGCGTTCAACTATGACCCGAGCAAGCCCAAGTACTATGGCCGCTTTAACCAGGGTGTTGTGACCATTAACCTGCCCGATGTCGCGCTGAGCTCGCATCAGGACATGGACAAGTTCTGGAAGATCTTCGACGAGCGCCTTGAGCTGTGCCACCGTGCCCTGCTGTGCCGTCACGAGCGCCTGATGGGCACGCTTTCGGATGCCGCGCCGATTCTTTGGCAGTACGGCGCCCTGGCGCGCCTTAAGAAGGGCGAGACGATCGACAAGCTGCTCGTGGGCGGTTATTCCACCATTAGCCTGGGGTATGCCGGTCTGTATGAGTGCGTCAAGTACATGACGGGCCACAGCCACACCGAGAAGGAAGGCACGCCGTTTGCCATGGCCGTCATGCAGCACATGAACGACAAATGCGCCGAGTGGAAGGCCGAAAGCGATATCGACTTCTCACTGTACGGCACCCCGCTTGAGTCGACGACCTACAAGTTCGCCAAGTGCCTGCAGCGTCGTTTTGGCATTATTCCGGGTGTGACGGACAAGGGCTACATTACCAACAGCTACCACGTCCATGTGTCCGAGGAGATTGATGCTTTCGATAAGCTCAAGTTTGAGGGCATGTTCCAGCAGCTTTCGCCGGGCGGTGCCATCTCCTACGTCGAGGTTCCTAACATGCAGGACAACCTTAAGGCTGTCATTCGCGTGATGCAGTACATCTACGACAACATCATGTACGCCGAGCTCAACACCAAGAGCGACTACTGCCAGGTGTGCGGCTACGATGGTGAGATCAAGATTGTCGAGGATGACGGCAAGCTGGTGTGGGAGTGCCCCAATTGCGGCAATCGTGACCAGGAGAAGATGAATGTCGCCCGTCGTACGTGCGGCTACATCGGTACCCAGTTCTGGAACCAGGGTCGAACCGAGGAGATCCGCGACCGCGTGCTGCATCTCTAATAACCATCCCAGGCCGCCCCGTAGCGAGGCCCCGGACCTTTACTCGCTATTTCGGACAGTCCTGGCTCACGACGGAGGCGCCACTGGCGCCTCCTGTTCGTGCGGAACTCATATCGAGCAAAGGTCCGGGGCCTCGCTACGGGGCGGCCAAGTTGACGTAGCTGAGATGCGGCATGCGGTCTGCTCGCTCCTCGAAGTTCTTAGCGGAGATAATTCGAGCTGCAGCTGCGATTTACTTGCGATGGCGGTTGAGCCGCAACCCAGTTTTTATTAGATCTCGAACCCTATACTCGATGTTCGCTTCGTTCATTGAGTTACCCTTTGCATGAGGCCGGGACATATCGTCCCGCCCGCAGTTTCGCAGGCCGAAGGCCGAGAATGTTTGAGGACGGGATGATATGTCCCGGCCTCCCGGGAGAGTTACCTATGAACTACGCGAACATTAAGTATTTCGACATTGCTGATGGGGAAGGCGTTCGTACTTCTCTGTTTGTGAGCGGGTGCCGTCGTGGGTGCAAGAACTGCTTTAACTCTGTCGCGTGGGACTTTGCTGCGGGTGAGCCGTTCGACCGTGCCGTCGAGGACAAGATTATCGAGAGCCTCGATCATCCCTTTATTGACGGCCTGACGATTCTGGGCGGCGAGCCTATGGAGCCCGAGAATCAGGCGGGGCTCGTTGAGTTTGTCGAGCGTGTTCGTGCCGCGTATCCTGCGGGGTCAGGAAAAACCATTTGGTGTTTTACCGGCGACGTGCTCGAGGAGCTTATGCCGGGTGGTCGTCACCATACCGAGGCGACGGACCGTATCCTTGCCTGCCTCGATATGTTGGTGGATGGCCCGTTTGTTCAGGATCTGTACGATATCTCATTGCGCTTTAGGGGCTCGAGTAATCAGCGCGTGATTGATATGAACGCCACGCGCGCCCGTGCTGAGCGCGAGGGCGTTGCGCTTTGTGATGCGGTTGAACTTTGGCGTGATGATCCGGTCTATTCGACCCATACTATGTAGCTTGTGGTCGATGCGGAGAGCGTGGTACCATAGCGCGAACGTGAAATCGGAAAAGTGAGGCCCAGATGGTCGATCAGGAAAAAGTCGAGGCCGCCATTAAGCTGTTGCTTGAGGGCATAGGCGAGGACCCAACTCGTGAGGGCCTGCTGGAGACCCCGGCGCGCGTTGCCCGTATGTATGGTGAGATCGCCGGCGGTATGGACCAGAGTGCCGAGGAGCACCTGTCCAAAACCTTTGCCGTCGCCTCGAACGACTTGGTTATCGAGCGCGACATTACGTTTTACTCGCTGTGCGAGCACCATCTGCTGCCGTTTTATGGCAAGGCTGCGATCGGCTATATCCCTAACGGTCGCGTGGCGGGTCTGTCTAAGCTCGCTCGCACGGTTGAAGTCTATGCCCGTCGTCTGCAGCTGCAGGAGCAGCTGTGTACGCAGGTTGCCGACGCCCTTATGGATTATCTCGCTCCCCAGGGAGCGATTGTGCTCATGGAGGCTGAGCATATGTGCATGACCATGCGCGGCGTGCAGAAACCCGGCACCAAGACCGTGACGCTCGCTCGCCGCGGCGTCTTTGAGACCGATCCCGCGCTCGAGGAGCGGTTCTTTAGGATGCTGGGCCGTTAGCATGAGGGTCGTCAACGACTTTACATCGAAGACCGATGAGGGGACGTCGCGTCGCGGCTTTATGGCTTCGGGCCTGGCCCCCTTTGGTGCCATGCCTCGCGTTGATTACATTTGTGCCAACGGGCTTTTCCGGCGGCACCTGGGCAACATTGCACAGTTGGAATCGGGGCGCATCTTCTGCCGCCACGGTATTGACCATCTGCTTGATGTCGCTCGCATTATGTGGATCAAGAATCTCGAGGAGCAGCTCGAATTTGACCGCGAGGTTGTCTACGCCACGGCACTTCTTCACGATATCGGCAAAGATGAACAGTATGAATCGGGTATATCCCATGATGTTGCAAGCGAGCGCGTCGCTGATGCAATTCTCGGCGGCATGCCCGATGATGTTGCGTTTGCGCCAGCCGACGCCGCGGCCATTAAGACGGCCATCTTGGGTCATCGAAAGCTGCGTGTGAACAGCCAGCCGCTCGAGCGCCTGCTCTATGCGGCCGACAAGGCATCGCGCGCCTGCTTTGCTTGTCCTGCGCGCAATGCTTGCAACTGGAGCGATGATAAAAAGAACCTGTCGATTCGCGTGTAGTCGGTATGCGCGATCGGGGTCCTAAACAAAGGAGACGATCGCGATGAGTAACAAAAAGCTACCGGAAAATGCAACCAAGGTCGAAGGCGCTGAGCTCGCCCGTCGTGGCAGGGGTGATATCTCTACCGCTACAGCGGTGCCTCATGTGAGCTATGACGACCTGCGCCATGCCGACCGTATTGTCATTGACGGTCTCGAGGTCTTTGCCAACCACGGCGTGTATCCTGAAGAGAACGCGCTGGGCCAGAAATTCATCGTGTCCTTGGTGCTCTATGCCGACTTGCGCGCGGCGGGGGAGCACGATAACCTGGATGCCTCGATTGACTACGGCTCGGTGTGCCACGATGTCGATGGCTATCTGCGCGAGCATACGTTTAAGCTCATCGAGGCGGCAGCCGAGGGTGTGGCCCAGATGCTGCTGCGTCGTTACCCCCTGCTGCTTGGCGTGCGTGTTAAGCTCGATAAGCCTTGGGCGCCCGTCGGTCTTCCCCTGGCAAGCTGCGGTGTCGAGATCGAGCGCGTGCGCTAACCGGTTCTAATACGTCTCTATGGGCGGCTGCTTGAGTCGCTGAGACAGTGCTCTATTGTTGGGGCAGTACGTGTCGAGCAGGGTGTGAAACCGCCGATTGTGGCTTGGCTCGAGCAAGTGGACAAGCTCGTGGGCGACAACCATGTCGAGGCATTCGACGGGGTAGGCGGCGAGCTCGCGCGCGATGCGAATGGCGCCGGTTTTGGGTGTGCAGGAGCCCCAGCGCGTCTTCATGCTGCGCACGGAAACGCGGGAAACGGCGACACCCATTGCGATTTCGTATGCGTGCACCATATCGCGCAGCGCCGATGTGACCTCGGACGTATAAAGCTGGTCGATGTGGGCTTGGAACTCATCGGACGTTAGGCCGTCGAGGGCCGTGCACTGCTTTGCCTGCGCGCGCCCACTTGGCTCATCGGTACCCATAAAACTTGCGAAGGTGGCCTGTTTGGGTCGCGGTGCGGGTGATGCAAAGTTGTGATCGAGTGCATCCTGTACCGTGATGGGCTTGCCCCAAAGCGCAATGATGGACGAGGGACTGAGCGGCTCTTGCGCTGTCGCCTGACGTTGCT
This sequence comes from uncultured Collinsella sp., assembly GCA_900541715.1. Classification (GTDB taxonomy): domain Bacteria; phylum Actinomycetota; class Coriobacteriia; order Coriobacteriales; family Coriobacteriaceae; genus Collinsella. The sequence continues at coordinate 6,253 of UQLI01000001.1, forward strand.
CACGTTGGGCAAGTCGGCTGATAATCCAGGCGCTGTTGCGCTTCACAAACGCTTCGATGCGCTCGCGGCTGGCGCCGAGCGGTGCGCTGGCGTGGACCTCGCCGCTCGATGTGACGCGTAGGTTAAAGTTCTTGACGCGCTTTTTGGTAACGACGACGGGGATGAGCGTTCCATCCGGTCGGGATGCGGAAATCGTAAATTGCTGCGTCAAATGTGATCCTTCAGATTGGGGACGGGCCGGCATGTCGACCGCTCGGCATGCCGGCCCGCTCAAGGGATGTGAAATTAATAACGCTCAAAGAAGGCAAGCGCGTTGTCGCTGCAGAGCTTTTGCATCACGGTCTTGCCAAAATGCTTGGAGAGCATGTTCTGGAACTCGGGCATCATACTGGCATCGGAGAGGAAAGCGGGCACCGTGGCACCGTCCCAGTCGCCGCCGAGCGCGATGACGTCCTCGCCGCCCAGGTCGAGCCAGTGCTCGATATGTGCCGCTAGCTGGTCGAAGGTGACGTCTGCGGCGGTTTTGTCGGTTGCGTCGTTGGAAAGGAACTCGCTGCAGTAGTTGAGGCCGACGATGCCGCCCATGTCGCGAATGGTGCGGAACTGGTCGTCGGTGAGGTTGCGCTTGACGCCGCAAACCGCACGGGAGTTGGAGTGGCTGGCGACGAACGGGCGCGTGGCGTGGGCGACAACCTCGTCAAAGCACTCGTCGTTGAGGTGGGAGACGTCGAGCACCATGCCGGCGTGCTCCATCTGCGTAAGGGCCTCGATGCCGGCGGCGGTGAGGCCGGCGTGGGTGTCGTGGCCGCTCGCGAGCGGCCCCTGCGCGTTCCAGCTGAGTGATGACATGAGTACGCCCAGGCTCTTGAGCACCTCGATCAGCGCGGGGTCCTCGGCAAAGAACGTGGCGTTTTCGATGGTGTGGATGCAGGCGACCTTGCCGTCTTTGAGCGCAGGGCGAATGACTGCCGCGCTGCGTACGTTGACCATGCGGTCGTGGTTGAGCATTGCCTGGCCGCTCATATGCGCCATGATCTGCGCCTGGAAGCGCGCGGCGTGGGCGGTGGGAATCTCGTCGGGGACAAACGTGGCGAAGCACTGTGCCCACGGCGTGTTGCCGATCTTTGCGAGCGAGATGGCGCAGGCGTTGCCCTCGATGAGGTCGAAATCTTGCGGATGCGTTTCGTCGCCGGGGAAATAACCGTCGGTACCGGCGGTAAAGCGCAGGTCGAGATCGAGCGTGGCCCAGCCGATGCGGTCAGCGGTGTCGCAGTGTAGGTCAAATACGGGATATGCCATGGTTCCTCCGGTTGCAGCGTTTCTTTGCAAACTGTCTTTGAATTGTATGACTAGGGTATAGTTAGCGCCATATGTTCATGGCGGCCCGCGTTGTGCGCCGCCCTTATCACGGAGGTTACCATGTCCAACCAGGGCAAGAAGGTCAAGACCCATTATCGTGGCACGCTCGACGACGGCACGCAGTTCGATAGCTCTTACGATCGCGGCGAGCCGCTGGAGTTCACCTGCGGCGCCGGTCAGATGATCAAGGGCTTCGACGCCGCTGTTGTCGACATGCAGGTGGGCGAGAAGAAGACCGTGCACATTCCCGCTGCCGATGCCTACGGCGAGCACAATCCCGAGATGGTCCTGACCTTCCCGGCTGAGCAGGTCCCCAATATCGAGCAGATCGAGAAGGGCATGAAGCTCTTCCTGTCCACGCCGAGCGGCATGCCCGTCCCCGCCGTGGTCATAGACGTGACGCCCGAGGCCGTGACGCTCGACGCCAACCACGAGCTCGCCGGCAAGGATCTCAACTTTGATATCGAGCTCGTCGAGGTCGAGGACTAGAGTATGCCTGAACGCTTGGTTTTGACGACATGCTTGGGAAATCTCAACGATCCGTCCTATGAACTCCTGCTTCACCGGGAGCTGGGCGGTGTCTTTGAAGTTGACGAGCTGTTGCTCGATTGGGACCAGGCTGATGCATGCGCGTTTGTGGGCGTGACGGAGCTGGGGCGCACGATCGATGTTCGGTTGGATACTGCCGACGGCGGTCGTCTTGCCGATGGCGACGTGCTCGCCATTGACCGTTCGGGTATGGTGCCCGTGGCGGTTGTCGTGCGCCTGCGCAGCGCCGAGGTTTATTTGGTCGAAGTCGACCGCATGGATCCGATTGCGCTCGCGCATGCGTGCTGGGAGATCGGCAACATGCATGCGCCGCTCTTCCGGGGTGACTCGGATGAGCATACCGTGCGCATGTATACGCCGGTGCAGCCGGTTTTGGGCCGTATGCTTCGCGGTGTCGAGGGAGCTCGAATCTCGATTGTTTCGTACGAGCTCGATGCGGGTCGACGCTTTGCGTCGAGCGCGGCCGATGTTGTCGTGAGCATGGCTCCGGACTTTACCATCGTTAAAAAGACGCGCGACTAAGCGCGCGTATGCGCAAGACGGGCTTTGAGGGGTGACCGATCAAGGTCCGTCTTGCTGTTGATAGGAGGCTTTGGGGGAAGCATATGGGTCTTGAGGGAATCAAGCTGATTGCATGCGATTTGGACGGCACGTTGCTGCATCCGGGGGAGCGCGAGCCGCGTTCCGAGGCCTTTGAGCTTATCGATGAGCTGCATCGTCGCGGTATCGTGTTTATGCCGGCGAGCGGTCGCCAATACGCGAGCCTGCGCTACCTGTTTGCCCCGGTGGCCGATGAGCTTGGCTACGTGTGCGAGAACGGCGCCCTGGTCATGAGCGAGGGACGTGCCGTGGTCAAGCGCGCCATGGAGCGCGATCTGGCCATGGATATCGCGAATGCCGTGGTTGCGTATCCTCATGCCGACGTAACCTTGTCGTGCGAGGGACACCTCTACACCATGAGCGGCAACGACGCGTTCGTCGACCACCTGCGTTATGAGGTCCATTGCGACGTAGCGGTGGTTGACCGTCCCGAAGACATTGACGAGGACGTCATTAAGATCGCGTTCCAGACGTCCGAGGCCGAGCAGCCGGCGGCGCTGGAGCATTTTGAGCGCCACTTTAGCGATCGAGTCGATGTCATGACATCGGGAACCGAATGGACGGACTTTATCGGTTTTGGTTCGGGCAAGGGTTCCGCACTTGCCGACTACGGTCGCGCCCTGGGGATTTCGCCCGATGAGATGATGGCGTTTGGCGACAACGAGAACGATCGCGACATGCTCAACGTCGTGGGCCATCCCTATCTGATGGAAAGCTGCAATCCTACCATGCATGGCATCAACGACCGCGTCCGCTATGTGCGAACAGTGGAAGAGGAACTGCGTCGCCTGCTCGCTGAGTAGGCTTTTGGGACATGCCTACCGGCAGTCGGGGCAGAGACCCTCGAAGATGGTGTAGTGCGACGTGACGTGCCAGCCGATTTGCTCGGACGCTTTGGCGTCGAGCTGGGCATCGAAGGGGAGCGGTACGTCGATGACGCGGCTGCATGAGGTGCAGATGATATGCGCATGCGGCTCGATCGTGCGATCGAAGCGGCTGCCGCCCGGCGTCTTGATGGAGAGAATCTCGCCGGCGTAGGCCAAGAGATTGAGGTTGCGGTAGACCGTGCCGCGGCTGATCTTGTCATCCTGTTCGCGCACGGCGTTGTAGATTTCGTCGGCGGTGGGATGGTTATAGCTTTGGCGCACGGCGTCAAGAACCAGCTTTCGCTGCTTGGTATTCCTTCTTTGCACCGCCATGCGCCTCGCCTCTTTTCTATCAACGGTCGTAGGTAAATGATACCGTATTTAGCACACAATACTAATAACGAGGCATGAAACCGTCTTCATTGGTAAGTGGGGCTCGGGCCTGGGCGTCTACGAGGCGAAAACGCGTTCCCATGCGCTCGTAGGAGGCATGAAGCGCCTCGAGATGAGATAGGATATTTGCCGGAGCTCCCTGTATCTCCATCTCGACTGAGCCGTCTTCCATGTTACGCACCCAGCCGGTGAGCGCGCGTGCCTGCGCGAGGTTGGTGTTGGTAAAGCGAAAGCCAACGCCCTGGACTTGCCCCGCCCAGCGCAGGAAATAGCGCAGGGGAGTGTCTTGAGTGGCCCCGTCGCTTGCGAGCACAGTAAGCCTGCGGCGCAGCTCGAGCTCGACGTTTGATGGTTTTTGAGGCTCTCGACTGCCGCCGGTGACACTGGAGAAGAACGTATCGAAGAGGCCCATCGCTATGCCTGCTTGCCTGCGTCGGCCGGGAAGGTTATGCCGGCCTGCTGGCGCACGGCATCCATGATGCGCAGTGAGACGAGTGTGACATCGCGGTAGTGGCCAAGCTCGTGGCGTCCCGCCGGGGTCTCCCAAATCTCTTCCTTAACGTTATCGATGCCGCCGATGGCGGTGATAAAGTCTGTGAGTTCGTATTCCATAGTGTTGCTCGATTTGGGCAGGTCGAGCACGCGGCCGTTGTCGCCCTGTTCGCGCGGTGCCTCGGTCGCCGATCCGCGTACGACGTCGCCGCGATAGTCGATGCGGACGTTGCGGGGCGTGGACAGATGGTCGATCTGGATAGTGCCACGCTCGCCTTCGATCTGCGAGGGCAGCAGGTCGTTCGTAATTTTGGAGTGCGCGAGCTCGACGGAGATACGGCCACCGCCGTAGCTGGCGAGGATGGAACCGCAGCCGTCGATGGGGCCGTGCGTGAGCTGTCGCGTGGTGGGGTCGAGCAGAGTAGTCATGCTTGTAAGGCCGGAGGGCATGCCGAAAATCTCGACCATGGGCTCGACGGTGTAGACGCCAATGTCCATGAGGGAACCTGATGCCATATTGCAGTCGAAGATATTGGTGGCGCGTCCCGCGAGAATCTCGTTGTAGCGCGAGGAATATTTGCCAAAGCGCAATGAGGCGCGGCGGATGGGCGCAATTTCGCTCAGAGCGTCCTCGATTGCGTGGAAGGCGGGATCGTGGAGGGGACGCATGGCCTCGAGGGCCACGACACCTGCTGCCTCGGCAGCGCGGAAGACTTCCAGCGCCTGCGCTTCGGTGGCGCAGAAGGGCTTTTCGACGATAACGTGTTTGCCGCCGGCGATGCAGGCAAGGGCCTGCTCGTAGTGAAGTGCGTTAGGGCTGCCGATATAGACGGCGTCGACGTCGGCGGCTGCCGCGAGCTCATCGAGTGAAGTAAAGTTTCGCTCGCCACCGCGCTCGGCGGTAAAGGCAGCGCCGCGCTCGGCGTCGCGTGAAAGCGTTCCCACGAATGCAGCCTGGTCGTTGGCATTGACAACTTGGATAAAGTCGTCGGTGATCATGGATGTGCCGATGGTTGCGATGCGCAGCATGTGTCCCCCTTGCGTTGTTTGGCCTACAGGACGAGTGTAGCGCGGGAGGACACAAAAGCGTGCGAAAACGCTATTACAGGTCGCTCTCGTTAAAGCCGGTGTCGATATCGAGGTTACTGCCGTCGGCCGCCGTGGTGGCGAGCTCATCGCAGCGCTCGTTGAGCTCGTGGCCGGCGTGACCCTTAACCCAGATGAACTCAACCTTGTGCTTGCTTTTGGCGGTGAGTAGGCGCTCCCACAGGTCGCGGTTCTTGACGGGCTGCTTGTTGGCGGTTTTCCATCCGCGCTTTTTCCAGCCGTCGATCCAGTGCTTGTTAAAGGCGTTGACGACGTACTGCGAATCGGAATGGACCTCGACCTCGCAGGGGCGGTTAAGTGCCTCGAGCGCCACGATGACCGCCATGAGCTCCATGCGGTTGTTGGTGGTCTTGGCGTAGCCGCGCGAAAGCTCGGAGGTGAAGGTCTTGCCGGCGGGGTTGGTGTATTTGAGCACGGCGCCGTAGCCGCCGCGTCCCGGATTTGATCGGGCCGAGCCGTCGGTATAGATGATGACCTTCACGGGCTTCCTTTCGTTGGGTACGTTTCGTGTGAGTGACCATTGTAGCGCCATGCCCGCCGGGGGCTAGCAATCTACGATTTCTACCCCGTCTTCCGACAGTTAGTTGGCATGGATGATGCGGTCGAGCTCATCGAGGTATTGCTGCAAGAGGGGAGAGGGCTTGCGCTCGTCGTGCATGATATAGCCTACGTGCATCGTTGGGGCGTCTGCTAACGGGATCGATGCCATACCCCATTGCATTTCATTGGAGAGGACGCCGGTCGACAGGGTGTAACCGTTCGACGTGATAAGTAAGTTAGTAAGTGTTCCGCGGTCCGAGATTCGTATGTTGCGGTCGCAAGGGATATAGCTAAAAGGTTCCTCGGCGTAATAGAAGGAGTTTGAGGTTCCCTGCTCAAAGCTGTAGCGCGTATAGGGCGTGAGGTCGGCAAGGGACAGCTGAGGGCGGCGTGCGAGCGGGTGGCGCTCGCTAACGAAGACGTGGACCGTCGCGTCGAATAGGGGATGGAAGCTTGCACGGGCATCGGCGAAGGCCTTCTGCAGAACGCGGGCGTTAAAGTCATCCAGATACAGAATGCCGATATCGCTGCGAAACGCACGGACGTCATCGATGATCTGCGATGTGGTGGTCTCGCGCATGATGAACTCGAACTTGCTGTCGCGGCAGCGCTCGACCACGTTGACAAAGGCCTCGACCGAAAAGGCGTAGTGCTGGGCGGAAATGGCGAGGCGGGCTTGCGGGGTGCCGCCGTCCTCGTAGCGTGCCTCGAGCATGTCGGCCTGCTCTACGACCTGGCGTGCATAACCCAAAAGCTCGGTGCCGTCGTTGGTGAGTGCAACACCGCGGCTAGAGCGCGTAAAGATTTCGATATGAAGTTCCTGCTCCAGGCTTTTAACGGCATTGGAGATGTTGGACTGTGCCGTATAGAGGCGCTGAGCTGCGGCGTTGATTGAGCCGGACTCTGCCACGGCGATCAGAAAACGAAGCTGCTGGAGGGTCATCGGCACTCGTCCTTTCGATTGTTATCTATAAAACAGATAACAGGTTAGCGCTTTTAAGTGATTGACCGAGGGAAACAATGCTCGTACTATTCAAAACACACAAAGGCGGTAGGTAATTAAGCCAACCACGGAACCGGGATGCGAAAGGAGGCCCGCATATGAATTGCTTACCAAGACGAATGCCGGGCTCCTGTTTGCGCCCGTTGGCGTGATCAGGAGACAGCGACTTACTTCTCTCTATTAATTTGCTTTCGTTCAATCAAGGAGATCATCATGAGCCAGTTCATCAACAACCCCGAGCACACCTTTGGTTTCGATACCCTGCAGCTGCACGTTGGCCAGGAGAGCGCCGATCCTGCATCCGACTCCCGTGCCGTGCCTATCTACCAGACCACGAGCTATGTGTTCCGCAACTCCCAGCACGCCGCCGACCGCTTTGGTCTTGCCGATGCCGGTAACATCTACGGCCGTCTGACCAACTCCACCCAGGGCGTCTTCGAGGACCGTATCGCCGCCCTCGAGGGTGGCGTGGCAGGTCTTGCCGTCGCCTCCGGTGCTGCTGCCATCACCTATACCCTGCAGGCTCTTGCCCAGGCCGGTGACCACGTAGTGGCTCAGAAGACCATCTACGGTGGCTCCTACAACCTGCTGGAGCATACGCTCTCCCAGTTTGGCGTCGAGACCACGTTTGTCGATGCCCATAATCTGGAAGAGGTCGAGGGTGCCATCAAGGACAACACCACGGTCGTCTATCTCGAGACGCTCGGCAACCCCAACTCCGACATCCCCAACATCGACGCCATCTCCGAGATCGCCAAGAAGCACGGTCTGCCGGTCGTCGTCGATAACACCTTCGGCACCCCGTATCTGTTCCGTCCGCTGGAGCACGGCGCCAACATCGTCGTTCACTCCGCAACTAAGTTCATTGGCGGCCACGGTACCTCGCTGGGCGGTGTGATCGTCGACGGCGGTAACTTCGATTGGAAGGCGAGTGGCAAGTACGCCCAGATCGCTGAGCCCAACCCCTCCTACCACGGTGTTTCGTTTGCCGAGGCTGCCGGCCCCGCCGCCTTCGCAACCTATGTCCGCGCCATCCTGCTGCGTGACGAGGGCGCCTGCATTAGCCCGTTCAACGCCTGGGTCCTGCTCCAGGGCACCGAGACTCTGTCGCTGCGCGTTGACCGCCATGTCGAGAACACCAAGAAGGTCGTTGAGTTCTTGGCTGGTGACAGCCACGTCGCCAAGGTGAACCACCCGAGCCTGCCCGAGCGCCCCGATCACGAGCTCTATCAGAAGTACTTCCCCAACGGCGGTGCCTCGATCTTTACCTTTGAGATTAAGGGTGGCCAGGAGGCAGCTTGGAAGTTCATCGATCATCTGCAGGTGTTCTCGCTGCTCGCCAACGTGGCCGACGTCAAGTCACTCGTCGTACACCCGGCTACCACCACACACTCCCAGCTCTCTGCCGAGGAGCTCGCCGAGCAGAACATCACGCCCTCCACGATCCGTCTTTCCATCGGTACCGAGAACGCCGAGGATATCATTTGGGATTTGAAGCAGGCCTTCGCCGCGCTGGACGAGTAGGGCGACTTGTGCAAGGACCCCTTGCGACTCGATAGGTATAACTGCATAAAATGCCTGCTCAAGGCGCCTGTGCGAACAATGGTTGCACAGGCGCCTTTTTGCATAGGAAGGGCGCTATTACAGGGTTTTTGGCATGCTTTATGCAATCGAGATGTGGAAAACTCCTGTTGAGAGGATGTGAGTTTTACGCAATTGACGTGCGCCTTTTGAGTAAAACCGCAGGTCGCGATTTGCTCGGGGTACTATGCAGCGCGATCGAATCACACGCAGCTCAAACGCAGCAAAAAACGCACTACGGAGGTTTCCAGCTACATGAGGATCGATTCACGAAAACCGAAAGCCGCCGCCCTTTCCGCCGCTCTGACCGTGGCACTTTTGGCGGGCGCCGGCGCAACTGATGTCCACGCGGCGACACTATCCGATACGGTCGGATCTACGCCGTCCGAGGCGACGCTGGTGCAACCCGTCGACTATCGCGGCGACGGTTATGGCTCTATGCAGGAGTGGAACGCCTCGATGGAGGCCAAGCGCGATTCCCTGGAGATGCGCGCTCAGATCATTATGAATATGTATGGCGACTATGCTACCGATGACGAGCGCGCTGTGCTGCAGGGTTGCATCGACGGCGCGGGTAGCCTGTTGACGATGGGGGAGGTCGACGCCAAGTCGACCGAGCTCGACGAGCTTCACTCCGCGCTCGAGGATGCCAAGCACGAGGCGCTCGAGGCTGCCGCAGCCGAAGCCGAGGCCGCTGAGGCCGTTCAGGCTTCGTATTACAACGCCGGTTACACTCCGTCCTACGCGTCTGCCGCGTCCTACGCGAACGGATCGGGCCTGACGCGCTCTGCGGGTGTCAATAACTACAACGGGCGCCGTGAGACCTATTACAGCAGCAATGTGCTTTATCACCATCGCACGGGCGAATGGACTCAGGATTCTGAGGGCTTCTGGCGCGATTCCGACGGCTATTACGTTGTTGCCGCGGGCGATATGGCCCAGGGCTCGACCTTTACGGGCTCCAAGGGTGATTGCAAGGTCTATGACTCCGGCTGCGCTGCCGGAACCACCGACTACTACACCGGTTGGTAATTTTTTCTGCATCACAGATATTTGGCGGACGGGCGTCTTTACCGAGCTTTTGGGCAACGTAAGGACGCCCGTTCTACGTATGCGCTTGAGTTAACAGAGCGCTTACCGTGGCCGTACGCCGCGCATATGGGCACGGGGCACACTGGTTCATGAGAATTAAGGTCTTTCTCTTGGAGGAAGTGGTCTTGTGAACGCTCGAGATATCGCCGTTGCCGCCGTTGCATTGACGCTTGGTTGCCTTGGTCCTACGGCCGCGCTCGTCGCGGGCATGCAGGGGTCTTGTGGGGCTGCCTCTATCGTGGTCGGCGCGTTGATCGCGGCCACACTGCTGGGAAGCGCCGGTGTTGTCCTTTGTCGCGATGATGAGGACGAGGTTCCGGAGTCGCATCTCTAACTGTTGCGAAAATGACTGTTGGCCATGGCTGAACATGAAAACCGCCACAAGGGGAGTGCCCTTTGCGGCGGTTTTTGCTATTAAGACTGTTAGATGCGGTGCGGCGGCGTTACCAGCTTGCCTCGATATCACGGATGCGCTGATAGAGCCATTCGTTCTGCGGCGCCTGGATATCGTGCTTGGCCGCGAGGCGGCGGACGGTGCCCGCGAACTCCTCGACCTCTGTTTTGCGCTGCGCGACGCGGTCCTGCGCCATCGAGGGCATGCCGGCGGGGTCGAGCCCCTCGATGAGATGCACCATCTGCGTTAGGTCTGCTTCGGTGAGCTCGATACCCTCGGCGTTGGCGACCGCAAGCGTCTCGCGCATGGCGGAGACAAAGCAACGGCGCTGCTCGGAGCCCTGTTCCGTGGCGCTTCCGTACGTGCCGCCGTAGGCCATGCAGGTCTGGTTGATGCCGTCGTTGAGCATAAGCTTGGCCCACATGCGGTGCGCGATGTCTGCCTCGACGGTGTGGGCGATGCCGCAGCGCGTGTAGAGCTCGTCGATGGCGGCGACGGTCGCGGGGTCGGTGCCGGCGGCCGCACCAAAGCGGATCTCGCCCGCATTGGTAAAGGTGAGCACGCCGTTGAGAAACACAGCGTCCATGCCTTGGCAGATTCCGAGGATGGTGTGCTCCCAGCCAAAGCGCTCGGCAATCTTCTGCTCGCTGGTGATGCCGTTGCACAGCGAGGCGATGAGCGTATCGGGGCCCACGATGTGTTCCATAGTCTTGAGCGCCTGGTCGAGTCCGGTTGTCTTGACCGTGAGGATGACCAGATCGGCGGGTGTCGCCTCGCTGGCGCGGACGGACTTGAGTATGCAGGGCTTGCCGTTGACGGTGAGCGCATCGTTCGCATGGCGCTCAAAGCGAGCGTCGTCCATGACGTATTCGACGGCATCGTTGCCGAGTGCCTGGGCGATCATGCTGCCGTAGAGTAGCCCGACGCCACCCTTGCCGATAAAGGCGACCTTGTTGATCTGCATATGAATCATCTCCCCATATAAAAGGCGCCCGCGTAAGGGGCGCCTGCTGGATTGTATGCTGCCAGGGTGATTGATGGGTGCGCGGAGCGGCTGTTATGAAAAAGAAACGTTTGCCTGGACGCTACGCTGCAGGGCAGACCGCAAAGACGCGCGCGGGATATCCAACGCCATCGCGCACCTTGGGGAAGGTGCAGAAGATGACGGCGCCCGTGGCGGGAAGCTCGTCTAGATGGTCCATGACCTCGATCTGATAGCGGTCGACCGAGAGGATGTACTGTTCGCCGGGGTAGGGGTAGGCATCCTCGCGCGTGGTCATGCCCGGCTCCTTTCATCGGGCTTTTTGCTGATGTTAAAGCGGTGCCGTGACGGCTCGATTTCTGCTGCGTTACGATACGTTCTCAATTGCGATTCCGATGTGTTTCGATGACGTGACGGGTTTTGTTTCGCCTCGTCAGGGCTTCGATGGGAGGGGAGGGGCCGTGCAATACCGCGTTGACCCCAAAAGTGGTAACCGAATATCCGCTCTGGGTCTGGGCTGCATGAGATTTCCCGGTGCGCCGGGCCATCCGGATGCGAAGACAGCCGATGCCATCATTTCCCGTGCGGTGGAACAGGGGATTAATTATCTGGATACCGCGTATCTCTATCCCGGTAACGAGGTGTGCGTGGGCGCCTCACTTGAGCGCTTGGGGCTACGCGACCGGGTGTTGCTGGCGACCAAACTGCCGCATGCTTCGTGCAAGTGTGCGGAGGATTTCGACCGGTTTTTCGACGAACAACTGCGCCGCCTGCGAACCGATCATATCGACTATTACCTCATGCACAACGTCACCTCGCCCGCCCAGTGGGAGCGCGTGGTGGCGTTGGGTATCGAGGACTGGATTGCGCGTCAAAAGGTGGCGGGGCGCATTCGCCAGATTGGTTTTTCGTACCACGGCAGCGCCGCGGACTTCCTCACGATGCTTGACGCGTATGACTGGGATTTTTGCCAGATCCAGTACAACTACGCTGGAGAGCGCTACCAAGCGGGAACGGCGGGACTCATGGCGGCTGCGGAGCGCGGGCTCGCGGTGTTTGTGATGGAGCCGCTGCTGGGCGGGCGTTTAGCGGGCAAGCTGTCGCCGCGGGCCCGGGCTGTGCTCGATGACGTACGCGATCCGTACCTGAAGTCGCCGGCTGCTTGGGGCCTTTCGTGGGTGTGGAACCATCCTCAAGTCACGATGCTGCTTTCGGGCATGACCGATACCGCGCAGGTGGACGAGAACGTGGCATTGGCGGATCGCGCACTGCCGAATTCGATGACGAGAGAGCAGCTCGATACCATCGCACGTGTGCTGGGAGAGTTTGAGAAATCGAATCGCGTGCCCTGTACGGGGTGCGGCTACTGCATGCCATGCCCCAAGGGCATCAATATTCCCGGCTGCTTTGGCGCCTACAACGCGAGCTATGCGCACAGCTGGTTTACGGGCCTGTCTCAATACTTTACGGCGAGCGCGGTGCGGACGAACGAGCCCAAGCTGGTGAGCAATTGCGTCAAGTGCGGCAAATGCGCACGTCACTGCCCGCAGCACATCGATATTCCCGAGCGTCTCGACGATGTGCGCCGACGTTTCCAGCCTGGCCCCGTAACGGCTGCGCTTAAAGCCTTTTGCAAAACGCGCTCCTCATGACCCTTTTATAACTTGCGGTGGAATAGTTCCTGTTTGCGGCAGAATGGGGCTTAAACAGGAACTATTTCACCGCAACTGAAGGGGGCTGTCGTGGGCCATCGGGATTCATATGATGATTTGCGCGAGGTTCGTTGGGGCGTTTTGGGCGCTGGGCACATTTCGCATCGATTTGCATCGTCGCTCAAGAAGGTCGACGGGGCACGGCTGGTGGCTGCGGCCGGCCGCACTCCTTCGCATGTTGAGGAGTTTTGCGGGGCGTTTTCGATTGAAGCCGCGCACAGTTATGCCACGGCTGACGATAGCGGCGATGCGGCTTATGATGCGCTGATTGCCGATCCCGATGTCGACGCAATCTACTTGGCTCTTCCACATGGCATGCATGCGCATTGGGTCTGTCGGGCACTGCGCGCGGGAAAGGCCGTGCTGTGCGAAAAGCCGGCCGTTTTGAGTGAGGAGGAGGCTCTATCGATTGCCTTCACCTCTCGCGAGCGCGGCGTACTGTTTATGGAGGCGATGAAGAATCGGTTTTGTCCGATGCATACTCGCGTGAAGGGTTTGCTTACGTCGGGCGAGCTCGGCCGTATCGTCTCGATCGAAAGCGCGCAAAAACTCGATTATGGTGAGCCGCCTTCGAGTTATCTGCTCGATCCGTTGCAGGGTGGCTGTCTATATGACATGGGCTGCTACGCGGTCGGGTGGTTTGAGGATCTGCTTGCGGGTGCGTGCGATGTTTCGTCTCGTGAAGTCCGCTGGCGTGACGTATCGGGCGGCCGCGTGGATTGGGCCGATGAGATCCATATGAGTGTCGGCGGTATACCCATTCATATGGTGTGCGACGGCAAAGCGGCATATGGAAGCCGCTTAACGATTGCCTGCGAGCGGGGCTCGGTGGAAATCGAGCGCCTCCATCGCCCCGAGCTCGCCCATGTGAAGTACTCCGACGGACGAATGCTCGAAATCAATGCCCAGTTTGAGGTCGATGATTTCTACGGCGAAATTCAGCATGCGACGCAGCTCGTCCAGACGGGAGAGCTTGAAAGCCCCGTTATGCCTCTTGCCGCCACGCAGCGCTGCGCGCAGATTATCGATGCGATTCGCTTGACGCTCTAGGCTGCGGTGCTGGTGCTCTAGGGGGGCTCGGCGGACCGTGCCCCTGATGCCCCTTTTATATCTTGCGGTGGAATACGGTCTGTTTGCGCCAAAATAAGGCACCAATAGACCGTATTTCACCGCAACTGATGAGGGGGAGTTGGAGATGCTGACGATCGGGTGTCATCTTTCGACGACGAAGGGCTATCGGGCAATGGGGGAGACGGCGTTGTCCATTGGCGCCAATACCTTTGCATTCTTTACGCGCAACCCGCGCGGTGGCAAGGCAAAAGACCTTGACATGGATGACGTGGCGGCTCTGCGCGAGCTTATGACGCAAAACGACTTTGGACCGCTGGTGGCGCATGCCCCTTATACCTATAACCCCTGCTCCGCTAAGGAGCGAGCGCGCGAGTTTGCCCTGGAGGCCATGGCCGAGGATCTGCAGCGCATGGAAGCGCTGCCCGGCAACTACTACAACTTCCATCCCGGTGCGCATGTGGGGCAGGGCTCCGACGCCGGCATTCAGATGATCGTCGACACCCTGTGCCAGGTGATGTTTGAGGGCCAGCAGACGACGGTGCTGCTCGAGACCATGGCCGGCAAGGGCACCGAGGTGGGCCGCAGCTTTGAGGAGCTGGCGTGCATTATCGAGGGCGTTGCCGCCAAGTGCCCAGAGCTGTCCGATAAGCTGGGCGTTTGTTTGGACACCTGCCATGTGAGCGATGCCGGCTACGACATCATCCATGATCTGGACGGCGTACTCGACGAGTTCGACCGCGTGGTGGGTATCGATCGCTTGCATGCCGTACACATCAACGATTCGAAGAACCCTTGTGGCGCCCATAAAGATCGTCACGAGTGCATCGGCAAGGGATACCTTGGCAGCGAGGAATTTGGTGGCGGTATGCAGGTTATGCAGAATATTGTATCGAATGGCCACTTGCGTTCGCTGCCGTTTATTTTGGAGACTCCGAACGAACTTGCAGGTTATGCAGCTGAAATTAGACTATTAAGGTCATTGCAGCAGTAATGACTGTCACAAAGTAGAGTATTCCATTCACGTTATGGGTTTGTTTCAATCAGTTTTCTCATTGCAGATTCGTAATTCCGGGTGCATAATAGCCAACAGTTTTTGCAGACCTCTGAATCAAACGAGGTCACCGGAAGGAGACTGATTATGAAGCTGAAGAAGCTTGGCGCATTTGCCGCCACGGGTGCTATGGCACTCGCCCTTGCTCTGACGGGCTGCGGTTCGTCCAACGCCACCTCTGGTTCTGATGCCGGTTCCAGCAGCTCTGACGACGCTAAGGTCGAGAAGGTCGACGGCTCCAAGGAGTACGCGCTCGTCAAGGACGGCACGCTGACCGTCGGCACCTCTGCCGAGTACGCGCCGTTTGAGTACAAGGATGACAACGGCGACTACCAGGGCTTTGACCTTGAGCTCATCAAGGCTATCGGTGACAAGCTGGGTCTGGATGTCGAGTACGTCAACAATGACTTTGACACGCTGGTTCCGGGCGTCGCTTCGGGCGCCAAGTATGACGTTTCCATCGCGGCTATCACCGACACGCCCGAGCGTGAGAAGGAAGTCACTTTCTCTGATTCCTACTACATGGACGATCAGGCTATCGTGACCAAGGTCGATAACACCGACATCACGGCCGACAACTACAGCGAGAAGCTCAACAACGCCGACGCTACCATCATCGTCCAGTCTGGCTCGACCGCCGAGGCCTTTGCCCAGGAGAACTTCCCCAAGGCCAAGATCGTCCCCTACAAGGACGCCACCGAGTGCTTCAGCGCCCTGCAGTCCGATAAGGGCGACGCCGTAGTCACCAACCGCTCCGTTGCCAGCCAGCTGACCGCCGAGCAGTTCAACACCTGCCAGACCATCAAGCAGATCAGCACCGGCGAGGAGTACGCCATCGCCATCAACCAGGGCAACACCAAGCTCAAGGACGACATCAACCAGGCTATCAAGGACCTGACCGACGACGGTACCGTTGACGCCCTCATGGCTAAGTACAATATCAAGTAAAATAACTACTTGATTGTGCGCAGGCCCTTTCCGTTTTGGCGGAGAGGGCCTTTGCGCTTCTCTTGACGGAGAGCATTTCCGTCTCGTTTTGCCGGCAACTTCTACGATAGGAGCCACCTTGTCTCGACTGAACAAAGGGGCCGCGGAGCAGCGTTTTCCACTGCCCGCCTTGCTCCAAAAGCTAGCCTGCGCCATGGCCGTGGCGCTCGCGCTGGTGTGCGCAGGGGCATATGCGCCCACGACCGCCCAGGCGCTTGAGACCGCAAAGATTACCGCCCGACCCAACACTGGTTCGGGCAGCGCTGTGGTCGGCGGTACCGAGACGCGCATTACCTGGGAGGTCCAGGCCGATGCCGACGAGGAGCTGAGCGGTCTTTCGCTGACGTTTGTCGACGGCACGACGTTTGGTACCGATGACACGCGATTGACGATGCTCTCGGGCGAGGACCTCATGGATCGTACGCCCATGAAGCCCGCGTGCAAGGCTGACGGCCAGACGCTCAAGATCGACTTTGGCGAGACGGCGCCTGCCGGCGGCTTTTTCCGTGTCGAGGTTTACGGCGTGACCTTCCCCGTCGAGGGCGGCGATGAGGCCTTTAGCGGCACCTGCACTTTGGCCGATGGCTCGACCAAGAAGATCTCCAAGATTCCGTCGGTGGAGATCAAGGGCGTGACGGCATTCGATAACTTCCTGGCCGATCTTAAGGAGCAGCCGTGGGTCGAGGCCTGGAACTCCAATATGTTCCTGCGCCTGTTCTTAAACCCAGTCATTTTGGTCCAAAGCCTGCCGATCGTCTTTAAGGGCTTCCTTATGTCGCTCTCGATCGTGCTTGTGGCGTTTCCGCTGGCAATTCCCTTTGGCTTTGCCTTGTCGCTCATGCGCATCTCCAAGTCGCGCATTCTGCGCTGCCTCGCCGGCATCTATGTGAATATCATCCGCGGTACGCCGGCGTTCCTGCAGATCTATATCGCGTTCTTCGGTCTGCCGTTGGCCGGCGTCAAGGTTGATGACTACGTGCTTGGCGTTATCGTCATGGCCATGAACTCGTCTGCGTACCTATGCGAGATCTTCCGTGCCGGTATTCAATCGATCCCCAAGGGCCAAAACGAGGCTGCGCGTTCGCTGGGCATGAACGCGTTCCAGACGCTGCTCTATGTCATGATTCCGCAGACGTTTCGTAATGTTTTGCCTACGCTGACCAGCGAGTTTATCTTGCTTTACAAGGATACGTCGCTGCTTGCCGCCGTGGGTGTGGTCGAGATCGTCATGAACGCCCGTACCATCGTGGCCACGACGGGCTCCATTACACCGTACGTGGTTGCCGCCCTGTTCTATCTGGTCATCACCCTGCCGCTCGCTCGCTTGGTGAGCGGTCTTGAGGCGAGGCTTTTGGGCACGGCCGAGACCAAGAAGAAGCGTCCCGCCAAGAGCGCCGGACAGGTTGTCGCGACGCCCGCCGATCACATCGCCGGTCTGTAAGGAGGTCCTATCATGAGCGAAACCAATAAC
This sequence comes from uncultured Collinsella sp., assembly GCA_900541715.1. GTDB lineage: Bacteria > Actinomycetota > Coriobacteriia > Coriobacteriales > Coriobacteriaceae > Collinsella. Next base: position 23,503 of record UQLI01000001.1, read on the forward strand.
TCGAACGAGGTCGTCGTCAGCATCAAGAACCTCCAGAAGGCCTTTGGGGACAACGTGGTCCTGCGCGATATCGATCTGGATGTGCACAAGGGTGAGGTCGTTGTGGTCTTGGGCCCCTCAGGCTCGGGCAAGTCGACGATGCTTCGCTGCATCAATCGCCTGGAGCATCCCACGAGCGGCTCGATTGTCGTCGAGGGCGTGGATGTGTGTGCCAAGGGCGTCGACCTCAACAAAGTGCGCACGCACCTGGGCATGGTGTTTCAGCAGTTCAACCTGTTCCCGCACCTGTCGGTCAAAAAGAACGTCATGCTTGCGCAGCAAAAGGTGCTCAAGCGCAGCAAGGAAGAGGCCGAGAAGATCGCCGTCGAGGAGCTGACCAAGGTCGGCCTGGCCGAGCGCATCGACTTTATGCCGAGCCAGCTCTCGGGCGGCCAGCAGCAGCGCGTGGCCATCGCCCGCGCCCTGTCGATGAACCCGCACGTGATGCTCTTTGACGAGGCCACCTCGGCGCTCGACCCTGAGCTCGTGCGCGACGTTCTGGGCGTCATGCGCGACCTGGCGCACGACGGTATGACCATGATCGTCGTGACGCACGAGATGGGCTTTGCCCGCGATGTCGCCGACCGCGTCGTCTTTATGGACGGCGGCGTCATTGTGGAAGAGGGTACGCCGAGCGAGGTCTTCGACCACCCCAAGAGCGAGCGCACCAAGGCGTTCTTGGGCAATATCTCGTAGCCGCTTTATATGACTGACATAGCAGAAAACGGGAGCCGGATGTGATCCGGCTCCCGTTTTTGTTGGGACGCGAATGTGTTTTGTTGCAATGCGCGTTGCGGGCGGAGCTCATTGCCGCTAGGCGAGCTCGGCTCCAAGGGCGCGGCAGGTCGCTTCGCTCTCATCATCGGGGGCGTCGTAGCAGATGACGGAATCGACGACGTTGACGCCCTCCTCGTCGGCGTCCGCCTTCCAGTTGTCCATCCATTCGCCCTCGGCCCACGAATAAGAGCCAAAGAGGACGACCTTCTTGTCGCCGAGGGTCTCCTTGACCTCATCCCACATGGGCTGGAACTCATCATATTCAAGCTCCTCGGAACCCATGGCGGGGCAGCCGAAGGCGATAGCGTCATAGCCAGCGGCCTTGTCTGCGGAGAAGTCGGCGCAGGAGATGACCTCTGCCTTGGCGCCGGCATCGGTTGCACCTTCGGCAACGAGGTTTGCCATGGCCTCGGTGTTGCCCGTGCCGCTCCAGTAGACGACGGCGATCTTGCTCATGTTGAGTCCTTTCAGTTGTGCGGCAGGTTGCCACGGCTTCTATGTTCTATCGGGTTGCCTGGGCAAGTTGCGCCAAGCTGTAGCCCTGCTGATAGACAAAGGTGAAGTATTGGGTGCAGGCGCGGTAGGCATCAAACGTCGCAAGTGCCTGCTCGACATTTGCGTAGACCTTCCAGGCCCCAAAGACCTTATAGTTCTCGCCGCGCTGGACGATAAACTCGTGCACGTCGTCGTAGGGATATCCTAGGAAGTAGCCTATTTCGTGCGGAAACTCGCAGGTGCAGTCGTTGCTGCAGCTAGCTTGCTGGGGTAGTGCGCATCGAGTCTGGCTACAGGCGCATTCCGCGACGTTATTACTCGCGAGCGTGATGCGTGATGCCAAATGCACAAGGCATGTCGAAAGGTCTCTCGTGTCGTAGCCTTCCGAGGCGAGCGCCGTTTTGGCGCGAGGGTCCGCGAAATAGGTGGTGAGGCTTTTGGCTCGGTACACGTACACGAGCGCTCCGCAGGGCCGCCAGACCAAAACACTCAGGTGGATGCCAAGCGGGTCAAGCTCGCGGTTGCACTGGGCGATAACGTTGAGCAGGCGTGCTCGGCGTTCTGCGATGGTTTCTGTTGCGGTCGAGCCGTCCCCGTGGGCGTAGGTGCCTGGATAGGTAAAGAGCGATGCCGGCTTGATGCCCGCGAGCGTGGGGGAGCAGTTGCGCACGACTGCTGCCTGAAACGTTGGGATGTCTATGGTTCGAGTCACGTCGCTCCTTACGGATCTAAACTGTTAGCCTAGGAAAACTTATACACGAAAGTAAGCCATGGTCAACAAAAAAGTTTGAGGAGGAAAACTAATTGACCGAACGGACATGATTTTGGGTTAAGATGGGGACACCCCATGGGGGTATCTAGATAGTGCTACTGAAAGGGGAACGCATGAGTGACTTGCTCAACCCTGCGAATCTCATCGTGCTGACCGTCATTGCCGTCGGCATGTTTTTTGGACTGCGTCGCATTGCCGCTTCGACACACGGGAAGAGTTGCTGCAGCGATGGTGCGAGCGGCAAGAAGGCCAAAAAGGTTGTGGTGGCAGACACCGACGAGTCCCACTACCCCTATCGTGAGGAACTCCTTATCGGCGGCATGAGTTGCGACGGCTGCGCCCGGAATGTGACGAATGCCCTCAATGCGCTTGATGGCGTGTGGGCTACGGTAACGTACGCGGACCACACGGCACGCGTGCGCTCGAAGCGCCCGGTTGATCGCGACACACTCGAGACGGCAGTGAGGGGTGCGGGCTATTACGTTATGAAAATGTAGGCGTTGCCCTCTCCGGTGGGTACCAGCCTCCTGCCCATTGTGACTATCGGCATCCAAAAATTTGCGCAAAAATAACCTTTAGATGCGGCAAAAGTGGAGTTTGGTGACGGTTTGCGCGGAATTCGCTACCAATCGAGCATCTATGAACCCGTCCAAAAAATTACAGGTGTTTATACACTGATTATTGCTGTGCTCAGATTGCAATTAACCGTGGACAGAAATGAAGAATGCTAAAACTGGGCTTTAGGACAGGGGAGGCTATAACCTTATGAGACGAGTGGGAACACTTGGCTTGGTGGCAGCGCTTGCCGCTATCTTGGTATCGCCGCTGCCGGCGCACGCCGAAGACGCATCGGGTGCCGTTACCTACAATGCGGGAAATGGGTATTCCTTTGAGAAGCTCTCGCATCCTACGGTAGGAACGTCGCAGCCGGATGGCATCGTCGACTACCAGGGTAACGGTGCCGTTGCCGTTCCGGGCGCCGATGGTAATACGGCCAACAACGAAGGCGATCGCGGCCAGAGCTACACTTGGGCGGCTGCGAGCTATGGTGACTGGCTTTATGTGGGCACCTGCTATGCGGCGATGGGCAACACGCTGACGCTCATGAACAGCACGCTGGGCGATTCCTTTGATGTCGAAACCATGCGCCTGACGCTGGAGGCCATGTTTAACGGTACCTTCTTCTATGGACAGCAGAAGGAGGACGGCACGGCCGACAAGGACAGCGGCGGCATCTTGGTCAAGATCAATACCAAGACCGGTGAGACCAAGCTGCTACTCTCTGAATCGCTCAACGGCGTCGCTCCTTTGTTCCGCAATGCCGTGAGCTATAAGGGTAAGCTCTATTTCTGCGGCAGCGTCAGGACCAATGACGGCAAAGGCGGCCTGCCTGCTGTATACGAGATCGATCCTAAGACGGATGAGTACAAAGTTGTCTATCAGGGCCTTTCGAGCATGCAGGATTACGGTGCTGCCTACAAGCAGGGCATTTCTACCGGTATCCGCGGCATGTGCGTCCATGATGGCCAGCTCGTCATCAGTAATGTGGGTAAAGACGCGAACGGTAATTTTGTGTCGACAATCCTGACGTCGTCTGACCCCTCGAAGGCCCAGGACAGCTTCACCGAGATTGCCAACTCGGAGACGCTGTTTGGCTATCCGGCGATTCGCTATCAGGACAGCATCTACGGCGGCGCCATTTGGGATATGGTCTCGTACAATGGCCATCTCTATGCGACCATCTGCACCGGTACGCCCGAGAACGCTCCCGATGATAATTCCATGCAGTCGTTTGCCATGGTCCGTGGCGACAAGAATGCCGACGGCAGCTATTCGTGGACTCCCATTGTCGGCGATCAGAAGACGGACGGTGCAAAGTACTGCTTTGGCATCGATCCTGCCCGTACCCGTTCTGGCGCTGCCAACCTCATCGTCTACAACGACTACCTCTATATCGGTGAATACAACGACGAGGAGATTGCCCTCGAGCGCATCCTGTTCAACAAATCCAACACCGAAGAGGGCGGCAAGAGCAGCATGGGTGGCGTTGACTGCTCGTTTGTGAATGCCAATCTTGAGCAGTCGGTTAACATCTATCGCATGGACAAGGACGAGAACATGGAGCTCGTCGTTGGCGATCGCACCGACATGTTCCCCGAGGGCGGTATTTCCGGCCTGACTTCGGGCTTTGGCCGAAACGAGAACCAGTACATTTGGCGCATGCAGAAGTTCGACGGCAAGCTGTATATCGGTACCTTTGATACCGCGAGCCTGCTTGAGCCGATCGGCCAGTTCTCCAATGGCGACATTATCGATATGACGCCCGAGGAGTGGGACTCTCAGGTTCAGCGCCTTAGGGACCTGCTCGATCACCTGCTCGACAAGAAATCGCCTGACGACCCCATCGTTCCCGTGAACACGCTTGCGGACGATGATTCAAACGAGGCCGTCGAGGTCGATGATTCGAACGAAGCTGCTGAGGTTGATGATTCAAACAAGGCCGTCGATGTCGATGACGAGAAGACCGAGGTTGCTAAGGGCTTTGGCGATCTGAGCGATGCGCTGGAGGATGCCGCGGGCGGTCTTTGCGATCAGGCCGCGACGATGTCCCAGGACTTTGAGGACGACGCCGCTTATGTCCAGAAGATCGATGGCGAGATCGCGTACTTCAAGTCCTTTGCCGACCAGTATCAGGACATGCTCGATAGCTATGAGAGCCTTAAGCAGCAGTACGAGGATGCCTATGGCACCGAGCTGCCGAGCGATATTCAGGATGCGCTCGATAAGCTGCTGAGCGAGGAGAACCTCAAGAAGTTGCAGAGTGTCCTTACGTGCATGTGTTACCTGCGCGATGCCGAGCGCGGCTTTGATATGTATGTGACCGAGGACGGCGTGAACTTTACGACGCTGACGACCAATGGCTTTAACGATCCGTATAACCATGGTCTGCGCACCTTTGCGGTGACCAACCAGGGTCTGTGCCTTGGTACCGCCAACCCGTTCTATGGTTGCCAGGTCTGGATCCAGCGCAAGGAGAATTCGGAGAATCCGGTTGATCCCGGTACTCCGGATCCGACGGAACCCACCGATCCTTCGCAGCCGGGTGGCGGCGATCAGCCTGGCGGCAGCCAGACGGGTGGCAACGACCAGTCGAGCAGCACCACGACCACCGTCACGACGACCGCTAAGAAGACTCCGAAGGACGGCTCGCTGCCTCGCGCTGGCGACTCGACCCTCACGCTGGTCTTGGGATTGCTGGTTGCAGCTGCCGCAGTGCTTGGCATTGCTCTCGTCTTGCGCAAGCGTTCTCGTCGCTAGGCTCGTCCGCGTAGCTCAATGTCCTGGATATCGTCGAAGTTGATGGCGATATCCCTGAGTTTGAGCAGCTTGAATGCGGGTAACGCTTCGTCGAGAATGCCCGTGCGGCTACGATAGCCGTACGTATCGTAATAGGTGACGCGCACCAAGTCGCCGCGTTTGAGGCCCTCGAGCTTTTGCGAAAGCTCGAGGGCTTTTTCTTCCGTGAGCTCACGTTTTTGCTCGACGGTGATTTCCTGCTTGCGCACGAGTTCGTAGTATCCCGTGAGGGCGGCAAAGGGCATAAACTGTGCGGCGCGGTTGGCGCGCACGGCACCGTTGGCAGTGAGGTTGGGGTCGGCTGCGCGGCGTCTGCCCTCGGGGTCCGCCAGGCGCTCGAAGGCGGTCGGCGGGCGCATGGGCTGTTGTTTGGGTTTAGGCACGGTGTCCTCCAACTTGATCGTTGCGCTCGCGCGCGGTGGCGCCGGCGGTAAAGCTTAATCCCTTGACGAGCGCGTTCTTGCCGTACTTGCCTTTCACGGCCAGGACGGCGCGCGCCAGGTCGCGCTCGCGCTCATCGGCCTCGATATCGCTGAACAGATCGATGGTGGCAAATTCCTCGGGCACAAGATTGCTAAAGCCCAGGTTGATGCGCTTGACCGGTCGTTTGGGATCGACAGTCTGCGCCCAGAGCTCATCGAAATAGCCCATGATCTTCTTAAACGAATTGGTACGCTCGGGCAGCTTGCGCGAGGCGTTGGAGTGCGCAAAGAGCGCGGCATAGCCACCACGCGGTTTGCCACCATGCTCTCCCACAAAGATGCCATCGATTGCCTGCGCTTCGCGCACCAGGCGGCGCCGTTCGTCATCGCGCTGGACGGGCTTGGGAGCACGGGGCGCGAGCTCGGGGCCGGCGGTTGCGGTGGGTTCGATGCTCGACGTACTCGAGCGCAGGTGTCCGCATCCGTCCACATATTGTGCAGTACCGCTGGCATCAAGCCTGCGTATGTCGGCGCGCTCGCTCGCGTAGCCCACAAAGAGCGAGATGCTGTCGCAGACCACGTGCTTATCGATCAAGTCCAACACGGCGTTGTCGACCATCTCGCGCAAGACGGTGTAGGCCTGCTCGTAGGCATAGCCCTTCGAGAGCACCTGTCCTGTGGTGGTCGAAGTTGCTTGCGGGCGATAGGCTTGGATATCGGCGATGGTTGTCGGCTCGCGTCCGAAGGCGTGGTCGATGAGATACTCGGCATTGACGCCGAGCTCGTCGTAAAGCAGGTTTTCGTCGAGCGCCGCGACGCCCATCAGATCGTAGACGCCGTATTTTTCGAGTCGTGCTGCCACGCCGGGGCCGATGCCCCAGATATCGGTGATGGGACGATGGGGCCAGATTTCCTTGCGAAAGGTCTCATCGTCGAGTATGCCGATGCGGCTGGGTACGTGCTTGGCGGTGATATCGAGTGCAACCTTGGCCTGGAATAGGTTGGGGCCGATGCCGACCGTCGCCGTGATGCCGGTGCGCGCCAGGACCTCGTCGCGCAACATGCAGGCGAAGCCTTCCGCATCGGTGTGATAGAGGTCCAGATAGGGTGTCACGTCGATAAAGCACTCGTCAATTGAGTAGACGTGCACGTCCTGGGGGCTGACGTATTCCAGATAGATGCCGTAGATTTGCGCCGACACCTCCATGTAGTGCTGCATGCGCGGCACTGCTTTGATGCAGTCGATGCCGTCGGGAATCTCGAACAGACGGCAGCGGTTGTGAATACCTAAGTCCTTCATGGCCTGCGTGATAGCGAGGCAGATGGTCGTGCGTCCGCGCGATTCGTCGGCAACGACCAGGTTGGTGGTGAGCGGATCGAGCCCACGGTCGACGCACTCGACGCTGGCATAAAACGTCTTGAGGTCGATGCAGATATAGGTGTGCTGCTCGTGCGCCATCCGTGCCCTTCCATCAAACACATGTTCTTATCGAATACCTGTTCGATAATACCCGCTTGCACGGACACCGTCAAAATCTGTCCCTTTTTGGCAAGTATGGTCGTGCGGCTTCATCGGGGTTTTAACGCAGCCCTAAAGAGCGCGAAACAGCTCGGAAAAGCTCGCTTCGTAGCATGAGCCTAACGATCGATACCACCATAAAGCACGGAAGGGTTGTGGGGATAATGGTCAACTATGGGTTTGGTATGCCGACGCGCTTGGTTGCGGATGGGGATGTGGCTCGCTGGTGCGGGCGATTGGTTGCCCACTATGGCGGCACCAAGGCACTGGTCGTGCTGGGCGGTGACAAGCATACGCGCGATGAGCTTGTCTCGGCGGCACTCGGCTCGGTTGATCGAGCTCTGCTCGAGCGCGTGCTTTTCCGCTGCGGCTCGGTTGGCGATGGGGGAGACGAGCTGATCGACGAAGCCGTGGCCCTGGCGACCGACGAAGGCGTGGACTTTGTCCTGGCGATTGGCGATGCCGATACTGCCGGCTTTGCGCGCGAGCTCGCGCGTCGCATGGCGGCGCTCGATGCCGGCGAAGACGGCTTTGTGCCTTATGGATGCATTGTCTCGGAGGGCAAGGTGCCTGCTGTCGTGGGCACCGGCGAGGTTCCCGTTTTTGCCATTATCGCGCCCGAACTGCTGGAGGGCATCGGGTCTCCTTTGCGTGAGTTGCTCGGTAGCGTCTGCGCTGCGGCCTAATATCTGCCAGGAAGGGACAGGTTAATTTTGGTAGGTAAAGCGTTTGACCTGCCAAAATTAACCTGTCCCTTTTTGGTCGGTCGCCGTTTAGGGGCGGATTGGCAACGCTCGCTGATTACGGTCTTGACCTGCGCTAGAATAGGGTCATCTGATTATCCGGGCGCATGGAGGTATGCGCCCGTATGTTGAGGAGGACTTTATGGCAACTGTTGCCGCACCTATCGACGCTACGTCGACCGCCGCTTGGAAGGCGCTCGAGGCCCATCAGGAGAAGCTCGAGGCCGAGGGTATCGACCTTAAGGCATGGTTCGCTGCCGATGCGGAGCGCGTGAACAAGCTGAGCTTTGACGCCGGTGACCTGCACTTCGATCTGTCGAAGAACCTGGTGACCGATGAGACCGTCAAGCTGCTGTGCGATCTTGCCCGCGAGGTGAAGCTCGAGGAGCGCCGCGACGCCATGTTCTCCGGCGAGCACATCAACACCACCGAGGACCGCGCCGTCCTGCACACCGCGCTGCGCCGCCCGGCAAGCGAGAAGGGCCAGCTCATCGTCGACGGCCAGGACGTCGTCGCCGACGTGCACGAGGTCCTCGATCGCATGTATGCCTTCGCCGAGCGCGTGCGCTCCGGTGAGTGGAAGGGCGTTACCGGCAAGAAGATCGAGCACCTGGTGTCCATCGGCATCGGCGGCTCCGATCTGGGCCCGGTCATGGCCTACGAGGCTCTGCGTCCCTACGCCGACGCCGGTATCGACTGCCGCTACATCTCCAACATCGACCCCAACGATCAGGCAGAGAAGCTCAAGGGCCTGGACCCCGAGACCACGCTCGTGATCATCGTCTCCAAGACCTTCACCACGCTCGAGACCCTCACCAACGCCCGCGAGGTCAAGACCTGGATGCTCGAACAGCTCAAGGCTCAGGGTGCCATCGACGGCTCCGATGAGCAGAACGCCGAGGCCGTGGCAAAGCACTTCGTCGCCGTCTCCACCGCACTCGAGAAGGTCGAGGCCTTCGGCATCGACCCTGCCAACGCCTTCGGTTTCTGGAACTGGGTTGGCGGCCGCTATTCCGTTGACTCCGCCGTGGGCCTGTCGCTGATCGTCGTGCTCGGCCCCGAGCGCTTCCAGCAGTTCCTCGAGGGCTTCCACGCCATCGACGAGTACTTCTGCAACACCCCGCTCGAGAACAACGCCGTCGCGCTGATGGGCCTGCTCAATGTCTGGTACGTCAACTTCTTCGGTTCCAAGAGCCACGCCGTACTGCCGTACTGCCAGTACCTGCACCGTTTCCCGGCCTACCTGCAGCAGCTCACCATGGAGTCCAACGGCAAGCACGTCCGCTGGGACGGCAGCGCTGTGACCTCCGATACCGGCGAGATCTTCTGGGGCGAGCCCGGCACCAACGGTCAGCATGCCTTCTACCAGCTGCTGCACCAGGGCACTGTGGTGGTTCCGGCCGATTTCATCGCCTTTGCCAATACCGCCAACCCTGCGACCGATAGCGGTCAGGACGTGCATGAGCTGTTCCTGGGCAACTTCCTGGCCCAGACCAAGGCGCTCGCCTTTGGTAAGACGGCCGACGAGGTTCGTGCCGAGGGCACGCCCGAGCAGATCGTCCCGGCCCGTTGCTTTGAGGGCAACCGCCCGACGACCTCGATCTTCGGCGACACGCTGACCCCGTTCGCACTCGGTGAGCTCATCGCCCTGTACGAGCACATCACGTTTGTCGAGGGCACGGTCTGGGGCATCGACTCCTACGACCAGTGGGGCGTCGAGCTGGGCAAGCAGCTTGCCAAGCAGATCACCCCTGCCTTCCACGACGATGCCGCCAAGGCCGAGCAGGACGCTTCGACCCAGGCGCTCATCGAGTTCTACCGCGCGCATCGCAAGTAGTCGCTGCTGTTAATGCATCGCGCCTTATAGTCAGGGGCCCGTATCCCATCGGATGCGGGCCCCTTTGCTTTGCCGTGGCTCCGGGGCGCACGGCCTTTAAGGATCTTCGCCGGAGCGTCGCGTGCTGCGAGGGCCCTGTGTCTAGAGCTCGGTCTCCGCATGGCCTCGATGCGCCTCGGGCAGCTCCCCGTAGAGCGGATGGTCTTCGAGCCTAAAGCGCTCGACCTGTTCGGGAGTGTGGCCGCGCACAAAGAGCCACGAGCGATCGATCGGCGTCGCCATGAGCGTGCTGGGCAGCGCGTCGGCGCGGTCGGAAAACACCCGGGCACTCTCGGGATCCTGGAACGCCAGCACCAGATGCGTGTCGCAGTTGCCCATGATGGAGCGTGCGCGTGCCTCGCCATAGAGCGCATCGAGCTGGTTGGTCGACTGCAGCAGCAGCGTTGCCCAGATGTTGCGGCTTCGGATAATCGAGAGCACGTTGTCGATCTGGGGAATCTGCAGATTTGCGAAGTCATCGAGCATAAAGCGCACGGGCACGGGCAGGCTGCCGTCGGGCTGCCTATCGGCCTCACGAATGAGGCCCATAAACGCCTGCGAAATAAAGAGGCCGGTCAGCGGATCGAGATTGCGGTCAATATCGCTCACGGTTACAAACAGGGCGCAGGGGGTGTGTCCCATGGAAGCGAAGTCCACCTGATGACACTCACGATAGAGCTGTGCCGCACCGTCGAATCCCAGACACATGACCTTTTCGGCAAGGATGCCGACGATGCTCGCGTGCATGCGCTCGGCATTTTGCGTAATGGCGTAGCGCCGCCATAGCGAGAGGGCATAGCTTTGGGGGTCGGTCGTGATCAGGTCGTCAAACAATCGACCCGTGGCACCGTCCTGCAGGTGCTCGATCAGCTTGATGACCGAGCTGATCGTCTGCTCGTCGGCGGGTAGCTGTTCGGTGACGTAGGCGATAAGACACGACAGCAGGTTTGCCGCCGCATGATCCCAAAAAGGCTGGTTGTTGTCCTCGATGGGGCAGATGGCCTTTGCCACCGAGAGGATGTCCTGCTGGTTGGGCCTGCCGTCCGCCTTGCGGCGAATGTGCCTCAGGGGGTTGTAGCCGCAGCGCTCGATGCCGGGCGCAAGGGCCGGGACGGTGTTGAGGTCGGCGAAGTTGAGACATTGCACGCGGTAACCGTGGGCTGCCAGCACGGGTCCCACTTCGCGACAGAGCGTGCCTTTGGTGTCGAGCACGATGTAGCTTGCGTTCATTTGCAGCAGGTTGGGCTTGAGGACGTTTCGGGTCTTGCCGGCTCCCGAGGGGCCGATCACAAGTGCGTTGTTGTTGAGTCCCGTTTGGCGGGTGTCGCAGGAAAGCGTTCGATCCTTGGCGAGGATGGTGGACGATGCGGACTCAGATGCGGCGAGGCGGCTGGCGAGGTTAGACATGGGCGACCTCCTTGGTGGTCGAGAGGATTTCGTGGGCAAAGCCGAGCTCGACGGCGCGCTCGGCCGAAAGGTAGGTGTCTTTTGCGGTGAGGGACTGGATGCGCTTGGGCGTGAGGCCGCTGCGGTCCGAGAGGATTTGCGTGAGGGTCTTGCGGGTCTGCATGAGACGCTGGCTGGTTTCCTGCAGCGCAAGTGCCGAGCCGTCTGCCCCCTGGGGGATCAGCGGGTCGTGAATCATGAGCTCTGCATGGGGCGCCATACGGCGATCGTCGCCGCCCATAAAGATCACGGCGCCCATGGACGCGGCGAATTCCAGACAGACGGTGCGGATGGGGCACGATGCGAGGCGCATGGCGTCATAGATCGCAAGGCCCGATCGCACGCTTCCGCCGGCGCTGGCGACAAATATGGTGATGGGGCGGCTGGGGTCGGTGGCATCGAGCAGGCGGATCTGCTGGCATAGGTCGTGGGCCATCGGGGTTTCGATGTTTCCCATGACGGAGAGCTCGCGACGGGCGAGCATCTCATCGTAAATGCTGGTGAGCGTGATGCCTCGGGCGGATTCACGCATGGTGAGGGGGCTGATGATGGGGGAATGATTGGTGTCCATGAGGACTCCTTTCTGTTGGTTGTGTTGTGGAATAGGATTGTTGCCCGCGGAGGGGCTGGCGGGCTACAGGGTTCGTCCGAGCCTGAGATCGAGCTCGGTTGTGGGGCAGGCTGCCTGTTCGTGCGGCTCGCAAGCGCCAAGGACTCCAAAGCGATGGAGCGTTGCGACGGGCGTGGTGTAGGCGAGCCGCAGCTGATGCTCGACAGGGGCACATCCGTCATTTTTGTAATGAGCCGCGTAGTACTGCGCGATGCTGGCGTTCATCTCGCTGCCATTGCGATGGCGCTCAAACTGGCGTCTGCAGGTTTCGATGATCTTTGCTACCGACTTGGGTGCCGTCGCGGGAACAAGGGCGAGATAGCCCTCAAATAGCTCGTTGATGCTCAGAAGGCACAGCAGGTCGATCAGCGTCCTTATGGCTGCTCCCTCGGCGGAAAAGTGCGCGGTCATGCGGTTATATCGGTTGCGGTCGACGATGGCCGCATGGGGTCTTGGAGTTTTCTGCCCCGTGGTCCCGGGCTTTTGCCGCGCCTGTGTATTGAGCTCGACGTTGCAGCGCTTGAGGCCGTCCAACGGAAGGAACAGTGCGGTGCGCAGGGTGTTCCGCTTACTTTCGAGTTCATGACGCTCGTCGGGTTCCCATTCGAGCTTGAGTTTCGTGTCGAGCGCCGTAAGCATATGGGCTAGGCAGCCTACGGTAAGAACGTACGAATCGTTGTCGCGTTTTGGGGCATAGGGGTCTGTCAGCTTGCGAATGTCGGGGTCGCCCATGATCTTTGTGCAGCGCTTCAGCAGTTGAGGGTGGTCGGCCAAGATCGTCGCGAGCGGTAGCGACGCGTAGTTCTTTATGGTCGCGGCGGCAAAGGCGGCGTCATATTCGTTTGCATATGCTCGCTCAATGCGGGCATCCAGAATGCTTTTCTTATCGCCGTCTTCAGCGTGGTGGTTTGTCATAGCTTCTCCAATCGGTTGATGTTCGTGCTGTTTGTTGATGTGTTGGTTGTCGTGAGTGATGTGCTTGCCGTGGGTGATGTGCTGACGTTGGGGTGCTATGCGGTTTTCAATGAGCCCGTGAGGCAGTTGCTGCAGGGGCGGGATGGAACGGCCCATGCAAGGCGGAAGGCATCGTGCTCAAAATCGAGACAGCAATGCCCCGGGTGCCTCACATGTGGCAGTTACCTCATTAAGTTGTCATTGCGTTTGGGGTTGTACTTTGCCGATCTTCCTTCTCTTACACGCTGAAAACTGAAACTTCATATGCTCGATCTACTTAAAACCGCAACGGCGGCCTTTTATCAACTTATATGTCGGAACGTGTCTTTGCAAGTACTTTTTTGCGTTTGTTTCAAATGGGGTGGTTTTGCAACCGTCACGCGCCACGCTATGCGAACGTGCCCCGGCTCGGATAAGATGGTGCGATCGAGTTCTACCGCGCTCACTGCAAGTAGTCTTTGTTGCTGAGATAGGTCACGGCCGAAAGGGGCCCGTATCCCAACAGATACGGGCCCCTTGCTATTTAAATGGGCATGAGGGTGTATTGAGGGGGGATGTCTTGCTGTCGGCATCCGCGTGCGGTGCCATTCGCTGTCCGTAAATTATACGTTTACGGCTAATTTCATACCACTTGTCGGAATGCGGACGCTGTCCTTGCATGCCGGGCGTACATTGAACGTGGTTTTTCGCGTGAAGCCACGAATCGGTTGCCAGCCCTGAACAAGGAGGCCCAGCATGACGCTTGCCAAACCCATCAATAAATACATCGACTATATCGATGCCCCCGAGGACACGTTTGAGCAGTATGTCGAGAAGGCGTTAAAGTACAACTTTCGCTGCGTATTTGCGAACCTGCAGGAGTACGAGACGGGCCGCGCCATGCTCGAGGGCTCTGACATCATCCTTGCCGGCGCTATCGACTTTCCCCAGGGCACTATGACGCTTGAGGAGAAGCTTGCGAGGTTTGAGGAATACGCTGCGTGTGGCTTTACCGAGATTGACTACGTTTTGAATCAGGGGTCGATCGAGAACCGCGATTTTGATGCCATCGAGCGCGAGATGACTACCGTTGCTGATTTTTGTCGCGCGCATGGCATCACTGACAAGGTAATCGTCGAGATGTGCAAGCTGGACGGCGACGACGCCGCCAAGCGCCGTGTATGCGAGATCGCGCTGGAGGCCAAGCCGGGATTCCTTAAGACATCGACCGGCAGAAGCTTTGGCGGTGCTAAGCTCGAGGACGTGCGGCTGATGCACGAGGTGCTCGGCGATGCCGTGGCAATCAAGGCGGCGGGCGGTATCCATAATTACGAAGAGGCTTGCGCATTCATCGAGGCCGGCGCCAGCGCGTTAGGTGCATCGGCGGGCATCGCGATCGTCGAGGGCGCACCGACGGATGAGCGTCGCTAGCAGACGTATTTGACCTGAGCGATAAAGCTTCACGACCACACGCCGTTCATGTTCGAGACAATATGACTTTTTGCCCGTTGTAAACGGAGTCGCGATGGGTGTTCTGTATGATGGCTCAGACAAGGTTGTTCAATGACAGGGAGGCATATATGGCAATCAAAGCCATCGCGATGGATATCGACGGTACGCTCACCAACGATCAGAAAGTGATTAGCCCGCGTACGCGCGAGAAGCTGCTCGCGGCGCAGGAGTCGGGCATTAAGCTCATTTTGGCTTCGGGCCGTCCCGCATGGGGGCTCCACGCCTTGGCGCAGGAGCTCGACCTCCAAAACCATGACGGTCTGCTAGTTGCCTTTAACGGCGCACACGTCGTCGATGCCCAGACCGACGAGGTACTGTTCGATCAGGCTATGCCTGCCGACGAATTGCATCGCCTGATTGATCACCTGCGTAATTTTGACGTGATCCCTATGATTTCGCTCGGTCGCGATTTGCACGTCGAGGACTCGTACCATTGCATGATCACGCTGCCTGACGGCTCGCAGAAGAATATCGTCAAGTATGAGCGCGACGCGTGCGATCTTAAGATTCGCGAGGTGGAGAGCCTGCATGAGGTCGCTGATGCTTATCCCGTGGACAAGCTGCTGACGGCGGGCGATCCGGCCTACCTGCAGGCGCAATACGAGGAGATGTATGCGCCCTTTAAGCAGACGCTTTCGGGCATGTTTACGGCCGACTGGTACTTTGAGTACACGGCGCCCGGTATCGACAAGGCCCGTGCGCTCGAGGGCGCCCTGCCCAAGCTCGGCATCGATGCCAGCGAGGTCGTATCGTTTGGCGACGGCCAGAACGACAAGTCCATGATTGAGTGGGCCGGCACAGGTGTAGCCATGGGCAACGCCGTCGATGAGGTTAAGGCTGTAGCCCAGATGGTGACCGCCAATAACAACGAAGACGGTATTGCAGTGGCGCTGGATAAGCTGCTGGGTTAGAATCGCCGATAATGCATGGTTCGGGCGCCTGCTTACAGGCGCCCTTTTTGTTAGGGAGGGTGCCGTGTCCGCATTTCCGTTCGACGCCGTTATCTTTGACATGGACGGCGTGATTGTCGATACCGAGTATTACTACCTGGGCGAGACTGCCGCGTTTGCCAAGGAGCTTGGGCTTAACCTGACTCAAGAGGAGTTGAATGGGCAAGTCGGTACCTCGCATCAGTTCTTCCTGCATATGCTGGTCGATTGGTTTGAGCGCGCCGGTAAGGGGCATTTCACTGGCGAGGAAGCGTTGGCCCGTTGGGACGAGTGGGCGCATAAGCGTCCGCGCGACTATCAGGCTTTGATTAACCCAGGCGCCGTGGATACGATTCGAGAGCTGCCGCGCCGCGGCGTTCGCGTGGCGCTTGCCAGCTCGTCTCCCATGGTTAGCATCGAGGAAGTGCTCAATGCATGCGGGCTGTCGGATGCCTTTGAGTATGTGGTGAGCGGCGAGCAGTTTAAGGAGAGCAAGCCCGAGCCCGACATCTACCTGCATGCGCTGGACCTGCTGGGGCTGCCCGCGAATCGCTGCTGCTGCGTTGAGGATTCGGTGCCTGGCATCACTGCCGGCAAGCGAGCCGGCCTGACAGTCATTGCCAAGCGCGAGGAGCGCTTTGGATTTAGCCAGGATGCCGCGGACAGGATTATCGACCAGCTGCCGGAGCTGCTCACGCTTTCTTAGGAGCGCGGTAGTTGCGCGTTTTTCGGGTCTGATGAGTAAATAGCCAACATTTTGGTGCGACACCTAGCATACTTTAAGCTAATGCGGGCTTAAGGGCTTGTTGAATGCCCTTAAGCCCGTTTTAGAATTAATTGTGCTGGGAGAGGGTATATGCCACCGACTGAAGGGCCAACTGACGGTAAAGCAGCGATACCGCTGTACCAACAGGTCATTGATATCATTAAAAACGAAATCAACTCCGGCGCCTACAAGGCAGGTGCGCGGATACCCAACGAATTCGAATTGGCTGAGAGCTATAAAGTTGGCCGCGTTACCGTGCGACGCGCTATTGAGGAGCTCGTCCAGCAGGGCTATCTAACGAAGCGACAGGGGAAAGGCACGTTTGTCAATGCCCCCAAGCTCAAGCGCAAGATTCGCCAGAAGGATGACGTTCAGAGTTTTTCGGACGCATGCCGCGTTAACGGAATGGAACCGGGGGCGTGTGTCATTTCGAGAAAGATACTGCCGGCGGATTCCACCGAAGCGCAGTTCTTTGGTGTTCCCGTTGGAACTGACTTGATTTGCGTTGAGCGCGTGCGCACTGCCGATGGCGTCCCTGTCATGCTCGAGAACAACATATATGTTTACGAGGACAACGCCTATCTATCAACGGCACCTCTATCTAACCAATCCATTTTTGAGTTCGTGCGCAACCGGACGGGCCGCACGCCCTCGTTTACCGACCCGTGCACGCTCGAGATCGCGTGCGCGTCGCCCGAGGTCGCTCGACTGTTGGCAGTTCCCGTTGGCGAACCCTTGTTTTATATGGAAGCCTTCTTTTTCGATGAGCAGCGGCGGCCGTTTATCATCGGTCGTCAGCGGATCGTTGGGTCTCGCTACGTTTTTGACATCTAGGACATTGCGAATGGAAGCGCCCGGTGGATCATCTCACCGGGCGTTTCCATACCGTTCACGCCGCAAACACAACCGTTCAACCGCGTTGCGGCAATCAGTTTGAAATTATCTTGATGAAGGAAAAAGCTGCTGGTAATCTATGGGACGTCATAGAACGTTTGCATTGTGCAAACGTTGAAGCGAGATGCGATGCAGTCTCGAGTTCTTTGGAGGTATCTATGTCAGATACGAAGGCGAAGAAGACAAACAGACGTTTTAAGTTCAAATTACCGCATGTCTATACGATCATGTTCTTGCTGATCGTTGTCTTTGCGGTCCTGACTTGGATCGTTCCCTCTGGTCAGTATCAGCGCAAGACGATTTCGACAGCGGCGGGCGAGCGTGAAGTCGCCGTTGCTGGAACCTATGAACAGGTCGATAAGAACTACACCGATTCCGAGACCGGCGAGACCATCAATCTGGGTCAGGATATCTTCGCGGTTCTGCAAGCGCCCACCAAGGGTATCCAAGAGGCTGCCGACGTCGTTGCGTTCGTCTTATTGATTGGCGGATCGTTCGCGATCATCACCAAGACCAACGCTTTGAATGCCGGCATGAGCCGTGTGATTAAAAAGCTCAAGAACAAGGACATCCTCATCATTCCCATCACGATGACGTTGCTGTCCATTTGTGGCACTACGTTTGGTATGTCTGAGGAAGCCCTGCCGTTCTATGCCATCTTCATTCCCATCATGATGGGTATCGGTTATGACTCGATGACGGCATTCATCATCTGCTTCCTTGGTCCTAACCTGGGATATTGTGCTTCGACCATCGACCCGTTTAATGTTTTGATCGCCCAAGGCATCATTGGCATCGAGGGTAATCCGCAACTGTGGCTGCGTGCCGTTTCTTGGGTCATCTTCACTGCCGTCGGTATCGCATGGGCCATGCGCTACGCCATGCGCGTCAAGAAAAACCCCGAGTCGTCCATTGTGTACGAGGACGATAAGCTCAAGCGTATTGAATTTTCCGTGACCGATGCCTCCATCGAGGAAGAGTTCACTATCCGTCAGAAGCTCGTGCTTATCGATTTTGCTTGCGGTATGGGCATTATCGTCTGGGGTCTTGTTACCCAGGGCTGGTACATGAATCAGATTTCCGCCGTGTTCCTTGGCATGGGCTTGCTTGCCGGTATCCTGGGCGGCCTTGACCAGCAGACGATCGCAGAGGAGTTCGTTAAGGGTCTCGCCGACTTTGCGTACGCTGCCGTCGTTATCGGTATCGCTCGCGGTATTCTGGTCATCGCCGAGGGCGGCATGATCATCGACACCATCCTCCAGGCGCTCGCTGCCGCGCTCGCCGGTGCACCCGCCGCCGTCTACACCACGTTTATGTATGTCGTCCTTGGTCTGCTCTCTTTGCTGGTTCCCTCGAGTTCTGGCCTGGCGGCGCTCACCATGCCCGTTATGGGCCCCCTGACCGAGCTCATGGGCCTCAATCCCGAGGCAGCCGTCACCGCGCTCCAGTTTGCCAACCAGACCATCAACACCATCAGCCCCGTGGCGGGTATGACGGTCGCCGGCCTTGCCGTGGCTAAGATTTCGTTTGGCCAATGGTGGAAGACCATTTGGAAGTTCTTCATCTTCATGGTCGTGTTTGGCTTGGTCATTACTGCCATTTCCGGCATGCTTCCGGCGTAGGTGGTTGTGATGTCCGATCGTTTGACGGTCCTGACGTCTAAGAGCGTCTTTACCGGTACGGGGGACCTGCCGTTTGAAGGTTTCGTAGCGGTCCGTGGCAATCGAATTGAGGCTGTTGGCACCAAGTGTGAGCTAGCTTCGTATTTGACCCAGGCGGACGAGGTGGTTGACCTGGGCGACCGCACCGTCATGCCTGGCCTGATCGATGTGCATACCTTCTATACGGGTTGGGCGCTGCGGACGTTGGGGCCTGATCTGTCCGGCATCGCTGATGCCAAAGAGGCCGTGTCGCTCTTGCGTGCATGGAAAGAAGATCATCCGGATTGCGCGGCGGCTTTTGGCCACAACCTACCCGAAACGTTGGCATCGGATGCCGAGAACGCAAATACAGCAGCTGTGTTTGACGAGTGTTTTGGCGATATCCCCGTCGTCTGCTTTACACCGGGCGCGGATACCTGTGTTCTCAATGCTGCCGCCAGTGCGCGATATGGCTTTACACCCCAAGCGTGCTATGCCGAGAAGATCTGGCGCATGATGAGCGATTTCCTTGCGCTGCCCGAGGTGCGTGCCGGGTATTCGGACTACATGAGCATGCTTAACGAGCGCGGCGTTACCGCCATCAAGGAAATGGCGTTTGATGACTACTACGGCTTTGCCGACGAAATGGCTCGCCGTGAGGAATCTGGTGAGCTGACGGTTCGCGTCTCTATGATGTCGCAGCCGGTGGGCGCCGGTGCAAATCTGGCATATGCCCGCGAGGCGCGAGAGCGCTTCCGGGGACCGTTCGTTCGTTTTTCTGGCTTCAACCGTATGACCGATCGCGGCGTATGGGCGGGGCTTGCCGAGATGATTGACCCCTATGAGGACACGGCCGATGCGGGCGCTGCCGGCAAGACGGTCGTCGAGGAGCCAGAGTGGGATCTGATTGAGAACGAGCTGCGTGCAATTGATGCTGAGGGCTTCCGATACTCCTTGCATTGCCAGGGCGATGGCGCCGTTCGCCGCACCGTGGCGCTCTATGCCTCGCTGCCTCGAGACGAGCATGGACGGATGCTTCGCCGCCATGCGATTACCGATCTCGAGAACTCTGACCCGACCGATCTTGTCGAGTTTGGCAAGTTAGGTGGAATTTGCGAGGTCTATCCGCAGATTCTGACGCTGGACCGGCGCGAGGATTGCCTATCGATGATGCGTCGACAAATTGGCGAGACGCGACTTTTGCACAGCTGGAATCGCCGCGGCATGGAAGATTCCGGATGCACAGTGTGCTGTGGAACGGATTTGCCGCTGCTGATTCCGAGCCTGGGCGAGTCAATCTACAGCGCGTGCGGCGGATTCTTCGCCGACGGACTGCCTGTGAATGAGGTCAACACGCTGACGCTTGTCGAGCTCTTGCGCGCTTGGACTGCCGGGGGCGCGTACGATCTGATGCGCGAAGACGAGCTGGGTACGCTCGAGGTCGGCAAGCTTGCCGATATCTGCGTGCTCGATCGGGATGTGTTCGACCTCGATTATCGCGACGCACGCGATCTTGCGGTTGATATGACGATGTCGGACGGACAAATCGTGTTCGATCGAAATAAGGAGGCATAAGATGTCTGAATCCAAACCGACGCTGCGCCGCGAGCAGATTGCGGGCATGAATATCCACTACATCATGTGGTCGCTCGATTACTTCCTTGATGTGCAGCAGCGTTTGGGCTTTGAGTCCATTGAGCTGTGGTGCGCAGAGCCGCATGTGACGCTCGACCACACGGGCTACTTTGAGGCTGAGGTCCTGGCGAAAAAGGCTGCAGACCGTGGGCTTAGGTATCGTACTCTGTGCCCCGAGAACGTTGTCTATCCTTGGCAGTACTGCGCACGCAAACCGCTGCATGAACAGCGCAGCCTGGCGTACTTTAAGCACGGCATTGAGCTTGCCGAGGTACTTGGGTGCGACCGTATGTCCGTCAACTCGGGCTGGGGCGACTGGGACGAGGACCGCGAGGAAGCCTGGAAGCGCAGCCGCGAGCACTTGTCCATTCTGGCGGAGTATGCCGGCGAGCACGGTCTGGTGCTTACGATGGAAAGCCTGCGTCCCGAGGAGAGCAACCTTGTGACGACGGTTTCCGATGCGAAGCGCATGATTGACGAGGTCGCGAGCCCGTACTTACAGCCCATGGTTGATACAACCGCGATGGGCGTTGCTGGCGAGACGCTCGAGGACTGGTTTGCCACCTTTGGCGATGGGGCAATTCACGAGATGCACTTTATCGACGGTGACCCGTATGGCCATCTGGTGTGGGGCGATGGCAAGCACGATATGGACGCCTTCGTCGCTACACTCAACGCCCATGGTTTCGACGGCATGCTGGGCCAGGAAATCACGGACGGTCGTTACTACGATGACCCGGCGGCGGCAGATGCCAAGAACATGGCCGCATTCGAGAAATATCTGATTGACTAAAACAACTATCGGCCACGCAACCAACGTCATTGATTGCGGCCAAACAAGAAAGGAACTGGATATGAACGCACACGATCTGATCAAAGAGGCAATTGCCGAGAAGGGCAAGTTCGACAGCGTCTACTGGATTGCTTGCGGTGGCTCCATGATCGATTTGATCCCGGCTCATGAGCTTCTGCAGCGCGAGGCAACCACCTTCACTTCGTATATCTATACCGCGCGTGAATTTGACATTATGCGTCCGCGTCGTCTGGGCGAGAAGTCTCTGGTCATCGCTTGTAGCCACAGTGGCAACACCCCGGAGGTCGTCGAGGGCTGCGAGATTGCCCTTGCCGCCGGCGCTACGGTGATCGCCCAGACCGACAACGCTGGATCCAAGATCGACTCCGGCAAGTGGACCACGTGGGTCTACCCGTGGGGCGAGGGTGTGCCGCAGGCCGAGGTCCCCGCTGGCATTTCGCTGTCGCTTGCGGCAGAGCTGCTCGATCAGCAGGAGGGCTACGCCGATCTCGCTGATATGTATGCCGGTATTGCCGAGATGGATAAGATTCTTCCCCCGGCACGCGAGAAGGTAAATGCCGAGCTGGGCGATCGCTTTGCCAAGCTTTGCCAGGAGCACGAGTTCTTCTATATTCTGGGCAGCGGTCCCAACTTTAGCCAGACCTACGGTTTCGCTATCTGCTCTCTTATGGAGATGCAGTGGCAGCACTGCAGCTACATCCACTCTGCCGAGTACTTCCATGGCCCCTTCGAGGCTACTCAGGATGGCGTTTTTTACTTCCTGCAGATGGGCTCCAGCGAGTGCCGTGCTATGGACGAGCGCGCCCTGGCGTTCCTTAAGACGCATACCGATACGCTGATGGTGCTCGATGCTAAGGAGTACGGTATGGAGGCCGTGCCGGCGAGCGTCCGTGCTTATCTGGACCCGGTGCTGTTCTACGCCATGAACTGCGAGCTGCGTGCCGCACGCGGCAAGGTGTTTGATCACGATCCCGACTTCCGCCGCTACATGGGCGTTGTTGAGTACTAGGAAGGATGGATACCATGGCTTTTAACGTGAACGCGCTCGGGTTCGGTGACAACGTCGTCGATCGCTATGAGCATATCCATACCATGTATCCCGGCGGCAATGCGGTGAATTTTGCCGTTTACGCCAAGAAGTGCGGCGCCGCGCGCTCCGCGTACATGGGCATCTTTGGTAACGACGCCGCTGCCGAGCATGTGATTGCAAGTCTCGAGGATGAGGGCATCGAGCTCGCTAAGTGCGAGCAGCTTATTGGCGAGAACGGCGCGGCGCGTGTGACCGTGGTCGATGGCGACCGCGTATTCCTCGGCTCCAACGAGGGCGGCATCCGTGGCGATGCGCGCTATGTGCTCGATCGCTTCGATCTGGCATACATGAAGCAGTTCGACGTAGTCCACTCGGGCAACTACTGCTTTACCGAGCGCGAGCTGCCCAAGCTGAAGGCTGCGGGCGTCACGGTCTCTTTTGACTTTTCGGACGACTCCACCGACGAGTACTACGAGCAGATTGCGCCCTACGTCGATTTTGCTTTCTTTAGTGCGGCGGATGCCGCGAGTGAGGACGAGATTCGCGAGCGTCTGGCATGGGTGAAGGGCCTGGGTCCGCGTTTTGTGTCGGCTACGGCGGGCGCCGAGGGCTGCATTGCTTACGACGGCGAGCGTTATTACCGCCAGCTGGCTAAACCGGTAACGGACATGAAGGACACCATGGGGGCGGGCGACTCGTTCCTCACCTCGTTTTTGATGTGCTATCTCGATTCCGCCAAGCGTGGTGAGGATGGCGCCGAGGCCATCGAGCGCGCGCTCGACTTTGCTGCCGGGTTTGCCTCGACCGTGTGCGGCATGGAGGGCTCTTGGGGCCACGGAGCTCCGATCACCGAGTAGCCTGAGAAAGCGCTGGGAGGCTTGGGGCTGAAGCCTTGGCTGACTGACGCTAGATTACATCGGAATTCGGATAGGGGCTCGCCTTGGGTGGGCCCCTTTTTGATTGTTGGAGAAGACTATGGATATCAAAGCATGCGCAGCTGGCTTTTGCTGTGCGGACGTGTATCAAAACATCGGCGTGTTCTATCCGACTGGCAATGGCATCGACTGGGGTATTCACCTAGCGCGAATGGGCGTATCGGTATCTGCGGTGTCGGTCGTCGGAAAGGACGAGTACGGAGACAAAATGCGCGAGGCGCTGGCTGCCGAGGGGTTCGACATCTCGCATCTTCGCGTGGAGGACGGCGATACCTCGGTGATGCTCATGGCGTTGAAGGACGGCGTCGACCGCGTGCATCTCGAAGCGATTGACGGTGTCATGGAAACGTACCGACCAAACGATGATGACCGGGCATTTATCCTGGAGCACGATGTCATCCATACCGACCTGTTTGGAAACTGCTTAGACCTGCTGCCCGAATGGCACGAGGCAGGCAAGACCGTCGTCATGGACTTTTCGGTGTTCAGTCAAGATCCCGAATACGCCTGTGAGGACCATTTTCCTTACGTTGACTATGCCTTTATGTCGTTTGAGGAGGATAGCGCGGAGCTGCGCGACTGGGTGCGCCATGTGCAGGAGCTGGGCCCGCGCGTGGCAGTCGCCACACTTGGCGAGAAGGGAAGCATCGCCTATGACGGTGAGCGCTTCTATGAATGTGGGATCGTGCCGGCCGAGAAGGTTGTCAATACCGTGGGCGCCGGCGACTCGTATATCGCCGGATTCACCAAGGGTGTACTGGATGGGCTTGACGTGCCGGCGTGCATGCATGCCGGTGCCGAGCTTTCGTCCCGAGTCATTGGGTCGTTCGAACCGTACTAGGAATAAAAGCCTGGAAAGGAGTGCAAGATGGTAATCGATATGCTGGTCCAGCCCATGCTCTACGGCGAGATCTATACGCCAGGCGACGAGCCAGACGGCTTTGGTTTTTGGGAGCGTGAGTTTGGCATGGGGCACATGGGCCCCATGGACTGGGATGAGCTCGTGGCCGAAATGGATGTCTGCGATGTGCGGAAAAGCGTGCTCATGCCGCTCGATGTGACCACGGCGTGCGGCGGGCACTTTGGCACCAACGGCCAGGTTGCCGCGCTTGTTGCCGCGCACCCCGATCGCCTATGGGGATTCGCGAGCGTGGACCCGCAAGTGAGTGGCGCCGCCGATGAGCTGGAGCGTGCCTTTACCGAGCTGGGGGCCAAGGGGCTCTGCCTGCATCCGGCAAAGCAAGGTTTTGCGCCCGATGATGCCGTGGCCGAGCCGCTCTACAAGCTCTGTGAGCGCTACAACAAGCCGGTGGTTTTCCATGCCGGTATGTCCTGGGAGCCGGGTGCGGAGCTTTCGCGAAGCCACCCGCTTGCGTTTGAGCACACCATCGCAACGCATCCGGATGTGCGCTTTAACCTGACGCACTTTGGATGGCCCTGGGTGCGCGAGACCGTGGCTATGCTGCTCAAGTATCCCAATTGCTATACGGACGCCTCTATTACCTATATCGATTCGCCCGAAGAAATGATGCAGCGGCTCTTCACCGTCGATATGGGACCGCTGTGGTATGAGCGTGCCCTGTCTCATCAGGTGATGTTTGCCAGCAATACGCCACGCTTCCGCGCCTTCAAGCTCAAGCGGGCGCTTGATACTGTGCCCATGCGCGATGAGGTGCGGGAGAATCTGTATTCCGGTACGGCGCTGCGTTTTCTGAAAGGTGATGAGTGACATGGTGACACTCGAGACATTGAGCTATCTATCGACGGCGCCCGACCAGTTCATCGATATCACAGAAGATGTGCATGCCGCCATCGAGCGTAGTGCGGTGACCGATGGACTGGCAGCGATTATTTTGTCGCATACGACTTGCGGCATCGTGGTGAACGAGGGGCTTCCGTGCGTGGAGACCGATCTCATGGAGACGCTCGATCGCATTGCCCCGCCCGATGCCCCCTATGCGCATGCTCATTTCTTGCCGAGCTATGGTGCCACGGGCAATAACTCCTGTGGTCATATCAAGAGCATGATTTGCGGCAATAGCTGCTTCTTCCCCGTTCAAGACGGCCACATTGTATGTGGCGGGGCCCAGAACATCTACCTTGCGGAGTTCGATGGACCTCAGAAGCGAAAAGTGTTCGTTGAGGTGCTGGGCGAGTAGCAGTTGATGTCTGTGAGTCGGCGAGCTAAAGGAGATTGACCATGTCGTTTATGGCTTCGATGTTTGGGACCGAGAAACCGGTAATTGGCATGCTGCATCTGCAGCCGCTGCCTGGCGATCCTCTGTATTATCCGGGCGGCAGCGTTTCGCGCGTGATCGATGCCGCCAAGCGCGATCTCGAAGCGCTGCAGTCGGGTGGCGTGGACGGCATTCTGATCACCAATGAGCTATCGATGCCCTACGAGCAGCATGTGTCGGCAGTGACCCTTGCCGCTATGGGGCATGTCAGCGGAGCTCTTGCCGCAGATTTCTCGACCCCTTGGGGTGCAGAGGCTATTTATGACGGCGATGCCACGATCGAGCTGTGCGCCGCCGTCGAGGCGCAGTTTACACGCTGCAATTTCTGCGGTGCCTGGGCTGGCGATCTTGGCCTGATCAATCGTGACTTTGCGCACACCATGCGCCGCCGTGCCGCCCTGCGTCTGGATGACCTAAAGATGTTCCATTTCATCACAAGCGAGGGCGAGGTGTACCTTAACGACCGATCGACTCCCGATATTGCCGATTCGCTGGTATTCAACTGCCTACCCGACGCCCTTGTTATTGGCGGGTCTGCTGCCGGGCGCGGCGCTTCGGGCGAGCTTGCCGACGAGGCGCGCGTCCGTGTTGGCGATGTGCCGGTGGTATGTGGAACGGGATGTCGCGAGAATACCGTTGCAGACGTGTTTTCGCATTATGATGGCGCGTTTGTCGGTACCTGCCTCAAGCGAGACGGCAAGCTCGACGCCCCTGTCGAAGCCGAACGGGTCGCGCGGTTCATGGCTGCCGCCCGTGCCGCGAGAGGGGAGTGAGCGGCATGCCGTACTATCTTGGCATCGACATTGGAACGAGTGCGTCCAAGGGCGTGTTAATTGATGCGGAGTGTCGAATTGTGGCGCAGGCATCTTGCCAACATGAAACCGAGAACCCTCAGGATGGTTGGTATCAGCACGATACAGAAGCGATTTGGTGGGGTGATTTTTGCCGGCTGTCTCGCGAGCTTATCGAGTGCGCGGGCATCGAGGCGAGCCAGATCCGCTGCGTAGGGTTGTCGGCTTTGGGCTGTGATTGCGTGCCAGTCGATGAAGATTGCCACGCCTTGGCTCCGGCAATTCTCTACGGGGTCGATGCTCGCTCGAAGCCGCAGATTGACGAGCTTCTTTCCGAATATGGTCCCGATCGCGCTCGCCAGCTCTTTGGACACGATCCGTGTTCGTCGGATATCGCCCCTAAGGTCCTTTGGTTTAAGGAGAATATGCCCGAGGTCCATGAGCGGGCGGCGAAGTTTCTTACGGCTTCGTCCTATCTATGCGCCAAGCTTACCGGCAGGTTTACGATCGACCGTTACCTTGCCGAGGATTTCCTTCCCTTATACGATCGTGAGACGTGGCAGGTTAATGAGCGCGGGTGCGCGCGGTTCTGCCGTCCCGACCAGATGGCCGAAGTCATGGCGGCGACCGATATCGCCGGCGTAATCACGGATCGGGCGGCGGTTGAAACCGGTCTTGCGAGGGATACGCCGGTGCTTGTCGGAACAGGCGATTCGGGCGCCGAGGCGATTTCTACTGGAGTGTTCTGCCCCGGGGACATGATGGTGCAACTCGGGAGCACGGCCTACTTTATCTATTTGGCGGACCATATGGTCGATGACGCTCGTCTATGGCCAGGGACATTCATCATCCCCGGAACTTACGGCATCTGCGCGGGCACCAATACAGCAGGAGCGTTGACGGCGTGGCTGCGACGCGAGCTGTACCGCGATGCCGTGGATGCCGAACACTCCGGCGGCCCCGATGCCTATGAGGTCATGGCGCACGATGCCGGGCAGGTAGGTCCTGGAGCAGATGGCCTGCTGTGTCTTCCATACTTTGCGGGCGAGCGCACCCCACTCAACGACCCCGAGGCGCGTGGCGTGTTCTTCGGTCTGACCGAAAGGCATACCCGGGGCCATATGGTCCGTGCGGCTTTGGAGGGGGTCGCCTATACGGTCGCAGCGCATGTTGATATCATCGAGCGAGATCATGGATTGTCTATCGAGCACATCATGCTCGTGGGTGGCGGAACTAAGAATCCGGTATGGATGCAGACGATTGCCGATGTCTGCGGGCGCGCAGTTTCGGTTGCGAAGGTCACGGTGGGCGCATGTTTTGGCGATGCTCTTATGGCGGCACTTGCTGGCGGCGCCTATTCATCATGGGGTGAGCTTGCCCGGGTTCTTGGGGTCGCGCAAACGATCGAGCCTGATATGGACGCTCATGAGCTGTACGCATCGCGCCGCCGTATCTTTGATGAGCTATATGCGCGAAATTGCGACCTTATGCACGAGCTAGTATAGCGCCGCCGAATTGCCCCACGCTCTTATGGGGGCTGCGTTGTGCGATTCGCATGTCCCTTGAGGGTCGTGGGCAAAAAATGCCAAATATGAGTACTGTCACAAATTTAGTAGCAGCAAAATTTGGCTCTTGAGGTCCAAGTTGAGTGTCTGCGGACAACTTAAAGCCGTCTAATATGTCCCTGGGTATGCTAAAACGACCTGATAATGAACAGTTGTACATTATCAGGTCGTTGTTTTGGTGCAAAATAATGTGACCAGTTTTACAACAGTACTCATATTTGGCATTTTTTGCCCACCGAGGTCAGCGGAAGTCGAAAATGGAGTGGGAATTTTCCAGGACGACCGACTTGATGCTCTCCTCGGGGCAGTTTTTAAG
The DNA here is from genome assembly GCA_900541715.1 of uncultured Collinsella sp. Lineage (GTDB taxonomy): Bacteria > Actinomycetota > Coriobacteriia > Coriobacteriales > Coriobacteriaceae > Collinsella. The sequence goes on from UQLI01000001.1 coordinate 51,556, forward strand.
CGCAGCAATGACCTCGGATACTCTTATGAGTGAATCGACGAGCTGTCGCGCGGATGTTTCCGCGTCTGGTTCGGCCGGCGCGTCGGTTTCGAGTAGCAAGCGATCAAGTGGAATCTGTCGCGCGTATTCGCGCCCACGTTTGGTCGCAAGCATGCGTTCATTCACGGAAAAGTAGCAGCCCGCAATGCGTGCGCGGACAAACTCATCTGAGGTGCCGCTAAACCAGTGGAAGATAATGGTGGGGGAGTTGGGGACGTCCTTTAGAAGGTCGTTCGACTCCAAAGTGTCCAAAGTTGCTCCCGCCGCGCGAACGGCGTGAATGGATAGAACGCGTCCAGGTAGCGGGGACTGCGATAACGTTCGGCATAGCCGTTCAAATGCCTGCGTCTGGTTTCCCTCGGTGCCTGCAAAGCGTGGCGAGAAATCGAGCCCGACCTCGCCGATAAACCGTTCCCGGATGGCGAGTTCACAAAGCAGGCCGACCTCGGCGGTTCCGCATCGGCCGTCGGCAATCCACCAGGGGTGGAGGCCCACCCCTGCAATAACGTTGGGACTACTGCTGGCGCGTTCGGATGCTGACGCGAAATCGCGTGGATCGACGCCGCAATCAAAGAGCTCCAGTCCCATCGCTGCGGCTTCGTGGGCAACGGTGTTCGGGCTGGCCATCAGGTCGAGGTGACAGTGAGCATCAAAGGACTGCAGCTTCATCGCGGTGTGCCTTGCTAGTCCAGGCGCTGGCCGTCGGCGCGAACGCGCTCGGTACCGCGTCCACTGATCTTGCGAATAACCTCGCCGGCAATCATCTGGCCCATGATGGGCGGCATAAAGCTGGCGGTTCCGAGCTCGGTGCGCTCGTGGATGTTGGAGGGGTCACGGCGCTGAGTCTTGACCGACTCCTCGCAGCTAAATAGAACGTGCAGGCTCTTGATGCCACGTTTTTTGCACTCTTTGCGCATGATACGGCTCATGGGGTCGCGCACCGTGTCAAAGATATCGGCGAAGCGCAGGCATTCGGGATGCAGCTTGTTGCCGCCGCCCATGGAGCTCACCAGGCGAATGTCGTGGTCCTGAGCATACTTGGCGACGGTGAGCTTGGCCGAGATGGTATCGATGGCGTCGATAACGTAGTCGAGCGTGCCACCTGTCTGCTCCAGAACGCTCGCGAAGAATTCGTCGATGTTGTCGCTCAGCAGGTATTCGGTGCGCTTGATGACGGTGGCGGCAGGGTTGATGTCATGGATCATGGCCTCCATGACGTCGACTTTACGCTTGCCGATGGTGCTGTGAAACGCGATGGCCTGACGGTTGATATTGCTGGGCGCAATGATGTCTTTATCCAGAATTACGAAATGGCCGATGCCGCCGCGGGCGAGCGCTTCGCAGCAGTTAGAGCCCACGCCGCCGCAGCCGAGCACCAACACCGTGGCGTCGGCGAGCTTGTCGAGCGCCTCGCGCCCCATGATGATCTCGAGCTTGGTGTCGCGCGTCTCGACGGGAGCGGCGGCTGCGGTTTCGGTCATAGATATCCTCCGATGGGGAAGTAATTAACGTAATTGGCTATCGCCATTATAGGTATTATTCTGCCTCCATTTGAGGCCTTGGGGCATGTTGAAATGAAGCGGGGATTCGCATAAGATGGAAGCAGATGGCACCCGTGGCCGCGGGTTGGCCAACTCCGAAACACGTTTATGGCGTGAGAAGTGGCCGTCTTCGCATTACGCGGGGGCGGCTATTTCATTCGACCTCCAATGTGGATGCCGAGCTCCACAGCCGCGATTACAAGCAATAACAACGTCAGGACATCGTCAATACTCATAGTCCATCTCCTTCTCTGGTAGAGGGGAGCTGGCCCATCTGCTTCTAACGGTATTGTAACTAAAAGCGAACGAGTGTTCTATGGCTATTGCTGAATTAGATAATTAGACAAACATCTAAATATCGAGTATAGTGTGCGCGTCGAACGAACTGGTGAGAGGAGGTTCTATGCCGGGAGAGGGTTTTAAGGCGCTTGCCGATCCTACGCGGCGGCGCATTTTGGAACTGCTGCGCGAGGGCAATTGCACGGCGGGGGAGCTTGCCAAGCATTTCGATATCAGTAAGCCGTCGCTGAGCCATCACTTGGCGACGCTTAAAAACGCCGGGTTGGTGACCGACGAGCGCCATGGCCAAAACATCGTATACAGCTTAAACACCACCGTCATGCAGGATTTAATTGGCTGGTTTATGGGTTTTACAAACAATGAAGGTGATAAGGATGAATAACGAAAACAAGGGCATTCACCCCACAGGGGTATCGTCGCGCGTGTGGATTGCGCTGGTCGCTCTGTGCGTCGCCAATGTCGTAGCGCACCTCATGGTGATGCCGAGCTTGCCTGCGCAGATTCCCACGCACTGGGGCTCGAACGGCGCTGTCGACGGTTGGGGTCCTAGCTGGATGGCCTCCGCGCTCGGCGTGCTGCCTCTGGTGCTTCTCGCAATGTTCTGCGTGGTGCCGCGCATCGATCCCAAAGGTGAGGCATATCGAACCTCGGGTAAGTTCTATCAGGGCTTCGTAATTGCCTTCACCTTGTTCATGTGCGCCATAAGCTGGCTGGGAGAGCTTACGGTCTGGGGCGTGGTGCCGGCGGTCGGTTCGGTCAACGTGCTGATTTCCGGTGCTGTCGGTTTGCTGTTCATTGGTGTGGGTAACTACTTGCCGCGTGTGAAGCAGAACTATACGCTCGGTATCAAGACGCCCTGGGCGCTTGCCGATCCCGAGAACTGGCGCCGTACGCAGCGTTTTGGCGGTGCCTGCTTTATGGTGCTGGGTATTGGCCTGATTGTGATGGGCGTGGCGGGTAGCGTGCTTTCGAGTGAAGTCGTCGCCGCGGTGATTGCGGTGCTGGCGTTTGGTTCAGCTGGCGCTGCCTACGTCTATTCGTATCTGCTGTGGCGCAAATCGCAGCGAGCCGTTCGCTAAGGTTGCGGAAAACTAGCGTACGCAGTTCATAGTGTGTTCCGGGGGACTTTTCCCAGGTAGTATTAGGGGGTGTGGGCAACCATGCCCCTTTTTCGTTAAATTTCAGAGCTGGTTACCTCATTTCGTTTCCACTAAAACGAAAACAAGAATAGGGAAACAGCAGGTAGAAAGGATAAAACAGGCAAATGGCGGAGTTTATCTACCAGATGTATCAGGCTCGTAAGGCCCATGGCGACAAGGTGATTCTTGACGACGTGACCCTGAGCTTCTACCCCGGTGCCAAGATCGGCGTCGTGGGTCCTAACGGCATGGGTAAGTCGACCCTGCTCAAGATCATGGCTGGCATCGAGGAGGTCTCCAACGGCGATGCCAGGCTCACCCCCGGCTACACCGTGGGCATCCTGCAACAGGAGCCGCCGCTCGATGACGACAAGACCGTTATCGAGAACGTGCGCATGGCGTTTGGCGACATGATCGCCAAGGTCGATCGCTTCAATAAGATCGGCGAGGAGATGTGCGACCCGGATTGCGACATGGACGCCCTCATGGCCGAGATGGGCAAGCTCCAGGACGAGATCGACGCCGCCGACGGCTGGGATATCGATTCCAAGCTCGGCCAGGCCATGGACGCCCTGCAGCTGCCCGATTCCGACATGCCGGTTAACGTGCTTTCCGGCGGCGAGCGCCGTCGCGTGGCCCTGTGCAAGCTGCTACTCGAGGCTCCCGACCTGCTGCTGCTCGACGAGCCCACGAACCACCTGGACGCTGAGTCGATCCTGTGGCTCGAGCACTTCCTGCATAACTATCAGGGCGCGGTGCTTGCCGTCACACACGATCGCTACTTCCTGGATAACGTTGCCGAGTGGATCTGCGAGGTCGACCGCGGTCACCTTTATCCCTACAAGGGCAACTACTCCACGTATCTGGAGACCAAGGCCGCCCGTATCGAGGCTCAGGGTAACCGCGATGCCAAGCTCGCCAAGCGCATGGAGGCCGAGCTCGAGTGGGTGCGCAGCTCGCCCAAGGCTCGCCAAGCCAAGAACAAGGCCCGCCTGGCTCGCTACGAGGAGATGGAGGCCGAGGCCCGCGCAAGCCAGAAGCTCGACTGGACCGACATCCGCATCCCTGTGGGCCCGCGTCTGGGCAACAAGGTGCTCGAGGCCCATCATCTGCACAAGGAGTTCGATGGCCGTGTGCTCATCGACGACCTTTCGTTTACCCTGCCGCGCAACGGCATCGTGGGCGTCATCGGCCCCAACGGTGTCGGTAAGACCACGCTGTTCAAGACGATTGTGGGTCTGGAGCCGCTGACTTCGGGCGAGCTTGAGGTGGGTGAGACCGTCAAGATCTCCTATGTCGACCAGAACCGTTCCGGCATCGACCCCGATAAGAACTTGTGGGAGGTCGTCTCGGACGGCCTGGACCACATGATGGTCGGCGAGACCGAGGTTCCGAGCCGTGCTTATGTGGCGAGCTTTGGCTTTAAGGGCCAGGACCAGCAGAAGCGCGCTGGCGTACTCTCCGGTGGCGAGCGCAACCGTCTGAACTTGGCGCTTACGCTCAAGCAGGGCGGCAACCTGCTGCTCCTCGACGAGCCCACGAACGACCTCGACGTCGAGACGCTGTCCTCGCTCGAGGCGGCGCTGCTCGAGTTCCCGGGCTGCTCGGTGGTCATTAGCCACGATCGTATGTTCCTGGACCGCGTTGCCACGCACATCCTGGCGTGGGAGGGCACCGATGAGAACCCGGGCAACTGGTATTGGTTTGAGGGTAACTTCGAGGCCTATCAGGCCAACCGCATTGAGCGCCTGGGCGAGGACGCAGCCCAGCCGCATCGTATTCACCGCAAGCTGACGCGCGACTAGATCGTTACGCGGTTTTCCAAACCGCGTAACTGCTCGACGCTGCGCGGGTCGCAAGTGCCCCATCTTGCCGTTCAAGCCGTCGCTCGCGTACCGAAGTACGCGTCGCTCCTCTTTCACGGCAACCTGGGGCACTTGCGGCCCGCTCGCTGTTGGTTACGCAACATCAACAAATAAAAACGGCTCAAATCCTGATTTGGATTTGAGCCGTTTGTCGTTACTGCTCGGGTTCTTCGACTTTATCGATAGCCCAGGTGGATCCGAGGCCACCGGTGGTGTTGCGGCGGATGCGCACGGTAACCTCGCGGCGCTCGCCGGCCTGCGTGTAGCGCAGGGGGAAGCTTGCGCGGTTTTGCGCGGCCTCGATGGTACCGCGCTCGCGGGCGATCCAGTAGTACTCGCCGACAATACCGAGGGTATCGGCGCCGTAGGGGAGATAGGTCGACAGCTGGTGTAGCAATGGGCCGGGGCAGAAGACCTCGGTTGCGAAATCGATGGGGAAGTCCTCGGGGATGGTCGGTGCTGCGGACGCGGGGACCGGAGCCGGTACAGGTGCGGATGTGGACTCGATGACGGGTGCAGACTCAGGCACCGCTTCCGGATTAACTGCGGAATCTGTCGGTTCCACGGAGACGGATATGTCTTCAGTCTCGGTTTTGGCATCGGCTTCTGGGGCGTCCTCCGCCTCGATAGACGGCTTTACCTCGACGGGCGTGGATGCCATGGTGGTGATGCCGGCGTTGGCGTTTTCGGGGTCGTAGACCACCGTAAGCGAGATGGCAGGCTGCGGCGTCTCGGGCTTCGGCGTCGACTCGGTAGCGTCTTGATCGGCGGACTGGTCGGGCTGATCGTCCTCGGCCTCGTCGCCAAAGACATCGCTGTTTTGGAAAGCAGGCGTCTCGGATTGGCTAGCGGCTTCTTCGGTTGTCGACTTGGGAGCCTCGTTGGGCTCCGCAGCCGCTTCCTGCTCGGATATGACTTCGGGATCGGTCGTGGCGGCGGCTTCGGCTTCGGCTTCTGCTGTTACCTCAATAGCGACTTCGATCTCTGTTTCGGGCTCGGATTCCGGTACGGTTTCAACCATGGATTCTGGTTCGGGACGCTTAACGTGCTTGGGGCGCACTGCCTTGAGGTCCTTCTCGCCGCGTTTTTTCTTTTTGTAGGACTGCTTGGCTCCCTTGGCAGCCTTGGGCTTGTCCTCGCCCTTGGCAAGGGCGGCATCCCAGGCCTCGTTGGCGATGACCGTGGCATACAGGCGACCGCCCTTAAAGACGGTCAGCTTAATGCAGTCGTCGAGCTCCTCGAGCAGCTCGCGCGTGGACTCGAAGCCCAGGTCATAAGCGGCCATGTCACCAGCGGCGAGTGCCTCCTCGACCTGCGTCATAAACGTTTGCTTGCCGCATCCAATCGCATCGCGCAGCAGGCGATACAGATAGATGTGGTTGCCCAGCGAAAGCGTGGGCGTAACTATTGTCTTGCTCATGGCAAATCTCCTCTTTACACACCAAAGCATCTTACCATCGCGCGGGGCTTGCCATCTCGTCGCCCAAGGCAAACGGGCGCGAACCGCTATCGATTCGCGCCCGTTGTACAGGTTGCCTATCTGGGGATGCAGCGCCTAGTTGTCCGATGTCGTGCCTTGGCTTGAACTGTCAGATGCCGTGCCCGATGTGGTGCCACTCGAATTGCTGTTGTTGCTGTCTGCTGTACCCGTTCCCGACGTGGTGTCGCTCGTCTGGCCTCCCGTGTTCGGCTGCGAACCGTCAGTCGTTTGGCTTGAGTCGGTCGTGCCGGATTGCGCGCCGCTGTTGTTCACAGAAGAATCGGCGCCCTGCGATTGGTTTTGGGTATTCGAGGACGAATCGGTAGAGGTGGAACTGTCTTGCGTGCCGTCCGTCTGTGCCTGCTGGTCTTGCGACTGGGTGTTGCCATTTGCATCGCTTTCCGTCGTGCGCGACGAAAGGATTGGCTCGGGGCGCTCGCCCAGACCCTCACCGGCGGTGGTGATAAGGATGGCGCCGGCGCAGGCGATGACCGCGACGATGGCGATGGCGATCGAGAAGACGATGACCTTCTTTTGCGTCTGACTGCGCTCTGCCGCCGCCTTGGCGCGCAGGCTGTCGGGAGCAACGCGCGCCGTGGTCGCGCGCCCCGCAATCTGGCGCATCTCCTGCGTAGTCGCGGCGCCACCTAGGTGCTCCTCGACATCGGGCTCAACGGGCTCGTAGGCGCCGGCAGGGTAGTCGACAGCGGCATGCGTGCCCTTGATTGCTTCGGCGCTGGCGGAGATAAAGTGGCGATAGACCTGCGAGGACACAACAGTGATGACTGAGCTCACAGCGGCACCAATCACCGAGCCGGCAATGCCGATCTTTGAAGCAAGCGCCACGCTCGTGGCGGCAGCTGCGGCGCCGGCGATGATCTGGGGAATGGAAATGTCGTCGAACAGGCCCTTTTTGGGCGCGATGGCCATGGTCTGTCCAATGGAATGGTTCTCGTGTACGCCGTTGTTGAGCGATGCCGGCGTCATGACGCGCGTGCGCGGCGCGTCGGTGTACTTGGTTGTCATACGGGGTCCTCCCGGTGTAAATCTGCTTCGTTTCGTGTAGCCATCAGGGTACCCACCAGATGTGAATCGTACGTGACATTTAACAGATACCATCAACTCATCAATTGCTCACCAAGTTGGTGGGATGCGGTTCCACCCGGCGGTTGAACTACAATAGGGCTTGCTAATTGTGTTGAATAGCGTTTACGCACGGGAGCATTCTTATGAATCTTCACCTTTCTCAGTCTGATGGCTTTTTGCGTGTGGCGGCGGCCTCGCCGCGGATTCGCGTGGCCGATGTCGAGGGCAATGCCGAGGTTGCGCTGGCGGCTGTTCGCGATGCTGCCGGGCGTGGCGTTCGCGCGCTGGTACTGCCCGAGCTTAACCTGACCGGCTATACCGCGGCCGATCTGTTCCATAACCGCACGCTGCTGCATGCCTGCGAAGCAGCGCTGGTGCACATCCTCGATGAAACCCGTGAGCTGCCGATCGTCTTTACCGTTGGCTTGCCCGTTGCGGTGGCTGAAAACATCTACAACTGCGCCGCCGTGTGCTGTGCGGGTGAGCTTTTGGGTCTTACGGCTAAGAAGTATCTGCCCAACTATGGCGAGTTCTATGAGCGTCGCTGGTTTGCTCCGTCGCCTGCGGATCCCGTGTGGGTTGAATTTGCCGGTCAGGGTCCGGTTCCGCTGGGTTCGGGGCTTGTCTACCGCTGCTGTGATGAGGGTGCCGAGGATATGGTGCTGGGCGTTGAAGTCTGCGAGGACCTGTGGGTGCCGGCGCCCCCTTCGACCGAGATGGCGCTTGCCGGTGCGACGGTGATCCTCAATCCGTCGGCTTCGGACGAGATTATCGGTAAGGCGGATTACCGCCGCAGCCTCATCTCTAACCAGAGCGCACGCCTGTACTGCGCCTATGCCTACGCGGACGCGAGCGAGGGCGAGTCCACGACCGACATGGTCTTTGCGGGCGAGAACCTTATCTACGAAAATGGCTCCAAGCTCGCCGCCACCAAACTGCTTACCTGCGATATGGCCATCGCCGACGTTGACCTTGACCGCCTGGTTGCCGAGCGCCGTCGCTCGACGACGTGGGCGCGCACCGACGATGCGCCGGAGGCCACGACCGTTGAGTTTTCGTTTGAGGGCGTGCTGGCCGAAGAACCTGTCCTGCGCGATGCCTGCGATATCGACCGCGTTTTCCCGCGCGCGCCCTTTGTGCCGGCCGACCACGGCGACTTGGCCGAGCGCTGCGAGACGATCCTCGATCTGCAGACTGCGGGCCTCAAGACCCGCCTTGCCCACACGGGTACCAAGGCTGCGGTTATCGGCCTTTCGGGCGGCTTGGACTCCACGCTAGCGCTGCTTGTGACCGTGCGTGCCTTCGATGCACTGGGGCTGCCGCGCACTGGTATCACAGCCGTGTCCATGCCCGGCTTCGGCACGACGCATCGCACCAAGTCGAATGCCGAGTCGCTCGCTCGCGACCTGGGTGTGAGCTTCCGCGAGGTTTCGATCCACGCGGCTGTGGAGCAGCACTTCAAGGACATTGAGCATGATCCAGCTGTGCAGGACGTGACCTACGAGAACAGCCAGGCGCGCGAGCGTACGCAGATTCTGATGGATCTGGCCAACCAGGCTGGCGGTTTTGTCATTGGCACGGGCGACCTGTCGGAGCTGGCGCTCGGCTGGGCTACCTATAACGGCGACCACATGAGCATGTACGCCGTCAACGCGAGCGTGCCCAAGACGCTTGTGCGCCATCTGGTACGCTATGCCGCCGATGTCTTTGGCGGGCGCATTGCCGAGGTCTTGCTCGATATCCTCGATACGCCGGTGTCCCCCGAGCTTCTGCCGCCCACGGGCGACGGCGAGATTGCGCAGAAGACCGAGGATTTGGTGGGCCCGTACGAGTTGCACGACTACTTCCTCTACTACCTGCTGCGTTTTGGCTTTGAGCCGGGCAAGATCTACCGCATGGCGCTCAAGAGCTTTGAGGGCGTCTACGACGCCAAGACCGTTCACACGTGGTTGCGTACGTTCTACCGTCGCTTCTTTGCCCAGCAGTTTAAGCGCAGCTGTCTGCCTGATGGTCCCAAGGTGGGCTCGGTGACACTCAGCCCGCGCGGTGATTGGCGTATGCCGAGTGACGCCAGCTCGCATCTGTGGCTTGCGCAGATCGACGCGCTCGATGCAGTTGACTAAGGTTGGCTAAATTGAACCAATACGGGGGTTGCAAGCGTTACACTTTTGCAATCTGATGGCCCGTATCGCGCGGCGCTCTTGTCAGAGCGCCGCGTTTTTCATATCGAAAGGTGGCACCATGCAGGCATCGCAGCGTCTCGACCGCTTTGGCGCGGAGGTCTTCGCCTCGCTCAACAACAAGCTTCTCGCGCTGAAGGCTCAGGGCAAGACCATTTACAACATGAGCGTGGGCACGCCCGACTTTAAGCCGTACGACCACGTGGTCGAGGCGCTCACGCAGGCGGCCCAAGATCCCGAGATGTGGAAGTACGCCCTGCGCGACCTGCCTGAGCTTAAGCAAGCCGTGTGCGATTACTACGAGCGTCGCTTTGGCGTTTCGGGCATTACGCCGTCCATGGTGCAGTCGTGCAACGGCACGCAGGAGGGCGTGGGTCATTTGGGCCTGGCCCTGCTCGATCCGGGTGACACCATTCTAGTTCCCGATCCGTGCTACCCGGTCTTTGAGGCGGGTGCGAAGATCGCCGATGCCAAGCTCGAGTACTATCCGCTGGTTGCCGAGCACAATTACCTGCCCTATGTGGCGGGCATCGATCCCGAGGTGGCCGATCGCGCCAAGTACATGATCGTTTCGTTGCCCGCGAACCCGGTCGGCTCGGTGGGTACGCCCGAGGTCTACGAGGAGATTATCGCCTTCGCGCGTGAGCACGATCTACTGATTGTTCACGACAACGCGTACTCCGACATCGTGTTCGACGGCGAGCCGGGCGGAAGCTTCTTGCAGTATCCCGGTGCGCTCGAGGTGGGCGTTGAGTTCTTCTCGCTCTCCAAGTCGTTTAACGTCACCGGTGCGCGTATCGGCTTTTTGGTCGGCCGCGAGGACGTGGTCTCGGCCTTTGCCAAGCTGCGCAGCCAAATCGACTTTGGTATGTTCTTCCCGATCCAGAAGGCTGCTATCGCCTGTCTGAACGGTCCGCGCGATGAGGTCGAGGCGCAGCGTCTGAAGTACCAGGAGCGCCGCGATGCCCTGTGCGACGGTCTTGAGGGCCTGGGCTGGGAGCGTCCCAACGCGCATGGCTCCATGTTCGTGTGGGCCAAGCTTCCCGGTGGTCGCACCGATTCCATGGCGTTTTGCGAGGAGCTTATGGAGAAGGCCGGCGTTGTGGTGACGCCGGGCGCGAGCTTTGGTCCTTCGGGCGAGGGGCACGTGCGCATGGCGCTGGTCTTGCCGCCCGACCAGATCGCTTTGGCTGTCGAGGCCATTCGCGAGGCGGGCCTGTATTAGAAAGTTGTTTCGGCTCGTCAATAGCTCGAAACCGATTTCGTGCAGTTATTTTACGAATTCTGCAAATAATTTCGGTAAGCGGTCGATATTTGGCTGCGAATAGGAGCATAATCAAAGTCCCGATTGGATGTATTGGGATTACGGCAAGCCGCTCGGGTCGTTCCCGGGCGGCTTGTTTGTGGAGAGAGATGGGAGTTTCTAATGGTTAACGAGAAGAAGGTCGCTATTGTCGGCTGCGGTTTCGTCGGTTCGTCTTCGGCGTTCGCGTTGATGCAGAGCGGTCTGTTCTCCGAGATGGTTCTCATCGACGTGGACAAGAACCGCGCCGAGGGTGAGGCCCTGGATATCGCGCACGGCATGACGTTTGCCGAGCCGATGAAGATCTACGCCGGCGATTATTCCGATGTCGCCGACGCCGCCATGATCGTCGTCACCGCTGGCGCTGCCCAGAAGCCCGGTGAGACCCGCCTGGACCTGGTCAATAAGAACGTCAACATCTTTAAGTCCATTATCCCCGAGATTAAGAAGTCTGGCTTCGACGGCATTCTGCTCATCGTCTCCAACCCGGTCGACGTTCTGACCTACGCCGCCATTAAGATGTCCGGCTTGCCCGAGGGCCATGTCATCGGCTCCGGCACCGTGCTCGATACCGGCCGTCTGCAGCAGATGCTCGGCGCCCACGTCGAGGTTGACCCGCGCGACGTTCAGGCCTATGTCATGGGTGAGCACGGCGACTCCGAGTTTGTCGCTTGGTCCAGCGCTCAGGTTGCCGGCGTTCCGCTGAACACCTTCTGCGAGCTTCACGGCCACCTGGAGCACGAAGCCGCCGAGAAGCGTATCGCCGAGGACGTCAAGAACTCCGCCTACACCATCATCGAGAAGAAGCACGCCACCTACTACGGCGTCGCCATGGCCGTCAAGCGCATCTGCACTGCCGTCATGCGCGATGAGCAGACCGTTCTGCCCGTTTCCTCGCTCATGGTGGGCGAGTATGGCCTGTCCGATCTTGCCATCTCCATGCCGACCGTCGTTGGCCGCGACGGCGTCGTCTGCCGCGTTCCCGTGCCGCTGAACGACGACGAGCAGCATGAGCTCACCGCCTCCGCAAAGGCCCTCAAGGACATCATCGACAGCGTTGACTTCTCCTGCTAAATTCGGCTCGTTTGAGCAACAGGCTACAATGAAGGCGCCCGGATCCATGTGACCCGGGCGCCTTTTTGGTGCATTGGGGACAGGTTTGTTTGCATCAAATGAGGTGCAATCGGTGCAAAACCAGCCTGTCCCCCTTGCACCATTGTTGATGGGAGGGCCATGTCTGATTCGCCTAACTTTTTGACCTATGCCCAGACAGCCTTTGACTCGTTTGATGAGCGGTCGTTTTGCGCGGTGGACAGTCTGGTCTTTGCCTGGTTGTCGTATTTGCGCCTGCCTCAGGACATGCCAGAGCTTGAGGGCTGGCAGGGCCTAGACGTTCGCGAGCTGCTGCGTGCCGAGTGCTACCGGGGCATGATTGACGACTTGTGGGATCCAGAGGGGAGCAGGGCCTTGTTGGAGGCCGTGGCAGCAAGCCCTCGCTACCGTGGCGTGCACGTTTGCGGCTATCGTGCCGTGAGCGATGTGGTGGCGACAGAGCAGTTTGCAGCCATGGCGTTCCGGTTTCCGGCGGGGTTTAGCTATCTTTCCTTCCGGGGGACCGACAGCACGATTGTGGGCTGGAAAGAGGACTTTAACATGGCGTTCCGGTATCCTGTGCCGGCCCAGGAATCCGCGGCGCGTTATGTGGACGAGGCAGCGGATGCAGTCGACGGGCCGCTTTTGTGTGGAGGTCATTCCAAGGGCGGAAACCTTGCGGTGTACGGTGCGGCGATGTGCTCCGATGTCGCCCGTGCGCGAATCGAACGGGCGTATTCCCACGATGGTCCGGGTTTCGTCGAGGAGTTTCTGAACGGCAACGCCTTTGCCGATCTTTCCGGTCGAATCGACAAGACGCTACCTCGGTCGTCGATCTTTGGCATGATGTTCGAGACGCAGGAGGACTATGCCATCGTTGAGAGCACCGAGTTCAGCCTGCTGCAGCACAATCCCTTTAGCTGGGTGGTTGATGGTCGCGACTTCGTGTACTGTGAGCGCCTGTCCGCCGGTGCTCGATACGTTGATGGCTCCATTCGCGAGATGCTGCTTGCAGTTTCGCCTAGCGAGCGCGAGCGTTTTGTAGATGCGTTGTTCTCCGTGTTTGAGGCTACGGGTGCTGAGCGGTTTGCGGATATCGCTGGGAATCTGCGCGAGAGCCTGCCCGTGATGCTCCAGGCTGCGCAAGGGTTTGACAAGGATACGCGACGCTTTGTCTCGCAGACCATCGTGGCAATTCTTAAGTGTGCGCTGCTGCCCAAACGTCCCGAGTTCAGCGTGCCTTCTAGTGGTAAGAGCCTGGCAGAACAGCTCGAGGTGTGGCAGTCCGAGCTCCTGCGCTAGCCATTGGTGCAAAGCAACCTGTCCCCGACGCACCAATCTTCGATGCGCTTGGGGCGGGCTCGACCGCTATACTGGTTCGTGCTCAATTCAATCTAGAACGGAATGCCGTATATGAAAATCAATCACGCGATTCTGCATATCCTGGACTTTGACTCTGCCGTCAACGTCATGAGCCAACGCGAGCTCGATATCGAGAGCCGCACCGTGCGTAATTTCGTAACCACGCACCTGCGGCGCGCTCGTACCTCGGCCGACAATAAACGCGCCACGTTTGCCGAGAACTCTGCGTTTGGCGGCGAGCTCAAGGGCTATTTCTTTGGCGAGCGCGAGTTTGTGGACCTGTCGCAGCAGATTGCGGAGTTCATCTCTTCCGAACTCACCAAGGCCGAGAAAGCCGAGTCCACTGACGTGCTTGTGGCCGATTTTGACGACGATGAGGATGCCCGCTGGTTTGCCGTGATGCTGCTGGGCTCTAAGCAGGCATTCATGCACGAGGTGGGCCGCGAAGAAGGCGAGGTGCGCAACGATATTGCGCGCCACTACGCCATTCTGCCCAACCCCTCGCAAAAGGTGCCGAGCTATGCAATCGTGCGTGCAAGCACCATGGAGATCGGCTATGTGGATAAGAAGCGCAAGATTGCCGGCGAGGATCGCATGCTCATTCCCGACGGCCTGCTGCAATGCGACACGGGCGTTTCGGGTAAGGAGGTCATCGACACGGTGACGCGCGTGGTCGAGGAGGTCGCCGAAGAGCACGGCGCCAACACGGCCGTGGCGCTCGCTAAGGTTAAGGCTGCCGTTGCCGAGAAGGTCGAGGATGACGAGGAGCTGCCGCCTTGGGATATCGTCGATGAGGTCTTTGAGGACGAACCGGTCATCAAGGAAAGCGTGCGCGCGGCACTGACCGAGGAGAGGGTTCCTGAGCGCGTGCCCGTGGAGCGCAAGCAGGTCGAGCGCGCGGCCGTGCGCAATCACAAGATTCGTACCGACACGGGCATCGAGATCAGCTTCCCGGCCGAGATGGGTTCGAACTCCGAGTACATCGAGTTTGTCAACGAGCCCAACGGCCTCATCTCCATCGAGCTCAAAAACATCGGGTCAATTGAGAATCGATAAACTGCGCTTGGACGCCGCAAAAAAACAAAGGCCGAAGCCCCGGATGAGGGCTTCGGCCTTTTTGCTTGGAGCTGAATTACCCCGCAGGTTGAGCATAAGTCAACGAAAACGACCCAGAGCGAGCAAGGTGACGTGAAAGAGGAGGGCATTGACCTTTTGGTCATGCCCGACGATTGAATGTCAGATTGCCGCTCTGGGTCGTTTGGAGTGTCGAGCCGTTACGCGGTTTGGTAAAACCGCGTAACCCTAGAGCTGGCGCAGGCCCTCTTCCAGGCCGGTCTTGCTGTCGGTCTTTTCGTCGCGCATCTTGATGACGCGGGCGGGGACACCGGCCACGACGGCACCGGCGGGGACGTCCTCGACGCACACGGCGCCGGCGGCGACGACAGCGCCCTTGCCTACGTGCACGCCCTCCAGGACCACGGCGTTGGCGCCGATCATGACATCGTCCTCGATGATGACGGGCGTGGCGCTGGCGGGCTCCACAACGCCTGCCAGCACGGTGCCGGCGCCGATGTGGCAGTTCTTGCCCACGGTGGCGCGGCCGCCCAGCACGGCGCCCATGTCGATCATGGAGCCTTCGCCAATGACGGAGCCGATGTTGATAATGGCACCCATCATGATGACGGCGCGGTCGCCGATCTCGACGCGGTCGCGGATGATCGCGCCCGGCTCGATGCGGGCGTTGATGCCCTTAAGGTCGAGCATGGGGACGGCGGAGTTGCGGCAGTCGTTCTCCACATCGTAGTAGTCGATGGAGTCGGCATTGGCATCCAGGATGGCCTTGAGCTCATCCCAGTCACCAAAGACGGTCTTGCCACGACGACCGCCGTAGACGTGTGCATTGCCCCACTGGACCTTCATGCCCGGCTTCTCGCGCACGTACAGCTTAACGGGCGTCTTTTTGGGCGCGGTGGCGATGTGGTTGATAATCTCTTGTGCATCCATCTCGGCTGCGTTACTCATATATTGTTTCTCCTTTGCGTGGATACGGTTGATACCTGGTTAGGCAAACATGACCTGGTCGAACGTATAGAAGCCGGGTTCGCGGGTGACGAGCTTCTGCGCGGCTGCCAGGGCGCCGTTGACGAAGATCTGGCGGCTCGTGGCGCGGTGCGTGAGCGTGACCTCCTCGTCCTGGCCAAAGAAACTTACTTTGTGCACGCCGGCGACGGTGCCGCCGCGCAGCGAGTGCATACCGATCTCCTTGGGGTCACGCGCACCGCACATGCCCTCGCGGCCATAGACGGGGTAGTAGCCTGCCTCGGGCTCAGCTTCGACGATGGCGTCGAGCAACAACTTAGCAGTGCCGCTCGGGGCGTCGACCTTTTGGTTATGGTGCGTCTCGACGATTTCGCAGTCAAAGCCGGGCAGCTCGCGTGTACCCTGTGCCACCAGATGGCGCAGGACTGCGATACCGATGGAGTAATTGCCGGAGTGCATGACGCGGGCGTTCCGACCCAGCTCGCGCAGGCGATCCATCTGCTCGGGCGTATAGCCCGTGGTGCCCGAGACCAACGCCGCGCCCGTGCGCCCGACATAGGCGACGACGGCATCGAAGGTCACGACGTTCGAGAAGTCGATGATGACGTCGGCTGCCGGGGCGTTCTCGAGCTCGGACAAGTCGAAGCCGATCTGGGCGACGATGTCGAAAACGGGCTGACCGGCGGCGTCGACAATGCCCTCGGCGGTAGTGCGGATGAGCGAGCCCATGCGGCCCGTTCCCATAATGACGGTCTTAATCAAGCAGACCAGCTCCCTTCAGAGCATCGGTAAGTGCGGATCGCGTGTCGTCTGCCATAGGGCACAGCGGCATACGGTAGTTTGCCTCGATCATGCCCATCTGGGCGAGCGCTTCCTTAACGGGGATGGGGTTGACCTCGCTAAAGAGGGCATTGATGAGCGGCTGACCGGCAATCTGGATATCGCGGGCGCGCTCCACGTCGCCGTCCAGATAGGCGCGGCACATGTCGTGCACGAGCTGCGGCTGAACATCGGCCCACACGCTGATGGTGCCCGAGGCGCCCAGGCTCATGAGCGGCACGGTAAGCGCGTCCTCGCCCGAGTACATGCGGAAGTCATCGGATAGCAGGTGGGCGATCTTGGCCGCGTAGGCGACGTTGCCCGAGGCCTCCTTGATGCCCATGATGTTGGGGTGCGCGGCCAAGCGCTCTACGTTGCGCTCGCTGATGCCGCAGCCACAGCGGCCAGGGATGTTGTACAGAATGCAGGGGATGTCCACGGCGTCGGCGACGGTCTTAAAGTGCTGATAGATACCCTCTTCGTTAGACTTGTTGTAGTAGGGGGTAATGAGCAGCAGACCATCGGCGCCCAAGCCCTGGTAGGTGAGCGACTTGGTGAGCATGGTCTGCGTGGAGTTGGAGCCCGAGCCGGCGATGACGGGGACGCGTCCTGCAACATGCTTGACCACGGCGGCGACGACGGAGTTGTCCTCGTCATCGGTCATCGTGGCACTCTCGCCGGTGGTGCCCAGGGTGAGGATGGCGTCGGTGCCGTTTTGCAGGTGGAAATCGATAAGGCGCCCAAGCGCGTCAAAGTCGACGCTGCCGTCTTTTTTAAACGGCGTAACCAGGGCGACGATTGAGCCCTCGAGATTGCGGATGTCCATGTTCTTCTCCTTCGCCTCCGCGATCTGGATGCGTTTGTTCCATTGAGCTGCGACTGCTAGGCGCTCGTCTTGGGCGCGACGGCGGGCACTTTCGGCGCGCGACTTGGCCAGCAGCTCTCGGCCGCACGGCAGCACGTCGAGCGTGGCAAAGTAATCGCCCGGGCGCTCGGCGCGGCGGATAAGGTCGGCCGAGCCGTCGGGGCGCAGCAGCACCTCGGCGGAGCGCAGGCGGCCGTTGTAGTTGTAGCCCATGGAGTAGCCATGCGCACCGGTATCATGGATTACAAGCAGGTCACCCATGTCGATATGCGGAAGCTCGCGGTCGATGGCGAACTTGTCGTTGTTCTCGCACAGATTGCCCGTGATGTCGTAGGTGTCCGTGACGGGCGCTGTGGTCTTGTCGTCGCCACCCGGCTGGCCCATCACCGTAATGTGGTGGTAAGCGCCATACATGGCAGGACGAATCAGATCGACGGCGCTTGCGTCCACGCCGATATAGTCCTTGTAGATCTGCTTCTCGTGGATAGCCTTGGTGACCAGGCATCCGTAGGGGCCCATCATAAAGCGGCCCATCTCGGTGCAGATGGCCACATCGCCCATGCCGGCGGGAACCAGAATCTCGCCGTATGCCGCGTGTACTCCCTCGCCGATGGCATGAATGTCGTTAGTCTGTTGCTCGGGCAGGTAGGGGATACCCACACCGCCGGACAGATTGATAAAGGCGACATGTGCGCCGGTCTCGCGCTCCAGGCGCACGGCAAGTTTAAAGAGGATGCGTGCGAGCTTGGGATAGTAGCCGTTAGTGACGGTGTTGCTGGCAAGGAGGGCATGGATGCCAAAATTCTCGGCGCCCTTGGCCTTGAGCATGCGGAAGGCCTCAAAGAGCTGCTCGGTGGTCATGCCATATTTGGAGTCGCCCGGGTTGTCCATGATGCCGTTGGAGAGTTGGAACAGGCCGCCTGGATTAAAGCGGCAGCTGACCGTTTTGGGGATGGGCCCCGCAACACGCTCAAAGAACTCGATGTGGCTGATGTCGTCAAAGTTGACGATGGCACCCAGCTTGTTGGCGAGCTCAAAGTCGGCAGCCGGCGTGTCGTTGGAAGAGAACATGATGTCGTGTCCCGTGATGCCCAGCGAGCGGGCGATCATGAGCTCGGTATAGCTCGAGCAATCGCATCCGCAGCCGTATTCGTTGAGAATGGAGATGAGCGCCGGGTTGGGGTTGGCCTTGACGGCAAAGTATTCCTTAAAGCCCGGGGGGTTCCATGCAAAGGCGTCGCGCACTTCTTGCATGTTGCGGCGGATGCCTGCCTCGTCGTATAGATGAAACGGCGTGGGGAACTGCTCGACGATATGCTCGAGTGTCTCCTTGTCCACAAACGGCTGCTTGGCCGCATATGCCTCGTTGGGGGTCAATGCCATGTCCCGTAAACCTCGCTATCCAGACGGCGCCATCTGCGCATCGAATCCGCATAGCGTGGACCCAATGTCCGGATAGCGCTCCCGCATTGCTGCAGACAGTCCTGTGGGTGTTTCCCACAGGCCCACCAGGTTGTTCGTGCCCGAAAAACCCAGTTCGGCGGGTTTCGCCTCCCCACGGGGTCAAAGCCTGCTGGCTCGCCCGCGGTTCTTCGTGCCCGCGCCTCTATCAAGTGGTAAAGACCCTATCACGTTGCACTTTACCAAACAAGAGTATTTGTATATTACGTTTAAAAAATGCAGCAATATGCTGGAAACATGTGTGCCACAATCCTGTATCACAATAAGTTGCAACAGATGTGCCTTACGAAGGGATTCTCTATGACCGAGCTCCAAGAACTCCGTCGCTATCGCCGCGATCTCCATCGCATTCCGGAGCTCGATTTCGATCTTCCGCAAACCATTGCCTATATCGAGGGCGTGTTGGCACCGCTCGCTTGCGAGGTGACCCATCCGTGCCCCAGCTGCGTCTGCGCTTTCTTCGACGCCGGCGTTGGTGCCACGCATGCCACAGCGATTCGCGCCGATATGGATGCGCTGCCCATCGCGGAGGCGACGGGAGCGGCCTTTGCCTCGACCCATCCCGGCAAGATGCACGCTTGCGGACATGATGGACACATGGCCATGGCACTTGCCGCCGCGACGTATGTCGACCGTACGATTCGCGAGCAGCCGGGCGTCATTAGGCGCAACGTTCTCTTTGTGTTCCAGCCGGCCGAGGAAACGACCGGTGGTGCCAAGACGGTATGTGAGAGCGGTGTGTTCGAATGCTACGGGGTCGACCGCATTTTTGGCTTCCATGTGTGGCCCGATCTGCCCGCCGGCACGTTGGCGAGCTGTTCCGGCCCGCTGCTGGCGCGTTCGAGTGAGACACACATTCATATTCACGGGACGAGCATCCATATCGCTAAGACCTATGGCGTTTCGGTCGAGGAGTCGCACGATGCGGCGCTGGCGGCTGCCAAGTTCTTGGTTGCCGAGCGCGAACTGATGGACGAGCTGGGCACCGACGAGCCCTGCATTGGTAAGTTCGGTCTGCTGCAGGCCGGTACCGTCTGCAATGCGGTGGCAGGGGAGGCCCATGTTGCCGGCAGTCTGCGCGTGTTTACAGACGGCATGTTCGACCGTGCGCGCGAGGGTGTGCGCCGTGTACTCGACGAGGCGTGCGCTGCAACGGGCTGCACGTACGATCTCGACTTTGCCGAGGGCTATCCGCCGGTCGACAACGACCCTGAGTTGTTTGCCCGGATTGCGCCTGCTCTGCCCGAGTTGCAGCTCGTGGACGAGCCGCTGCTGATTGCCGAGGATTTCGCCTTTTATCAGCGCCATCTGCCGGGCGTGTTTTTCCTGCTGGGCACGGGCGTTCCTGCCAGTCAGGATAATCCGCGCGACCCCGAGGGCTGCCCTGCCTATGCCACAAGTGCCCTGCATACTGATACCATGCTCTTTGACGAGGAAATCCTACTCAAGGGCCTCGATGTCTACAAACGATTGCTTTTGCTTGACTAAGGCGCAAAGGACTATTTGTTCTAGAAAACACGAACAAACGTACGATATAATAGAGATGTAAGTCTATAGAAACGTTTGACGTTACTAACGTAAGGCGATACTATGATTGCATCGTATAAAGATGAGGATACCGAACGCTTTGCCATGGGTGTGCGGGTCAGGAGGTTCGTGCCCTTTGAGCGTGTTGCGTTGAGGAAGATTCGCCAACTGCAGGTTTGTGCTTCGCTTGATGATCTTCGCGTTCCACCGGGCAACCGCCTGGAAGCTTTGAAGGGCGATCGCGCCGGTCAATATAGTATCCGTGTCAATGAGCGCTATCGGGTCTGTTTTGAGTGGAGACAGGGGATGGCTTGGAATGTCGAAATCGTCGATTATCACAAGTGATGAGACTGCGTCCGATTTGCTGCCGCCGGTGACTCCTGGTGAGCTTCTCAAAGAGGAATTTCTTGTTCCTATGGGCATTTCTCAGTATCGTCTTGCTAAGGAGACCGGGATTCCGGCTCAACGCATTGGGCAGATTATCTTGGGAAGGCGTCGTGTGACGGCCGACACCGACCTTCGCCTTTGCCGCTACTTTGGCCTGACGGATGGATATTGGCTGCGCGCCCAGATAGCGTTCGATCTCGAGGCGGAGAAGAGGCGCATCGAACCGGAACTGGATAAGATCGTTCCTGTCCAGCAGGCCGCTGCGTTGTAGTGCTCAAAGATATTGAGGTTGGAGTGACGATGGAACGACGCCGACAGTCTGCCGTTTATAGTCCCGGTGGGTGTGGATGCGGCTTGTTGTTGCTTCCGGTTATTGCTGTGAGCATTGGCGTTATGTTTGTGCTTGCCGGGCTGGCGGCGGCAACACTTGTGCTGTTGATTGTGGCCATTGGCGTGACGATTTGGCTCTGCCGCAATCGCGAGCGACGCCGTGCCGACGGTAAAACCAATGTCGGCTGGGTCGTATTCCTGGTCATTGCGTACCCGCTGAGTGTCAGCTACCTGGTGTTCTTTGTCCTGTTGATGGTCAGTGCCTTTACCGGGGAATCCGTCACGGTGGGTTGATGCACTGCCGGCAGACGGTCGCGCAAAGTGCGTTTGCTCGGCGTTTGGATAACTGCATTGGCCGTTTACCGCAACCTTAGCTCTCAGCTAATGAATTCAAGTTTAATCCTTCCTACGATGTGCTGTGTGCCGGCACGGTAGCCGGATCGTAGGAAGGATGAATAATGGCAAAAGAGGGAAAGAAGCCGATCGGCAAGATTGTCCTAGGCATCATCGTGGTGCTGGTTATTGTCGGTACCGTGGGCTCTATGGGCGACAACTCAACCGATTCGTCTGCGAGCGATTCGGCAAAACCTGCCGAGACGACACAGCAGGCTGAGGAGCGAAAAGAACCGCAAGAACCGTATACCATTGCTGACGAGGCTGAAGACACTTCCAATCAGTTTACCTATAAGATCACGGGCACGCTGACCAATAACACGGACAAGGAAAAGAGCTACATTCAGATTGAATATGTTCTGTACGATGCCGATGGCAACCAGGTTGGAACGGCTCTTGCAAACACCAATCATCTGAAGGCGGGCGGCTCCTGGAAGTTCGAGGCGCTGGGTACGGTGTCTCCCGACCAGGTTGCTAGCTGGGAGCGTTCGGACGTAAGCGGTTTCTAGCATGTTGCATGCACTGGGGGAGGTGAAGTCGTATGCCCGATAAAAAGCTGACTGACGAGTTACTCAATGAGCTTCTCGACGCGCCAAACATCGATGGCTATATCAAAGAACACGACTTTGCCGCCCCGTCGCTTTCGAACTACCTGAAGCAGCTACTGCAGGAAAAGGGCTTGGAGCGCTCGCGCGTGGTTCGTATGGCCGATCTCAATGAGACCTTTGGCTATCAGATTTTTACCGGTGCGCGGCATCCGAGCCGCAATAAGGTGCTGCAGATTGCCTTTGCGATGGCGCTGACGCTCAAAGAGACTAACCGTGCGCTGACGGCTGCCGGGGTAAGCGTCCTTAACTGCAAGGACCGCCGCGATGCGATTATCATCTTTTGCATCGATCGCGGGTGCAGCCTCCAAAAGGTCAACGAGGAGCTGTATCGCTTTGGCGAGGAGACGGTGAGTTAGCGGCTGATATCTGAGCCGGCGGAGCTGCCGAACAACGATGCAAACGAACGGGGCGCGGATGCCATGGGGTGTCTGCGCCCTGCGCTATGATGGAGGCTATGGATACTCAGACCCCAACATATTCCGATGACGAGCTGACCGCAGCGCTTGCCGAGCACCTGGCGTCGCTCGATTGCGACGACAGCTATCGCGTGGAGCGTGTACTTAAGCGCTCGACCGTTGAAACAACCGAGCTCGTGTACTTTGAAGGAACCGGCGGTGGCTCGCTCGGCCCCTTTGTCCGTAAACGCATCGATGCTTCGGCTCAAATCGGCGGGGCATACGAGCGTCTGTTTGCCGTTCAGCGGGCAGGCAGGCGTTTTGAGCACCTGCCCAGAATCGTCGATTGTCGTCGTGTGGGCGACGAGCTCAACGTGGTTATGGAATACATCGAAGGGGAGACGCTCGGGGCGCTGGTGGACCGTCTGGGAGCCACCCCCGATTATGCGCGTGAATTGTATCCTGTCCTTTGCGACGCCGTGGGCGAGCTCCATACCGGTTTTGCAATGGCGGGGGAGACGTCGGCGCCGGTGATCCATCGTGACCTCAAGCCGTCGAATATCATCGTGACAGGTGCCAACTATACGCCTGATGACGGCCTGACGTTTTCATCGCTGGTGATTATCGACCTGGGGATCGCGCGCGCATGGCGCGATGGCGCCGATGCTGACACCGTCAAGTTTGGCACGCGACCCTATGCGCCGCCCGAGCAGTATGGGTTTGGGCAGACGAGTGTGCGCAGCGATGTCTACGCACTTGGGGCCCTGTTGTTCTTTTGCTTGACGGGAGTCGACCCTAAACCAGGGCTCGACATGCGCGAGCAATGTGAGGCATGCGGCATTCCCACTCCACTTGCCGATGCCGTCTGCATGTCGATGGCGCTCGACCCGGCCAAGCGTTTTGCGAGCGCGGAAGCGTTGGGACGGGCGACGCGCGCGGCATACGATCTAAGTCGCCCCGTGCGGCCTCCTGCGCCTGTGCTTGTCCGTACTCCGGCCTCGGAGACGGTGTTGACGCCCCAAGGGCTCCAGAACCCCACAGGGCTTCCTAGGCCTGCCGCCTCCACCGCATGCGGTCTGCTCTCTCGCGTTCCGGAGTCTCTGGGGCGCATTTGGAATACGCTCGTCTTCTTCTCGCTGCTTGTGTTCTTTGCCGGAAGTCACTTTGCCGTCTTTCACCCCACGGGAGCAAACCAAAGCTACCCGACGTGGCTTCTCATAATCGAGTATTTTTTCTTTGTCGATGGCCTTATGGTGCTTATGCATTTTGCGCTGCTCGATAAGCGCCGTCTTCGTCGGCGATTCGCACTGCTCGACAGCTATCGCGGCAAGAAGCTCGCGAAACTCTGGCTCAAGGCATTGGGTGTGCTGCTCCTATGCATGATCGTCATAGTCGCGGTTGCCAATGCGACCGGCGTCGTCGATACCTCCGCTACCTAAAAGAAAAAGGGCCCCATTGGGGCCCTTTGCAGTTGCACTTAGATGCGGTTCATCTGAGCGGCGACTTTGTTGTACCAGTCCTGCCACGTGGGCGGGCAGTACTTTTTGGCCGCAGCCGGGGTAAGGGTGGAGCCGTAGTTGGCGCCCAGATAGGCAACGTGAGCGGAGATGCCCTCGCTCCAGCTGCCAAAGCTGCGCCAACCGCCGCCGCGGGCACTCCAGCCCCAGGCGTTGTAAGAATTGGCGCAATAAGCACCCTTGGTGCTCTCGATGCAGGCGATGGCGGGGGACCAACGGGGGTCGACACCGGTATTCCAAGCGGCGACGGCAAAGTTATAGCCCTGGCCTGCCATGGGGGAGCCGGCGAGATAATTGTCGATGCGGCTCGTCCACTCATTAATGAACGAATCGTAATCGGAGCTACCGGTATTGGCGTTGTTCACCGTGGTGTCGATGGTGGTGTTGGTGTTAGTGGCCTGGCTGCTGGAATTGCTGCCGCTCACGCCCTCGCCCGAGAGCTTCTCAGCGGCAGCGGCCTTATCGGCCTCAAGCTTGGCAAGCTCGGCGGCATTTTCCTGCTCGGCTTTTGCCTGTGCCTCGCTGCGGAGCTGCTGGGCCTGCGCCAGCGCATCCTCGGCGTTTTTCTGCTCTGCCTCAAGCTGAGACTTGGCCTGCTGGAGCTCAGCCTTGTTCTGTTCGAGTTCGGTTTGCATGTTATTGAGCTGTTCGATCTCGTCGACGCTCGAGCTCGTGATCTGGTTGGTGTATTTGCAGGTCGTGATGAACTCACCCAGGCTCTGCGCGTTGACCAGGAAGCTCACGATGGGGTTAGTGCCCTTCTGGTACTTGTACAGATCGCGCATGGCGGAGCTTGCCTTGGCCTGCTGCTCGGGAAGCTTAGCCTCGATTTCCTCGATGCTTGCCTCATTGGAGTCAATCTGCTTTTGCAGGTCATCGAGCTTGGTGCGGGCGTCGTTGTAGGCGCTCGTAGCGGCTTCGATCTTCTGCTGGGCTGCGGAAAGCTGGTCCTGCGTTGCCTGCGAGGCGGCATACGCCGCAACGGGGGAGAGCATCGGCGTGGCCGTCAGCGCAACGGCGAGCGCGGCGCTCGTGATGATACGAGCCGGCTTCGACGCAATGAGCGCTGCGGTGCGATGATTCGAATGCTGCATCCAGTCCCTCTGCAATCAATCGTAGGTTATGGTTCGAACGGTATTCTACTACTGCTTTCGACCTCAACTTGAACCTTAAAGGTCCCAAAGGGTCAAGTTGAACTTGAGGCTTTGGCTTTGACCTGCAGTTATGATGAATTGTTGAGAAACCATAGAGTTCAACTTTAACGTTACAGAGCCCTGTTTGAGAGGAGTTTTGGGCTGTAAAAGCCATCTCAACGTGGGGTTTTATAACTACAGCGTGCCCTTCTGGCGAGCCCGCTCAATCTCTTCGAGGGCCTCGGCGGGGGTGAACGAACAGGTGCCGTCGCCGAGTTTGATTACCTGGATATCGTCGCCGGCGTAGACCTCTCCGCCCTTTAGTACCACGCCGAAAACGCCCTCGTGGGGAAAGATGCAGTCGCCGGCGAGATAGTAGATGGCGCAGCGTGTGTGGCAGGCCTTGCCGATTTGGCTGATTTCGACAAGCACCTCGCTGCCAAGCTTGAGCTGCGTGCCCAAGGGGAGCGAGAGCAGGTTGATGCCCCGGGTTGTGAAGTTCTCCCCAAAGTCACCCTCGTGTACGTCGAGCCCGCGTGCCTGCGCCGTCTGGATGGACTCCGCGGCTAAAAAAGAGACCTGGCGGTGCCAATGCCCGGCGTGCGCATCGGTGGCGAGGCCAAATTGCTCTATAACGGTGTCGTGTCCATCGGCGACGGGCGACTTGCGCGTGCCCTTGTGCGCCGACGTGTTGATCGAGACGATGCGGGCGGGTCCGTTGTAGGCGTCGTTTGCCATGCACAGGGGAGCGGTCGCTTTCGCACGTTCCGCCAGCTCGCGCTTCGCGGCATTGAGGATGGGATTATCGGTCGGATGGTCTTGGGGCACGTGTGCGCCTTTCGTTTGAGGATGTCAATACGCTGAATCCTACAACAATGGTAGGTTCATTGCCCATTGTCATACAACGGTGAGCGCCGTCTTCGTGCTGGCCTTCGTGCTGGACGATTACGTCGATTGCCATAGATACGGTGGAGCTTTGGGCGCCGGCGGCTTGGCACGCTAGAATAAATCAGTTGCGCAAAGACCGCCCGTTGTGTGGGCAGTTCATGATAGGAAGTTTCCATGGCATTGCAATTTACAGAGCGCGAGTTCATTCCCGTGCTGCTTGGTGGCGACATCAACGCCTATTCGGTGGCGCGCGCCTTCTACGAGGAGTACCAGGTCAAGAGTCTGGTCTTTGGCAAGTATCAGACGGGTCCCGCGTACCGCAGCCAGATTATCGACTACACGCCCAACGTGGATATCGACACCATGCCCGTGATGCTCAAAACCGTCAACGGCATTGCCCAAGCGCATGCCGACAAGACGATTGTCCTTGTGGGTTGTGGCGACAACTATGTCGCTCTCGTGGCTCAAGCCAAAGATGCTCATGAGCTGGCGGATAACATCGTCGCTCCCTACGCGCCCTACAGCATGCTCGAGCAGTGCCAGAAGAAGGAGATCTTCTACGAGCTGTGCGAGAAGCATGGCGTGCCCTATCCGCACACGTTTACCTTTACCAAGGCGATGCTTAATGCCCAGGGTGAGGCGCCTGCCGAAGTGCTCGACCAGATCGATTTTCCTTACCCGATGATTCTGAAGCCTTCTGACGGCATCATGTGGTGGCAGCATGAGTTCGAGGGCCAGAAGAAGGCCTATGAGATTGCCGACCGCGCCGAGCTGGAACAGGTCATTCGCGATTCGTATGCCAGCGGCTACACCGACGACCTGATCTTGCAGGATCGCGTGCCCGGCAACGACGAGTACATGCGCGTGCTCACCAGCTATTCCGACCGCAACGGCAAGGTGCGCATGATGTGCCTGGGCCATGTGCTGCTCGAGGAGCATCAGCCCCACGGTGTCGGCAACCATGCCTGTATCATTACCGAGCCCAACGACGAGCTCATGGGCGGCGTGCGCAAGTTGCTCGAGGACCTTCACTTTGTGGGCTATTCCAACTTTGACGTTAAGTACGACGAGCGCGACGGCTCGTTTAAGTTCTTCGATTTCAACACGCGCCAGGGCCGCAGCAACTACTACGTTACCAACAGCGGCTTTAACGTTGCCAAGTATGTGGTGGACGAGTATGTGTTCAACCGTCCGTTTGAGCCGGAGTTTGTGACGGCTCAGGACGAGGCCCTGTGGATGGTCGTCCCCATGGGCGTCGTCGACAAGTACGTCAAGGATCCCGAGCTGCGCGCTAAGGTGCATCGCCTGGACAAGGAAGGCAAGGGCGCCGACCCTTCGTTTATGAAGGGCGACTTTGTCTTTAACCGCTGGCTGCGCATGTGGCACACCAAGCTGCGCCACTTTAAGCTGTTCAAGACGTATTACAAGTAGATGAGCGCGGCGCCCGTCCGGTTTGCATCGGGCGGGCGCGGGTATGATACGCGCAATTGCGCAAGCGTCATCAAGGAGGCGGCGATGGAAAAGCTGGGAGTTATCGGCGGCATGGGCGCCGAGGCCACGTCGTATTACTACGACCAGGTGGTGCGTCATACGGCTGCTGCCTGCGATCAGGAACATATCGACATGGTGGTGCTCTCCAAGTCGACCATGCCCGACCGCACGTTGGCCATTAAGACCGGCGAGCATGCCAAGCTGCTGGCGACCATGAAAGAGTGTGCCCAGGCACTCGAGTCGCTGGGCTGTGCGCACATTGCCATTCCCTGCAACACGTCGCACTACTTCTACGACCAGATCCAGTCGTTTACGAAGGTGCCGATTATCCACATGCCGCGTGAGTCGGTGCGCTATGCTCTGGCCGGTGCGGTGATGGGGGAGTGCGAGTTCGACCCCAACCTGAGTATGCCGGCCGAGCCGGTGCACAAGATTGGCATCATGGGCACCGACGGAACCGTGGGCGCGGGTGTCTACGGCCGCGAATGTAAGGCTGCGGGTGTTGAGGTCGTCTATCCCAGCGAGAAACGTCAGAACGATGTGATGTCGCTTATCTACGATGATGTGAAGGCCGGACGTGAGCCCGATATGGATAAGTTCGACCGCGTGATGTGGGAGTTCGCCCGTAGCGGCTGCGACCGCGTCATTCTGGCCTGCACCGAGCTATCGGTGCTGCAAAAGTACCGAGAGATGCCCGAGATCACCCTCGACGCCATGGATGTCCTGGTGCGCGAATCCATCATCCGCAGCGGCGTCCCCTACCGCCTCTAGCTTCCGACCCGCCAAAAAGGGACAGGTTTATTTTGGTAGGTTTTATCTGGTGAAACAGTAAAGGCCTCGGCTCGTTTGGTGCGAGCCGAGGCCTTTTGCGTTGGACGGTTGCTGTCGGTGGTGAACTAGAACAGGAAGCCGATGGCGATGAGGGCGATGCTGACGATGAGCGCGGCGATGTCCAGGCCCTTGATGGGGTAGCGCTTGTACGAGCTGGCGCGCGTACGCAGATAGAAGCCGCGCTGTTCTGCCGCCAAGGCTGTGGCATCGGTCTTGCCCACGCTCGAGATGAGCAGCGGCACGCACAGTGGCAGCATGAGCTTAAGCTTCTTGATGGGGTTCTTGGTGTCGTACTCGACGCCGCGTGCGGTCTGCGCCTCCATGATGGCGTTCATCTCCTGACCAAACACCGGCACAAAGCGCAGCGCCGTGGTAAAGGTGAAGGCATAGCGATACGGTACGTGCAGCACCTCGACGCAGGCGTTGGCAAGGTCGTTGAGCTTGGTCACCATGAGCATGAGGATGAGTGGTAGCGCCACACCCAGCAGGCGCAGGCAGGCCTTTGATCCTGTGATGAGGCCCGTGTCGGTGATAAAGCCCCACACCACGTTGCCATCGCGCATAAAGGCCAGCTGGAGCACCAGCATGATAAGCGCGAGCGGAATCAGCAACTTGAGCAGCGAGAACAGACGGTTGACGACGCCGGCATAGGCACCCAGCGCAAGGGTGAGTGCCAAAAAGCCTAGCAGCGCCACGTAGGAGTCGGACAAGAAGATGCCGACGATGATGGCGGCGGCGAGGCCCAGTTTGACGACGGGGTTCAGGTGATGCAGCAGCGTATCGCCCGGCATGTAGTCGATGACGTTAACCACGGTGGATCATCTCCTTGGTAATTCGAACGACATCGGTGACCTCGCTCACCTGCGCAAAAGCGGGCGAGACGGAAGATGCCAGACGGCGCGAGAGTTCAATAACCTGGGGAGGCTCCACGTAGGCACGCCGCATGAGATCGATGTTCGAGAATAGCTCGTGCGTGCGGCCGCGGTCGAGGATGCGACCGTCGGCCATTACCACAATGCGCTCGGCAAAATCCGAGACGACTTCCATATCGTGGCAGACCATGATGACGGCGCAACCGCGCTCGGCCATGGTGCGCACCGTTTCCATGACGGTCATGCACTCGCGGTAATCAAGGCCGCTCGTGGGCTCGTCGAGCACGACGATCTTGGGCTCAACCACTACGACGGAGGCAAGCGCCACCATTTGTCGCTGACCGCGCGAGAGCGAGAAGGGCGCCTCGTCGGCCGGCAAGCCAAAGCGGTCGATGACGAGCTGGGCGCGACGCAGAGCCTCGGCACGGTCGATGCCGGCAAGCTCCAGGCCAAAGGCGACCTCGTTGAGCACGGTGTCCTTGCAGATCTGGCGGTCGGGGTTTTGGAAGAGCGTTGCGACCTCGCGGGCGATACGGCTCGTGGGGACCGCGGCAGTATCCAGGCCCGTAACGCGCACGCTGCCCGAGGCGGGCTTAAGCAGGCCCGTGAGCAGCTTGGTGAGCGTGGTCTTGCCGGCACCGTTCTGGCCGACGATGCCCACGAGCTCGCCAGGATAGAGCGTCAGGCTAAGGTCGTGTACGGCGGCGCCGCCATTGGGATAGGCAAACTCAACATGGTCGAAGGTGAGCACGGGTTCGGCGTCCTTGGCATGAGGACGCAACGACGGTGCATGCGGGGAACCGGTGGGCGCCTGGGCTTCGATGGCTGCGTGTGCGGGGTCGACGATGCCCGAAATCAGGCGTTCGGCCTCATCGACATCCAAGCAAGGGGTACCGCTTACCAGACCATCGGCCTCGAGGCTATTGAAGATACGCGTGACGCGAGGGCAGTCGACGCCGATGGCACGGAGCTCGTCGGTATGTGCGAAGACCTCGTGTGGCTCGCCCTGCAGCGCGATTTCGCCATGGTTGAGCACGAGCACGCGGTTGCAGTACTCCGAGAGCAGGGCGACCTTTTGCTCAACGACGACGATGGTGATTCCAAGTGCGCGGTTTGCCTCACGCAGCGTCTCGAAGACCAACGTGGAGCTGGCGGGGTCGAGTGCCGCGGTGGGCTCGTCGAGAACCAAGACGCGCGGGCGCATGGCGAGGATGGCGGCGATGGCTACCTTTTGCTTCTGTCCGCCCGAGAGGGTTGCGATCTCGCGGTCGCGCAGGTCGCTGATGCCGACGGTCTCGAGCGTTTCGCTCACGCGCTGCTCGATCTGGTCGTGGGGAACGCCAAAGTTCTCGAGGCCAAAGAGCATCTCGTCCTCGACGACCGAAGCGACCATCTGCGTGTCGATATCCTGCAGCACACTGCCGACGATTTGCGACACGTCGGTGAGCGAGACTTCGCAGGTGTCGTGGCCGTCGACCATGACGGACCCAAAGAACGTGCCGGTGTAGTGGTGGGGCACGGCGCCCGACAGACAGGCGGCAAGCGTGGACTTGCCGGCGCCCGAGGGCCCGATGATGCCGATGAAATCTCCCTTGTTCACGCTGAGCGAGATGTGGCTGAGCGCCTGCTCGGTCTGCGTGCCATAGGAGAACGAGACATCGTCGACGTTGATGATCGTTTCCATGGATACCTTTCATAGTCATTGGGGACGTTCTTAAATGACCAGTTGTTTAAGACCGTCCCAAAAAAGCTCGTTGTTTGGGACGGTCTTTGGTGGTGAAGCACGGAGACGGCTTTACGAGGGGCCCCAGGTTGGCGCGAAAGAGGAGCGAAGCGTACTTGGGTACGCGAGCGTCGAATGAACGCCAAGATGGGGTGGCTCGTAAAGCCGAGCGGGTTAGTTGAGCCTAAGGGCCTTCTGGATGGGCAAGTAGAGGGCACCGACCAGAATGGCGTTAAAGACGGCGGTCATGGCGACCACGGGCAGCATAGCGGCAGCGAGCTCGCCCACCACGCCGAGCATAGCCATCTTGATAACCATGAAGATAACGCCCGAGACAAAGGTGGTCACGAAGGTTGCGACGATGGCGATGGCAGGCTTAACCTGCCCGTTCTTGCCAGCGGCGTTGACGATGGCGGCCATGAGCATAGCGGCGATGCCCTCGGCGGCAAAATCGACGAACGGCGAGGTGGTGGTGATCTGGATCACGGCGGCCGAGATGAGGCCGATGACGAGCGCCTGGCCAATATTGGGGCGAACGACCAGGATAGTGAGGCAGAAGGCCGAGATGATGAACTCGGGGCTGATCATGCCGCCCGAGATGCCCGAGATGGCCTTGCCAACAGTGAAGTTGAGGATGAAGCCGGCGGCAAGCAGGATGGCGAGCAGGACAAGGGCGCGGACATCGAGCTTGCCGCGGTCGGCGGTCTGGACGGTACGGGGCTGGGTGGCGGTGGTGTTCTGGGACATGGTGAAAATCCTTTCGGAAGGGGGTGTAAGAGAAAAGCGGAGGCGCGTGATGCGAATGCGATCGGGCTCGAGATAGAAAAAGGCCCCCGGTCGAAACCGGAGGCCTTCCAATCACCTAGAGCGCAAAAACAGGCGTGAGGGACTCACCGTCGACCGATCGTATTCGCATCACGCCACCACCAGTTGTTGAGAGACTTCATCGTGTTCTTCATATCGGTGGCTCCTTTCGTGATGCCGTGGCGCAGTAGCACCTGATTGCTGTTGCGCTGCACTATAGCACAGCAAAGTGTTTGCGGGGAAATCTTTTTTGAAAAGATTTCAGCGGTGTTTCCCACTGGTCAAAAAGGCAGGCGGGACGAACCGTGCCATCCCGCCCGCACCAGTGAGGGATTACTCCTTGTTGCGGCGATAGAGGATATAACCGCCTGCGGAGATGACGGCAACGCCAGCGATGGCGAATGCGGCCACCATGCGGCCATCAAAACGATCGCCAGTGGTGGGCAGGCCGCCCTTGGTGTTCGTCTTGTTGGTGGTTACCGTGGTCGTGGTGTTGTCCGACTTGCCAGGCTTCTCAGGCTTGACAGCGGGCTGCTCGGGCTTAGTGGGCTGCTCAGGCTGCTCGGGGGTGCTGGGCTGTTCGGGCTTACCGGGCTGCTCGGGAGTGCCGGGCTGATCCGGGGTGACCGGGTCGGTGGCAAGGGCGTCCTTGGCGTAGGTGATGGACTCCTTGAGGCCCTTGGTCTCGGTGTTCAGGTCGCTCGGGGTGAAGCGCTCGTCAAAGTTTCCGGCCTTCTGATAAGCGCGCATCTCCTGGAGCAGGGCCTTGCACTTCTTGTAGGTGTTCTCGGTGGCAGCCTTGCCTGCCTTGTTGGCCAGAGCGGTGCGACCCTCGGTGGTCGTCTCGGCCAGCATAGCGGCGTCAACTTCCTTGTTCTGCTCGATGAGCTCGTTCTGGAGCGCGTCGAGGTAGGTGCGGACACTGGTACCAAGGGTGTCAGGGTTCTCAAAGCAGAGCGAGCTGATGTCCATGAGGACGTAGTTAATGGAGTTCTCGGGCTCCTCGTTGTACACGACGTCTTTCGCATTGCAGTGGTCGAAGGAGACGGTCTGATCGCTGAAGTAGGGGCTAACTTCAGTTATCAGAGCGGAGTACAGCGGGATGGCGACAGAGTACGCGGCACGGGAGAGCATTTCCCACTGGATGGTAGCGACTTCGGGATCATACCCGCGACGAATCTGGAAGAGATTGATCTCGGTGTTGCGCTCGCTGCCGATGCAATAAACGCCATCAGTGTTCGCGTTGAGACCAGGGACGTTCTCTCCGCGGTTGCCGAAGGCACGAATCAGCTCAAAGGTGCTCCAACCAGACTTGCCAGGCTTGAAGAACAGAGGCTGGATTTCGCTGACCATAGCTCCCTTTTGGACGGGTTTTCCATCCTTATCGGTGATAGTTTTAATTTCGTAATCCGTGCCTTCGGTCAGCTGACTAGCAAAATAATGGCGGCCTTGCACATAGCGGGACCATTGGTTAACGCCAGAATCGGCGAGGCTTTCGCCATACGTTTGGGCGACATCGAATTTACCGTCAGCGGAGTATTTGGCGAAACCCTTCTCCACGGGCATGGACTCGATGTCCTTGGAGTGCAGGCAGTTCTCAGTATCGTTCAGGTCGACATCGTAGTTGAGGCTGCCGATGTTGGGGTTGAGTGAGGCGACGTCGTCGGCCAGCTTCATGGCAATCCATTGATGGGCAGAAAGCGTGGCGAACAGCCAGGTCTCGTTGTTGTCGGCGATAATGATCTGGTCGTTAGTGCAAGTGCCCTGCTCGTCGATCAGGCTGCCGAGGAGCTCGACGCCCTCGCGGGCATTGGCGCTCTGGCCCAGGATGACGCTGCCGTAGCTGTACTCGCCGATGCCGGTAGCCTCATCGATTGGGTCTGCTGCTTTGGCATCCTCGTTATAGGAGGTGCTCAGCGTAGCGGAGCAAGAGACACCCTTCTCGTTGATACCGGCTTCGGAGTAGGCGTCGGTGTGGCCCTCCCAAGTGGAGGGATGGTCACGTACGTAGCTGTAGCGATATGTAGGCTTATTCGAAGTGTATTCGAAAGCAGACTCATTCGAGCTGTACGTAAAGCCGGCTTCGTGGGCGGGTTCGATGCCATAGTGCTTGAGATAGCGCTTGCCAAAGTCCTCGGCACGGCCATAGTACGTGTTGCCGTCGGCCGTTAGATCTTTGCCCATGTACATCTGCGTGCAGGCGAGCGCAGAGGTCGGCATGGACATGATGGTTGCAGCTCCAAAGGCGAGGCCTATGCCCAGCTTTTTGAGCGCGTTGACGGGGTGAGTTTTCCTCATAATCCCTCCCAGCGTGCGAAAGCCCTCTGTCGCCAGAGGGCTTCAGCCAATAAAGACACTCCCTTAGCGTAACGAATCGGAAACAATATTCATCTATGAAAAATCCTTACTCGATAAGCGTAATGAAATATACGATGAGCGGTTAATTATACTCAGTCTGTAGCTTTAGCCAAATAAAGACGCCCTGCAATTACTGTATCTGGATAAAGCGTCTGGAAATACCGAAATGAAAAATCCCCCGCTGTTTGGCAAATGCATAAACAGCAGGGGAGACGATAATTGGATGAATATCATACCAATGTGGAATTACTTCTTCCGGCGGTGGATCACGTTGATCGCATAGCCGACGAGCATGGCCAAAACGATGATGATAAAGCCGATCAGGGGATTGTCGTTCATGGGGTCCTCCTATTTACCAAGCGGTGAGAATTCGTCGACGATGAGGTCGAGGCATTGCGGAAGCGCGCGGGCTCCAAAGACGCCCGAATTGCTGGAGATAATCTCGCCATCGAACTGCATGCCCAGCGACGGGGTGCAGGTAATCTTGGCTTCCTTGGTCTGGATGATCTTGAACTGCGGGCGCCCGAGTACCTTACCGGCGGGGTCAAGCGCAGCGGTGATCACAGTAGGCAACAGCTGCACGGTGCGCACGGGTTCGATGACCGCAATGTCGACCATGCCATCGTTCATGCGGCAGTCGGGGAACAGGTTGATGTCGTTTTGGATGACCGAGGTATTGCCGGCCATGCAGCAGATGCCGTCGAGCTCCTCGACAATGCCGTCATGCTCAATCGTAAAGTGCGCTACCGTAGGGTTGGGCGTGGCGAGCGCAGAGAGGAAGTAGGCGATCTCGCCGATGTCGTTTTTGGTGGGGGCGGCCTTCATCATGATTTCGGCGTCGAAACCCGAGCCGGCGATGATGATGAAGCCGTGGCGCTTCTCGTTGCCGTTCTCGTCGAGCCAAAAGAGCTCGCCCATGTCGACTTTGACCGTGCGACCGGCACGGCAAGCCTTGGCAAGCGCCGCTGCCTCGGGGGCATTACCGATGTTGTTGAAGAACAGGCAGGCCGTACCGGAGGGGAAGACGAGCGTGGGGACACCGCATCCGCGCATCTGGTCGAGCACGTTGGAGACAGTGCCGTCGCCGCCCGAAACGACCACGCGGTCAAACTCGCGCACGTCTGCCACGGCGTCCTCGGGCTCCATGCCATCGCCGATAAAACGCATCACGACCTCGTCGCCGCCCTGTGCAAGGGCGTGCGTGAATGCGAAGATTTCATCTGAGCTGGGGCCCGATGCCGGGTTGTGGATGATAAGGCAGCGCATACTTACGTTCCCGTTCTGTGACTAACCGAGTATAGTTGTAAGGCAATGCCGATATCCTACCCGTGTTTTTCGGGCCTAACCTTATTCGATGGGTTGATATGTACATTTCCACACATCAGGCTCTACTCGACTTTTGCCAGCGCGCCCGTGAGTTCGACGCGATTGCCGTCGATACCGAGTTTTTGCGCGAGCGCACGTTCCATCCGCGTCTGTGTTTGGTTCAGATTGCCACCCCTGCCGAGAGCGTAGCGGTCGATCCCCTGGTAATCGACGACCTATCGCCGCTGGCCGAGCTTATGGCCGACGAGAGCGTGACCAAGGTCTTTCACGCGTGCTCGCAGGATATGGAGGTCATGCTCCATACCGTAGGCGTGCTGCCGCGTCCGATTTTTGACACGCAGGTGGCCGCCGCCTTTTTGGGCGAGCGCCAGCAGATTTCGTATGGCGCGCTTGTTCAGACGTTCTGCGGTGTATCGCTGCCCAAGACCGAGTCGCTGACCGACTGGTCGCGCCGCCCGCTGACCGATAAACAGATCGAGTATGCGATCGATGACGTCAAGTACCTGATCGTCGCCTATACCGAGATGATGAGCCGCCTGCGCGAGCTGGGCCGTGTGGACTGGGTGCTCGACGAGCTGCGCCCGCTGGCTGACGAGTCGCACTATCGCGCCGATCGCCACGAGGCGTTCCGCAAGGTCAAACGCATCAATTCGTGCAGCCGTCACCAGTTGGGCATCGCGCGCGAGCTCGCCGCCTGGCGCGAGGACCGCGCCGAGCGCCGTAACATCCCGCGCAAGTGGGTCATGTCCGACGACACGCTGCTTGCGCTCGTTAAGCGCAATCCCGTGCGCGTTGAGGAGTTCCGTAGCATTCGCGGTACCGATCAGTTGGGTGAGCGCGATGTGGACGGCGCGCTCATGGCCATCAAGCGCGGCGCAAGCTGCCCGCACGATCGCCTGCCGCTCATGGTGCGCGGGCATCGCCAGATCTCTCCGGAGCTGGAGAGCGTGACGGATCTCATGTACGCGCTCATCCGCCTGGTTGCCGAGCGCTCGGGCGTGGCGACCTCGGTCATTGCCTCGCGCGATGACCTGGCCGACTATATTGACCACCCCGAGCAGAGCCCCCTGCGCGAAGGCTGGCGCTTTGAGCTTGTGGGCTCGCGCCTGGACGATCTGCTCTCCGGCAATATGGGACTCACCGTGAAGGACGGAAAGATCGAGCTACTATAGTTACGCGGTTTTACCAAACCGCGTAACAGCTCGACGCTGCAAACGGCCGAGAGCGGCAATCTGACGTTCAATCGTCGCTCGCGTACCAAAGTACGCGTCGCTTCTCTTTCACGTCACCTTGCTCGCTCTCGGCCGTTTTCGCTGACATTGCCAAAACATCGATGCTGATTTGCTAGTCAGTTGAATGGGTAGAATGCCTCCAACGTGTAACTCGATTCGGAGGAATTCGCATGCCCTATTACTATGGTTACGGCTTTGGTATCGACCCGCTGTACCTGCTGGTTGTTCTTGTTTGTACAGTGCTTGGCCTTGCTGCGCAGAGCTATATCAATTCGACGTACAAGACCTGGTCCAAGGTTCGCTCGGACGGCGACACGGGCGCCACGGTTGCTCGCCGCATGCTTGACGCCAACGGTTGCAATGCCGTGGGTATCAAGGGTGTCGCCGGTGAGCTCACCGACCATTACAACCCGCAGGATAACAACCTGTATCTGTCGGATGCCAACCGTTCGGGCGGTTCGGTCGCAAGCGTTGCCGTCGCCTGCCACGAGGCGGGCCATGCCGCCCAGCGTCAAAGCGGCTATGCCATGATGAAAGTACGTACCGCCCTCGTGCCGGTCGTCAACTTTACCCAGAACACCTGGACCATCGTGTTGCTCTTGGGCCTGTTTATGAACATTGCCGGGCTCACATCCCTCGCGTTGATCTTCTTCTCGTTTAGTGTACTGTTCCAACTCGTTACGCTGCCTGTCGAGATTGACGCCAGCCGACGCGCCGTGGCGTACATCGAGCAGTCGGGTATGAGTTCCAAGCAGGTCAACGGTGCCAAGAAGGTACTGACGGCCGCCGCGCTTACCTATGTTGCCGCTGCGCTCACCTCGATTATTCAGCTGCTCTATCTTATGGCTCGCTACAACAGAAACTCCAACCGATAACAAATTGGATCGCTGGGCGCCGCGGGGATTCGTGTCCCCGCGGCGCTGTACTATGTGTTGGACTTACATTTGCGCAGGGCCGGAGTCCATGTGCACGATGACGAAAGGAGGCTGCGTGGCGGGCTGGAATCTAACCGGCAATGCCGTTTCCGCCGAGTTTGACGGTTCGGATGAGCAGGAGCGCAAGGAGCTCAGCGTGAGCCAGGCGGTAGAAATCGCTGCCGGTGCGCTCGATGCCATTCCGCAGCTGAGCGTTCTGGGCGAGGTCACGGGTTTCCGTGGTCCCAACGCCCGAAGCGGCCACTGCTACTTCCAGATTAAGGACGACTCGGCCGCCGTCGACTGCATCATTTGGAAGGGCGCCTACCTTAAGCGCACCTTCGATCTGCGTGACGGCATGCAGGTGAGCTTTAAGGGCAGCTTCAACCTCTATAAGCCCACGGGTCGTATGAGCTTTGTCGCTCGCTCGTTTTCGCTGGCGGGGGAGGGTCTGCTGCGTCAACAAGTGGCGCAACTGGCCGAAAAGCTACGCCGCGAGGGCCTGATGGACGAAGCGCGCAAACGCCGCATCCCGGTGTTCTGCTCACGCGTGGCGGTTGTCACCTCGCTTTCCGGTGCGGTAATCGACGACGTCAAGCGTACGCTGCGCCGACGCAACCCGCTCGTCGAGCTCGTCTGCGTGGGCGCAAAGGTCCAGGGCGAGGGTGCGCCGGCAGAGCTTATTGAAGGCTTGCGCCGCGCCGCTGCCATTACGCCGGCGCCCGACTGTATTTTGCTCGTGCGTGGTGGCGGTTCCTTCGAGGACCTCATGACCTTTAACGACGAGGAGCTTGCCCGCGCGGTGGCGGCTTGCCCTGTGCCCGTGGTGACCGGCATTGGCCATGAGCCCGATACCTCGATTTGCGACATGGTGAGCGACCGCCGCGCCTCCACGCCCACGGCAGCGGCAGAATCGGTGGCGCCGGCTATGACGGAGCTGGCCGATGTGCTCGAGACACGTCATCAGCGTCTGGGTGCTGCGATGGCATCG
Source organism: uncultured Collinsella sp. (assembly GCA_900541715.1). Classification (GTDB taxonomy): domain Bacteria; phylum Actinomycetota; class Coriobacteriia; order Coriobacteriales; family Coriobacteriaceae; genus Collinsella. The sequence continues at coordinate 89,848 of UQLI01000001.1, forward strand.
ATGATTGGGTCGGATCAGGTTGATTTGGAGATGCTCGACCAGCGCGGTCGTCGTGCCTGGGACACCTATACGGCTCGTCTGGGTGACGCGCTCGATGCGGCCGCGTGCCGCCCGTGCCTCAACGATCCAACGTTTATGGTCGAGCGTCGCGAGTCTGAGCTTGCCTTGACGGCCGATCGTCTGTCCGGCGCCATAACGCGTTCGGTTGGGGCCTTCCGCTCCAACTTCGAGCGTCTGCCCGAGCGCTTGATCGCAAGCACCTCGGGGCTCGATGGCAAGCGCCATGCGCTCACGCTTGCGAGCTCCCGTCTGGAGCATCAGGGGCGCACGATGCTCAGCAAGCCCGCGTCCGACCTGGGCCGAGCTGCTGCGTCGCTCGATGCCTTGTCGCCGCTCAAGGTGCTTGCCCGCGGTTACTCCATCGCGTACAGCGAGGACGGTGTGGCTACGAGCGCCAAGACCTTTAAGCCGGGCGACGCTATTCGCGTGCGCATGGCGGACGGCAACGTGGCAGCAACCGTCAACGCGGTCGAGTAGACCGCGTTTCACAGTGATAGACCCTTAGGAAAGGAAACAGATATGGCAGAGAAGACCCCGGTCGAGCAGCTTACGTACAAGCAGGCCTCGCAGGAGCTGGAGCTCATCATCCGCAGCCTGGAGTCGGGCGATATGGAGCTCGAGGATTCGCTCGAGAGCTACACCCGCGGCGTCGAGCTCCTCAAGAGCCTGCGCACCCGCCTGTCCGATGCCGAGCAGAAGGTCTCGGTGCTCCTGAAGGACGTCGACGGCAACGACGTGCTCGCCGACGGCGAGGCCGCCAACACCGACGACAGTCTCTCGTTCTAACCATCTCAACCAAATATAATTACCTTGGTCTGTGAGAAAGGAACCTACCATGTGTGATTGCATCTTCTGCAAAATTGCCAACCACGAGATCCCTTCGACCGTTGTCTATGAGGACGACCAGGTCATCGCCTTCGACGACCTCAACCCCCAGGCGCCGGTCCACACCCTCGTGATCCCCAAGAAGCACTACAGCGACATCGCCGACAACGTGCCTGCCGAGACCATGGGCGCCATGGCTCACGCCATCCAGGAGGTCGCTAAGGCCAAGGGCCTGGAGGACGGCTTCCGCGTCATCTCCAACAAGGGCGTCAACGCCGGTCAGACCGTCATGCACTTCCACATGCACGTCCTCGGCGGCAAGAACTTGGGCGAGAACCTTATCTGAGATCGTATGGCCCGTCGTCTTGATTGCCTTTGGAGAAACCTGTGCAGTTGTCTCAACTCGAATATCTTCAAGCGGTAGCGAATTATGGCGGCGTGCGCAAGGCGGCTCGCGCCGTTCATGTGAGTCCGCAGGCTGTTTCGTCGGCGATCAAGAAGCTGGAATCTGAGTATCAGGTCGTTTTGCTCGACCGGTCGACGGGCGAGGCCGTTTTGTCTCCTGCAGGGCGAGAGTTTGCGGGACGCGCGCGCGTAATCCTCGCGCAAGGCGATGATCTCAAAAATTACGCTCGGTCGATGGGGCAGGGTGTTTCGCCCGACGGTCATTTTCGTCTTTACGCCCCCTGCCTTCATGGGCGGGGGCGTCTTTTTGACGAAAACTGGTACGACTCGTTTGAGAGTTCGCACCCCCAGATTCACCTCGACGTGTGGCATCAGCCAACGGCTACGTGTTTTGAGTCTCTTTTGCTCGGGATATCGGATGCGGCTATTTCATTCGAGAAGCCACGGGGCAGCGCCCTTTGTTCGAAATACCTGGGTGAAAAGGAGCTCAAGGTTCTTTCGTGTCCGGTTGGCCATCGTGTCAGGGGCACCATAACCATTCGTGAACTATTGAGCGGTAGGCTTGCTGTCCCCATCAACTTGTCGCCCTGTCTCAATGCAATCAACCAGTGCCCTGAGGCCCAACTCGTTAATTTCCGCTTTCGTGATGTCGAATATGGAAGCGAGAGACAGATTGAGTTTCTTCAAGGCGGGGGATTGATATTGAGCTTTTCTGGCTCCTCTCTTGCATCAGATGGATCCAACGTGAGCGAATGCTCCATTGAGGGCTCGCGCGACGTAACCTTGCCTATCTATTTTTGCTACCGGCAAAACGCCTGGACGGATCGGCATCAGACGGTATTTCTTCACCTGTTGCGCCATCTCGCTTCTTGAGGTTGCTTGGCTTCGTGCCGTCAAATGAATATTGACGATTTGTAACGTATGGCTGACGGTTTTGCCTTCATGCTTTTTGAGACCTCGGCTTGGATTATCGGCCTTTGGAGGAGGAGTATGAAAAACCGTACGGTTTGGCTGTATATGGCGTTTGTTTTCCTATCGAACTTCAGCACCATCTTGTATTTTCTGACGGTTTACCTTGAGTTCGTCGGATTCTCGATGGTCGCGATTTCTGGCATGATGATTGCGTACCAGGTAAGCAAATTTGCTCTCGAGATTCCTACCGGCTATATCGCCGATAGATTTGGGCGAAAGATAAGTGGCCTGGTGGGTATCGCGGGAATGCTCGGATACTACGCTGCCCTGCTCCTCATACGATCTCCTCTGCTTTTGATAGGTGCGTTTGCCCTCAAGGGTTTTGCCGTCGCATGCGTGAGCGGTTCTATTGAGGCAATCTATATCGATTCCGTCTCCCAAGATCAGCTCGTTAGGCTTAATGTGGTTGAGCGATTCGTCTTTTACGCATCTTATGCTCTTTCCGCGTGTGTGGGCGGCTTCATCTCGTCAGAAGGTGCATATTTCATCGGTCTTTCGGCCGATATCTTTACGATGGTATTGACGTTACTTGTCGTTGCCTGCATTCCCGAAACGAAAGGGAAAGGTAGCGCTGCGGCTTCTATGAGCCAAATTAGCCCGAGGATGATTTGGACTGCCATTGCGGGCAATGGCACGCTTCGCTCGGCGTTCGTCATGGACTGTTCTCAGGCATTTGCTTTTGTCGCTCTGGAAGATTTTTTCTCACCGCTGCTCGCAGCCCGTGGAATGGGTGCCGTCGCTTCGGGCATGACCATTGCGGTCCAGCTCCTTGTCTCCGCCTCCATAGGGTTTATCGTGCCCAGCGTAATTGCTCATGTCGACAAGAGGCTTTTTGCGCGTATTTGCGGCATCATCCGTCTCATTCTAGCTGCTTTGTTTTTAACCCCTTTTATTCCGGTTGACCTGTTGCCCGTGTTCTATGTGTTGCAGACGGTCGCTTACTCTTTATTTGCTCCAATTAAATACTCAATTTTTCAAAATGCTGCTGATTCTTCGATGCGCTGTTCATTGATTTCGGTTCAAAGCCAGATGGTGGCGGTGGGTGCTGTTCTTTTCTATCTGCTCAACGCTGTGTTGAGCAGCGCTGCGGGCATTCGAGTCGTATTGCTTGTCGCGCTCGGGATTTCTTCTTTGGTGTATATTCCCGCGCTATTTCGTCTTACAAGCCAAAGGACATGAGTATTTAGGCACCGATAACTTATATATCAACGCCAATAAACCCGAGCGCGAGGGCGTTTGGGTTTATTATTGAAGCGTATGTAACCTGGCGGCGCCACACCGCCTGTTAGTAGGGAGACACATGAACGTTCTGGTCGTCAACGCAGGATCTTCGACCCTTAAGTATCAGGTCATCGATACCAAGTCCCACAAGGTGTCCGCAAAGGGCTCCTGCGAGCGCGTTTGCTTTACCGGCGGTACCTTCACCCACGCTGCCAACGGTTCCAAGAAGGTGACCGAGAACATCGAGTTCCCCGACCACAAGGTCGCCATCGAGGTCGTTCTGAAGGACCTCGAGGCCAACGGCGTCAAGATCGAGGGCATTGGCCACCGTATCGTTCAGGGCGGTTGGTACTTTGGCGACTCCTCCCTCGTCGACGAGGACGTTCTCGCCAAGATCCGAGAGGTCGCCCCGCTCGCGCCGCTGCACAACAACCCCGAGGCCAACGTTATCGAGTACTGCCTGGAGCAGTATCCCGACCTGCCCAACGTTACGGTCTACGACACCGCTTTCCACTTCAACATGCCCGAGGTCGCTAAGACCTACGCCCTGCCCAAGGACGTCTGCGACAAGCTGCACATCCGTAAGTACGGCGCCCACGGCACCAGCTACCGCTACATCTCCAAGAAGGTTGCCGAGATGACCAACGGCGAGGCTCGCAAAGTCGTCGTGTGCCACATCGGTTCCGGCGCTTCCCTGTGCGCCATCGAGGACGGCAAGTGCATGGACACCACCATGGGCTTGACGCCGCTCGACGGTGTCATGATGGGCACCCGCTGCGGCTCCATCGACCCGGCTACCGTGTGTTACCTGCAGCGCGAGGGCGGCTACACCTTCGACGAGGTCGACGAGATGATGAACAAGAAGTCCGGCCTTTTGGCTGTGACCGGTGGCAAGACCAACGACTGCCGCAACGTCGAGGAGCTCGCCGCCGCTGGCGACCCCGAGGCTCAGCTCGCCTTCGACATGTTCGTCTACAAGATTGCCGCCAAGGCCGCCGAGATGGCCACTTCCATGTGCGGCATGGACACCCTGGTCTTTACCGCCGGCATCGGCGAGCACGCTCCGGCTGTCCGCGCTGGCGTGGCCGACCGTCTGGCCTTTATGGGCGTCAAGATGGATCATGCCCGCAACGCCCTGCGTGGTGACGGCGCTTGGTGCCTGTCTGCCAAGGATTCCAAGGTCAAGATTTTCGTCATCCCCACGGACGAGGAGTTCATGATCGCTTCCGACGTTGAGCGCATCGTCAACGGCAAGTAATTGCAAGAGGGGAGGGGCTGGACGACCGAGCGCCGTTCGGCCCCTCTTTTGTGCTCGTTGGGCGATATGCCTGATAGCTATTTATCAAGTTGTGATAACTTCTTATTAAAATGCGGCCGCCTTAAGGGGTCTGCGTCGACCGTATTGCACTGCAAAGGAGTCTCATGAACGTACTTGTTGTTAACGCCGGCAGCTCAAGCCTTAAATATCAGCTTTTGGATACCGATACCCGCAAGGTTTTCGCCAAGGGCAACTGCGAACGCATCGGTTCGGACATGGGCATCTTTGGCCACTCCGAGAACGGTGGCGCCAAGCAGACCGAGGAGGTCCCTTTCCCCGATCATCGCTCTGCTATCGCTCGCGTGCTCGAGGAGCTCGAGAAGACCGACTTTACGATTGATGGCATTGGGCATCGCATCGTTCAGGGCGGCTGGCACTTCGATGATTCCGCGGTCGTCGACGATGAGGTCATGGCTAAGATCCTTGAGGTGGCCCCGCTCGCTCCGTTGCACAATTACGGCGAGGCCGCGGCAATCGAATATTGCCGCGAGAAGTATCCGGAGCTGCCCAACGTGGCCGTCTTCGACACCTCGTTCCACATGACCATGCCCGAGGTCGCCTACACCTACGCGCTGCCCAAGGACGTGTGCGACAAGTACCACGTGCGCAAGTACGGCGCACACGGTACGAGCCACCGCTACGAGTGGATGATGGCCAAGGAGATCCTGGGCTCGCGCTGCCACCGCCTGCTTTCGTGCCATCTGGGCAACGGTGCTTCGCTTGCCGCCATTGAGGACGGCGTGTGCCGCGATACCACGATGGGCCTCACGCCGCTCGATGGCCTGATGATGGGCACCCGTTGTGGTTCCATTGACCCGGCCACCGTGTGTTACCTGCAGCGCGAGGGCGGCTACAGCTACCAGGAAGTCGACGACATGATGAACAAGCAGTCCGGCCTGCTTGCCATTTCGGGCATCTCCAACGACGCCCGCGACATCCGCACGCGCGCCTCCGAGGGCGACGAGCGCTGCCTGCTCGCCTTCGATATGTTTGCCTACAAGGCTATGCAGCAGGCCGGCTCCATGATCGCCTCCATGGCGGGCGTGGACACCATCACCTTTACCGCCGGCATCGGCGAGAACGACTGGTCGATCCGCAAGGCCTTCTGCGACTGCTTTGAGTGGCTGGGCGTACGCATCGACAACAACAAGAACCGCGAGGCTGTGGGCAACGGCCCGCAGGTTATCAGTGCCGCCGGTTCCGCCGTCACGGTCATGGTCATCCCCACCGACGAGGAATACATGATCGCCCACGACGTCGAGCGTCTGACCAAGAACAACTAACGCGCGCATTTGCAAGTAAACAAAAGGCCTCCAAAGCAACAGCTCCGGAGGCCTTTTTGCTAGCAGGCGGAAATACCAGTCCCAAAGTGACCATCGCCAGTAACGCCTGCACTCTCAGCAACGGCACCCGGCCATCCAGATCTTCAGCCTCAGCTCGTAGCCAAGCCGCCGTCCACTCCAGATGCCCTAATTGCTACGTAGCGGTAGAAGGCCGTACGGGCTAACCCCTGAAAACAATCCGCAGACCAGAAACGCCCCCGTTCGTAGCTCCGAAGGAGCAGAACGGGGGCGTTTCATTGGTCGAGGACGTTTTCAGGGGTTAGCCCGTACGGCCTTCGGGCGAGTGCGTACGCTACTCAGCCATCTGAGCCTGGACGGCGGTGATGGCCACGACACCCACGATGTCGTCGGCAGAGCAGCCGCGCGAAAGGTCGTTGACCGGCTTGGCGATGCCCTGCAGGATGGGGCCGTAGGCGTCAGCACCGGCGAAGCGCTGGACCAGCTTGTAGCCGATGTTGCCGGCCTCGAGGTCGGGGAACACGAGCACGTTGGCCTTACCGGCAACGGAGGAGCCGGGAGCCTTGAGCTGGGCGACGGTGGGGACGATGGCGGCGTCGAGCTGCAGGTCGCCGTCGATGGCGAGCTCGGGAGCCTTCTCCTTGCAGAACTTCACGGCCTCCTGGACCTTCTTGGCGACCTCGCCGCCGGCGGAGCCCATGGTGGAGTAGGAGAGCATGGCCACGTGCGGCTCAACGTTGCCCATGAAGGTGGACCAAGAGTGAGCGGAGGCGATGGCGATCTCGGAGAGCTCGTCGGAGGACGGGTTGATGTTGAGGCCGCAGTCGGCGAAGATCAGCGTGCCGTCGGTGCCGAACTGCGGGGTGTCGGTGCACATCACGAAGAAGGCCGAGACCAGCTTGGTGCCCGGGGCGGTCTTGAGGATCTGAAGCGCGGGGCGCAGGGTGTCGGCGGTGGAGTGGCAGGCGCCGGAGACCAGGCCGTCGGCATCGCCCATCTTGACCATCATGGTGCCAAAGTAGGTGGCGTCCATCACCTGGGCGCGAGCCTGCTCGATGGTGACGCCCTTCTTGGCGCGGAGCTCGGCAAACTTCTGCGCGTACTCCTCGTGCTTTTCGGCATTGCGCGGGTCGATGACGGTGGCGCCGGGAACGTTGATCTCGTCGGGGTTGCCCAGGATGACGATCTTTGCCAGGCCCTCCTCGATGATCTTGGTGGCCGCGACGATGGTGCGCGGATCTTCGCCCTCGGGCAGGACGATCGTCTTAAGGTCGGCCTTGGCGGCAGACTTCATACGGTTAAGGAAATCGCTCATGTTACTCCTTACAAGCGTTTCGCTAAGCTCCAGGCGCCCGGCTGTTCACGAATAAACCCGCTGCTAGCGGGTTTACCTTACGTTAATGTTCGCCGCGGTGCTTGAGCTTTCCTTGTGTGGCAAGCTCATTATAGGACGCATTAGCGCTATAATCGCTCTGATAAATGTGTCTCGAAGAATGTTCGAGAAAAGCCCAGCTAACGAGCCCGTGGCTTTTGACAAGGAGTATCGATGCAGATTACCTCAGGCCTGCCTGAAGGCTTTAACGCCGGCGCGTACGACATGATTGTCGTCGGTGCTGGATATGCCGGTGCCGTTTGTGCCCGCCGTCTCGCCGAGACCATCGGCTATCGTGTTGCCGTTTTGGAGCGCCGTAGCCACATTGCGGGCAATGCCTATGACTGCACTGACGAGGCCGGAATCCTGATCCACGAGTACGGTCCGCATATCTATCACACCTTTAACGAGCGCGTGCACAATTTCCTGTCGCGCTTTACCAAGTGGACGGATTATCAGCACAAGGTGCTCGCCAACATCAACGGTACCCTTATGCCCGTGCCCTTCAACCATGCGAGTCTCAAGCTCGCCTTTGGTGACGAGCGCGGCGAGGAGCTGTATCAGAAGCTCGTGGAGACCTTTGGCAAGGATGTCAAGGTGCCCATTATGGAGCTGCGTAAGAAGAACGACCCCGACTTGGCCGAGGTCGCCGATTACGTCTACGAGAACGTCTTTTTGCATTACACCATGAAGCAGTGGGGCCAGACGCCCGATCAGATCGATCCCTCGATCACCGGCCGCGTTCCCGTCTTTGTGGGCGATGATGACCGCTACTTCCCGCAAGCCCCCTTCCAGGGCATGCCGCAGGAGGGCTACACGGCGCTCTTTGAGCACATGCTCGACCACGACCTGATCGACGTGTTCTGCGACGCGGACGCCCGCGATCTCTTTGAGATCGACGAGACCACCGTCAAGATCGACGGCAAGGTCTATGGTGGCGAGATTGTCTATACCGGTCCACTCGACGAGCTGTTCAACCTCGACTTGGGTGCGTTGCCGTACCGCACGCTCGATATGAAGTTCGAGACGCTCGATATGGACCAGTTCCAGCCCGTGGGCACCGTCAACTACACCACGAGCGAGGACTACACGCGTATCACCGAGTTCAAGAACATGACCGGTCAGGTCCTGCCCGGCAAGACCACCATCATGAAGGAGTACTCCAAGGCCTATACGCCCGGCTCGGGCGAGACACCGTACTACGCCATTCTTGAGCCCGAGAACCGTGAGCTCTATGAGCGCTATCTTGAGCGCGTCCAGAACCTGACGAACTTCCACCCGGTGGGTCGTCTGGCCGAGTATCGTTACTACGATATGGACGCTGTGACCAATTCCGCCCTCGATCTTTCGGATGAGATTATCGCCTGCCATGCATAAAGTCATAACATTCGGTATTCCCTCGTATAACGCCGCCAAGGACATGGACCATTGCATCACCTCCATCTTGGAGGGGAGCAATTACGCCACCGATATCGAGATTATCGTGGTGGACGACGGCTCCAAGGACGAGACGGCCGATAAGGCCGATGAGTGGGAGGCGCGTTATCCCGGTATCATTCGCGCGGTACACCAGGAGAACGGCGGCCACGGTATTGCCGTCCTTTCGGGTCTGCGCGAGGCACAGGGCACCTACTACAAGGTTGTCGACTCGGACGACTGGCTTGACGGCGCTGCCCTTTCGACCATGCTGTCGATTCTGCGTGGCTTTGAGGAGCGCGACCAGCGCGTTGACCTGTTTATCTCGAACTACGTGTACGAGAAGGTTTACGAGGGCACGCATACCGCTATTGGCTACAAATTTGCCCTGCCGCGCAAAAAGATCTTTTCCTGGGATCAGATCGGTCATTTTCGCCTGGACCAGAACCTACTCATGCACAGTCTGTGCTATCGCACGGATGTGCTGCGCGAGTCTAACCTTCCCATGCCGCCGCACACGTTCTATGTGGACAACATCTACGCCTACGTGCCGCTGCCGCGTTGCAAGACCATGTACTACGCCGACATCGACCTCTACCGCTACTTTATCGGTCGCGAAGGCCAGAGCATCAACGAGGCAACGATGGTCAAGCGTCTGGACCAGCAGTTCCGTGTTACACGTATCATGATGGAGTCGTACCACCTGTACAGCGATGTTGAGTCGTCGCGCCTGCGTTCGTACATGATGGGCTACTTCACCATGATGATGGCGATCTGCTCGGTGCTCACCAAGCTTTCCGAGGAAGATTGCGCCGACGAGCGCCTAAAGACGCTGTGGAATGATTTGAAGGCCTACGACGAGCGCATGTATCGTCGTGCCCGCTACGGCGTGGTCGGGTTCTTCACCAATCTGCGCGGACGGGCGGGAGACAAAACCACACTCGGCCTATACCGTCTTGCCTCAAAGATCTTCAAATTCAACTAGCTGCTGAGTAATCGCTGCTGATAGGTTGACTGGGCCCCTTGGCCCTTAGTTTGCTACTGCGAACAGTCCTGCTCGCACGGAAAGCACATTAAGTGCTTTCCGGCTCGTGCGGAACTTGTATCAAACTAAAGGCCAAGGGGCCTCTGCTATAAGAATCGATTGTCAGGCTGCCTGAATTTGAAGATCTTAGACGCGCGGTACACAGGGGCCTGGGCTGAAGGGGATCTTGTTGAGTAGGTTGCCCGGTGGAGCTTGGTTATGTTTGTCGCGAGTTCCGCACGAGCCGAAGAGCACTTAATGTGCTCTTCGTGCGAGCCAGGACTGTAGAGCAGCAAACATAACCAAGTCCCACCGGGCAACCGGTCAGGTTAGGCTACTTCGCGGCGCCGGGGATGCCGTGGGAGGTTTTGGCGGTTTTGGCTCCGTTTACGATGGCAGTTTCCAGGGCCCTTACTGCGAGCATGCCCAGCAGGTCTAGGGGAACGGCGGCGCTTGCCTGGGCGCCCAGTTTGCCGCTGGCGAGGGTGTAGATGGTGTCGCCGTCGTTGGTGGTGTGTGTGGGGCGGATGGCGTGTGCGTAGGCGTCTGCGGCCATCTGGGAGACCTTGGTGGCTTGTGCCTTAGTGAGTTCCACGTTGGTGACGATGCAGCTGATGGTGGTGTTGGTGCGGTCGAGCGGCATCTGCATGGATCCGGCGGCGGCAAAGGCTGCGAGTTCCATGTCGACAATCTGGTCGCTATCGGCTGCGGCGCGCATACCGGCGACCCACTCGCCGGTGAAGGGGTCGACAACGTTGCCGCAGGCGTTGACCGAGACCACGGCGCCCACCTTGATGGGGCCGAGCGCCACGGCGGCAGCGCCAAGGCCGGCCTTCATGCAGGTAGCGGGGCCCATGAGCTTACCCACGGTAGCGCCCGTGCCGGCGCCCACGTTGCCCTGTTCGAGCCTGGTGGGGGTGTGGTCGAGTGCTTCGCGCACCGCGGCGATGCCGGCCTCAATGTCAGGGCGAACGGTGGGGTTACCAAAGGCGAGGTCGAAGATACAGCTGGAGCACACGATAGGCACCTGCGTGGGGCCGACGGGAAGGCCGATGCCGCGGCTCTCAAGCTCGCGAGCGACGCCGCTTGCAGCCTCGAGGCCAAAGGCCGATCCACCCGAAAGGCAGACAGCGTGGACCTTGTCGACGGTGTTCTCGGGTCGCAGCAGGTCGGTTTCGCGCGATGCCGGAGCACCGCCGCGAACGTCAATGCCGCCGGTGGCGCCCTCGGGTGCCACGATTACGGTGCAACCGGTGCCGGCCTCCTCGTCCGTATAGTTGCCATAGCAAAAGCCATCGACATCGCAGACGTCAATGGCCTCGAGCAGTGTATCCATGTTTAACTCCTATCGGTTTTCCGCCGCGCCTTGTGCCCGGTCGGGATCCGTACGGTACGCCAAAATTGTAGGCGCCGGGGGATACCCAGCGCCAGATGCAATTACGAGAGTTTTTGAATCGCGCGCGCGACGCGGGCGATGGGTAGGCCCACCACGTTATAGAAGTCGCCCGAAATATCGTGCACGAGCATGCGTCCTCCTGTGCCCTGAATGCCGTAGGCGCCGGCCTTGTCCATGGGCTCACCCGAGGCGACGTAGTGCTCGATCTGCTCGTCGGTGAGCTCGTAGAACGTTACGTCGGTCACATCGACAAAGGACAGGCTCTCGGCGGCATGCGGGGCAGCCGTATCGCCTGCTTTAACGATGCAGACGCCGGTTGCGACCTGGTGCGTGCGGCCCGAAAGCTCACGGAGCATGGTGCGCGCCTCGTCCTCGGTTGCCGGCTTGCCCAGAATCTTGCCGTCAAAGGTGACGATGGTGTCGGCCGCGACCGTCAGCTCATTGGGCTCGGCATGTTCGGCGGCAACGGCGGCGGCTTTGGCGCGTGCTAAGCGTTCAACGAGCGTAAGCGGGGCCTCGCCATCAAACGGCGTTTCGTCGATATCGGCAGGAATGATGCGAATGTCATAGCCCGCCTCGCGCATCAACTCGATGCGGCGCGGTGATTGCGAAGCCAAAATCATAGCTGAATGCCCTCGGCGACCTTATCGACGGCCTTGTCGCCGGCGAGCGTGCGCAGCAGCTCAAGCGCAAAGGGGAGCGACTGGGCCATGCCGCTGGCGGTGATGATGTTGCCGTCTTGCGTGACCTTCTCGCCGGTATAGGCGCCTTCGGGGAAGCTTTTCTCAAAGCCAGGGAAGCACGTGGCGTGGCGCCCCTCGAGCAGGTCGAGCTCGCCCAGGATAAACGGGGCGGCGCAGATGGCGGCGACGTGCTTGGTTGCGGCGAACTCGCGGACCACGTCGCAGACGCGCTGATCGGCGCGCAGGTTGGTAGCACCGGGTAGGCCGCCGGGTAGCACGACGCAGTCGTACTCGTCAAAGTCGATCTCATCAAAGAGCGCATCGCAGGTCACGGGGATCTGCAGCGAGCTTACGACCTCACGCGTGGGCATGATCGAGACGAGCGTGGCGCGCACGCCGCCGCGACGCATGACATCGACCATGGTCAAGCATTCAATAGTTTCAAAGCCATCGGCGGCGAGAACGGCAACGCTGGGCATGGGGGTTCCTTTCATAGGCGGCATACAATTAGCCGTCTTATACCCCGAAGACCTCCGCTTGCCACGCTCGATTTCCCAATGATTTTTCTGAGCAATGATCATGTGTCTAGTTGCGCTTGAGGTGGACGACGGTTTCGCAGTGGAAGGTTTGCGGGAATAGGTCGACCGGCGTGATCTTGATGGGAGAGAAGGTGCCCTCCTCGACAAAGCGTTTGAGGTCGCGGGCCAAAGTTGCCGGGTCGCAGCTCACGTAGGCAACATCTCGGGCACTCGTACTCGCGATGAGGTCGATGGCCTCGGGCGCCAATCCTGCGCGCGGCGGATCGACTACCAGGACATCGGCGTCCTGGTCGGGGAACTCGCGCACCGCGTCTCCGCCAATGACGTCGACGTTATCAAGCTTGTTGATTTCCAGGTTACGGCGTAGATCGCGCACGGCGGGGCCGTAGGCCTCGACGGCAGCGACAAAGTCGCAGCGGCGGGCGAGCGGCAGGGTAAAGGTGCCGGCACCGCAGTACAGGTCCACGGCAAGCTCGTCTTCCTGCGGGTCGAGCGCTTCCATGACAAGCTCGATCAAAATCTCGGCACCCTTGGTGTTGACTTGGAAAAACGATGGGGCGGACAGGCGCATCTGACCCTCGGCGATATTCTCGGTCCATGAGCCCTCTCCGGCGAGCATTTCGACCTTGCAGACACGGCGGGCCTTCTTTTCGCCCTTGCTCATCACGCGCACGATGCTCGTGGGATGAGCGGCGTCTGCCAGAACGCGGGAGACCTGCGAGCGCGGGAAGGAGCCCGTAGGCGTCCAGAGAGCGACCTCGAGCGCCTTGGTGCGGCGCGAGGCGCGAATGCCCACGCGCTCGAGGCCCAGGTCGTGGCTGCCGCTCAGATAGTTGAGCGCGCCGACGACCGATTTGAGCGCCTTCGGGAAGCGCTTATCGAACAGCGGGCACGTATCGACGGTCACGATTTTGCTGGGGTCGACACCGTGCATGCCAAGGCGCACGCGACCGTTGACGACGGTCGGTTCGAGCTCGATTTTATTGCGGTAGCCCCAGTCGTCCTTGGTGTGGCAGATGGGCTGTACCAACTCATCGACCTGCTCAGGAGCGAACTTGCCGATGCGCTCGAGCGTGGAGCGCAGGTTTTGCTCCTTGGCGGCGAGCTGTGCCGTGCGTGAGAGATTGCCCCACGAGCAGCCGCCGCAGATGCCCACGAAGGGGCAGGGAGGCTGAATGCGATCGGGGCTTGGCTCCAGAATCTCGGTGGTGCGGGCGCGCATGAACGACTTGCCGTCCTGTACGACCTCGGCCTCGACGGTGTCGCCTGCCACGGCACCCTGCACAAAGACGGCCTTGCCGTTGTCGGCGTGCGCCAGCCCGTCGGCGCCGTAGGTCATCGATTCTATAGTGAGCTTCATATTCCTGCCTGTCATTCGCGTTGTTGCTCGCACCATGGTAGCAGGGAAAAGCGCCCCGCATCCGAGGCTTTCCTCAAATGCGGGGCGCTTCTACAAACTGCTTCTACAAACGGCTATTTCGTCTTGCCGGTAATGAGCGTCTTAAGACCCAGGCCGATCAGACCCAGGCCCATGCGCACGCGACCGGGGCGATGGCGCTCGATGGCCTTGGTCTTGCCGGCGGGCTTATCGCGACGGGCACTCGTCCCGGGTGCGGACTTGGTGACCTGCGGCTCGGGCTGAGGTGCAGGTGCAGGCTCGGGCTCAATGACGGTCGCCTGGACCTCTTGGACCTTGGGCGTGGTCGGCTGCGGATCAGGAGCTGGGGCGGGCTTTGCCTCGGCGGCGGGCTCCGGAGTCGCGGTAGCGGGCTCGGGCGCTTTCTCCATGGCGGGCTCTGCGGCAGCCTCGGGCTCATTCACCGGGGGAGCGGCAACCGCTTCCGGTTTGGCGGCTGCCCCATGTTCAACCTCGGCCTGAATAGCTTCTTCGGCCACACGTTCCTTCTCCTGTGCGCGCTGCTGCGCGGCGGCCTCGGCGTTGCGATAGGCACGCTCCAGTAGAGCTTCCTGCGAGTTGAAGGGTTTCTCACCCTCTGCACGTTCCACGGGGACCCAGGTGCCGTCGCTCGTGAGGCTGCGGGCCTTCACGTTGTCCTGCAGCTGCATGCCCATGTACTCGTGCACTAGGGCGCGGCAGGTGGGGTCGAGCACGGGGAAGGCGATCTCCACGCGGTGCTCGGTGTTGCGTGTCATCATGTCTGCCGAGCTCAGGTAAATCATGTCCGAGTCCACGCCAAAAGCGTAAACACGGGCGTGCTCCAAAAAGCGTCCGACGATGGAGCGGACATGCACGTTCTCGGTCTTGCCCGGAACACCGGGCTTGAGGCACGAGATGCCGCGGATGATCATGTCTACGCGCACGCCGGCACACGATGCCTCGGCGATCTTGTCGATAACCTCGCGGTCGGTCAGCGAGTTGAGCTTAAAGAACACGCGGGCGGGCTCGCCGGCAAGGGCGCGCTGGATCTCGCGGTCAAGCCCGCGCATGATGAGCGGTTTCAGTCCGACGGGCGCCACACCCAGGAAGCGGTAGTCGCCGCGCAGGTTGCCCAGCGACAGATTGCGGAAGAACAGGTTGGCGTCTTCACCGATGCCGGGATGGGCCGTCATGAGCATAAAGTCGCTGTAGAGTTTGGCCGTCTTCTCGTTAAAGTTGCCGGTGCCCAAAAGCGTGAGGCGGGTGAGCGCCATACCCTCGCGATAGGTGAGCTGGCAGATCTTTGAGTGGCATTTAAAGCCCTCGGAACCATAGATGACGGTGCAGCCCGCTTCTTCCAGACGCTCGGCCCACTCGATGTTGTTCTGCTCGTCAAAGCGCGCGCGGAGCTCCATGAGCACCGTGACCTCTTTGCCGTTCTCGGCAGCATCGATCAGCGACTCGCACAGGCGGCTCTGCTTGGCCACGCGGTAGAGCGTGATGCGCAGCGAGATGCACTCGGGGTCATAGGCGGCCTCGTGCACCAGGTCCAAGAACGGGTTCATGGCCTCGTAGGGATAAAAGAGCAGCTTGTCGTGCTGCAGCACCTGCTCGCGGATGGAGCGGGTCATGTCGATGTTGGGATTGGGCTGCGGCCTAAACGGCGTAAAGAGCAGCTCGTTGCGCAGGTGCTCGGGAATCTTGCCCTCAATGCCGAAGACGTAGCCCAGGTTGAGCGGGATATCGCAGGTAAAGACAGAGCGGCGCGAAAGCTCGAGCGCCTTGCGGATAGTCTTGAGCGTTGCCTTCTCGAGCGACCCCGAGACCGCGAGCACTACCGGCTGCAGGCGCAGGCGCTTCTTGAGGATGCGCTTCATGTGCTGGCGGTAGTCCTCTTCCTCTTCGACGCCCTCGCCGTCCGGATCGATGTCGGCGTTGCGGGTGACGCGGATCAGCGCACGATCCAGCGGCTTATAGGAGCCAAAGCAGCTGTCCAAGCAGGCGAGGATGACGCCCTCGAGCAAGATGTAGGAGTAGGTGCCGGTGGGCGAGGGGATCTCGACCACGCGGTTCATTGAGGCGGGAATCTCGATAAGGCCCAGCAGGCTCTCCTCGTCGGTGGCGCCGTCCAGACCACAGGCCAGATAGAGCGCGCCATTGCGCAGGTTGGGGAAGGGGTGGCGCGGATCGATGACCAGCGGCGAGATGACCGGTGACACGTAGGCCTGGAAGTAGCGGGTTACAAAGGTGCGCTCCTCGGGCGTAAGCGAATCGATGCGGGCGCGGTGAACGCCCAAGGTGTCGAGCTTGCCCTCGATGCTCTTAAAGATGGACTCCCAACGGGTAAGGAGCCCGGGCATTTCGGCCATGACAGCATCGACCTGTTCGGAGGCGGTCATATTGCTCTTGTTGTCGACAGGTTGTTTTTTGAGCTCCGCCAGATCGGACAGGCCGCCCACGCGCACCATAAGGAACTCGTCGAGGTTGGACTCGAAGATCGAGACGAACTTTAGTCGCTCGAATAACGGAACGGTTTCGTCGAAGGCTTCGTCGAGCACGCGGTTGTCAAAGCGTAGCCAGCTGAGCTCTCGGTTTTGCGTGTACGAGAAGTCGCGCGGCGGTTTGCGCAGCTTTGCGGCGGCTTGCTTCTTTTCGATTTTGCTCGGCATATGCATCTGTCCGTTCAGTCCCCACAAGGGACGGTAGCCTAACACTAATCACTATTGTCTCAATTTAGTCGACCTGTGGCACGGACGCATCGCGCGAACGGTATCTTTACCTACTTCTTACGCTGCCAAGGCATGCAACTAACTGCCCAACTCGTTTAGAAACAATCTATATCCATACTCAATTGGTGAGGATGTATGAATAAGAATGATTGAGAGCTGAATATAATCGAATCCAAATTGAATCATGAACAAACGACATATATATGCAGAAAACCGTTTTAGCTATGCAATTCCTAAACATGAAAATATTTGTGCAATCTAGCTTAATTCCTTAGAAAAAAGAACATTTACCTTTGAAAACCTGCTTTAGAGAACCGAAGTGCATCATGGGGGAATCATATGAGATATACCGTTCATCGCACTTTGCTGACCGTTCGGTGGCGAGGTGGAATTGCAGGTGGTTTTTGGATATAACTAGAGCTGTCAGCAAGCAGCGTCCCATACGGAGGGGCGCTGATACATTCGGCCAGTAAGGCCCGAAAGAAAGGTAGGAGGCCATGACGAAAGGTCTGCACGTGCCTTCCGAGATCGGCAAGCTCAGGAAGGTCTGCCTGCACCGTCCCGGCGACGAGCTCCTCAACCTGCCGCCCGACGAGCTCGAGCGACTCCTGTTCGACGACGTCCCGTTCCTGGAGGTCGCGCAGCAGGAGCACGACACCTTCGCCCAGATCCTGAGGGACCAGGGCGTGGAGGTGCTCTACCTCGAGAACCTCGTCGCCGAGGTGTTCGACCAGGTCCCCGGCGCCCGCGCCGAGTTCACCGACCAGTACATCGCCGAGGCCGGCATCCGCGGCCAGCACATGCCGCAGATCGTCCGCGAGAAGCTGGACTCCATCGAGGACAACCTCGAGTTCGTCAAGAAGACCATGGCCGGCATGACCAAGTCCGAGATCGACATGCCCCTCACGGCGTCCACGACCCTCGACTCCCTGGTCAACTCCGAGTCCGAGTCCGACCTGATCATCGACCCGATGCCCAACCTCTACTTCACCCGCGACCCGTTCGCGGTCGTCGGCGAGGGCGTCAACCTCAACCGCATGTACTCGGTCACCCGCAACCGCGAGACCCTGTACGGCAAGTACATCTTCAAGTACCACCCCGACTACAAGGACGTCTCGCTGTACTTCCGCCGCGACTGCCAGTTCCACACCGAGGGCGGCGACGTGCTGAACATCAACGAGAAGACCCTCGCCGTCGGCATCTCCCAGCGCACCCAGGCCGCCGCGATCGACGTCATGGCCCAGAACATCTTCTGGAACTCCGACTCCAAGGTCGAGCGCATCCTGGCCTTCGACATCCCGGTCTCGCGCGCCTTCATGCACCTCGACACGGTCTTCACCCAGATCGACGTCGATAAGTTCACGATCCACCCCGCCATCATGGGCACCCTGCGCGTCTACGAGCTGACCGCCGGCAAGAACCCGGGCGACGTGAACATCCGCCTGATCGAGGACACCCTCGAGCACGTCCTGGAGGACGCCACCGGCGTCGACCAGGTCAAGCTGATCCCCTGCGGCGGCGGCGACCCGATCGCGGCCTCCCGCGAGCAGTGGAACGACGGCTCCAACACCCTGTGCGTCGAGCCCGGCAAGATCTGCGTCTACGCCCGCAACACCGTCACCAACGACGTGCTGTACAAGGAGGGCCTGGACCTTCTCGTCGTGCCCTCCGCCGAGCTCTCCCGCGGCCGCGGCGGCCCGCGCTGCATGAGCATGCCCTTCTGGCGCGAGGACCTCTAAGGTCTTCAAGGACCCGTACAGGTCATAATACATACATCTAGCTGCCATTAGATGTCTCCCATTGGGGCGGTGCGGGTTTTCGCACCGCCCCAATCTTGTATGAGGGACGTCAACACGATTGGATGACTGCTTTTGTAAGGAGCTTGGCCATGGACATCAAGACGATTGGCGTTGAGGAATGGCTCAACGTTTGGGAGAAGAGTGCCACGTGGGACATCGCCCAGTCGACGATCTCGTCGCTCACCATGGGCGAGCTGCGCGCGCTCGATGAGCAGGACGGCGCCACGTTCTACGAGCGCCTGGACCGCGAGAAGATGAACTACGGCTGGATCGAGGGCTCGCCGGAGTTTAAGGCCGAGGTTGCCAAGCTGTATCGTCGCGAGGTCAATCCCGACCACATTCTGCAGACCAATGGCTGCACGGGTGCGAACCTCAACGCCATCATGGCCGTGGTCGAGCCCGGCGACCACGTTATCGCCGAGTGGCCTACCTATGCGCCGCTCTATGAGATCCCACGTACGCTCGGCGCCGAGGTCGAGTATTGGGAGCTTCGCGAGGGGCTCGGATGGAAACCCGATATCGAACAGCTCAAGCGCCTCGTTCGTCCCAACACGAAGCTCATCTGCATCAACAACGCATCGAACCCCATCGGTACGGTGCTCGATGCCGATATGCTCGGCCAGATTGCCGAGATCGCCCGCTCGGTGGGCGCCTATGTGCTGTGCGACGAGGTGTACCTGCCGCTTGAGAACACCGAGGCCTTTATGTCGATGGTCGACGTGTACGAGAGGGCCATTGTCACCAACTCGTTGTCGAAGACCTATTCGACGCCTGCGGCCCGCGTGGGCTGGGTCGTGGCCGACGAAGAGGTGTCCAACCGCATCCGTACCTATCGCGATTACACCATGATCTGCGGCGGTGTGTTCAACGACGCCTTGGCGACCTATGTGCTTGAGCACAAGGACAAGATCCTCGAGCGCAATCGCAAGATCGTGTTTGGCAACCGCGATATCGCGCAGGCTTGGATCGATACGCAGCATCGCGTTTCCTGGACGGCCCCACAGGGCGTGTCTACCTCGTTTATCCAGCTGGATATTCCCGAGGACGACGAGGAGTTCTGCAAGCGCCTGCTGTCCGAGAGGGGAGTGCTGCTGGTACCCGGCAGCCGCTTTGAGCTTCCCTGTGGCGCACGCCTGGGCTACTGCGCGAGCGAGGACGTTCTGCGCGAGGGCCTGAGGCTTTTGGGCGAGGCGCTGGCGGAGTTTGATCGCTAGGATTCCGACGGCTCTCAAAGCCGCTCAAATCTGTCTACGATTATCGATAACAGTCCCGTTTCCCATGAGGGGAGCGGGACTTTTTTCTATACCGAGAAGTCAAGTTGTTACAAATGAGGCCGTAAGGTGAGCCGGTATTCGCTGGGCCTTATACTGAGCTTCCGGTGAACGGTATCAAGTGTCTGGTAAACGGTAATTTGTTACCAGAAATGAATAGGACAAACTTTTTTCTGAATAAAAATGAAAATGGTTGAGACGCGGTATGAATCGCTAATTCTATTCATAGCTTTATTGGAAATATGCAATTTGAGGGTGGTTTAATAAAGTTTAGTTCCATTTGCTATCTGGATTGAAAACGCGGTTAAGCACGTAAATAAACTTTATTAAATCAAAGTGTGCCATGCGTGAAGTATATGTGTATGCCGTTCACCCCTCATATAAAACCGTTCGGGGCGAGGTGGAAGTATGAGCTGATTTTGGATATAAATATGTCGTCAGCAATAACGCCTCACACGGAGGGGCGCTAACGAATCGGCCCTGACAGGGGCCCGAAAGAAAGGTAGGAGGCCATGACGAAAGGTCTGCACGTGCCTTCCGAGATCGGCAAGCTCAGGAAGGTCTGCCTGCACCGTCCCGGCGACGAGCTCCTCAACCTGCCGCCCGACGAGCTCGAGCGACTCCTGTTCGACGACGTCCCGTTCCTGGAGGTCGCGCAGCAGGAGCACGACACCTTCGCCCAGATCCTGAGGGACCAGGGCGTGGAGGTGCTCTACCTCGAGAACCTCGTCGCCGAGGTGTTCGACCAGGTCCCCGGCGCCCGCGCCGAGTTCACCGACCAGTACATCGCCGAGGCCGGCATCCGCGGCCAGCACATGCCGCAGATCGTCCGCGAGAAGCTGGACTCCATCGAGGACAACCTCGAGTTCGTCAAGAAGACCATGGCCGGCATGACCAAGTCCGAGATCGACATGCCCCTCACGGCGTCCACGACCCTCGACTCCCTGGTCAACTCCGAGTCCGAGTCCGACCTGATCATCGACCCGATGCCCAACCTCTACTTCACCCGCGACCCGTTCGCGGTCGTCGGCGAGGGCGTCAACCTCAACCGCATGTACTCGGTCACCCGCAACCGCGAGACCCTGTACGGCAAGTACATCTTCAAGTACCACCCCGACTACAAGGACGTCTCGCTGTACTTCCGCCGCGACTGCCAGTTCCACACCGAGGGCGGCGACGTGCTGAACATCAACGAGAAGACCCTCGCCGTCGGCATCTCCCAGCGCACCCAGGCCGCCGCGATCGACGTCATGGCCCAGAACATCTTCTGGAACTCCGACTCCAAGGTCGAGCGCATCCTGGCCTTCGACATCCCGGTCTCGCGCGCCTTCATGCACCTCGACACGGTCTTCACCCAGATCGACGTCGATAAGTTCACGATCCACCCCGCCATCATGGGCACCCTGCGCGTCTACGAGCTGACCGCCGGCAAGAACCCGGGCGACGTGAACATCCGCCTGATCGAGGACACCCTCGAGCACGTCCTGGAGGACGCCACCGGCGTCGACCAGGTCAAGCTGATCCCCTGCGGCGGCGGCGACCCGATCGCGGCCTCCCGCGAGCAGTGGAACGACGGCTCCAACACCCTGTGCGTCGAGCCCGGCAAGATCTGCGTCTACGCCCGCAACACCGTCACCAACGACGTGCTGTACAAGGAGGGCCTGGACCTTCTCGTCGTGCCCTCCGCCGAGCTCTCCCGCGGCCGCGGCGGCCCGCGCTGCATGAGCATGCCCTTCTGGCGCGAGGACCTCTAAGTCTTTCCGTTTCCGGTGCGGTCCCCCTACAACCGCACCGGTTTCGCCCGTCAAACGGGCAACACTAATACTTACGTAATTCATTTTTTCGAAAGGAAACGAACCATGGGTGTTAACCTCTCCGGCCGTAGCTTCCTCAAGCTCCTCGACCTCTCCACCGAGGAGATCGAGTACTTGCTCAAGCTTTCCAAGAACTTCAAGGACATGAAGCGCGCTGGCGTTCCGCACCGCTATCTCGAGGGCAAGAACATCGTTCTGCTCTTCCAGAAGACCTCCACTCGTACCCGCTGCGCCTTCGAGGTCGGCGGCATGGATCTGGGCATGGGCGTCACCTACCTCGATCCCGGTTCGTCGCAGATGGGCAAGAAGGAGTCCATTGAGGACACTGCCCGCGTTCTCGGCCGCATGTATGACGGCATCGAGTTCCGTGGCTTTGCCCAGGACGACGTCGAGGAGCTCGCTGCTAAGTCCGGCGTGCCCGTGTGGAACGGCCTGACCACTGAGTGGCACCCCACCCAGATGCTCGCCGACATCCTGACCGTCCAGGAGAACTTCAACTACGACATCAAGGGCAAGACCCTCGTCTTCATGGGTGACTGCAAGAACAACGTTGCTCGCTCCCTCATGGTTGTCTGCTCCAAGCTCGGCATGAACTTCGTGGCCTGCGGCCCCGAGGAGTGCATGCCCGCCGACGACGTCATCGAGGCCTGCAAGCCCATCGCCGAGGCCAACGGCTGCACCATCAAGCTGACCACCGACGTCAAGGACGGCGTCACCGGTGCCGACGTTATCTACACCGACGTGTGGGTCTCCATGGGCGAGCCCGACGAGGTCTGGGCCGAGCGCATCGCTCAGCTCACCCCGTATCGCGTTACCTCCGAGGTCATGGCTATGGCCAACCCGGGTGCCATCTTCCTGCACTGCCTGCCCAGCTTCCACGACACCAACACCACGATTGGCGCCGAGAAGTGCGAGCAGTTCGGCATCACCGAGCAGGAGGTCACCGACGAGGTCTTCGAGAGCCCCGCTTCCAAGGTCTTCGACGAGGCCGAGAACCGCATGCACACCATCAAGGCTGTTATGTACGCTACGCTCAAGTAAGAGCATCTAGCATCTCGCTCGGGGTGTCTTGCTGCACACCCCGAGCGGCTTTGTCTGGTAAATATCTCGCGTCGGGCGGTGGGCACGGCACGGAAGATCCGCTTCGCGCGAGAAAGTTAAATGATTTATGAAGGGGGGATGAGAACCATGACTGAGACCGCTAAGAAAAAGCGCGGTATGCCTTCATCGTTCACCATTCTTCTAGCTCTGCTGGCAATTGTTGCAGTGATTACCGTTATCGTCTCCGGCACGTCCGGCGGCGCGGTTACCGCAGCCCGTCTGAGCGATTTCTGCACCGCCCCGATCCTGGGCTTCGCTGACGCTCTGCCCGTCTGCCTCTTCGTTATGATCCTGGGCGGCTTCCTCGGCATGATGACCGAGACCGGCGCCCTGGACAACGGCATCGCCGTTCTGGTGCAGAAGCTTAAGGGCAACGAGATTATGCTCATTCCCGTGCTGATGCTCATCTTCTCCCTCGGTGGTACCACCTATGGTATGTGCGAGGAGACCGTTCCCTTCTACGCCCTGCTCGCCGCTACCATGATGGCCGCTGGCTTCGACCCCATGGTCGGTGCCGCTACCGTCCTGCTCGGCGCTGGCTGCGGCTGCCTGGGCTCCACGGTTAACCCGTTCGCCGTCGGCGCTGCCGTCGACGCTCTGACCGGCGTTGGCATTGAGGTCAACCAGTCCATCATCATCGGCCTCGGTGCCGTCCTGTGGATTGTCACTACCGCTATGTCCATCTTCTTCGTGATGAACTATGCCAAGAAGGTCAAGGCTGACAAGGGTTCCACCATCCTGTCGATGCAGGAGCTCAAGGACGCCGAAGAGGCTCACGGCAAGGCTGCTTCCGAGGTCCACAAGGAGGTCAAGCTCACCGGTCGTCAGAAGGGTGTTCTGATTGCCTTCGCCTTCACCTTCGTCGTCATGATCGTCGGCTTCATTCCGCTGGCCGACCTCAACGAGGGCGTCGCCAACTTCTTCGACGCTGGCGCTGTCTACGACGCCGACGGTAACGCCGTCGTCCAGGGCTGGTCTGCCCTGATCACCGGCCTGCCCATT
Source organism: uncultured Collinsella sp. (assembly GCA_900541715.1). Lineage (GTDB taxonomy): Bacteria > Actinomycetota > Coriobacteriia > Coriobacteriales > Coriobacteriaceae > Collinsella. The sequence continues at coordinate 113,474 of UQLI01000001.1, forward strand.
GGCCAGTGGTACTTCGACGAGGCTTCCACCTGGTTCTTCCTCATGGCCGTCCTGATCGGTATCATCGGTGGCCTGTCCGAGAAGCAGATCGTTAACACCTTTATCACCGGCGCTGCCGACATGATGTCCGTTGTTCTCGTCATCGCCCTCGCCCGTGGTATCTCCGTCCTCATGGCTAACACCGGCCTCGATGTCTTCGTCCTCGACGCTGCCGCCAATGCCCTGGCTGGCCTGTCCGGCGTGATCTTCGCTCCCATGAGCTTCCTGGTCTACTTCGGCCTGTCCTTCCTGATCCCCTCGACCTCCGGTATGGCCACCGTCTCCATGCCCATCATGGGACCGCTGGCTGTTAAGCTCGGCTTCTCGCCTGAGGTCATGGTCATGATCTTCTCCGCCGCCATCGGTGTCGTGAACCTGTTCACCCCGACCTCCGGCGCCATCATGGGCGGTCTCGCCCTGGCCAAGATCGAGTGGACGACCTGGCTCAAGTTTGCCCTTAAGCTCATCGTTGCTCTCTCCGTCGTCTGCGCCATCATCCTGACCGTCGCCTGCGTGTTGATCTAAGTACCCAACGGGTACCCCACGGAAACCTTGACGATCCTGTAGAGGATCACCTGGTCATCGTCTGTCCGGTGGGGTAAACCCACCGGTAGACTCCTACCTTTAGCCCCCTTCCGTTCCGTGCGCGGGAGGGGGCGCTCTTGTGTTCCGGCGTTTTACCAAACGCCGGAACCACTCGACGCTGCAAGCCCGCCAGAGCGGCAATCTGACGTTCAATTGTCGGGCATGGCCAAAAGGCCTATGCCCTCCTCTTTCACGTCACCTTGCTCGCTCTGGCGGGCTTTCGCTGACTTTTGCTCCACCTGCGGCGCTGCCATTGTTGGTGTTATGGGGCGGTGCAATGGGGTCAGGTTAGTTTGCACCAAATATGTCCGACAAGAGGTTTGACGGATGTTTGGTTGGTGCCTGTTGATGGTCTGGGTATCGGGGAGGGCGGGCTCCGTTATAATCGCCTAGAACATTAAATGGAAACGGGACGGGAGCCATATATGCGCCAGGGTTTCGACAACGCGAAGTATATCGAGCTGCAGGCTGCTCACATTAAGGAGCGCATCTCGCAGTTTGGTGGCAAGCTCTATTTGGAGTTTGGCGGTAAGCTGTTCGATGACTATCATGCGAGCCGCGTGCTGCCGGGTTTTGAACCGGACAGCAAGTTCCGCATGCTCAAGAGCATCGCCGACGATGTCGAGGTTATCATCGCGATCAACGCGAACCACATCGAGAAAAACAAGGCTCGTGGTGACCTCGGCATTACCTATGACGAGGATGTGCTGCGCCTGGTTGACCTGTTTCGCGGCAACGGCTTTGCTGTCGCGGCTGTGGTCATCACCCAGTACGCCGGCCAGCCCGCTGCCGATGTGTTCCGCAACCGTCTGAACGCGCTCGGTATTCCCGCCAAGCTGCACTATCCCATCGAGGGGTATCCGCACGATGTCGATCTGATCGTGTCCGACGATGGCTACGGCAAGAACGAGTTTGTCGAGACCACCCGACCGCTCGTCGTGGTCACTGCCCCCGGTCCTGGCTCGGGCAAGCTTGCCACCTGCCTGTCTCAGCTCTATCACGAGCACAAGCATGGCACGGCCGCCGGCTATGCCAAGTTCGAGACCTTCCCTGTCTGGAATCTTCCTCTGACGCATCCGGTCAATATTGCCTACGAGGCCGCCACGGCTGACCTCGACGACGCCAATATCATCGATTCGTTCCACCTTGAGGCCTACAACAAGACCACGGTCAACTACAACCGCGACGTCGAGGCCTTCCCGGTAGTCCGTGCCCTGATGGAAAAGATCCTGGGCAAGAGCCCCTACCAGAGCCCTACGGACATGGGCGTCAATATGGTCGGCTTTGCCATCACCGATGACGATGCCTGCCGCGACGCTTCCAAGATGGAGATCGTCCGCCGCTACTTTACCGCGGTCGAAAATGTGCGCCGTACCGGCGTGGGCGATGAGCAAGTCGACCGTCTCAAGATTATTATGAAGAAAGCCGGCATCGATAAGAACTACTCACCGGCGCGCTCGGCAGCCCTCACCAGGGAGCAGCTGACGGGTGGTCCCGTGGGTGCCATGGTCATGCCCGATGGCTCCGTGGTGACCGGCAAGACTTCCACGCGCCTGGGCGCCGCGAGCTCGCTCATCATGAATGCACTTAAGCATGTCTCGGGCGTCGACCTTGAGCTCGAGGTCATTAGCGATGAAGCGATCGAGCCCATCAGCAAGCTCAAGACGCATTTCCTGGGCAGCAAAAACCCGCGCCTCCACACCGACGAGACGCTTATGGCGCTGTCGATCACCTCGGCCACGAGTGAGACGGCCGCTCGCGTCCTTTCGGGCCTGGAGCAGCTGCGCGGTTGCGATGCCTTCTTTAGCGTGATTATCTCGCCGACGGACGAGACGGTACTGCGCAAACTGGGTATCAACGTGTGCTGCGAGCCCAAGTTTGAGCGCCGCGGTTTCTTCCATCGCTAAGTTTGAAGCACCGCGGTAATTGCATTGCATTTTGGCCGTATCGGGTTAGCGCCCGGTACGGCTTTTTGATCAATAAAGCGCCTATTTCGGCGAAAAATAGCTGTTTACCTGCCTAGAAACAATTTGAGCGGTATACAATAACCGTAACTGTTTCATCCTTAGCGGGATGCCGCATGATGGATATTACCTGCCATCGTGAGGTGTGTCGGTCGCGCACGGCGCGTTAGATGCTCGTGCTCGGTTTGAGGAGGCTGCTATGGCGGGCAAGGGTCGTGCGAGTGTCAACGATATGAAGCGTGTCGAGGTGCTGGTGTTGATGGAGATCGACCAGCAAACCGAAGACAATGGCGGGCCGTATGGTTTCTCGCGCAAAACGCTTGCCGAGCGCGTGGGGGTTTCGCCGTATCGTGCCCGCGCCGCAATCGATCGCTTGGATTCCGAAGGCATGATTGATGTCGTCTCGCGTTATAGCGACGACGGCGGTCAGCTTGCAAATGGCATTTGCCTCACCGAACGTGGCGAGTGGTATCTTGAGGGCGTCCGTACCGGCATGCTCGTTCAAGAAATGCTTGAGGACGAGGTTTCTGATCGATAGCAGCATGTAACCCTTGCCATAGCGACGCCGCCTGGGAAACCGGGCGGCGTTTTGTTTCAAGATTGAGAAATGCAATCTCACGCGAGAAAAATTGCGAACGGTCCGCGGCGCGAGTATTACAATGAAGACCCGTAAGATGTGGATAAACAACTTCTACGGGAAGCGCAGGTAACTCAATATGACCAAGCATGTGTTCGTAACCGGTGGCGTGGTTTCGTCTCTGGGCAAGGGTATCACCGCGGCCTCGCTGGGCCGTCTGCTCAAGTCGCGTGGCTACAAAGTAACGATGCAGAAGGCTGATCCGTATCTGAACGTCGACCCCGGTACCATGAGCCCCTTCCAGCATGGTGAGGTCTTCGTTACCGAGGATGGTTACGAGTCCGACCTGGACCTGGGTCATTACGAGCGCTTTATTGATGAGAACCTGACCCGCGATTCCAACTTTACGACCGGCGCCATCTATAAGAGCTTGATCGCCCGCGAGCGTCGCGGCGACTTTTTGGGCGGTACCGTGCAGGTGATTCCTCACGTCACCAATGCCATTAAGGACAAGTTCCGCCGCATCGAGGAGCAGACCGGCTCCGATGTAGTCATCACCGAGCTGGGCGGCACGATCGGCGACATCGAGTCCCAACCGTTTGTCGAGGCCATCCGTCAGTACCGCAAGGAGGCCGGCCCCGAGAACGTCTGCTACATCCACGTGTCGCTTGTTCCCTATATCGCCGCCGCCCACGAGGTCAAGACCAAGCCGACGCAGCACTCCGTCAAGGAGCTCCGCAGCTTTGGTATCCAGCCCGATATTATCGTTCTGCGCTCCGACCACCATATCGATGATGCCATCCGCGGCAAGATTGCAAGCTTCTGCGACGTCGACACCGACTGTGTCTTTACCAACGAGGACTGCGCGAGCATCTACGATGTTCCGCAGCTGCTCGCCGAGCAGGACTTTGACCTGCGCATTTGCGAGCGTCTGGGTCTTGACCCGCGTGAGCGCGACATGAGTCAGTGGAACGAGTTCCTGCGCAAGCAGAACCATGCCAACCAGCACGCCGACAAGGTGAAGATCGCCGTCGTGGGCAAGTATACGCAGCTGCCCGATGCCTACCTGTCGGTTATCGAGGCCCTGCACCATGCGGGCGTCTTCTACGATCGCCACGTTGATGTACAGCTGGTCGATGGCGAGAGCCTCGACGAGCAGAACGTCTCCGAGGTCCTGGGTGACGCCTCGGGCATCCTGGTCCCTGGCGGCTTTGGCAAGCGCGCCCTGGAGGGCAAGATCCTCGCGGCCGAGTTTGCCCGTGAGCACAAGATTCCGTATCTGGGCATTTGCCTGGGTATGCAGGTGGCCGTGTGCGAATTTGCCCGCAACGTGGTCGGCCTTGCCGGTGCCAGCTCTTCCGAGTTCGATCCGGATGGCCCGTATAGTGTCATCGACCTGATGAGCTCGCAGGAGGACGTGACCGAGAAGGGCGGCACCATGCGCCTGGGCGCCTATCCGTGCAAGCTTGCCGCCGATACCCTCGCGCGCGAGGCATATGGCGAGGAGCTCGTCTACGAGCGTCACCGTCACCGCTTTGAGTTCAACAACGCCTTCCGTGACCAGCTCGAGGGCGCTGGTCTGGTTATCTCTGGTCTTTCGCCCGACGAGCGCCTGGTCGAGATGGTCGAGCTGCCGCGCGACGTGCATCCGTGGTATGTGGCAACCCAGGCTCATCCCGAGTTCAAGAGCCGCCCGACCAACCCGCAGCCGCTGTTCCGCGAGTTCGTGCGCGCCTCGATCGGCCAGCATGAGGGCGTCGATCGCTTGCAGGTGACGCCCAAGAACCTCGCTACGGACTAAGGGTGCCGGCGAATAAGGAACATACCGAAGCTACTCCCTCGTCGCTCGCCGTGGCGGCGGGGGAGTATCTCGATTACCTCGCGGTCGAGCGGGGTTTGGCGCGCAACACGATTGCGGCCTATCGTCGTGACCTGACGACGTACTGCGCCTATCTGGAGCGGGCTGGTATTGTGTCTTTTGAAGAGGTGACCCGTCAAGTCGTGGAGGGCTTTGTTGCCGACCGTCGCGATGGGGGCTATTCCGATGCCTCGGTGGAGCGTGCGCTTGCGGCCGTGAAGGGCCTGCATGCCTTTTTGGTGCGCGATGGGGCTGTAGCCCAAAATCCAACGGCGGCGTTGCGCCTGCCTAAAAAGGCTGAGCGTTTGCCGGAGTATGTATCGGTGGAGGATGTCTCGGCGCTGCTCGATCAAGATTTCCCCGAGGGCGAGATGGGCTTGCGTGACCATGCCATCTTGGAAGTGCTCTACGGATGCGGTTTGCGTGTGAGCGAGTTGGTGGGGCTCGATGTGGGCGATATCCATATCGACGATGGCTTTGTGCTCGTTTGCGGTAAGGGCTCAAAGGAACGCCTGTCCCCGCTGGTGGGAAGCGCGGCGCGAGCTCTGGCGCTCTATGTAACTGAGGGGCGTTCTCGCTTGGCGGCCCATGCCCGCGGAACAGAGACCTCGGCGGTCTTTTTAAATAAGAACGGCCGCCGTCTGTCGCGCCAGGGCATCCATGCCATCTGTGAGCGCTACGGGCGCCAGGTGGGACTGGTGGGGCTCCATCCCCATACGCTGCGTCACTCCTTTGCCACCCATATGCTTGCGGGCGGCGCAGACCTCCGTGTGCTACAGGAGATCTTGGGGCATGCCGATATATCGACCACGCAGATCTACACGCATGTCGATCGTACGCAACTGACCGAGGTCTATCTGGCGGCGCACCCACTGGCACATCGTTAACACATCACTGACCTGCATATTTATAGGTATTTGGGGACGGGCCCCAGATTGCCGCGGGGTGCTTTTGCGCGCGCATGGGCAATCTGGGGCCCGTCCCATTTTTCGCCACTTGGCATCGCGGTGGTGGGCCGCACGTGCCTTGGGTGGGGGAGTTTGGGGGGGCGATGTGAACGGTATATAAAGGGACGCAAAAATCGCCTCAAGGTCAACTTGAAGGTTGAGGTTGAACGGCGGGATGCCACAGGTGGCATCCCGCCGTAGCTGTAAACACAACATATTGTGTTTTCGAACATATGCTTGGGGGTGTTTTGCAATATATGGTGGGTGGAGTGGTGGGGCGGGGTGGGGGAAGGGGTGGGGAAAGGTGTTGAAAAATGGGGCGGTTCCCCATATTATTAATGACGTCGACAGGCGGGGTGGTTCCCCGCGTACGTGCCATCTGAGTAACCGAGGGGAGGGCGCACATGGGAATGACTGGTGCATACGAGCGCAATCTCGATGCAAAAGGTCGTCTGTCCCTGCCTGCACCCCTTCGCGAGGAGCTTGGAGAGCACGTTCGCGTGTTCAAAGCCCTGGATGTCGATGCTCTGTACGTGTTCTCTGCCGAGGCCTTCGATAAGTGGGTCGAAGGACTCTTCGCGGGTCGTGAGGGCCACGAGGGTTTTAACCCGCGTGACATTAATGACCAGAAGCTCATGAGGGCGATCAACAAGCGCACCACGTCGATGGACGTGGACAGCGCCGGTCGTATCGGTCTTTCCGAGTCTCTCCGCAAGCAGGCGAACCTCGACCGCGAGGTCACGGTTGTGGGCAACTACGACCACCTTGAGGTTTGGGATCGCGCCGCGGCCGATGAGGACGATGACGATGAGGCCCTGCTGGACCTCTTCTTCTCGTAAGGGCAAGGCACGGGTAACGGATGGAGCGTGGGATCTTGACACAAGAATATCGGCATGAACCTGTCATGCTCGGCGAAGTGCTTGAGTCGCTGCGGCTAAAGAGCGGCTCCGTTGTCTGCGATTGCACCCTTGGCGGTGCCGGCCATTCGGTAAAGATGGCCGCGCAGGTGGGGGAGACGGGCCTTTTGCTCGGCGTCGATCAGGACGACATGGCCCTCGAGGCCGCTGGCGCCCGTCTGGACCGCGAGGTTCCCGGTGTTCCGCACCAGCTGCTGAAGGGCAACTTCGGCGACTTGGACGAGCTTCTTTGCTCGGCCGAGGTGCCCGGGGTCGATGGCTTCCTGTTCGATTTGGGCGTTTCGTCACCGCAACTCGATATCCCTGGCAGGGGCTTTTCGTATAACGAGGACGCCCCATTGGACATGCGGATGGATCCGGGTAATAACACCTTAAACGCAGCTGAGGTCATCAACACCTATAACGAACACGACCTCGCCCGGATTCTACGCGTCTACGGCGAAGAGAAGTTCGCCTCGCAGATCGCGCGCGAGATCGTGCGCCGCCGCGAGCAAGAACCGATCGAAACCACCGGCCAATTTGTCGAGATCATCAAGGCGGGTATCCCGGCTGCCGCTCGTCGGCATGGCGGACACCCGGCCAAGAAAAGTTTCCAGGCCATTCGCATCGAGGTCAATCACGAGCTCGATGTGCTCGAACGAGGGCTTGATGCCGCCACCAGGTGGCTCAACCCGGGCGGACGTATCTGCGTCATCTCGTATCACTCGCTCGAAGACCGTATCGTAAAGAACCACTTTAAGGAGATGAGCCAGGGGTGCACGTGTCCGCCGGAGATTCCGGTGTGCGTGTGCGGCAACGTGCCGATACTCAAGGTCATCACCCGCAAACCCTTGGTTGCCCAGCCTGATGAGGTTGAGCGCAACCCTCGGGCGAGATCAGCCAAAATCCGCGTGGCGCAGCGTCTGTAAGCGCGACCGCGCGATATTGGACCTCCCGCTCGCACCATAAACGAAGCTTAAACACACTACCAACGTACTCGGGATGGGAGGCGGCATATCATGGGCTACAACACTTCAAGCGCAGCACTCGCCTATGATATGAACGCCATGCCCGCCTATCGTGAGACGCCGCAGGCCCCCGTTGCTCCCCGTGAGCAGCGCGCGCCGCGCTTTGATGTCTACACGGGCGCGGGCCGTCAGGCAAACCAGGCGGTAAGCCCGGTTTTCATGAGCGTTCTTAAAACGTTTTGCATCATTGCGGCTATCTTCATGACGATCGGCGTCGCCCGCGTGGCGCTCGCCGGCGTTACGGCCCAGATGCTCAACAGCAACGCCGAGCTTACCAGCACGCTCGAAAAGGCGACCGATGAGAGCTCCGACCTGGAGGTCATGCATTCGGTCTATGGCGCCGACACGCGCATTCGCGACCTTGCGGGCGCTTATGGCATGGTGGAGCCCAGCGAGAGCGTTACACTTGACTTTTCGCAGGATGCAGCCGCGGGCGCCAACGCGACCGCGACCGCTCAGTAGCAAGACGGTAGCTGAGTATGACAAATGACTATCGCCGCGGTTCCGATGGGGGCCGCGGTTCTGGACGTCCCTCGTCGCGGGGACGTTCTGGTTATCAAGGAACGGGTCGGCAATCTTACAACGCCGGGCAGTCCCGTGGCAACGACCCGGCGTCGCGACTTCGCGGCTCGGACGGCCCTCAAGTGCATAACACCAGGTCGCGCAAGAGTTCGTCGACCGAATGGCTCACAGGCGCACCTCTGCCTCGCCGCAAAGCCGTCATGGGCTTCATCGGGCTTGGCTTGGGCTTGGGCGTCTTTCGCCTTGCCGACTATCAAATTGTCGAAGCCGATAAACTGCGCGAGCGTGCCGATGCGCGCCGCCTGCTTGCGCAGACCCTCTATGCCAAACGCGGCACCGTCTACGACCGCAATGGTAACGTGCTGGCGTCGTCGGTCGAATGTCGCAACATCGCCGTGAACCCGCAGCTTGTCGAGGACGTTGACAAGACGGTGTCGGCGCTGGTCAAGGCAACTGGAATCGATAAAAAGACCTGCCGCAAGCTCGTTGAGTCCGATGGCACCTGGGTGTATATCAAGCGCCAGGTGGACGAAGACGATGCTGTGGCGCTGGAGAAGAAGAACCTGCCCGGCGTGCTTTTTGAGCAGGCCATGAAGCGCGTATATCCATACGGCAATCTGGCATCGCAGGTGCTAGGTGTAGTGAATGTAGACAACGACGGCTTGACGGGTCTCGAAAAGCAATACAACAAGCTTCTGACCGGCACGAACGGTTCTCTCGTACGCGAGCGCGCGAGGGACGGCAGCTATATCGCGGGCGGTGCCTATAAAAAGGTGGCTGCGGTCGACGGCGTTGATATCGTGACGACGCTCGACGTCAATATCCAGCGTGCGGCCGAGGATGCCCTGGCAGAGGCAGTTGAGAAGACTAAGGCCAAGAACGGCTCGGCGCTGGTCACCGATCCTACGACAGGCGAGATTTTGGCAGCCTGCTCGTACCCGACCTACGACCAGACCGATCTGGAGAATGCCAAGACCGAGGATATGAATCTGCGCCTGGTCACCGACGCCTACGAGCCCGGCTCGGTCTTTAAGACGCTCGTGGCGGGCGCCGGCTTCGACTTGGGTGTCGTGCGATCGAGTACGTCGTTTGAGGTGCCGGCGAGCATCAAGGTGGGCGACGATACCGTCACCGATGCCGACAAGCGCGACTACGCCATGACCATGGATGTGCGCGAGATGATGCGCCGTTCGTCCAACGTGGGCTTTGTCCTGGTGGGGCGCAAGATCGGTGCCGACGACTTTGCCGCCTATGTGGACAAGTGGGGCATCGGTCACAGCTCTGGTGTAGATTTTCCGGGCGAGAGCCTGGGTATCGTCAAGGAGCGTGACCAGTATGACGGCGCCACACTGGGCTCGATGAGCTTTGGACAGGCACTGTCCGTCTCGCCGATTGAGATCGCACGTGCCGTGGGCGGCATCGCCAACGGCGGCGTGATGATGACACCGCACTTCTATAAGTCCAGCAAAGGCGACGAGAAGGACTGGGGCGAAGGCGAGCGCGCGATTTCTGAGGATGCTGCATCCCAGGTGACATCGTGCATGCAGACGGTCGTGTCCGAGGGAACGGGCGTTGGCGGCGCGGTTGACGGCTATGACGTGGCGGGTAAGACCGGTACGGCCGAACGTGCCGACGAGAACGGCGGCTACCTCAAGGAGAACTACATGTCGTCCTTTATGGGCTTTGCACCGGCACAATCGCCCAAGGTGCTGTGCTATATCACGCTCGACGGAACGCCGAGCGGCTCAGATGCCGCTGCGGTGCCGTTCCAGTCCATTATGGCCAACGCGCTCGACGTGCTGGGTATCCCGCGCACGAGGTAGGGGGTTACAATCTTTGGGGCGTGGTTTGTTGTCCCATATGAGGGGTGTTCACATGCCCTGCACCACGCATGCGCGGCGCTGGGATACAATACGCCGATAGCATTATTAGGTTTACAGGGGAGCTGCAATGATAGAGATCGCCGTCAACAACCTCGCGGCCGCAACAGGGGCCCGAACCGTGACGGGAGAAGCCGATCGGGTATGCCGCGGGTGCGTTATCGACTCGCGTCAGGTCGAGGAAGGGACGATTTTCGTCGCCTTTCCCGGTGAAAACGTCGACGGCAATGATTTTGCTTCCCGTGCCGTCCAGTCGGGTGCCGGCGCCGTCGTGATGACGCGTGAGCCCGAGGCCGAGCTGGTCTCGCTGGCGCAGGACAAGGGCTGTGCCATCTTGCTGACCGATGATCCCGAGGAGTTTCTGCTGCGTTTGGCGCACGCGTACCGTCTGGAGCTTGGCTGCCTGGTCGTTGGCATTACCGGTTCCATCGGCAAGACGACGACCAAGGACGTGCTCGCCGCTGTGCTCGCCAAGCGCTATCGTGTCTGGGCCACCAAGGGCAATTTCAATAACCTGATCGGCATGCCGCTCACGGTGCTTTCCGCTCCGGCCGATACCGAGGTCCTGGTGCTCGAGATGGGCATGAACCATTTCCACGAGATTGAGCGCCTGTCCCAGTCCGCCAATCCCAACCTTGCCATCGTGAGCAAGATCGGTACCTCTCACATCGGCATTTTGGGCAGCCGCGAGAACATCGCCCGCGCTAAGGCCGAGATTGTCCAGGGTATGTGCGCCGCCGGCGACTATTTGCCGCTACTGGTTTTGGGCGGCGAGGACGACTTTACGCCGTTCATTCGCGATACGTTCGCCCAGCCTGCTGGTATCGATGTGATGCTGGCCGGCGTCTCGGACGATGATGAGGTCCGCGCCCGCGAAGTTCGTGTTGATGACGAGGGCCGTCCGGTCTTTACGCTCGATTTTGGTCAGGGCGAGACAATCGATACCATGCTTGCTATCCCCGGCGTGCAGTCCGTTCCAAATGCCGTTAAGGCCGCCGCGGTTGCCTATCGCCTGGGCGTGACGCCCGAGCAGATCGATGCTGCCTTTAGGGGCCTCACGATTACCGGTCACCGCCAGGAGATCAAGCGCGCCAAGAGCGGTGCCCGCGTCATTGACGATTCCTATAACGCCAGCGCCGAATCCATGGCTGCTGGTCTCGATCTACTGTGCTCGCTTTCGTGCACGGGGTCTCGCATGGCGATCCTGGGCGAGATGGGCGAGATGGGCGATGAGGCTCCTCGCATGCATGAGCTCGTGGGCGCCTATGCCGCCGCCAAGAAGCTCGACATGCTGGCGTGCGTGGGTGGTGAGCTGGCCCAGCTTATGGCCGATGCCGCGCGCATGATGGGTATGGACGAGGACCGCATCCAGGTGTTCTCCGATTATCAGCAGGTGCTCGACCGCATGGGCGGCGCGCTTGAAAAACATGATGTTGTACTGGTCAAGGGTTCCCGCTTTGTTGAGCTCGACCGCTTTGTGGAAGGTGTGTGCTAGCCCATGTTCGGCAATCCCTCGTATCCAACGTATCAGGCTTTTTTGGGGCTTGGCATCGCCGCCGCCATTGCGCTGCTGCTCATGCCGTGGTGGATCAAGCTACTCAAGGTCGAGGGTATCGGCCAGCAGGTTCGTGCCGACGGCCCCAAGCGTCATTTGGTTAAGCAGGGAACGCCCACCATGGGTGGCGTTGTCATCCTCGTCGCGATCTCGCTGACCTGCCTGCTGATGGGCAAGCTCACCACCGAGCTCGTGCTCGTGCTGCTCGCCACGCTGGCGACCGGCGTTCTGGGCCTGATTGACGACCTGACCTCCGTTACGCATGGGCGCTCGCTCGGTCTGACGCCTCATGCCAAGATGATCGGTCTAACCATTATCTGTGTCACCTTTACGGTACTTGCCGTTAACTGGTGCGGCGTCGCCCCCGAGATTCGTTTTCCCGGCGGCCTGACGATCGACCTTGGCGTGCTTTCGACCACCATCTGCGGCCTTTCGTTCCCGTGGCTCTACGTTGTCTTTTGCTGGCTGATGATCGCCGGTCTTTCTAATGCCGTGAACCTGACCGATGGCCTTGACGGTCTTGCTGGTGGCACCTCCATGATCGCTATGCTCGCCATGGCCGCCATGGCGTTTTTGCACGGAGACGTGAACCTGTCCATCTTCTGCACCGCGTGTGCCGGTGCCTGCTTGGGCTTTCTGTGGTTCAACTGCTATCCGGCGAGCATCTTTATGGGCGATACCGGCTCGCTTGCCCTGGGTGCCGCGTTTGCCTGCACGTCCATCATGACCAACACCGAGGTCGTCTCCCTCATCATCGGTGGCCTGTTTATCGTTGAGACCCTGTCGGTCATGATTCAGGTTGTCTACTTCCACTTTACGCACAAGCGCGTCTTCCTTATGGCGCCCATCCATCATCATTTCGAAAAGAAGGGCTGGGCCGAGACCAAGGTCGTCATCCGTTTTTGGATTATCGCTGCGGCCTTTGGTGCCGTTGGCCTTGCTTTGTTCTTCCAGTTGGGATAGTGGTCTTTCATGCCTCTTGCTGATGTCTTTAGCCTGCTCGTTTTGGGTCAGGGCAAATCCGGTCTCGATGTCGCCCGCTGGGCGCTGGAACATCCCGAGCGCGTAAGCGCCGTTACCGTGTATGGCGGCGGCACCTCTGAGCCCAATGACGCCACGCGTGCGCTCGAGGCTGCTGGTGCGTCGTTTGTCTATGGGGCCGAACAGGTCGAGGGCGCCTATGACGTGTGCGTGACATGCCCGGGTATTTCGGAGTTCTCGTCCTTCTTTAAGGCGGGGCGTGAGCATGCCGCTCAGATTATGGGCGAGCCCGAGTTTGCCTATCGCTTGTCTCCCCAAAATTGGATTGCCATCACGGGCACCAACGGCAAGACAACTACCACGTCGCTGACTGATTATCTGCTCAAGGCCGCCGGTGAAGCCAGCGTGGCCGTCGGCAATATCGGTGAGCCGCCCGTGAACGAGATCGACGGCCGCGCACATAATGAGTGGTTTGTGGCCGAGCTGTCGAGTTATCAGATTGCTACGACCGCCGAGCTTCATCCTCGCGTGGCGGTGCTGCTCAACATCACGCCCGACCACCTGGGCTGGCACAAGAGCCACAAGAACTATGCGCTTGCCAAGATCAAGTTGTTCGAGAATATGGTCGACGACGACCTCGTGGTTATCGACGTTGAGGATGCCGGCATCCATGAGTTCGATGAGTACATCTACATGCCGGGCCGCCGCATCTGCAAGGTCGCTTTTGACGAGCCCGAGGGTGCAGACGCCGCCTTTGTGCGCGACGGCAAGTTGGTCGTCCGCCTGAAGGGCGTCGAGACTCAGCTTGTCGCCACTTCCGAGCTCAAGATCTCGGGCCATCACAATGTCATCAATGCCCTATGTGCTGCCACGGCTGCTTTGGCCGTCGGTGCCGATCCCGAGGGCATTTGCCGTGGTTTGGCATCGTTCCAGCCGCTGGAGCACCGCGTTGAGCCCTGTGGCGAGATCGATGGCGTGCGCTACGTCAACGATTCCAAGGCAACGAACACCGATGCAGTCGAAAAGGCCCTGACGGCGTTTCCCGACGACGATGTGATTTTGCTGCTCGGCGGCCACGATAAGGGTACGCCGCTTGCGGACTTTGCCCGCGTCGTTATGGACAACGTGCGCTCGGTCGTTTGCTTTGGCGATGCGCGCGAGCGCTTTACCGCCGCTATGGACGAGGCCGATGTCGATGGTGACGTGGATATCGCCCAGGCGGATGACCTGCGCGATGCCGTGGACGTCGCCCGTTCGCTGTCGAGCCGTGGCGACGTGATCTTACTTTCTCCTGCCTGCTCTTCGTTCGATGAGTTCTCGGGCTATGAGGAGCGCGGCCGCGTGTTTAAGGACTATGTGGCCCAGCTTGCCGCTGCGGCGAAATCGCAAATGGAATAGGGGTTGCCGGTGAGAGAGGAGAGCCCCCGACAAGGTATGAGGAGGCCCGACTCGGACCGTGCTTCCTCGCGGCGCAGCACACCGCGTTCCGGTCGCGGCAGGCAGACGTTTAGCGAACGCTATATTGCCGGCGTTCCCGCCCGTATCATGCGCCCCCGTTTGATATTCATGGCCTGCCTGTTTACCTTGGTGTGCTTTGGCCTGCTGATGGTGTACTCGGCGTCTTCGGTCGAGGCGCTGCACGAGAATGGCTCGGCGACGTTTTTTCTGTTTCGACAAGCCGCGTTTGCCGGAGTTGGCGTGCTGGCTATGGTTGCCATCGTGCGCGTTTTGCCGGACAGCTGGTTTGGGGAGGATGTGCTCAGGATCTTCCTCATAGGCATGATAGGGCTACTGTTTCTGGTGTTCTTGGTGGGCAGCGGCAGCCGTGGCGCCACGCGCTGGCTCAACATCGCCGGCATTCAGTTCCAGCCTTCCGAGTTTTTAAAGCCATTTGCCATTGCGTATTCGGCCATCATGCTCGATCGCTTCTTTTCGCCCGGTGGCAACATCAACGAATTCCTTCGCAAGATGGGCATCTACCTGGGCATTTCGCTCTTTCTGATCTTTATCCAGCCCGATTTCGGTACTGTCCTGATCATCCTGTTGACCCTCATGTGCATGGCGTTGTTTGCGGGTCTCGACCCCAGATTTATCATCGGCGTGCTAATCTTCGGCATTCTCGTGATCGTGATTGCGCTTGTCGCAGAGCCGTACCGTATGGTGCGTATTCAGGTTGCCTTGAACCCTTGGGCCGACGAGTATGGTGACGGCTATCAGGCCACGCTTGCCATCATGGCCTTTGCCTCGGGCGGTCTGTTCGGCCGTGGCATCGGCAACTCAACCATGAAGTACTCGTATCTGCCCGAGGCGCACAATGACTACATCCTGGCTATCATTGGCGAGGAAGTCGGCTTTGTCGGAACCGTGCTGTTCTTCTTGGTGTTTGCGATGCTGATCTACTCGGCGTTTCGCATTGCCGAGCAGGCGACCGATCGTCGGGGCGCGCTCATGGCGTCTGGCTCCGCGGTCATTCTCGCAGTGCAGTTTTTGATTAACGCGCTGGGCATCCTCAACGTGTTTCCCATGACGGGCAAACCGTTGCCGTTTATTAGCTACGGCGGTTCGTCGATTATTGTGTCGCTCATGCTTGCCGGGTTGATCCTGCGCGTTTCGTACGAGAGCGCCCGCCGCGATGAGTATGACCGCCGCCGCGAGAGCTTTGCCGTTATGGATGAGAGTACCGCCGGCGTGCCCCACGTGCGCGGCGAGCGATCTTCGCGTAACGGTTTTACCGTCCTGGATGGCTCTGCGACCGAGCCGGCAGCCCGCCCGCGTCAGCGAACGGCGCCGCAAGGTCGTCCTCAGCGCCCCAGCCCTCGCAACGCGGGCGGCGGATATAATCGAATCGATTTGAACTCGGACCCGTCGGCGCGTCTGCGTACCGACGACCAGGGACCGCGTGTACGAAGGGACTACCATGACCGATAAAATGACCGTTGCTATTGCAGCCGGCGGCACGGCCGGGCACATCAACCCCGCGCTCGCCTTGGCCGAAGAGCTGCGTGACCGTGGCCACCACGTTGTGTTCGTGGGCCAGTCGCGCAAGCTCGAGGGTCGTCTGGTCCCCGAGGCTGGGTTTGATTTTGTGCCCATTACGGTCACGGGCTTCGACCGCTCCCGTCCTTGGACGGCGCTGACCTCGCTGTGGCGTGTCAACAAAGCCAAGCGTGCGCTCGCCAGTCATTTCTCAAAGGTCGGCAAGCCCGATGCCGCCATTGGTTTTGGTGCCTATGTCGAGGTTCCGCTGCTGGGGTGGTGCAAGGGCGCGGGCGTTCCGTATCTGCTGCATGAGCAGAACTCTGTTCCGGGCCTGGCCAACAAGATGATGAACTCCCACGCCGCCCGCGTGTGCATCTCGGTGCCGGCAGCGCGTTCGGTCTTTGAGCGCGAAGGTGACCCTGACCACGTGCTCATGACCGGCAACCCCGTACGTCGCTCGGTGATCGAGGGCGATCGCGCTCGCGGCCGCAAGGCACTTGGCGTTCCCGAGGACGCTACGCTGCTGCTCGTCTTTGGCGGTTCACTTGGCGCCCAGCACCTCAACGAGCGTGTGGCTTCGCTCAAAAACGAGCTGCTTTCGCGCAAGAACCTCTATGTGTTGCATTCGACGGGTGCCGACGGCTTTGAGGAGACCGAGCGCGCTTTGGCGCTGACGCCCGAGGAGGCGAAGCGTTACCGCGTCCAGCCTTACATCGACAACATGGGCGATATGCTGGCTGCTGCCGATTTGGTGCTCTCGCGTTCGGGCGCATCGAGCGTGGCCGAGATCGCTGCACTCGCCGTGCCTTCGGTGCTCGTGCCGTACCCGCATGCGACGGCCGACCACCAAACCACCAATGCCCGTTATCTGGTCGACGCTGGGGCCGGCGTGCTCTGCGCCGATGCCGATATCGACGGTTCTGCCTTTGCCGATGAACTGCTGCACCTGGTCGATGACGCGGCGGCGCGCGACGCCATGCGTCAGGCGGCGCGTGGTCTGGCTCAGGATAGGGCCGCCGCTCTTCTGGCGGATGCGGTAGAGGGTTTGCGTTAGTTAGACGGGATATCGTCGGTCGCCCTCGCGCTGATGCGGTAGGTGCGGTACAGTTAACGGGTTACAGGCAGTGTTTACGCAAGGAGTACACGAGCACATGGCTGATTCCCAGACTGCAACCTCCGCGCCCGAGTTTAAGAGCGCCCACTTTATCGGTATCGGCGGCGCCGGCATGAGCGGCATCGCCCTCGTTCTTCACGAGCGCGGTTATGCCGTTACCGGCTCCGACCTTAAGACGTCACGTTATATCCGCCAGCTTACCCGCGCTGGTGTGAAGGTGCATGTGGGCCATGAGGCCGCCACGATCGACGAGGTCAAGCCCGACGTGGTTGTTGTCTCCACCGCTATTCCGGAGTCCAACCCTGAACTCGTGCGCGCTCGCGAGCTTGGTATTCCCGTGTGGCCCCGTGCCAAGATGCTCTCTGCTTTGGGCCACGGCTACACCACCGTCGCTGTTGCCGGCACGCATGGCAAGACCACCACGTCTTCGATGTGCGCCACCATGCTCGACCGCATGGGTCTGGATCCGAGCTTCTTGATCGGTGGCATCGTCGAGGGCTATGACACGAACGGCAAGAACGGCTCGGGCGACTACTTTGTCGCTGAGGCCGACGAGTCCGACAGCTCCTTCCTGTTCCTGAACCCCAACGTGGTCATCGTGACCAACGTCGAGGCCGACCACCTCGATCACTACTCGGGTATCGAGGAGATCGAGGCAACTTTCGCCAAATTCATGAGCCTGGTGGGCGAGGACGGCACCGTCATCGTCTGCGGTGAGGACCCGCATCTGGTCGAGCTCGCCAAGTCGACGGGTCGTCACGTGCTTTCCTACGGCTTTGCCGAGAGCAACGACATCGTCTGCATGCACCCGGATGTCAAGGGCATCCAGAGCGATTTTATCGTTCGCTTTGAGGACGGCACTGAGCACGCTGTGGAGATCAAGAGCAATCCCGGTCGCCACAACATGCTCAACGCCACGGCGGTGCTCACCGTCGCCCATGTCCTGGGCCTTGACATCGACGCCGCCGCCAAGGCGCTCTCGAGCTTTGAGGGCGTCCGCCGTCGCTTTACCCACGTGGGCGATATCGATGGCATCACCGTGGTCGATGATTACGGCCATCACCCCACCGAGATCAAGGCGACGCTTGCTGCTGCTTCGTCGCTGGGCTACAAGCACGTCGACGTCGTGTTCCAGCCGCACCGCTATTCGCGCCTGCAGGCCCTGTGCGACGACTTTGCCGATGCATTTGCCAATGCCGATAAACTGCTGCTGATTGATGTGTTCTCGGCTGGCGAGATGCCCATTCCGGGTGTCACCTCTAAGATGCTCGCCGATACCGTGCGCGCCAAGCATCCTGGCAAGGAGGTCGTGTACTGCTCCAGCCGTCTTGAGCTCAATCAGGAGCTCGAGCAGATGGTGGGCGAGGGCGACCTGCTGCTCACTATGGGTGCCGGTGACGTTACGACCGTCGGTCCCGAGTTCATTGAGTATCTGACTGCCAAGAAAGACGCTTAAGTCTAATGGGTCTGTTTAACGCCGTCATGGCGCTCTCGGGCATGATCGACACGGATGTGATCGAGGACGAGCGCCTTGCGCGTCATACGAGCTATCGTATCGGCGGCAAGGCCGACCTCTTTGTGACGTGCCATAGCTATCATGCCCTCCGCCGCGCCGTGGCGGTGCTCGATCGCGAGCAGGTGCCGTGGGTCATCATCGGCAAGGGCTCCAATCTGCTGGTTGCCGATGGCGGTTATCGCGGCGCCGTCATTTCGCTCGGACGTGAGTTTCAGCGCACGGTTGTTGCCGATGACGGTTGTACGCTGACGGTCGGTGCGGGCGTGATGTTTGCGCGCCTGGTCAACGATGCCCTGTCGCGTAGCCTCTCGGGCCTTGAGTTTGCCGTTGGCATCCCTGGTTCGGTTGGCGGTGCGATATCTATGAATGCCGGCACACGGACCGAGTGGATTGGCTCGCTGGTTGAGGATGTCGTAACGTTTGACCCGGCATCCGGTATCAAACATTATGCGGGGTCCGAGATCACTTGGGGCTACCGCGAATGTAGCCTTCCCCGCAATGAGATCATCCTCGAGTGCGTGCTCAAGCTTAAACCGGCGCCCAAGGCCGACATTCGCGAGCGCATGGAGCGGTACCTGACGAGGCGCAAGCGTACACAGCCCATGGGTCGCGCATCCTGCGGGTCGGTCTTTCGCAACCCGCCCGATGCGAGCGTGGGCAAGCTTATCGAGGATTGTGGATTAAAGGGTTTTTCGATTGGCGGCGCGGAAGTTTCGCCCGTTCACGCTAATTTTATCGTTAATAACGGAACTGCCTCGGCCGATGACGTTGCCGCGGTTATCAGACATGTGCACGGAAAGGTGAGGGAGGCGTATGGCATCGAGCTCAGACCGGAAGTTAAATTCCTCGGCTTCTAGAGCATCGAAACCCACCTTCCGCCGCGCCGGAGGGCGTTCCGGCGCGCCTGCCAAACCTCAACGCAATATCGTCGCGCACTCTAAGCCTGTCGGGCATGCTCGACAGACCAGTCGTCCGGTTGTCGGCTCGCAGCTCGGTAATCGTCCGGCCGCAAAAAAGTCCTCGCGTCCCTCGGTGACGTCAAAGCCTGTTATGGGCGCCAAGCCTGCCCGTCCTATGGCAACTCCTAAGCCCTCGACAGGAACTAAGGCGGCGCGTCCGAGTCGCACGCTGGGCGCATCGAAACCGCGCTCGCTGACATCGGTGCCGGCTACCGCCAAGAAGCCTTCGGGTAAAAAAGGCGTCAACCCGTTGTCTTTACTTAGGGCGATGGCAAATAAAACATCAGACGCCGCTTCTGTCGTTACAGGCAAAGGCAAAATCGTGGGCGGCGTTTTGGCCGTCTTGGCCGTGCTCGTCGTCGTTGCTATCGTGGTGATTAACTCTGGATTGTTTACCGCCACTGATATTCAGATTCAAGGCAGCGAGCATGTGACGAAGCACGATGCTATCCAGCTGATCGATTTGCCCGAGGGAACGTCGCTTTTTAACGTCGATCCCGACCAGATTACCGAGGACCTCAAGCAGAACCCGTGGGTCTCGGGCGTGGATGTCCAGCGTCAGTTCCCACATACGCTCATCATTACGCCGATGGAGCGCAAGGTCATTGCAATTGCCTATATCAGCTCCGATGACCTTGCCTGGGCCATCGGGGATGATGACACCTGGATCGCCCCGCTGTCGACGTCGGTCGAAGTGGATGACCAGGGCAACGTCATCACGACGGGGCAGGGCTCAAATACCCTGACCGGCATTGATGCCGCGCTGGCGCTCGCTAAGCACTATGGCGCGGTGTTGTTGACTGATGTCTCGGCGGATGTCGCTCCGGTTTCCGGCCAGGCAGTGAGCTCCAAGGCCGTTAAGGCTGGCTTGGATTATGTGCGTGGTTTTTCGAGCGAGTTCTTGGGACAAGTCAAGGATATTTCCACGCCTTCGGTCGAAGCCATCTCGGCAAACCTCAATAACGGCATTGAGGTGTCGCTGGGCGATTCGAACGATATCGTCAAGAAGGAGCGCGTAGTCACCAAGCTGCTTTCGCAGGTAGAGGGCGTAACGTATATCAATGTGCGCTCTCCGGGTAACTATACATTTAGGAACGCTCCGACCTCGTAGCGCTGGTTGATGCTTTGTTGAGGGGCCATACCACGCCGTTTATCTGGTTTGTTTGGTTTTCACGGTCAATTATTTGACTGATACGTTCATAATGTGCAAACATAATACGGTTTACCTTTGCATTTACTTTCAACCTGAAGGTTAATGTGCGCAGGGGTCGACCCATGCTATGGCTATAACCTTTGTTCGGAGGACCGACATGCACGAGACAGAGATCAACAACTACCTTGCCGTCATTAAGGTGGTCGGCGTCGGCGGCGGCGGTACCAACGCGGTCAATCGAATGATCGAAGAGGGCATCCGCGGCGTCGAGTTTGTTGCCATCAACACCGATGCTCAGGCACTCGCGATCTCTGATGCCGATATCAAGGTGCACATCGGCACCGACCTTACCCGCGGCCTGGGCGCCGGCGCCAACCCCGAGGTTGGCCGCAAGGCTGCCGATGAGTCCCGCGACGACATTGCCGAGGCGCTCGCTGGTGCCGACATGGTGTTCATCACCTGCGGCGAGGGCGGTGGCACCGGTACCGGCGCTGCTCCCATCGTTGCCGATATCGCGATGAACGAGGTCGGTGCGCTGACCGTCGCCGTCGTGACCAAGCCCTTCACCTTCGAGGGCCGCAAGCGCAAGAAGAGCGCCGAGGAGGGCATTAAGACCCTCTCCGATTGCGTCGACACCATGATCGTCATCCCTAACGATAAGCTGCTCGACATCGCCGAGAAGAAGACCACCATGCTCGAGGCCTTCGCGATTGCCGATGGCGTCCTTTCCCAGGGCACCCAGGGCATCACCGACCTCATCACCGTCCCCGGTATCATCAACCTGGACTTCGCCGATGTTAAGACCATCATGAAGCAGGCCGGTACCGCCATGATGGGTATCGGTACCTCTTCTGGGGACACCCGTGCCGTCGACGCTGCCCAGCAGGCCATCTCCAGCCCGCTGCTCGAGAGCTCCATCGATGGTGCCACGCGCGTGCTGCTCTCCATCGCCGGTTCCAAGGACCTGGGCATCCAGGAGATCAGCGACGCCGCCGACGTTGTCGCCAACGCCGTCGACCCCGAGGCCAACATCATCTTCGGTACCGTTGTCGACGAGTCCCTGGGCGATCAGGTGCGTATCACCGTCATCGCTACGGGCTTCTCCGACTCCAACGTCAACCGTCAGGACGAGCTCTTTGCTGCTCAGCAGTCTCAGAGCAAGGCCGCTGCCTCCGCTGAGCCGCAGCGCACCGCTCCTGCCACGAGCCCGGCTCAGGCCGCTCCGACCCGCAACGTCGGTGGCACCGAGCTTCCTAACTTCGGCAACGATCAGTTCGAGCTTCCCGACTTCCTGAAGCGCGGTAGCTTCTAAGTCGTTCTTTGCATTGTTGTGCGCAGGGGCGTGTCCGTATGGACGCGCCCTTTTTATTTCGACTTTGTAAACTAGAACCTCCAATCTCTTTACGTTCCCTTTACGATTGCCTCCAGCGCAGCAGGTATCCTTTTAGAGAAGTATGACAGCCGTATAAACGCGGGCTGTAGCGGCGATGCCGCGGTACTTGTGTTATTAGGAGGCTTTAGTATGGCAGCACGTGCGGACAAAGTTTCGCGTGTCGACCATGATGGAGTTACGTTGGTGGAGGGCGCGACATCCGATGTTCGCTTTGCCTTCACCGAGCGCGCCGGTGGCGTTTCCGAAGATGCGTACTCCTCACTCAACTTGGGCTCGCATGTTGGCGATGACCCCTTTGCTGTTCAAGAAAATCGTCGTCGCGCGCTCGAGGCTATGGGTGCCGCCGAGTGCGAGCACAACCTGCTCATTCCCAATCAGGTCCATGGTGACCATATCGTTGCGGTGGCCTCGAACGGCGCCGATGGCCTTGAGGACGTCCGCGAGCAGATTGCTGAGGGCTGCGATGCCATCGTCTGTACGGCGCGTAACGTGCCCGTGCTGCTCTGCTTTGCCGACTGCGTTCCCGTGGTGCTGGTGGCCCCTGGCGGATTTGCCGTGGTGCACTCCGGTTGGAAGGGCACGATTGCACGTATTTCTGCCAAGGCGTGCCAGGCGCTTTGCGATGCTGCCGGCTGCGATGCGAGCGACGTTTCCGCCTATATTGGCCCCCATATCTTGGGTGACGAATATGAGGTATCCCAGGAACTCATGGATCGCTTTGCCGCCGAGTTCTCTTGCATCGATGCGAATACCTCTCGCATGCTTGATCTTTCCGCTGCCATTCGCGAGGCGCTGGTAGATGTCGGTGTCGACGCGGATAATATCGTGGATACCCAGCTTTCGACCGTGCGTCAGAACGACCGCTTTTATTCCTACCGTAACGAGGACGGCACCTGTGGGCGCCATGCTGCGATCGGCGTGATGCTATGAGAAAGATCGTATCGGTTCTGAGCGCCGCTGTGCTTACGCTTACGCTGTGCGCCTGTTCTTCGGGATCTTCGACCTCTTCCATTACCGTGGCCGGCTCCACGACCTGCCTTCCTATCGCCGAGATTGCGGCCGAGGGCTTTAAGGAGGAGACCGGCATCGACGTGCTCGTTTCCGGTTTGGGTTCTTCCGCTGGGATCGAGGCCGTCAGCGCCGGCACGGCCGATATCGCCAGCTCCTCCCGTGGACTCAATGCCGACGAACAGGATCTGGGCCTGACTCCCATCGTCATTGCCCACGACGGTATCGCGGTCATCGTGAACGACGACAACCCCGTCGATAACCTCTCGACCGAGCAGCTCCGCGATATCTACGCCGGCAAGATTACCAATTGGAAAGAGGTCGGTGGCGAGGACCTGAGGATTCAGGTCATCAACCGAGACGAGGCGTCCGGTACGCGCGAGGCCTTCCGTACCATCGTGATGGATGGCACGCCGTTCGATCGCCGCTCGGCTGTTCTTTCGGGTACGGGCCAGGTGCGCGACGTGGTATCTCGTTCGCGTGGGGCCATCGGCTACATTTCGCTGGGCTTCGTCGATAGCCTCAACGCCAAGACCTCGGTCAAGGCCGTCTCGGTCAATCATGTTGAGGCGTCCGAGAAGACGGTCGCGAGTGGCGGCTATCCCATCTCGCGCGACCTTTACTTCTTTGTGAAGGGTGTGCCTTCGCAGCAGGCGCAGGATTACATCGACTATGTGACGTCCGAAAAGATGGACAAGCAGATTCGCGAGGCGGGCTTTATTCCCGTCACCAACGACGAGAAGGGGAGTGAGTAGCATGGAAGCACAGGAAAACTCCCAGACTGAGCAGAATGTTCAGACGCCCAAGAAGCGCGAGCTGGCGCTCGTATCGCGCAGTACCTATATCAAGGAGAAGGCGCTGCAGTGGATCTTCTTTGCCTGCGCGTTCTTGGCGGTCGTTACCGTCATCCTGATTTTTGTCTTTACCACGTACTCGGCGCTGCCCGTCTTTACTGACATCGGTCTGGCTGACTTCTTTAGCTTTACGTGGGCGCCTTCCGAGGGCCACTACGGCATCTTGTCGCTGCTTGCCGGCTCGGGTCTGGTGACCGTCGGTGCGCTCGCCATGGGCGTGCCGCTGGGCGTGGGTACGGCCGTTTACCTGGTCGAGATTGCCAGCAAGCGCGTGCGCAAGCTCATCAGCCCCGCCGTTGACCTGCTGGCGGGCATACCCTCCATCATCTACGGCTTCTTTGGCATGATCATCATCCGCCCGTTTATCGCACAACTGACCGGCGGCCTTGGTTTTGGTGCGCTGACGGCGTGGTTTGTGCTCGCCATCATGATCGTCCCTACCATCACCACGCTCACCATCGATGCTCTCAATTCCATTCCCATGGGCATTCGCGAGGCATCGTATGCCATGGGCGCCACAAAGTGGCAGACCATCTATAAGGTCGTGCTACCTGCCGCGAAGCTGGGTATCGTTGATGCCATCGTGCTGGGTATGGGCCGTGCCATCGGCGAGACCATGGCCGTGCTCATGGTCGTAGGTAACGCCCCGGTTATTCCCGACAGCATTGCGAGCCCCATCTCGACGCTCACGAGCCAGATTGCGCTCGACATGAGCTATTCCTCGGGTCTGCACCGCTCGGCGCTGTTCGGCATGGGTGTGGTCCTGTTTATCATCTCCGCCACGCTGGTGGGTATCGTCCGTCTGATTTCCAAGAAGAAGAGGGGGTAGGCTATGTCCGATTCCGTTGACACGACGGTCGATACGACCTCGTCGCGCGAGCGCATCAAGCGTGCCCTTTCCCACGGCAAGAAGGGCCGCATCAACAAGGACCTGTCCAACAAGATCATGCTTGGCGTGTTTCGTGCCGCTGCCTACATCACCACGCTGGTGCTGGTCGCTATCATCGCCTACGTGGTCATCAACGGCCTGCCACACATCTCGCTCGACTTTATCTTCGGTTGGCCCCAGGGCGTCAACGCCGAGGGCGGAATTTGGCCCACGATCGTCTCGACCGTCTACGTGACGGCGCTCGCCATGCTTATCTGCACGCCGATCGCTGTGCTGGCAGCCGTCTATCTGGCCGAGTACGCCAAGCAGGGCAAGGTCGTCGAGCTCATTCGCTACGCTGCTGACGCTTTGGCCTCGGTACCCTCCATCGTTATGGGGCTGTTTGGCTACGCCTTGTTTGTCGAGGCTATGGGCCTGGGCCTTTCGATGGTCTCGGCCGCTCTGGCGCTCGCGCTCTTGATGCTTCCCATCGTCATGCGCACCACCGAAGAAGCCATTCGCGCCGTTCCGCGCTATATCCGTTGGGGCGCGTACGGCCTGGGCGCTACCAAGTGGCAGGTCGTCTCCAAGATCGTGCTTCCTTCGGCCTTTGGCCGCATTGCCACGGGCATCGTCCTTGCCATCGGCCGTGCCATCGGCGAGACCGCCGTGGTGCTCTACACCATGGGCCAGGCCATCAATCTACCTATTTCGCCGCTCGATTCCGGTCGTCCCATGACGGTTCACCTGTACCTGCTTGCCAACGACGGCATCAACATGAACGCAGCCTACGGCACTGCGCTCTTGCTGATGGTGATCATTTTGGCCTTCAACCTGTTTGCGCGCTTCCTGTCGCGTAAGCGTCGCTAGTTAAGGAGTCCCATGTCCGTTTATCAGTCCGCTCCCGCGTTGGAGCAAGCGGCCATTACGGCCAAGGATTTCAACTTTTGGTACGGTGACTTTCATGCGCTGACGGGGCTTGACCTCAACATCGCCAAAAACGCCATCACCTCCTTCATTGGCCCTTCGGGCTGCGGCAAGTCGACGTTTTTGCGCTGCATCAACCGCATGAATGACCTGATCGAGGGTACGCGCGTCGAGGGCACCATGACGCTCGACGGCAACGATATCTATGCCGAGGGTGTCGACCCGGTCGACCTCCGTCGCCGCGTGGGCATGATCTTTCAGCAGCCCAATCCGTTTCCCAAATCCATCTACGAGAATGTCGCCTTTGGCCCTCGTCTGCAGGGCGTGACTAGCAAAAGTGACCTCGATGACATCGTGGAAGAATCGCTCAAGCGCGCCAACCTCTGGAAAGAGGTATCCAATCAGCTCAACAAGGATGGTTTGGCGCTCTCGGGCGGTCAGCAGCAGCGTCTGTGCATCGCGCGCGTGCTTGCGGTGCAACCCGATGTCCTTCTGATGGACGAGCCCTGCTCCGCCATCGACCCCACGTCCGTCTCTAAGGTCGAGGATTTGATGGCCGAGCTGGCGCCCGAGATGACGATCATCATCGTCACGCATTCAATGCAGCAGGCAGCTCGCATTAGCGACTACACCGCATTCTTCTTGCAGGAAGTTGCCGGCGAGCCCGCTACGCTCATCGAGTATGGTCAAACCGACGCGATCTTCACCAGCCCGGTGGACTCGCGGACGGAAGACTATATCACCGGCCGCTTTGGCTGATCGGTGCGACTAGTCCCAAGCCGATCGGACCTGGTCCGGTGCGTATTCACTGTGCGGGCGGCATGACCGCACCCAACTGATTGGAGTGAACCATGCGCAAACTGTTTTCCCGTCAGCTCATCGAGGCCCGCCACGAGATGCTGAGCATCTACGAGGCCGTCGATCTGGCCCTCCACGATGCCGTGAGGGCCTATGTTACCGACGACCGCAAGCTCGCCACCAAGACCAAGAAGCGCACGCTTTCGATTGACGCACGCTGCGCCAACCTGGAGGCCGTCTGCTACAACCTGATTGCCACGCAGTCACCGGTCGCCTCCGACTTCCGCTTGCTGCAGACGATCATCTACGTCGACTTTAACCTGCAGCGCATGACCGATAAGGTTCGCCAGATTTGCCGCGCCACGCGTCATATGATCAAGGCCGACATCTCGCTGCCCAAGGAGCTTGTCGGCACGGTCGAGGCCGAGGCTGAGGCCGTCTACCAGGTGCTGGGCTCTTCGCTTTCCGCGCTCGTCACCAACGACATGTCCATCATCTGCAACTTGGCCGTCGAGGACGAGCCAGTGCACGCCGCCTACGAGAAGTTCTTCCGCACCTTTAACCGCATGGACACGGGCGATTTTATGGACGACGACAGCAACTATGACGACCTGCGCCGCGCCATCATGGTATCGCGCTATCTCGATCGCATCGCCTCGATTTCCATCGATGCCGCCTGCCGTCTGACCTTCCTGTTGACCGGACAGCGTATGACTGCCGGTGATATCGCCTGCACT
Source organism: uncultured Collinsella sp. (assembly GCA_900541715.1). GTDB lineage: Bacteria > Actinomycetota > Coriobacteriia > Coriobacteriales > Coriobacteriaceae > Collinsella. The sequence continues at coordinate 140,612 of UQLI01000001.1, forward strand.
GATGAGGATGAGCTCGAGAGCATGCGCGTGCCTTCGGGCGAGGGTGTTATCATGAGGCCCGCCGTCGATGCACGCTACGTTGCCAAGGTGCCCGTTAACGAGGTCAGCGAGGGTCTTCGCTACCTGCTCGATCATCTTGAGGATGAGGACGATGGCGAGGACGACGAGGAGTAAGTAACCCCGTTCGTCGAAAGATTGTAAATACCTAAGTGAGCGCGGCCTTGCACATGCGGGGCCGCGCTCTTGCGTTAGCATGGGACTACTTGTTTGGCTGTCAGCGGAGGCGATTGGCAATGGATAACTATTTGGACTTGATGCGCGCTCGCCGCGAGCAGATTCTGGAACGTTTTTATGCGGCGCTCGATCGCGCGGGCCGTCCCCACGACGCCGCGAGCCTCATTGCCGTGTCCAAGACCGTTGGTGTCGATGAGACCGTTGCCGCCATCCAGGCGGGGTATCGCCATTTTGCCGAGAACCGCCCGCAGGAGCTGGTTCGCAAGCTCACGGGTCTGGCGGAGCATCCGGAGCTGTCCGAGGTGCGCTTCGATATGATCGGCAACCTGCAGACCAATAAGATCAATGCGGTGCTGGGCTCAGCCGAGCTGATTCACTCGGTGGGTTCGCTGCATCTGGCGCAGGCGATCTCGAGCCGTGCTGTTCGCAAGATTGAGGCAGGCGAGCTCGTCGGCCCCCAGCGTGTGCTCATTGAGGTCAATGTGAGTGGTGAGGAGTCGAAGGGAGGCTTTTCACCCGATGAGATTCGCGCCGCCGCGGGTGAGCTTGCAGAACTTGAGGGAATTTGCGTACAGGGGCTTATGACTATGGCGCCCCGGGGGAATAAGGATGTGGCACGCCGCACCTTTGCGGGGCTTCGTGAGCTGAGGGATGAGCTGGAGGCGGCGCATCCCGATTTGAACCTGCCTGAGCTTTCCTGCGGTATGAGCGAGGACTTTGAGTCTGCCCTTGAGGAGGGCTCTACGCTCGTTCGCCTGGGCAGGGTAGTATTTAGCCCGGAGTTTGCAGTAAAATAAGGCTCTGAAGTGCGCACTGATTATCGGGGCGCCTGCACTAAACCGCGAGAGGACACAACCATGGGCTTCCTTGACGAGATTAAAAATAAGATGCACCTGGGCGGCCAGCAGGGTTACGACCAGGGTTATGGCCAGGACGACGACTACGGCTACGATGACGGCTACGACGATGGCTATCAGAACAACGGCTACAGTGGTGCTTCGGGCGAGGGCTTCTACACCCAAGACGAGCCGAGCAACGGCCTGCTTGGCCAGACGCGCCGCGGTGAAGCTGAGTCGGTTGCCGTGTATACGCGCTCCGGTCAGCTGGTCGGCGATGACTCCCGCCATGCCACGACGTATAACCCGCCTTCGCGCTCGCAGGACAGTGTTGCGAGCGGTTATCGTCCTGGTGCCTATGACACGCCGTCGAGCTACGCCGAGAATACCCGCGCCCGTGCCGCCGCTGCACCCGCGCCTGCACCGAGCGATGCCTCGGCCTATGCGAGCAATATCATCAACGCCACGCCGCAGCTGCCGGCCTATGTCCTGCGCCCCGAGAGCTATGACGACGTGGAGACTGTGGTGCGCCGCGTTCGCACCAAGCAGCCTGTCGCACTGATTTTTGTGGGCGTACGCACCGAAGTTGCCAAGCGCGTCTTGGACTTCTCTTACGGCTTTGCCTGCGGTCTGGGTGCCACGGTCAAGGAGGTGGGCGACCGCGTGTTCATGGTGCTCCCCGCCGGTTGCGAGGTCAAAGATTCCGATCTCAAGAAGCTTCGTGCCGACGGCTACCTTAAGTAAAGACAAGACGAGGAGATTCCCATCAACATCTACACTATCGTCCAGCTGGTCAACACGCTGTTCAACTTCTATTCCACGCTCATTGTCGTCTACTGCTTTATGACGTGGATTCCCATGAAGCAGGGTGGTTTGCTTCAGGATATTGCTGCGGTGCTTGATAGCGTGTGCGGTCCGTGGCTCAACCTGTTCCGTCGTTTCATCCCGCCCATGGGCGGTATCGATTTTTCGCCGGTCGTTGCGATTATTGCGTTGCAGTTGGTGCAGAGGCTGGTTCTGCAGCTTCTTATAGGTATACTCGTGTAGAACTGTCTTAGTAACTTACGTCGGGCGTGTAGCGCCGAGGCGATGAAAAAGGAGACTTGTTATGGCTATTACCCCTGCAGACATCCAGGCTCAGACTTTCTCTGAGGCCAAGCGTGGCTACGATCCTGCCGAGGTCGACGTCTTCTTGGAGACGCTGTCCTCCGAGGTTGACGCTATGCTCGCTAAGATCGTCGACCTTAAGGGTCGTCTGACTGCTACCGAGCAGCAGCTTGCCGATGCGCAGGCTCAGCTTGCCCAGGCTCAGGATGCCACCGCCCAGGCCGTTCCTGCCGCCCCCGTGGCTGTTCCCGCCCCTGACTTCTCCGCTCAGGAGCGCCAGATTTCCGCTGCCCTGATCGCTGCCCAGCAGACCGCTGAGACCATCGTCAACGATGCCAACGAGAACGCTGAGCGTATCCGCAACGAGGCTGACGCCAAGGCCCGCGAGGTTATCCGCCAGGCTCTGACCGAGAAGCAGGCCGAGCTCGAGGAGATCGATCGTCTCAAGGCTTCCCGTGAGGAGTTCAAGGCAGAGTATCTCAAGCTCATCCAGCACTTCATGGACGATGCCCAGAATTCCTTCCCGGCCGATCTGATGGCTTCCACGCCGGTCGGTTCTGCCGCTTCTCCTGCAGTGACTGTTCCCGCCGAGCCGCTGCCCGTCGCTGACCCGGTTGTCCCCGTGGCCGATCCCTTCGCCCCGATCGACAACTTTGCTGCCGACGACCTGGACTAACATTCGGCCTACAATTTAGTGCCTAGAAAGGACCCGCAGCTTGCGGGTCCTTTTTTATGACTGTGCAGGGGCGCGCAACATAAAAAACCGAGCCCTGCACATAATGGCGCAGAACTCGGCGAACGGGTGAGCGGTCAAGGGTAGGTTTTAAGGCATGTCCCAAAACCTACTTGAGGAGGAAGTCGGAGAGGGGAATGGTACGGGCCTCGCGATGCTCGGGATCGGCGATGTGGTCGGCAGGATATCCACAGACGAGCATGTGATAGGGATAGACGCCCTTGGGCAGATTGAACTGCTCCTGTGCCACCCCAGGCTTAAAATGGCATACCCAGCACGTTCCCAGGCCCTGCTCGGTGGCCTCCATCATCATCTGATCACACACGATGGACGTATCGATTTCACTGGAATTCATCTGATCATACGGGCGCACCCAAGCATCATCGGTAACGCTGCAAATAAGGAAGACAAGCGGAGCGCCAAAGATAGACTCATCACGAGCAAACCGAGGCTGACAAGCAGCTGCCTTCTCCAGAAGCTCAGGCGTATCCAACACCATCACACGGGTTGGATGATTATTACAAGCAGAAGGAGCAATACGCCCAGCCTCAACAATGGCATCCACCACAGCCTGCTCCACAGCCCGATCTTCAAACTCACGACAAGAATACCGACCCCGAGCCAGATCCAAATAAGACATACAAGCCCTCCAACAATTAAAAATCAAACAAACCCAAAGTAACCCAAACAGTACCCAAAGCAGCAATCAGCCAATCGCTCATCGAATACCAAAGTAAAACCCCGAGCAATCAAGGGCCATCACAGCAAAGGCCCCACCACGCTCAATCCCTCAGCCAAAGTTCCCAATGGTGGTACGTAAGGGAGCGGGCCCGACCACTAATACCTTTTGAACGACTCTGCTTGCAGCCGGAGTGAAAAAGGTATTAGTGGTCGGGCCCGCGACCGGTGGGATACGTACCCCCAATTAACTGTTCTTCATGACAATCGAATCCACGACATCGGCCACATTCTCGCAGCAGTCAGCGCAGTACTCCAGGAAGGCGTACACGTCACGCCAGGCGATGACCTCGAGCGGGTCCTTGCCGTTAACGTGCAGGTTGCGCATGGCGTTGATATAGAGCTCGTCGGCTTCGGACTCGATGGTGTTGATCTGGATGACGAGTTCGCGCAGGGTCTTGGACTTGCGGTAGTTGGGCAGCTCGACCATCAGGTCTTTCATGGCGCGGCAGGCGTCAGTCACCTTGTGGGCGATGACGATGGCGTCGGGATGGATGCTCTGGATGTTGGTGAAGTAGACGCGCTGCACGACGCCCTCGATGCGGTCGAGCACGGTGTCGAGCGCGCAGCTCATCAGGTCCAGGTCCTCGCGCTCGAGCGGGGTGATAAAGGCGGTGAGCAGGGCGTCTTCGAGCTCGTGGTGCTTCTTGTCTGCCGCATGCTCAATCGCATGCATCTTATTGAGCATGTCGTGAATCTGCGCGGGATCGAAGTTCTCGAAAATCTTGGTGAGCAGCTCTGCGGCCTGGACGGCGAGGTCGGCGCAGGCAACGTAGTTGTCAAAGTAGAACGAATCGGGTTTCTTTGCCATGGGTGGGTCCTTTCGAGGCGAAGACGGGTGGGCGAAGTGTTGCGGTCCGGATGGACGTTCGGTTTGATTAGAGGAACATCATGAACAGCTTGGCCATGACAAAGCTGATGAGTCCGCAGGCGGGGAAGGTGAAGAACCAGGTGAACATCATGTCCTTGACCACGCCGAAGTTGATGGCCGAAAGGCGCTTGACGGCGCCGACGCCCATGATGGCGCAGGTTTTGATGTGCGTGGAGGACACGGGGATGCCGGTAAGGGTGGCAAGCAGCAAGTTCGCGGCGCCTGCGAGGTCGGCAGAGAAGCCCTGATACTTCTCGAGCTTGACCATGCTCTGGCCGACGGACTTGATGATGCGCTCGCCGCCCACGCTGGTGCCGATACCCATAGTGGCCGAGCACAGCAGCATAATCCAGATGGGGATGCCTGCATCGCCGACGCTCGTCTGGCCGCTGGCAAAGGCCACGCCTAAAAAGAGCACGCCGATGAACTTCTGTCCATCCTGCGCGCCGTGCATAAAGCTCATGGCCGCAGCGCTCGCGATCTGAGCGTATTTAAAGAAGACATTGGCACGTCGCCTGTTGGCGGCGGCGAAAAGAATCGAGACGAGCTTGCACAGGACCCAGCCCATGACAAAGCCCAGGCCGATGGAGAGCGCCAGGCCGTAGATGACCTTCATCCACTCGTGGACGTTGACGCTGCTCGCACCGCCGAGGGCGATGGCGGCACCGGTCAGGCCGGCGATAAGGCTGTGGCTTTGCGAGGTGGGGATGCCAAAACGCGACGCTGTGGCGCCGTAGACGACGATGGAGAACAGCGCCGCGCATAGGCAGGCGAGCGCCATGGTGCTGTTTCCGCCAAAGTCGACGATATGTGAGATGGTGTTGGCGACGCTCGCGTTAAAGTGCGTCATGATGAGCACGCCGAGGAAGTTGAATGCGGCGCTCATGAGAATGGCGGCGCGGGCGGGCATGCAACGCGTAGTGACGCAGGTCGCGATGGCGTTGGGCGCGTCGGTCCATCCATTGACGAAGATGGCGCCCAACGCGAGGATCACGGTGACGGCAAGGACTGGGTTCGACACAATTTGGCCGAGGAAGGTTGAGAACGTTACGTCCATATATGGGCTTTCTCGAAGTTTGCAGACACGTTACAAAAACATGATAAATCGTATCACCTCCTGCGGGTCTCTTTACCGAGTTCTGATGGGAGAAGTGGACTTTTTGGCACTAAAATTGAATATTAGCCCTGTTGACCGCGGGTGTTCTTTTTGCTAACACGCCATGCGGACACGTGCGATTACTACGACACTCCAAAACCACAGTCTGTTCGCTTTACAACATACAAACATGCGTTCGATAATAGGAGGCATGGAATATCGACAGACAGACGGCAAAACTCGGCGCGTGCACAAGCAGTATGTGGACGTCGTGGCCCGCATCCTCGCGGGCGGACAGGTCGTGCCGGTCACCGTCTGCTGGGTCGACGGCCGTTGTTTTACGATCGACGAAATTATCTCGACCACCGGGTTTGGCCTGATGGTCTACGGCATCCGTACGGCAACATATAAGGTGCGTTTTGGCGGGCATGCGACCGAGTTGTATCTGGAGGACCAGACGCGCGAGCGGGCGGACGGCTCGCAGGCGCACGTGATGCGTTGGTGGGTCTGGGCCTTTGATCGTACGCCCGAGGGCGAGCGCCGTAGGTAAGGACGTACGGCATTCGGGTACAATGACAGGAATCTTGTCACCTGCTGTGCCGTCTTTCACGGCACTTTTTGAAAGGACGAAGTATGAACGATATCCAGGGCTATCAGAACGGCCCCGTCGAGAGCGGCGCAAGCCGCGCCAAGGAGATGTCGCCGCGCGCGTACAATCTCGCCATGTCTGCCCTGATCTTCTTGGGCTTTTGCGCCATGGGCGCCGGCGCCTACTTTACGAGCACCATGTCGTTTGCGCGCATGATGATGAGCGGCGCCGCTTTGCCGCTGGTCTTTGGCTCATTTATTTTGACTATTGTCGGCATCGTCATGATGTCGGCTGCTGCCAGCAAACAGTCCGTGGGCCTGTCGCTCATGGGTTACGTGATCTTTGCGAGCACCTTTGGCCTGACCGCGTCGTTTGGCCTTGCCAACTATGACCTGCCCACCATCAACACTGCCTTTATCGCCACGGCCGCCATCACCTTTGTCTTTGGCGCCTTGGGCGTGACGTTCCCCAAGTTTTTCCAGCGCGTATATGGCATCGGTTTTGGCATTCTGCTCGCCACTATTCTGGTTGAGATCGTGCTGATGTTCATGGGTGTCTCGCAGACCATCACCGATCTGATCGTAATCGTGGTGTTCGCCGGCTTTATTGGCTACGACACCTATGTTGCCACGACGGTGCCGCCTACGCTGCCCAACGCCGTGCTCATGGCGTCCAATCTGTTCGTGGACATTATCAACGTGTTCCTGCGCATCCTGAACATCCTTGGCCGTCGCGACTAGTGGCGAATTGCGGCGGTGCTTGCCGTGCGTGTAAATCGATGCGAAAGGCGGTCCTTCGGGGCCGTCTTTTTTGTGCTCGGCGGGGTATCATGGATGGGAAAAGCCGATAGCGGCAGCGACAGGAAAGGTGACCACTTATGGCAGACGTCGACAACAGGAACCGTAACCGCAGGTCCAACCGAGCGGGTCAGCCCAATCCCAAGCGCGAGGCCCGTGCCAAGGCCGCCGAGCGTCACGTGGCAACTGTGTCCGAAGCGTGCGCCAAGGATATCGAGCGTTCGCTTGCCGGCGTGTGCGAGTTCGATGGTATGCCTGCCGGTTTTGTCGCGGCGATGAAGGCCAAGGTTCAGACTGCTGTGGCCACTGAAGAACAGGTTGCCGAGGACGTCGAGGGCGCGGAGGCTGCCGAGACCGAGGCGGCACCCGAGAGCGAGGCAGCGCCCGAGACCGAGGCAGCTCCTGAGCCCGTCGAGGAGCCTGCCGAGGAAATCGCCGAAGCTGAGTCCGCGCCTGCTGAGGAGCCTGCTGCGTCCCTGCCTGAGGTCACCGTGCTCGATGCCTCCGCCACGCAGGCCATCTTGGACAACGGTCGTGGCTATGCGCAGTTCTGCGACATGGCCGTGCTCGCCTTTGCCTCGTTCACCAATCCGGGCGGTGGCTATATTCAGGGTTATCTGGGCCAGGAGGCCACGCTGTGCGCCGATTCGTATCTGTACAACGTTCTCGATAAGCAGCGCAAATGGTACGGCGAGAACCGTCGCCGCAACATCAACTGCGAGCTTTACCGAAACCGTGCGCTGGTGGTGCCTGCGGTGCGCTTCGACCGCAACCACGTGCATGCATACGCCGACGTGATCGTGGCCGCCGCGCCCAACGTTAAGCGCGCCCGCCAGGAGTATCGCGTGAGCGACGATGCTCTGCTGGATGCCCTGCGCGACCGCATTCGCTTTGTGCTTGCCATCTGCGACGAGCTAGGTCGCGAGAAGCTCGTGCTGGGCGCTTGGGGCTGCGACAACAACGGCTTTGACGCGGAGGCCGTGGCTGAGCTCTTCCGCAAGGAGCTCGCGTCGGGCGACTTTAAGGTCAAGCAAGTCTTCTTTGCCGTGCCTTCTACGCGCTGGGATGAGGATTTTGCCAAGTTCGAGCACGTGCTGGCAAACTTCCCCGAGCGCAACGAGGAGTCCTATGCCCAGGTTGCCGCTCGCGCTGCGGCAGCTCGCGCCGCCGAGCAGGCCCAGGCTGCTACCGAGGATGATGAGGACGAGGACGATTGGCGCAAGTACCTGTAATCGGTACGTGCTGACAGATAGGTCGAGCCGACGGGAGAGGCTGCTTCCGTCGGCTTTTTACTGAGCGAGGGGCTTACGATGAAAAACGTTCTATGCTTTGGCGATAGCAACACCTATGGTTACGATCCGGCGGGCATGCGCGACGGCACCGCGGTGCGCTATGCGCGGGATGTGCGCTGGTGTGGCGTGGCCCAACGTGACTTAGGCGAGGGCTGGCATGTAATTGAAGAAGGCCTCAACGGCCGCACGACGGTACGCGACGACATGTGCCATTTGGACACCAATCTTAACGGCATCCGCGCGCTGCCGATGCTGCTCGAGGCTCATAAGCCGCTGGATGCGATCGTTATTATGCTGGGAACTAACGATTGCAAGACGGTCTTTGGTGTGACGGCCTCCGATATTGCCCGTGGCGCCATGGCGCTGATTCGTGCGGTGCGTGCATTTCCCTGGACCAATGCCGCACCCTGCCCGCGTATTCTGCTGATGGCACCTATCAAGATCAAGCCGCAAATCGCCGATGTATATATGACCGATTTTGACGAGCGTTCCGTCGAGGTCTCGGAGCATTTTGGTGAGTATTACGCACATGTGGCTGAGCAGTTTGGCTGCGACTTTTTGAATGCCGCCGACTTTGCCGAGCCGGGCGATATCGACTATCTGCATATGATGCCCGAAAGCCATGAGAGCCTGGGTCACGCCGTGGCGGCCAAGCTCCAAGAGATGCTCGGAGAGTAGCGCGACCCCAAGCCACCGCAAAGGGGACGGGCGCCTTTGCGGTGGCTTTGGACTGCGAATCTTAATACTGCCACATGTGGTTGACGGGGCCGGAGCCTTTGCCCATGTCAAAGCCGGCGGCCAGAGCGCCGGTTAGGTAGGCCTTGCCGGCGTTGACGGCGTCGGCAAGATCCATGCCCTGAGCCAGCGCGCAGGCGATGGCGGACGAGAGCGTGCATCCGGTGCCGTGCGTGTTGTCGGTCTCGATGCGCTTGTGGCGGAACCACGTGGTGAGTGGATCTCCCAGATGGTTGCCCTCGTCATCGAGTGGCGCGGGTTCGGCCAGTACATCGTTGGCCTCGTTGACAAGATGCCCACCCTTAACGAGGGATGCGCAACCAAAGCGGCGGGTGAGGAGCATGGCAGCATTTTGCTGCGTGCGCTCGGAGTCGACCTCATAGTCGAGCAGTGCCATGGCCTCGGGAATATTGGGCGTGATAACCGTCGCTAGCGGGAACAGGCGGCGGGTGAGCGCCTCGGCGGCATCTTCGGCAATCAGCCGCGCGCCCGAGGTGGCGACCATGACGGGGTCGACGACCACGTTCGTTGCGTTCCAGGCGCTCAAGCGGTCGGCGATGACTTCGATAATCTCGACAGAAGAAACCATGCCGATCTTGACGGCGCTGGGGCGGATATCGTCAAAAACGGCGTCAATTTGCGCGGCTACGATATCTGGCGAGATATCCTGCACGGCGGTAACGCCCAGGGTGTTTTGCGCTGTGATGGCGGTGATGGCCGTCTCGGCATACAGGCGGTGCGCCGTGATGGTCTTGATGTCGGCCTGAATGCCGGCGCCACCGCTGGAATCGGATCCCGCGATGGACAGGACGGCAGGTACCTTACTACGATCCATGTTCGCTCCCTTGTTCGGTCGGAATCAAATGGGTCTTTAAGCCAGCATTATAAAGATGCCCGGGCCGACTCTATGTCGAACCCGGGCGGGCGATGCAATCTTTACGCAAATGTAAGCAAATGTTCACACGTCAACAATTGAGGGGCGCCGGCTCGCCGCTAGAAGCGATCGCAGCGAGGAGTCTAGTCCTCCATGCCAAGGTCGATCGTCGTGCCCTCGAATACCTTGTTGACGGTGCGGACGGCGCACATCTTGCCACACATGGTGCAAGTGCCCTCGGTGGCGGCAGGGGACTCCTCGTAGCGCTTCTTGCCGGTGACGGGATCGAGGGCGCACTTCCACATGGCGTCCCAGTCGAGCTTGCGGCGTGCCTGGCCCATCTTGTCGTCCAGATCGCGGGCGTGCGGCACCTTCTTGGCGATATCGGCGGCGTGTGCGGCGATCTTGGTGGCCATGAGGCCATCGAGCACGTCCTGGGCGTTGGGCAGGCACAGGTGCTCAGCGGGTGTCACGTAGCACAGGAAGTCGGCGCCGGAGCTCGCCGAGATGGCGCCACCGATGGCGGCGGTGATGTGGTCGTAGCCCACGCCGATATCGGTCACCAGCGGCCCCAGCACATAGAACGGCGCATTATGGCACAGGCGCTTCTGCAGCTTCATGTTGGCGGCGATCTCGTCGAGCGCCATGTGACCCGGTCCCTCGACCATAACCTGGACGCCGGCGGCCCAAGCGCGCTTGCACAGCTTGCCCAGCTCGATCATCTCGGCGGTCTCGGTGGCATCGTTTGAGTCGTAGAGACAGCCCGGGCGGCAGGAATCGCCGAGCGAGATCGTCACGTCGTACTCGTGGCAGATCTCGAGCACCTCGTCGTAGAACTCGTAGAAGGGGTTTTCGTTGCCGGTGACTTCCATCCAGCCAAACAGCAGCGAGCCGCCGCGGCTGACGATGTTCATGAGGCGGCCGGTCTCCTTAAAGGTCTTGATGACCGACTTGTTGATGCCGCAGTGGATGGTCATGAAGTCCACGCCGTCCTCGGCGTGCGCGCGAACGACCTCGAGCAGGTCGTCCTTGGTGAGCTTGACCAGCGGCTTTTCCATGTAGCCGATGGCGTCGTACATGGGGACGGTGCCCACCATAAGCGGCGTCTCGTCGATGAGCTGCTGGCGGAACTGGCGCGTCTTGCCCGAGTTGGAGAGGTCCATGATGGCGTCGGCGCCAAAGTCCTCGGCAATCTTGACCTTCTTCCATTCCTCGGCGGCATCGGCCTTGTCGCCCGAGATGCCCAAGTTCACGTTGACCTTGGTGGACAGGCCCTCGCCGACACCAAAGGCGCGCATGCCTTTTTTGATGTGCACGATGTTGGCGGGAATGGCGATGCGGCCGTCTGCCACGCGCTCGCGGATGTACTCGGGGTCGCGATGCTCGCGCTCGGCGACCTCTTTCATCTGAGGTGTGATCTGCCCAGCGCGGGCGAAGTCGATTTGCGTGACGAGCTTGGGCTCGGTCTGTGTGCTCATTGGCACGGCTCCCTTCGTTGGCATTACCCATATCAGGTTTGCGGGTCAGGGCGGGCGCGCCCAGTCTCAGCCTGCCGTCTTGTCCTGCAAGCTCCCCGTTTATGTGGTGGGCTCAAGTATAGCTCGAATGGGTACGATTGACGCGATGAGCATGCCCGTGGGGAGGCGAACATGGAAGACAAGCATCTATATCGAGAGATGCAATGGGACGTATCGGCCGAGGAGGGCCGTGCGCACCATGGCCTTGTCGCGATTGGTTTTGCGATCCTTGTCGTGATGGTGATTGCCTGTTGTATCTGGACGTTTGGTGGTCGCGGCGGCGCTGCATGGGAGTTCGAGGCTGATGATAGCTTACCGATTATGACGGTGAGGAGTACTGGCGGTAATGCCAATACGCTCGCCATTCCGGGCGATTATTGGTACCCGCGCGATGAGTTTGTGCAGTTGCAGCTGAGTGGTGGGTCCATTCCGGGCGAAGAAATCGAACGCGTGACGTTTGACGCGGCGCTCAAAACGCTGACGGTGAAGCTCAAAGATCAAGGAGATGTGCCCACGACCATGGACATTGCGCTGACGGAATGGCGCTTGGAGCCCCCGGCGGGCGCTGCGGTATCCGAGGTGGAGCACGTTAAGATTACCTACCAAGATGGCTCGACGAGCGAGATTGCAAAGGCCGATGGCTTGGCGGAGTAACGAGGTGTTTGGAAACGGCGGGTCTATTGTGCCTGCGCGTTCATGAAAACCAGGGTGTTTTTGTCTGAAAGCTCGGGGATGTGTCGATAGCCGATGTTGAATGCGGTAAGTTCGCTTGCATCCTCGAGCTTGTTTTCTGCCATCCACCGCGCCATGGAGCCGCGCGCCTTTTTGCTGGCGGTCGACCGTTGGATGGGCTTCCCGTTGCGGATACCCTCGCCAAAGAGGCATGTGACGGCCGTGGCGTCGCCCGCGAGGTGGGGCAGAACGGCTTTGGCATACTCTACGCTGGCGAGGTTGACGATCGTGGTGTTTGAGCCTGCCGGGGCGATAGCCCGCGCGAGCTTGTCGCTCCAAAACGCGTAGAGGTCTCGGGCATCGTCAACGGCGAGCTTCGCGCCCATCTCCAGCCGATACGGTTCGACGGCATGAAAGGGACGAACGCACCCGTAGAGGCCGGAGAGGATCCACAGATGGTCTTGCAGCCATGCGAGCTGCGCGGAATCCATCACCTCGGGTGCCATGCTCTGGTATTGAATGCCGTGATAGGACATGACGGCAGGGGAGAGGTGGCGAGCGAGTGCGGGATTGTCGAGATCGCCGCTTTTCAGGATGGGCCCGAACTCATGCAGGGTGTTGAGGCAAGGCCCCAGCAGTTTGTCACTCACGTTCCACAGCGCCTGCAGGCCGCCGCTGCCTTCATTCCGCTCGATATCTAGCAGTGCGCGGTGGAGGCGAGCCGTCTCGCGCACAAAGGGTGGGATGCCCAGGACTTCAAAAGCATCTTGGGCCGCGCGCATCTGCTTGGCGGGCGAAATGATGACCTGCAGCATGAACTCTCCTCTGCCAAAAAAAGTTGCGGTGGAATACGGTCTGTTTTGGCCGTTTATGGGCCAGTTTAGTCCGTATTTCACCGCAACTGATGAAGGGTTGGTTAGGCTCGCTCGATGAAGGCCTTGTAGCCGCGGTAGGCCTCGTAGATATCGGCCTTGTTGGCGACCTCCCACAGGGCGTGCATGGACAGGACGGCAACGCCGGAGTCGATGACGTTCATGCCATACTTGGCCATGATGTAGGCAATGGTGCCGCCGCCGCCCGCGTTGACGCGACCGAGCTCACAGGTCTGGAAGTCCACGCCGGCCTCGTCCATGATGTCGCGGACGAGGGCCACGTACTCGGCATCGGCGTCGTTGGAGCCGCCCTTGCCGCGGCTGCCCGTGTACTTGTTAAAGCACAGGCCGCGACCCATAAAGGCCGCGTTCTTGGTCTCGAACTTGCCGGCATAGCCCGGGTCGAAGCCGGCGGACACGTCGGAGGAGAGCATGCGGCTGCGGGCGAGTGCGCGGCGCAGGGCCAGCGGGCTATCCTCGCCGGCGAGCGTCATGATCTCGGCGACGGTGTTCTCGAAGAAGCGGCTCGTCATACCGGTGGCACCCACGGAGCCGATCTCCTCCTTGTCGACGATGAGCGTGATGCTCGTGCGCTCCACGTTGGCGACGTCGATCTGGGCGAGCATGGAGGGGTAGGCGCAGACGCGATCGTCGTGGCCATAGCCCAAAATCATGGAGCGGTCGAGGCCCATGTCGCGGGCGGGGCCGGCGGGCACGACCTCGATCTCGGCGGAGAGGAAGTCCTCCTCCTCGACGTCGTACTGCTCCTTGAGGATGTCCAGGAACATCTGCTTGACGGGCTCCTTGGGGGCGTCCTTGTCGTCCCCATCGAACTTGACGGGACGACCGCCCACGATCACGTCGAGGATCTCGGCATCGACGGCGTCCTTGGCAGGCTTGGACATCTGCTCGCTCGAGAGGTGGATCAGCAGGTCGGAGATGGTAAAGACCGGGTCGTCCGCCTTGTCGCCGATATTGATGTCGACGGTGGTACCGTCCTTTTTGCAGATGACGCCCACGAGTGCGAGCGGGGAGGCTACCCAGTGGTAGCTCTTGACGCCGCCGTAGTAGTGCGTGTCGAGGTAGGCCATGTCGCCGGCCTCGAAGGCGGGATTCTGCTTAAGGTCCAGGCGCGGCGAGTCCACGTGGGCGCCCAGGATGTTAAAGCCCTGCTCGAGCGGGGCGGTGCCCAGGTTGACGAGCATAAGGTCCTTGCCGTGGTTGGCGGCGTACACCTTGTCGCCTGCCTTGAGCTCGCGGCCCTCGGCGATCACGGTCTCCAGGTCGACGTATCCCGCCTCCTCGGCCATCTTAATGCCGGTCTTGACGCACAGGCGCTCGGTCTTGTTCTCGCTCAAAAACTGCTTATAGCCGCGGCAAAGCTCCTCGAGCTCCTCGACTTGCTGTGGCGTGTACTTTTTCCATGCGCAGGGACGCTCCATGACGCAGGCTCCTTTCGGATCGATCGTGCTGGTTGATGTACCGTGAGCCATCGTATCACGCGCGGGCCCGCGGCGGCAGGGAAGCCTGATGTGCGGTGGCCGCGGGGCGGGGAGCGTGTAAACTGGTGTGAGCAAACCGTGCCCAGCCCAAAGCGAGGTATTCAATATGTCTGACAAGCGCCGCACCTTTGCCGTTATCGACGGCAACTCGCTCATGCACCGCGCCTTCCACGCCGTGCCGCCCACCATGAATGCGCCGGACGGCCGCCCCACCAACGCGATCTTCGGCTTTCTGAACATGTTTCTCAAGATGATCGATGCCTTTAACCCCGACGGTGTGGTCGTGGCGTTTGACAAGGGCAAACCGCGCGTGCGCATGGAGATGCTGCCGCAGTATAAGGCGCAACGCCCGCCCATGGACCCCGATCTGCATGCGCAGTTTCCGATGATCAAGGAGCTGCTCACCGCGCTCAACGTGCCGATTCTGCAGTCCGAGGGCTGGGAAGGCGACGATATCCTGGGAACCATGGCGCGCCTGGGTGAAGAGGCCGGCTGCGACATGCTGCTGGTGACCGGCGACCGCGACATGTATCAACTCGTGACCGAGCACGTCAACGTGGTCTCGACCCGCAAGGGCCTGTCCGACGTGGCGATCATGACGCCCGAGAGCGTGGACGACCTGTATCACGGCATTACGCCGGCGCTCGTGCCCGATTTTTACGGTCTAAAGGGCGATACGTCGGACAACATTCCCGGCGTACCGGGCATCGGCCCCAAAAAGGCGAGCGCGCTCATCGCACAGTACGGCAGCTTGGACGAGGTCATCGCGCATGCCGACGAGGTCAAGGGCAAGATGGGCGAGAACCTGCGTGCGCACATCGACGATGCGCTGCTGAGCCGCAAGGTCGCAACCATTCGCACCGATGCGCCCGTCGAGCTCGACTTTGACGAAACGTCCTTCCCGGCGTTTTCTGCCGACGAAGTGTCCGCGGCGCTGGGCACACTTGGTATCACCGCCATGCAGAACCGTTTCTTGGCGCTGGTCGGCGGCGAGGGCGGGGCTGCTGCTGCCTCCAGTGTGGTTGAGATACCTGCTATGGTTCGCGCAGCCGCCGGCGATGCCGACGCGCTTGGTGCCGTTGCGGCTGAGGTCTCCCGCGCGATTGATGCCGGCGAGTGGGTCGCCGCCGTGGTGGACGACGACAAGGAAGAGGGCGCGCTCTTTGGACTGACGCGCACGCTGTGGTTGGCGACGTCCAAGGGCCTGTTCGCGCTCGAGGAGGGCGACAGCTGTGCGGCGGCTGAGGTTGAGGGCTTCAACTTCGTTCACGGCGTGATTGCCGGCGTGCTCGCGCGTCTGTTTATGGAGGGTCGCGTGGCGAGCCCGGATATGAAGGCGCTGTTGCACGAGCTTTCGCCCGTCGATTCTTCTGAGCCCGAGCTCATGGATCCGCTCGCTACCGATTCCACGCGTATCTTCGATACCGTGGTCGCTGCCTATCTGCTGGATTCCGATCGCTCCGAGTTCGATGAGGCATATCTTGCCGATACGTATCTGCAGATGGCGCTGCCTGCGGCGCGCGGCGCAGAGGGTGCCGGTGAGGACGCTCCGGCGCCTGCCGCCCGTACTGCGGCTCTGACGCTGGCGCTCGTGGCACCGTTGCGCGAGTGCATGGCCCGTGAGAATGCCGCCAACGTGTTCGATGGCATCGAGATGCCGCTCGTTCCGGTACTTGCCAAGATGGAGCGCGCGGGCATGCTCGTGGACCCCGACCGTCTGCACAGTCTGTCCGAGGGTCTGGCGACCCAGATTACCGAGGTTGAGCGCAGTATTCGCGACCTGGCGGGTGACGAGACCTTTAATATTGGCAGTCCCATGCAGCTGTCGCACGTGCTCTTTGATGTGATGGGGCTTCCGACCAAGGGCCTCAAGAAGACTAAGCGCGGCTATTATTCGACCAACGCCAAGGTGCTGAGCGACCTTGCGCGTGACCACGAAATCGTGCGTCTGATCTTGGACTGGCGTGAGAAGTCTAAGATCAAGTCCACCTATCTGGACACGCTAGGTCCGCTGCGCCGTGGTGACGGTCGCGTACACACTACGTACAACCAGACCATCACGGCAACGGGGCGTCTGTCCTCGAGCGACCCGAACCTGCAGAACATCCCGACGCGCTCGGAGCTGGGTCGTACCGTCAAGACGGCGTTTTCGGCAGGCGAGGGAAGCGTCTTTTTGGCGGTGGACTACTCGCAGATCGAGCTGCGTCTGCTGGCGCATCTCTCAGGTGACGAGCACTTGGTGCGCGCCTTTAACGAGGGCGAGGACTTCCATGCCGAGACGGCGGCGCGCGTGTTCGGTGTGCCGGTGTCCGAGGTAACGCCCGACCTGCGCAGTCGCGCCAAGGCCGTGAACTTTGGCATCGTGTATGG
Organism: uncultured Collinsella sp.; assembly: GCA_900541715.1. Classification (GTDB taxonomy): domain Bacteria; phylum Actinomycetota; class Coriobacteriia; order Coriobacteriales; family Coriobacteriaceae; genus Collinsella. The sequence continues at coordinate 157,447 of UQLI01000001.1, forward strand.
CCAGCAGGCCTACGGCCTGTCGCAGTCGCTGCATATCTCGATGGCCGAGGCACGCGACATGATCGACCGCTACTACGAGGCCTACCCGGGCGTGCGCACGTTCCTCGACAACGTGGTGGCACGCGCCAAGCAGACGGGCTACGCCGAGACCATGTACGGCCGCCGTCGTCATATTCCGGAGCTCAAGGCCAAAAACCCGCAACTCCGCGGCTTTGGCGAGCGCACGGCCATGAACCATCCCATGCAGGGAACCGCCGCCGACATCATCAAGATCGCGATGGCCCGCGTAAGCCGCCGCCTGGAAGAGGAAGGCTTTGCCGCCCACATGATCCTGCAAGTGCACGACGAACTGGACTTTGAGTGCCCCATCGACGAAGTCGAGCGCCTAACCACCATGGTCCGCGACGTCATGGAACACGTAGTGGACCTCCGCGTTCCCCTAATCGCCGAAGCCAGCACCGGCATAACCTGGGCCGATGCCAAGTAAAGACATACCAACAACCCCAAAGTAACCAAAACAGAAGGGGGCTCCTTGCCAACAAGGAGCCCCCTTCATTCCAAACTATCAGCCAAGTATCCAGACGCCAAGACGCCATCCATGCGGCAAGCAAGTCACCGCAGGACCTGGCCGGGCGATGCGGGTAAGTTTTTCGTAGATTCCGCACGAGCCGAAGGCCACTTAATGTGGCCTTCGAGCGAGCCCAGGACCTGACCGAACGAAAAACTTACCCGCGTCGCCCGGCCAGGTCCGACAGGTTGCGTTAACGAGCCGCCAAGATGGCGTCGATGAGCGTCAGTACGCCCCCGTCGTTGTTGCTCGGAATGCGCCACTCGGCATGCGCGTTCATGTGCTCCTCGGCGTTGTCCACGATAAAGCTGTGACCGACGCGCTCGAGCATGGGGATGTCGTTGTAGGTGTCGCCCACGGCGGCAGCATCGGCAATATCGATGCCCAGGTGCTCGCACAGGTGAGCGACGCCGGCGCCCTTGTCGACGCCCAGGTTCATAAAGTCGATCCACTCGCGCCCAGCGTTGGTGACGTAGAGTTTGTCCGAGAACTCGGGGCTATAGGTCTCGCGGAAAGCGGGCTCGGCGTCGTAGCCGGGGAAGAAGACCGAAATCTTGTTGGACTCGAAATCAATGCCCTCAAAGCTGTCTACGTAGTTGATTGTGTTGTAGTAGACGCTGATCTCGTCGTGGTATTGATGGTCGCGGGCAAGCACGTAGAACTCGTCGAAGCAGCACAGGACGGGGACAGCGCGAGGATCCTCCGAGGCACGGTTCAAGACCTGCTGATACAGCTCCACGTCAATATTGCTTTTATAGATATAGCTGCCGCGATAGATCACGCACGCTCCGTTGTCGGGACAAAAGGCGAGGCGGTTCTTGATGCCCTCGAACATCTCCTCGAGCTTGGGGGCGGGACGTCCGCTGGCGGGGCAGAATACGATGCCGGCGTCGGCGAGCTTGTCCAGGCGCTCATCAAGACCCTGGGGCAGCACACGCTCGTCGGTCAGCAGCGTCTTGTCCATATCGACGGCGAGAATCTTAATGTTGCCGATGTTGGCGTCCGATTCGTAAGTTTGCATAAAAATGCGCCTTTCGTTTCGAGATTGTTTCAGACGTTATAACCATCAACTAGTAGTCGAGCGTATTTTCGCAGGAATGGTGCGTATTTGCACCACGCTTCACAAAGTAATGAAAAAACTTTTCAGAAATTTGAATTTGTCGCTTGTGCTGCGGGCACTTTAGCGTAATATAGCGACCATCGAAAACGGAGACGGAAAAACAACCGCTTACCGAGTAAAAGGTACCGTTTACGATATTTGAATTGCGCCCGGCGATACGTGAAAGGAGAGGCAGATGCAGTTCGTAAAGATCATCACCACTGCAGACAATGCCATCCGACGCCAGCGCGCAATTTCCCGACGACGATAACAATCGTCTCTGTCCGCATGGGGCGAATTGCCTCAACAGAGTCATTTTGAGGTCGTTGGGTTTTAGCACGACATTGCTGCATGTTTCTAGGGCATGTATGTGCTGATTTTTGCTATTTAACCTGATATTGCACGGTATATGACCTTGAAATGACTTGCAACTGACCGATGTTCTAACTAGCTACCAAGGGCGAAAGGAAACAGCCATGAGCAAGGAAAAAGTCGTTCTCGCATATTCCGGTGGTCTTGATACATCCGTATGTGTCAAGTGGCTCCAGGACGAGAAGAATCTCGATGTCGTTTGCGTCTGCGGCAACGTGGGCCAGGAAGAGACCGGACTGGATGCCAAGAAGCAGAAGGCGCTCGACCTGGGCGTTCTCGATTGCCAGGTGCTCGACCTGCGCGACGAGTTCTCCGATGAGTTCCTGACCAAAGCCATCGCCGCAAACTCCATGTACGAGAATAAGTATCCGCTGCTCTCCGCCCTGTCTCGCCCGCTGCTTGCCAAGAAGCTTGTTGAGGTTGCCCACGAGTTTGGCGCGACCTACGTCGCCCACGGCTGCACTGGCAAAGGTAACGATCAGGTCCGTTTTGAGGCCGCCGTCAAGGCCCTCGACCCCGAGCTCAAGGTTATCGCCCCGGTTCGCGAGTGGGACCTGAAGTGCCGTCCCGACGAGGTCGCCTATGCCCACGCCCACAACGTGCCGGTTCCCGAGGGTGCCAACGACAACCCCTACTCCATCGACGACAACCTGTGGGGTCGCGCCATCGAGTGCGGTCACCTGGAGGACCCTTGGAATGAGCCGCTCGATGACGCTTGGGTTATGACCAAGAACCCCGAGGACACGCCTGACACCCCGACCTATACCGAGATCGAGTTTGAGGCCGGCAAGCCTGTCGCCGTCGACGGCAAGAAGATGAAGCTCTCCGAGATCGTCATCGCCCTCAACAAGATTTCGGGCGACAACGGCTTTGGCCGTCTTGACCTGGTCGAGGATCGTCTGGTGGGCCTCAAGAGCCGCGAGTGCTATGAGGTTCCCGGCGCCCTGACGCTCATCACCGCCCACAAGGCGCTCGAGGACATCTGCGTCGAGGGCGACCTGCTCAAGACCAAGATCAAGCTCGAGCAGGATTGGGCCACCGCCGTGTACAACGGCCAGTGGTACAGCCCGCTCAAGAACGCGCTCGACGCCTTTATGGCCGATACCCAGAAGTTCGTGACCGGCACTGTCCGTCTGAAGTTCTTTAAGGGCAACTGCCATGTCGTCGGCCGCAAGAGTCCCTTCAGCCTCTACGACTACGGCCTGGCTACCTACGACCGCGACACCACGTTTGACGAGAAGGCCAGCGCCGGCTTTATCGAGATCGATACGCTGTCGCTCAAGACGTGGGCAAAGGTCCAGGGCCCCAGCTCTGCTGCTGCCCAGGCCTAGCGCCTCCTTCCCTTGGTATCCGCGCGGCCCATCCGCGTGATACATAACGGGCGCACGGGGTCCCTACCTTTCGTTATGCTTGCTGACACTTCTTAACATCGGTGGCCCCTACGTTCCGCCCGCATATATGATGCCGCGTCTGCGGCTGAGTCCGAGCCCCGCCGGGGTTGTCCGGCGGGGCTCCTTCTATCAATTTGGCGGCTCTGTGCCTATATATATGAGGAGTATCCATTATGTTCAATGCTATCGCGCATGCTTTGCTTGCCCTCGCGCCCGAGTTCGATGCTGTAAGGGTCGAGGACGTTCCTATGAGCCTGAAGGCCTGGATCGATGGTTCGCAGGGCAACATCCGGAGGGAGACGTTGGGCGCCAAGTGCATGGTGCGTCACTTCTTTGCAAATTAGCCACATGGCCCCGCGCGCGGCAGGGAGTGTGTAAAACTAGCGGTTGATAAATCGCTTTAGCGACAGGGCACATTGCTTTGGACGCTTGTTTTGGTATTTGGAGAAAGGAGACGGTTCCATGGCTCTTTGGGGCGGTCGTTTTGAGGCGGGCGTGGCCGAGGTCACGCAGGAGTTTGGCGCGTCGCTGCCGGTCGACAAACATCTCTATAAGCAGGATATCGCCGGCTCTAAGGCGCATGCCAAGATGTTGGCCGCCCAGGGCATCATCAGTGCCGAGGACGAGCAGGCGATTGCCAAGGGCCTGACCGGAATCGAACAGGATATCGATGCCGGCAACTTTACCTTCGACATCAACGATGAGGACATTCATATGTCCATCGAGAGCGAGCTGACGCGTCGCATCGGCGAGGCTGGCAAGCGCTTGCATACTGGGCGTTCGCGCAACGACCAGGTGGCGACCGATACGCGCCTGGGCGTCAAGGCGCTGGCCAAGGAGCTCATGGAGGCCAATCTTGAGCTGCGCCATGTGCTGGTGGATGCGGCCAAGAAGTACGACAAGGTGATTCTGCCGGGCTACACGCACATGCAACATGCTCAGCCCGTGCTGCTGTCGCATCACCTGCTGGCGTATTCCTGGATGTTCGCGCGCGACTTTACGCGTTTGAAGGCCGCCTTTGATGCTGCCGACAACTGCCCGCTGGGTGCCGCTGCGCTTGCCGGTACGAGCTATCCGCTCGATCGCCAGATGACGGCTGCCGAACTTGGCTTTGCGGGCGTGATCCCCAACTCGCTCGATGCCGTTTCCGACCGTGATTTTCTGCTCGATCTGCATTACGCCGGATCCGTCATGGCGATGCACCTGTCGCGTCTTTCCGAGGAGATCGTACTGTGGTCGAGCTCCGAATTTGGCTTTATCACGCTTTCCGACTCGTACTCCACTGGCTCGTCCATCATGCCGCAGAAGAAGAACCCCGACTTTGCCGAGCTTATCCGCGGCAAGAGCGGTCGCGTGTACGGCAACCTGGTGCAGCTGCTGGTAACCATGAAGGGCCTGCCGCTTGCTTATAACAAGGACTTGCAGGAGGACAAGGAGGGCGCGCTCGATACCGCCCATACGCTCATGCAGTGCCTGTCCGTTATGGCCGGAATGATTTCGACTTGGACCGTCAACGAGGATGCCATGGCGCGCGAGTGCGGCGTGGGGCACCTTGCCGCCACCGATGTTGCCGATTACCTGGCCAAGCGTGGCCTGCCGTTCCGCGAGGCACATGCCGTGGTGGGCCATCTGGTCCTGATGTGCGAGAAGCGCGGCTGCAATCTTGAGGACCTGCCGTTTGAGGTGTTCCAGGAGGCAAGCCCGCTCTTTGAGCGCGACATTACCGAGGCGCTCGATATCCCGTCGATTGTCGCCGCGCGCACGACCGAGGGCGGCACCGCTCCTGCCGCCGTTGCCGTGCAGTTGCAGCGTGCCGAGGCACAGCTCGTGGCTGACGAGGGCGTGTTTGGATCGCTGACCAAGGTCGTCGAGATGGGTCACGGGGCAAAGTAGAGGTTTGGCTGAAGCCGTTTTGGCCATGTATTGATAAATCGTTTTCGCTTTACGGGCGCCTGCTGATGTGGGAGCCCGTATTTTGTTGCTATGGGGGAGGGGCTTGTCGAGAACTTCTGTAGGACCTTTGGGCAGGTTGTGAAGGGGATACGTTCGCGGGCGGCAACCGACCGCCTGCTCTGTTCGGCGCAGTTGATGGGCGGTCGGATGGTACTCTAATCGGGCTTCGAAACAGAAGTGACACATATGGAGCGCTTTAATAAATTGCAACGTTTCAATAAACAGCTTTTTGTTTAACTGCAGCTAAAACTCTGTTACGATGCAGTCCAGGCGGGTGCCGGAATGGGACTTGGGCACGCGCGAACCTACTTGAAAGGCTACTTTTATGGCTATCGAGAAGACCTTCATCATGATTAAGCCCGACGCCGTGCGCGACCGCAAGATCGGCGAGATCGTTGCTCGCATTGAGCGCAGCGGCCTTGTCATCGAGCGCATGGAGATGACCACGCTCGAGCGCGCTACCGTCGAGGAGCACTACGCCCATCTGGCCGACAAGCCCTTCTTTGGCGGTCTCTGCGACTTTATGACGAGCGGTCCGGTCGTCAAGATGGTCGTTTCCGGTCTCTCCGCTGTTGCTAAGATGCGCACCCTCATGGGCGCTACCAACCCGCTTGAGGCTGCTCCTGGTACCATCCGCGGCGACTTTGCCGTCGATGTCAACGCCAACGTGATCCACGGCTCCGACTGCCTGGAGAACGCCGAGCTTGAGATCAAGCGCTTCTTTGGCTAAACCAGCTTTGACTCCTTAAAGCTGTTAGCGTGTGGCTTGGGCGCCGCGGAACTCCATCCGCGGCGCCCTTTTATTCCAAAATCTATGCAGGGGCCCGCTCGGACATGTGTTCCGAGCGGGCCCCTGCTGTTAGCTTGTGGCACTGAATAGTTTAGGCTTCGTCGACGATCTTAAGGGCGCGCGTGTGATCGATCTCGTTGAGGAGGTTAACGCGACGCTCGTGACGACCGCCCTCAAACTCGGCGTCGAGCCACTCGTCGACGATCATCTTGGCGAGCTCGGAGCCCACGACGCGGGCGCCAAAAGCGAGCACGTTGGTATTGTTGTGCATGCGGGAGAGCTTGGCGCTGAAGGGCTCGGAGCACACGACGGCGCGTACGCCCTCGACCTTGTTGGCAGCCAGGCTGATACCGACGCCGGTGCCACAGATCAGGATGCCTAGATCGACGTCGCCGTTGGCAACGGCCTTACCCACCTTGTAGCCGGCGATAGGGTAGTCAAAGCTCTCGGAGGTGTCGGTGCCAAAGTTCACGACCTCGCAGCCGCGCTCCTTCAGGTGCTCGGAAATGATGTTCTTGAGCTCGACGGCGGCGTGGTCGTTACCGATACCGATCTTCATGGATGGTTCCTCTCTGGTCTGTGCGGCGCAAATGCTAAAGGTGTTTACCGCGTTCGACTGCATGATAGCGCGACTTTTGCGTAAACGCTCGAGCGTTTTTTGGTCAAACGCTTTAGCATGCAACAAGACCGGTTTCTCATGAATGAATGCCGTCAGTTTGCGCCTGAATGCCGTCTACCGGAACCTGGGTTGCGGTTTTTGATGCATTGTTATCAAATAAAAGAGCTAATTATTATTGAGAGCCCAGCCCGTTATACAAGTAGGAGATACCTATGCCTGCCGATTCCCTTCGTGATGCCGCGTTTTGCGATGTTTTGAACCGCGAACTTGTTTGTGCACTCGGCTGCACCGAGCCCATTGCCGTTGCTTATGCAGCGGCGCTGGCGAGCCAGACGCTCGGTTGCGAACCCGATCATATGGATGTTGCCTGCTCGGGCAACATCATCAAGAACGTCAAGAGCGTGACCGTGCCCAACTCGGGCGGTATGCACGGTATTGAGGCCGCGGCCGTGCTGGGTGCCGTGGGCGGCGACGCCAAGAGCGCGCTCGAGGTGCTCGAGAGCGTCGATGACGCGGACCGCGCCCGCGTGGCCGAGCTGCTTGCCGATGCGGACTACTGCGATGTGTCGCTTGTCGAGGGTGTGCCCAACCTCTACATCAAGGTGACTGCGACGGCCGGGGGCCATACCGCGGTCGTCGAGATTACCGATCACCACACTAATGTCACGTGCCATACGCTCGACGGTATTCCGGTATGCGGTAAGTCGGCGGGGGAGTGCGCCGCCTGCGCCGAGCGCGTGGTGGCCGAGCGTGCGGCAGATAACGCCGACACGCCCATGTCGATCGAGACCATCATCGACTTTATCGAGGACGGTGACATTGAGGACGCCCGCGCTGCCGTTGAGCGTCAGATTGAGCTGAATGGCGCGATCAGTGCCGAGGGTCTCGCGCACGCTTGGGGCGCCGAGGTGGGCCGTACGCTGCTGGGTGCTCGTGCCGATGACGTCGCCTGCCGCGCCCGTGCCCGTGCGGCCGCCGGGTCCGACGCCCGCATGAACGGTTGCGCGCTGCCGGTCGCCATTGTGTGCGGCTCGGGCAATCAGGGCATTACCTGCGCATTGCCCGTCATGGAGTATGCCGAGTACCTGCGTTGCGACCACGAGCGCCTGGTGCGCGCCGTGATGCTGTCCGATCTTATCGCCGTGCATATCAAGAGCTATATTGGTGCGCTTTCGGCGTTTTGCGGTGCTATTTGCGCTGCGTGCGGCGCCGGCGCTGCGATTACCTGGCTGTGCGGTGGCACGCGCGAACAGATTGGCGCGACCGTCTCGAACACGCTCGGTAACGTGGGCGGCATCGTGTGCGACGGCGCCAAGGCGAGCTGTGCCGCCAAGATCTCGGCTGCCGTCGATGCGGCGATTCTGGGCCATGATATGGCCATGCAGGGTCGCGGCTTCCGCGCCGGCGAGGGCCTGATCCAAGATACCGTTGAGCAAACAATCGCCAGTATGGGCTACGTAGGCCGCGTGGGCATGAAGGACACCGACATCGAGATCCTCAACATCATGATCGGTAAAACCCAGGTGTGCTAGTTACGCGGTTTTACCAAACCGCGTAACCAGTCGACGCTGCAAACGCCCCTAAGCGGCAATCTGCCTTTCAATCGTCGGGCATGGCCAGAAGGCCTATGCCCTCCTCTTTCAAGGCACATTGCTCGCTTAGGGGCATTTTCGCTGACTTGTGCTCAACCTGCGGCGATATTTGGTTTGGAGCGAGGGGTCCTACGACAGTTCGTGGGCTACTTGGTGCTCGTAGAAGGCTTCGATTACGGCGCTGAAGTCGTGGGCGAAGTCTTCCATGGTTCCGCGCCAGGTGGCTCGGCTGGGCTTGCCCTGGCCCACAAAGGCGGTTTGGATGCCGCAATCGGGGGACGGAAAGTCGCGTTTGGGATCGTTGCCAACCATAAGGACCTCGTGCGGCTCGAGCCCCATCACCTGAAGCTGCTCTAGATAGTAGGTGGCATCGGGCTTGCAGCGGGTGGTGTTTCCCATGTGCGTGACGAGCTCAAAGGGAGCGTCGGCCAGGTCGCCCCAACCCATGCGGCACTCGATGGCGCCCTGGGGAAAGCTGGGGTTGGTAAAGAGCGCGCAGCGCAGCCCTGCGTCCTGTACGGCCTGGAGCGCGGCGTGTGCGCCCGGCATGGCGTGGGCGTTAATGACATCGTCGTTCTTGTACGGAAGAACTTCGCGGTCATAGTAGGTAAACGCCTCGTAGATGAGGGGATCGGAGAGGCAGATCCCGCATCGGCGCTCGACCTCTTCTTGGTAAAACTCAAGATTGGTGCGGTTGTCCGTGCCGCTGCGGCGATTGGCGTTGAGGTCGACCAGGATGGTGCCGAGGCGCGCCATCGTGCCACCGCGGCTGCGGTGCCCGATATCCGCGAGCATCGATGAGACATCCTTAAAATAGCGAAGGATGAACGCGTTGAGGTTGATGCTAAGAAGCGTCTCGTCCATATCGAAAACGACTGCTTTGAGCACGCGGGCACCTTTCTCGTAAATTTGATCTAGAGTCGTTGGCTCCGGATACTTTACCCCAAAGCCGAATGCCTGGCTGGTTATCGTCAAGTTGCGGAGACGTGTGTTCATAAGATTACGAAAAAGTCTCCACACGAGTAAAAAATCGCAGTTCACGCTTGAAATCGAACTCATTTCCCCGTAACCTATACGAACGTGATTGCATAAGCGTCACATTAGTATCTGTCGGCTCCCGAGTGTTCCTAAACGTTGTGTGCTTGTCGCACCCTTCTGTAGGTCCTAGCAATCGGGGCCCCGTAGTTCGAAAGGGGTCCACCTTTGAGTGAGATTCAGAACTCGTCCATTTTCTCTCTTGACGATGTCAACGAGGAGGAGATGAACAACCTCATCGACGGTACGATTACCGACTTTGATGAGGGCGATCTCGTTAACGGCACTGTCGTTAAGATCGAGCATGACGAGGTGCTCGTTGACATCGGATTCAAGTCCGAGGGCGTTATCCCGGTCCGCGAGCTGTCCATCCGCAAGGACGCTAACCCTGCAGACATCGTTGCACTCGGTGATCCCATCGAGGCTCTGGTTCTCCAGAAGGAGGACAAGGACGGTCGTCTGGTCCTGTCCAAGAAGCGTGCCGAGTACGAGCGTGCTTGGAACCGCATCGAGGAGAAGTTCAACTCCGGCGAGAACGTCGAGGGCGAGGTTATCGAGGTTGTCAAGGGCGGCCTGATCCTCGACATCGGCCTGCGTGGCTTCCTGCCCGCTTCTCTCGTCGACCTCCGTCGCGTCAAGGACCTCACCTCCTACATGGGCACCCGCATTGAGGCCCGCGTTATCGAGATGGACCGCAACCGCAACAACGTCGTCCTCTCCCGTCGCGTCGTGCTCGAGGAGTCCCGTAAGGCCGAGCGCTCCGAGATCCTGTCCAAGCTCAAGTCTGGCATGCGTCTCCAGGGCACCGTTTCCTCCATCGTCGACTTCGGCGCCTTCGTCGACCTCGGCGGTATCGACGGCCTCATCCACATCTCCGAGCTCTCCTGGAACCACGTCAACCATCCTTCCGAGGTTGTCAAGGTCGGCCAGGAGGTCGAGGTCGAGGTTCTCGACGTCGATCTCAACCGCGAGCGCATCTCCCTGGGTCTCAAGCAGACCACCGAGGATCCGTGGCGCGCACTGGTCAAGAAGTACCCCGTCGGCGCTATCGTCGAGGGCACTGTGACCAAGCTTGTCCCGTTCGGCGCTTTCGTCGACCTGGGCGAGGGCATCGAGGGCCTGGTGCACATCTCCGAGATGGCCAACAAGCACGTCGATCAGCCTTCTCAGGTCACCCACGTGGGCGACAAGGTTCAGGTCAAGGTCATGGAGATTGACCTCGACCGTCGTCGTATCTCCCTGTCCATGAAGTCTGCTGCTGAGACTCTGGGCGTCGAGATCGAGGTTACCCCGCTGCCTTCCGAGAAGAAGGACGAGGAGACCGACGCCGAGTAAATCGGTTTGACGATCACTTGTTTTAAGGGATCCGTCCGCAATGGACGGGTCCCTTTTTGCATTTGTTGCTGAGGTGCGCGATGCTGCCCGTGCGCAATGCTGCCCGGGCTGTTCACAGGCTATTGGGTTGTCGGTGCATGAAAAATGCCGACATCCCGCCTCGGGGAGGAGGCGGGAACGCACCGAGTAGACGGAGGGGTGCGGAGCGCGGTCGCGTCTCGACTGACGACGTTGCCCATCGACGACTCTATTGTACTGCATAGCGCGGTTCTTGGTTTATCGTGTCGAACGCTTGTGTTGTGCCATTGCCTGCGGCAACGGTGTGCTACACTCTTGCACTGCTGAGTGGGCCAGACGGTCGCGCGATGTGCTGCTTGCAGCACGCGTGAGGAAAGTCCGGGCTCCAGAGGGCGGGATGCCGGCTAACGGCCGGGCGGAGTGATCCGACGGAAAGCGCCGCAGAAAAGAAGACTCCCACCTGCGCCGCAAGGCGTAAAGGGAAAAGCTGAAACGGTGGTGTAAGAGACCACCAGCGTCGTGGCAACACGGCGGCTTGGCAAGCCCCATCCGGAGCAAGCGCGAATAGGAACGCTATGGGCCGGCCCGGTCCGCGTTCGGGTAGCGTGCGTGGAGCTGCATGGTAACGTGCAGACAAGATAAATGACCGTTCACGACAGAACCCGGCTTATAGGCCCACTTGGCACTTTGTTGACGCTGCGAACCCGTCAGCGCGGCAATCTGCCTTTCGAGCCTTCGGGCATGACCATAAGGTCAATGCCCTCGTCTTTCAAGGCACCTTGCTCGCGCTGACGGGTTCTCGCTGTTGGCGACGGCATCATTGGCGTTTCCGTTCTTGTTGGCGAGGGCAATGGTACTGTCTTTGCCGTATTATTGAGGCTGTTTGTTGCTTTGCTTGTGTTTGAGGGGCTTTGTTGGACAGCTATTTTACTCTGCAATCGAATATTGAGGCTTCGGGCGAGTTTGTGGACCGCAAGAGCCGGTTTATTGCCCAGCTGGTCCATATTGAGTCCGAGGATGAGGCGAATGCCTTTATCGAGATGGTTCGCAAGCGTCATTACGACGCTCGACACAATGTTCCCGCGTGGATTTTGGTCGATGGACGCGAGCGTCAAAGCGATGACGGTGAGCCGAGCCGCACGAGCGGTATGCCGACGCTCGAGGTGTTGCGCGGCGCGGGGCTCAAAAATGTTTGCTGCGTAGTGACGCGCTATTTTGGTGGCACGCTGTTGGGGCCTGGTGGCTTGGTACGCGCCTATACCGCGGCGACGCAAGCGGCGGTGGCCGCGGCTCGGGAGGCCGGGCAGATCGTCGAGATGACGAGCGTCGTGCCTGTTGACGTGCATATGGCCTATCCGCAGTATGAGCAGGTGCTTCGCTTGGCGCAGGATTCGGGTGCCAAGGTTTCGGATACCGATTACGCGGATGCCGTGACACTTCACTTGGTGTTTAAGGCGGGGGAGCAGGAGTCTTTTTGCGCCAGGATGCGCGAGCTTATGGCGGGGCGCGAGGAGATCGAGGTCGGTGCTCCCGTATTTGCCGAGTTCTAACGGCGACGGCCGGCGTGCTTTTGGATGGATCCCAAGCGCGCCGGCCGTCGTTTTTCTGTGCTGCCGTTTACTCGGCGAGCTGCTTTAGTACATCACAGGCGATTTCGACGGCATCGTCGATGCAGCCGGGGCAGCTGCGAAGCGGACCCTTGTCCGATCCGATGCCCTTGAGCGTGCCGCAGACGGTCGTCGTGTTCTTCTCGCCAAAACGCTTGGCGATTTCGCGCGACAGCTTGTAGGTCTGGCCCTTGGTCTTGGGGTTTTCCATGCCGTCGCTCATCACGAAGCCCATGATGGCCACGGCGCCCGAGATGGCGCCGCAGGTTTCGGTCATGCCGCCCATGCCGGCACCAAAGCCCTCGGTGAGGGTAAAGGCGATCTGGGGGTCGAGTCCGACGGCAGGCGCGAGGGTGCAGGCGACGGCCTGGGCGCAGTTAAAGCCGCGGGCGTGGTATTCGGCAGCCTGAGCCTGACAGGCGGTGATGTCGAGCTGGGCCGTATCGATTTGCTTCATCGTTGTCTCCTTGGTTACGGTGTACTCGCCTATGGTACCCGTGACGGTGCATGTAATCATCGAGAGCTTCATGTATGCCTCATTTTTATCTATCGAGCAAATGCCCAAGGCTTGAGATAAAACCCTTGATTAATTAGTCCCATAACCTACCTTTGGGATGGGTTGAGAGGGGTGCAGGGTAGCGGTATCGTGAACCGAATAAAACTAAAGCCCAGGCAAGGGAGCAAGATATGAGCGAGCAGACTATCGGTACCACATGTGTTCAGGGCGGCTACCGCCCGGGTGACGCGGAGCCGCGCCAGGTGCCTATCTACCAGTCCACCACGTGGAAGTATGATACGTCCGAGCATATGGGCAAGCTGTTTGACCTGGAGGAGTCCGGTTACTTCTACAGCCGCCTGCAGAACCCCACGTGCGATCTGGTTGCTGCCAAGATCTGCGAGATGGAGGGCGGCACCGCTGCGATGCTCACGAGCTCGGGCATGGCTGCGAACTTCCTCGCCATCTTTAACGTCGCCGGTGCCGGTGATCACGTGGTTGCGTGCTCTGCCATCTACGGCGGCACCTACAACCTGCTGGCTCACACTATGGGCCGCATGGGCCTGACCTGCACGTTCGTCGCACCCGACTGCACCGATGAGGAGCTGGAGGCCGCTTTCCAGCCCAACACCAAGCTCGTCTTTGGCGAGACCATCGCTAACCCCGCGCTTGCCGTGCTCGATATTGAGCGCTTTGCCAAGGCCGCGCACGACCACGGCGTGCCGCTGATGGTCGACAACACCTTCCCGACGCCCGTGATGTGCCGTCCCTTTGAGTGGGGCGCCGACATCGTCACGCATTCCACCACCAAGTACATGGATGGTCACGCGGCCTACCTGGGCGGCGTGATCGTTGATCACGGTCAGTTTGACTGGATGGCCCATGCGGACAAGTTCCCGGGTCTCACCACGCCCGACGAGAGCTACCACGGCGTGACCTATGCCGAGAAGTTCGGCCGCGAGGGCGCCTTTATTACCAAGGCTACCGCGCAGCTCATGCGCGACCTCGGCCCCATGCAGAACCCGCAGGCGGCGTTCTTCCTGAACAGCTCGCTCGAGAGCCTGCACGTGCGTATGCCGCGCCATTGCGAGAACGGTCTGGCGGTCGCCAAGTTCCTGCAGGGCCACCCCAAAGTGCGCTTCGTGAGCTATCCGGGCCTAGAGGGCGACAAGTACTACGACATGGCTCAGAAGTACATGCCCAACGGTACCTGCGGCGTCGTGAGCTTTGGCTTTACCGGTGGTCGTGCGGCGGCCGAGACCTTTATGAAGAGTCTTAAGCTCGCCCAGATTGCCACGCACGTGGCCGATGCCCGCACCTGCTGCCTGCACCCGGCAAACGCCACCCATCGCCAGATGAACGACGAGGAGCTCATCGCCTGCGGCATCTCCGCCGATATGGTGCGCCTGTCGTGCGGCCTTGAGGATACGGCCGATTTGATTGCCGACCTTGAGCAGGCACTCGAGCAGTGCTAGGCTAGCGTGCGTGCGAGGCGTGGGACGGCTTTTCGGCTGACGACGTCCTCATAGTTCCGATTCCGTAGGCGGGACCCCGATCGTGTCCGTTTGTAGGCGATTGGGGTCCCGTTTTTGCGTTGCACGATAGAAAGGATATACATGGAGAAAACTGCCGAGCAGCTGCGCCGCGAACACATTGCCCTAGAGGGCGACACCCACGGTAAGAATAAATGGGCGATTCTGTTCACCGTGCTCGTCATGACCTTTATGGCGTGTCTGGATGCGAGCATCGTGACGGTGGCGCTCCCAGTGATGCAAAAGGAGCTGGGGGTGGGTCTCGACCGCATTCAGCTCGTGAGCTCGGTGTATCTGCTCGCGACGTGCGTCGCCATGCTGCCGTTTGGCCGCTTGGGCGATGTGCGCGGCAAGGTGAATGTGTTCCAGCTTGGTGTAATCGTCTTTACGGGTGGCTCGTTGCTTTGCGGGCTTTCGGCTTCGCTCGAGGTGCTTATCTTGGCGCGTTCCGTGCAGGGCATTGGCTGTGCCGCCGCGATGGCCAACAATATGGGCATCATCACCGAGTCGTTTCCGGCGCGTGAGCGCGGCCGTGCCATGGGCATTCTGGCGACCTTTGTGGCTCTTGGCATGATGTGCGGCCCCGTGCTCGGCGGCGTGCTGGTGGCGAGCTTTCCCTGGGAGAGCATCTTCCTTATCAATCTGCCCATTGGCGTAATCTCGTTTATCGTGGGACTCTATACGCTGCCGCATGTGAAGCCGGAGGCTGGCGAACGCCCTATGCCGTTGACAGAGGCGGCGCGTCGCTGCTTTGCGAGCTCGGCTTTCACGATTAACCTGGCTTGCATGCTTATCGTGTTCGTGGGTATCGGTGCCTCCGAGTTTGTGCTGCCGTTCTACTTTCAGGATGCCCACGGCTTTAGCTCCGATATCTCCGGCCTGTTGTTTTTGGCGATGCCGGTCGTGAATGCCTTTGTGGGCCCGCTTTCGGGCTCGGTGTCCGACCGTGTTGGTTGTGAAGCGCCCACGGCCGTTGGCCTGGGCGTGTACGTGTGCGGTCTCTTTGCGGTGAGCACGCTTGACGAGCACTCTTCCATCTTGATGATTGTGTGCTGCGTCGCGTTTATGTCGTGCGGCACGTCGATCTTCCAGAGTCCCAATAATTCGCTGTATATGGGTTCGGCTCCGCGTGAGGCGCTTGGCTTTGCGGGCAGCTTGAGCAGCTTGGCGCGCTATGCGGGCATAGCGCTGGGTATTACGGCGGCGTCGCGCATCCTGTATGGACAGACGAGCGCGGCGATGGGCAAGACGGTCACGAGCTATGTGGCGGGTCGTCCGGACGTGTTCCTCTTTGGCTTCCGTTTGGTATTCTACGTGCTGATGGCCGTTGCTACCGTGGGCTTTGCGCTCACATTGGTACGTTTGGTGAGGACGCGCACCCGGCATTAGCGTGTTGGGAGGCTGTCTGCCACGAATCGGGCCTATCTACTGGTCTTGCAGCTTTATGGTGCGATGTGGCTTGTGGGGCGGGCGGGGGTCGGTCCGTGGTAGACTATCGAACAACGTTTATTAATCGCGCGGTATCGTTGCCGCGAGAAGGGGTTGCGCCATGCAGGAGCTTGAGGATCGTATTCGCCATGACGGCATCGTAAAGGCCGGTAACGTCCTTAAGGTTGATGCCTTCCTCAACCACCAGTGCGACGTTGAGCTGTTCGACCACATGGGTGCCGAGTGGGCCCGTCTGTTCGAGGGTGTCGAGATCAACAAGATCCTGACGATCGAGGCTTCGGGCATTGGTATGGCCTGCATCGCGGCTCAGCATTTTGGCGGCGTGCCGGTGGTCTTTGCCAAGAAGGCCCAGTCCATCAACCTTGACGGCGAGCAGTATGCCACGACCATCTATTCCTTTACCAAGCAGAAGGAGTACCCGGTTATCGTGGGTAAGCGTTTCCTGTCCGAGGGCGATAAGGTCCTGATTATCGACGACTTCCTGGCCAACGGCTGCGCACTTGAGGGCCTTATTAAGATCTGCGAGGCTGCGGGCGCCGAGGTTGCCGGCATCGGTATTGCGGTGGAGAAGGGCTTCCAGGGCGGCGGCGATAAGCTCCGCGAGCGCGGCTTCCGCGTTGAGAGCCTGGCCCGTATCGCCGAAATGGACTGCGAGAACGGCGAGATCACGTTCGCCTAGGCGCGCAGCACAAGCGATTGGTATGCGATGTGACAAAGGGACTGTCCCTTTGTCACATTTTTTGTATGAGGGGAGGTATTGATATGGATGAGAACAAGATGGGATGGCGCGAGTATGCGCGCTATGCCGAGATGTCGGTCGAGGAGCTGGCACGCGATTGCGAGGTGCAGGTGTTTCGCGCGACGGGTCCGGGCGGACAGGGCGTGAACACGACGGACTCGGCGGTGCGCATGAAGCATGGGCCCACGGGGATTGTCGTGACGGCGCGTGAGAGCCGCAGTCAGTTTCAGAATCGCAGCTGCTGTCTGCGTAAGCTGAGGGCAGAGCTTGAGCGTCGCGGGCGTCCACCGCGCCGACGCGTAAAGACCAAGGTGCCTCAGCGATCGCGCCAGCGCAGGCTCAACGACAAGCACTTCAACGCTATCAAAAAGGCCAACCGTCGCAAACTGGGCAGCGACGAATGATCTTCTCAATACGTTGCGGTGAAATAGGGACTGTTTGCGGCTTTTGCTGCATAAACAGTCCCTATTTCACCGCAACTTAGGTGGGGTTAGCGGGTGGGGTGCCAGACGTGGAGGGCGCCGGCGAGGATGTCGACCTCGATGCGCGAGGCGACAACGGGCTCGCCGTCGGCCTGAATGGGGTAGTCGGGCTCCTCAAAGGTAAGCTCGGCATGGCGACAGCGGCGCATGCGAACCGGTGGCAGCTTGGTATGGTGGCCATCTTTGGCCGAAAGGAACATGGGAAGCGCGACCGCGCGCGGAACGGGGCCGCAGGCGTAGCAGACGTCGAGTATGCCGTCGCACGGGTCGGCGTTGGGACAGATGCGATAGCCCGAACCATAGGTGGGTCCCAGCTGGATGGCCATGATAATCGCCCGCACGCGCTCGGCGGGCGCGCCATCAAAGCTGATGGTCATGGGGTAGTTGCGATAGCGTAGGCCAAACTGCTCAAGTCCCGAGAGAGTGTAGAGCGGAGCGCCCGTCAAGCCCGTCTTTTTGCGCAGCTTGGTGGTGCCCAGGCCGATGGCGGCATCGATGCCGACCGAAAGTGTCTGGTCGTAGTACTCAACGGTAGCCTCGCCGCTGCCGCTCGCAGGGCTCCACGAGCGAATGCGCCCGATGTCCTGACGCTGCAGCTCGCAGGTGAGCAGCGCGCCAAAATCCTTGCCGGAGAAATCGTCGATGCCGAGCGTTTGGGCAAAATCGTTGCCGGAGCCCACGGGCAGGACGGCAAGGGCGGGGCGGGTGCCCTCCTCTTGCGTCATAAGCCCGTTGACGACCTCGTGAATCACGCCGTCGCCGCCAAGGGCGATAACGGTGCGATAGCCCTGAGCCTGTGCGGCCAGCTCCTTGGCGTGTCCCATGCGCTCGGTCAGCACCAGGTCAAACTGGGATGCGCGCGCGGTCATATCCAAAAAGCGTTGCAGGCGCTCGGCAACTTCGCGCGCCGCACCCGACTGGGCGGCTGGGTTGGCGATGATGAGCGTGCGGGCAAAATCAGTTGCATGCATGGGGCGACTCCCGGCGTATGACGTGACGGTGCGGTCGCGCTCAGGTCGAATTGCCCCCGATTGTGGCTGCACGGCGAATACTAACGTCTACTCTATCAGGTCGTTGTGGCGCTCGATGGCATCCGCTACCGTACCGCCCTCATCCACAATAAGCGAACGGCGCTTGGGTGAGATGATGCGCTGGGCGGGGTACACGCCGCGGTGTCCGCCGGTTAGGTAGCTGATAAAGGCCACGATGACAAAGAACCCGGCGGCCGTGCCGTGGAACAGGTCGATGGCCATCATGCAGGTGGTGATGGGCACGTTGAGGCCGGCGCAGAACACGCCGAGCATGCCGAGAGCCGCCAGAAAACTGGGGTCGAGCCCGGTAAGGCAACCTATCCAGCCACCGAGTGCCGCACCGATGCCAAACAGGGGCGTGACCTCGCCGCCTTGGAAGCCAGCGCCCAAGGTGAGCGCTGTGACGACCAACTTGATGACTGCGTCCGCCAGGGTGGTGTTGCCGGCAAATCCGGCGCCGGAAAGCCACGTGGAAAGGCCGGCGTAGTCCCAGGCGTCGAGGAGGGCATAGGCGGCCAAAACCACGAGTGCGCCGATGAGTGCGCGAACGAGGTAATTGGTGATAAAGCGACCGTAGAGGTTCTTGACGGTTCGAACCGACCAGGCAAAGAGGCGTGCCGTCAGACCGAAGATAATTGCGCTGATAACAACGATGACGACCGTTTTGGGCGTCATAGCGGGAACGCTGGCGATGACATTCGCCTCGTACTCGGTACCTAGGGCGAGTGATGTAAAGTAGCCGGTAAACGAGGCGACCAGGCAGTAGATGCCCGCGGTGTAGTCGATCTTGCCGATAAAGCACATCTCCATGCCAAAGAAAGCCCCGGCAAGGGGCGAGCCGAATACGGCGCCAAAGGCCGACGAGATGCCGGCGAGCATGAGGTCGTGGTGGTCATGCTTTTTGAGGTGGGCGAGGCTCGAGATGTTGCTGGCGATGGTGCCGCCAATCTGCACCGCAGCTCCCTCGCGACCGGCCGATCCGCCCGTTAGGTGCGTGAGCGTGGAGCAGACGAAGGTGAGGATGGCCATGCGCATATGGATGAGGCGGGTGCCCAGAGCGGAGTCGATGACCAGGTTGTTACCGCGTTTGGCGGCGAGACCGTGGTTTTTGTACACCCATGCGGTGACAACGCCCACAACGGGAAGCAGCGCGTAAATCCACGCATGCTGCTCGCGATAGTCGGTCGCGATATTCAACGAGGCCAAAAACGCCCAAGCGGCAACGCCCATGGCGAGCGATACGGTGACGACGAGCACGAGCAACTTGGCGCTCACGAGTAGGTTGCGGACGTTGCGGCGCGTGTCGGCAGCTAAGAGATGCTCGGAGCGAGTGAGCTGATGTCTGCCTGCCATGATGACGTCGTTCAGGGAGAAAAAGCCGCCGTCGTCGAGCGGCTGGGAATGATCCTGCGTTTCGTTTGCGCTTTCGGTTTTGTCGTTATGAGCCATACGTTCCTCTTTTAGGTTGCAACGCAAGCATTATAAAACGCGGTAAACGCGACGAGCCGGTGGGTTGGTTTCCATTCTGTTTCGCGGCCTGCAACCGACAGGTGTATTTGCGGGTACAGGCCGAGTCGCGGCCGTGCATCGGGGGATTATACTGAGAAAAGCATAAAGAATCGGCGCCCCTGTTGTGCGCCGTGGCATTAAGAGGTGCATATGGCAGAGAAACTCATTCCACTGGAGGACGCGCAGTCGATTGTCCTGTCGCACGTTGCTCCGACGGATCTCATCGAGATTCCCGTGTGGCAGGCCGCCGGTCTTCCCTTGGCCGAGGACGCGGTGGCCGATATCGACATCTCGCCGTTTGCCAACAGCGCTATGGACGGATATGCCGTGCGCTCGGCGGACTTGGCGCAGGCATCTGGCGAGGCGCCGGTGACGCTCGACGTTATCGGACACGAGGCCGCGGGCCATGTGTTTGAGGGCGCAATCGGCGCGGGCGAGACGGTCCGCATCATGACGGGCGCGCCGGTACCCGAAGGTGCCGATGCCGTTGTGAAGTACGAGATCGTCGATGTGCTTGACGGTGACGGCAACGAGGGCTCGCGTGTGAGGTTCTCGGCGCCGGCCAAGGTGGGGGAGAACGTTCGCTCTGCCGCCGAGGAGGCCCATGCCGGCGATGTTGTGATGCACGCCGGCGAGGTCGTGGCTCCGGCGGGCGCGGGTCTGCTGGCGAGCGCCGGATACGCGAGCGTGAAGGTGCACGCTGCCCCGCGTGTGGGCATCATCTCGCTGGGCACGGAGCTGGTCGCACCGAGTAAGGTACCGGCGCGTGGTCAGATTCGCGATTCCAACTCCTCGGCGCTGATGGCCGAGGCACTCGATGCCGGCGCCGAGCCCGTGTTCTACGGCATCGCGCCCGATGATGAGCAGGCGATTGCCGAGCTGGTACATCGCGCCACGCGAGAGTGCGATTTTGTCATTACGAGCGGTGGCGCCTCGGCGGGCGATTACGACTATGTGACGGCGCTCGTCCGGCGCGAAGGCGAGGTGCTGTTTGACCGCATCTCGATGCGTCCGGGCAAGGCCATCACGTTTGGCTTGCTCGGGGGTAAGCCCTACCTGGGGCTTTCAGGCAATCCGGCCGCGGCGTATGTGGGCTTTGAGATGCTTGCCCGTCCGGCGATCCGCAAGATGCGTGGTTTTGCCGAGGGGGCGCGTCCCGTACAGCGAGCGGCTCTTACCCACGGTGTGAAAAAGCGCCAGGACCGCCGCTTCTTCGATCGCGCCACGGTTTTGCGCGACCCCGAGACCGGTGAGCTGTTGGTGACCGAGGCCAAGACGCAGAATTCGGCGCTGCTCGGCACGATGCAGCGGGCCAACTGCCTGCTGCGTATTGACGAAGGACCGTGCGAGCTCAAGGCGGGAGATGTCGTGGACGTTGTTCGCGTCGACCTGCCCGAGGGCGCCGTATTGTAGGAGGAATGCTATGGAGCTGAAGATATCGATCGTGACGTGCTCGGATACGCGCGATCTAGCCCAGGACGAGGCGGGTGCTGCACTCGAGGAACTTATCGAGGCACAGGGCTGGACGGTCGCCTCACATGTGGTCGTGCGCGACGACGTCAGCGAGATTGGTGATGCCGTTGTGGAAGCCGCCGATGGGTGCCACGCCAACGTCGTGCTCACCTGCGGCGGTACGGGGCTTTCGATGCGCGATGTGACGCCCGAGGCGACGCGTGCCGTCTGCGACCGCGATGTGCCGGGTATTGCAGAGGCAATCCGTGCGTACTCGATGACCAAGACACGCCGCGCCATGCTCTCGCGCGCTATTTGCATGCAACGAGGTCATACACTTGTCGTAAACTTTCCCGGTTCCACGAAGGCCGCCCGCGAAAGCTGGGAGGCCATAGCGGACCAGCTGGAACATGCGGCCCAGATGACGGCGGGCGGCGGACACGCCAAATAAGCGCACTACCTGCGGCGGAGCGACCTTACGGGCCGCTCCGCCTTTGTTTTCCGCCGAAGCGACGCCGAGGCGCACGCTAACTCGAAACTATATTCTCTGGCGAGAATAATTTCTCACTATCATTATTCGCGCAGAAGTATAATCTGGTTGCAGATTAAAGCCCGCGGTGGGGTACCCGGGCACAAGGTCCGAAAGGGTTGAATATGTTCGATATGGTTTCTCGCCGCGGATTCGTCTCGCTTTCTGCTGTCGCCGCTGCCGGCCTTGGTCTTGCCGGCTGCTCGGGCAGCAAGACGTCCGAGCCGGCCGGATCCGATGCCGGTTCTGCTAAGGCATCTTCCAAGAAAGCTGTCGAGCTGCAGGTCTTTGCTGCTAACTCCCTCGAGAAGGCCCTTCCCGAGGTCCAGGAGCTCTACACCGACCAGACCGGCACCACCTTTGCCGATACGCAGTTTAAGGCCTCCGGCGACCTTGTCGAGCAGATGCGCGCCGGTGCCGCCGTCGACGTGCTCATTACCGCTTCCAAGGGCACCATGGATGACGCTGAGACCGCCGAGCTCGCCGACGTCGATACGCGTGAGGACATGTTCGTCAACGACCTCGTGATCATTCGCGCCGAGGGCTCCGACACCAAGGTCGAGGCCATCGCCGACGTCGCGAATCTGGACGGCAAGATCGCCATTGGCGACGCCAAGACCGTCCCCGCCGGCAAGTACGCCAACCAGGCGCTGGCTTCCGTGGGCCTTTATACCGGCACCGAGGGCGATGACGGCGAGTATGCGCCCGAGATTGCCGACAAGGTGGCCCTGGCCGACAAAGTTGGTACCGCCGCCGCCTATGTGTCCACGGGCGACTGCGTGGCCGGTTTTGTCTACAGCTCCGATATCTTCCGCTACGACGGCATCGAGGAGGCCTTCGTATGCCCCGAGGATTCGCACAAGCCCATCGTGTATCCGGGTGCCGTTGCCGAGAGCTCCGAGCACGCCGACGAGGCCAAGGCGTTCATCGACTTCTGCCTGACCAACAAGAAGGCTCAGAAGATTTGGGCCAAGTACGGCTTTGAGCTTTCCGCGTAGTGCGGCTTGGCGCGATAATTCCATCGCCTTGTGTTTCACTCCGTCCTTGTATTCGCTTGGAGCTTTTCGTGCTTAATAGATTCCGCATGCTTGTCGCCTGTGCTTTGACCTTCGTGCTTTGCTGGGTGCCGGGATTTGCGTTTGCTGGGGACGCTGAGGACGGGGCCCAGGCTGCTGCGACCGCTCATGGGCTTTCCTATGGGATCGAGGGTTTTGAGCGGTTGGCCAAGGGGACCGCTCGTGCCATGGAGGGCCAGCCTGAGGGCTACCGGTTTCCCGTTGACGAGGACGTGGACCTTGTAGTGGCGCCTGCTGCCGATCGCGTTGTTGTGTGGATATCGCCCAAGGCGGTCGAGAAGTATGGATTGGATCCGCAGGACAACGAGTGCGTATCGGGTCTCAAGGCCCTCGTCTGTAAGCTCGACAGCGCAAACTGCATGGGAGGTGCGCAGCTAGGGGACGTGGATCTTCCTTGGTATGTCACGGCGGAAACAACGTTTGATGCCGGCGGGTATACCTATGGCTTTGACGAGCGCGGTGCGGATGGGGACCGCTATGTGGTGATTGCATCAGCCTCGGGTGATGCCAAAGGCGGCGCGCGTTGGCTTGATAGCGCTCAAATGGTAGAAGCATCGTCTGTCGTGTTGCGGGATGAGCAGGGGCCCTTGACCTCTCTGGCTTCCTTATTGGGCGGCATCGACTATCGCCCGTTTTGGGTGTCCATAAAAACGAGCGGCCTTGCCCTGCTGATCTCCTTTGCGCTGGGCCTGTTCGCCGCGTGGAAGACTATGGGTACCTCGAGCCGCATCAAGGGCTTGTTCGATTCGGTTTTTACGATTCCTATGGTGCTGCCGCCCACGGTCTGCGGCTTTCTGCTCCTCATGCTGTTTGGCCGCTCGACCGGGGTGGGCCAGTGGCTGATCGCTCACGGCATCTCGATTGTCTTTACGTGGCCGGCGGCGGTGATCTCTGCCGTGGTGGTGTCGTTCCCGCTCGTCTATCGTACGGCGCTCGGAGCCTTCGAGAGCCTCGACACACAGATGCTCGATGCGGCGCGCACGCTGGGCTGGTCCGAGCGTCGCATCTTTACCAAGCTTATGATGCCGCTTGGCTGGCCCTCGATTGCCGCCGGCACGGTGCTCGCCTTTGCCCGCGCAATGGGCGAGTTTGGCTGCACCCTGTTCTTTGCGGGCAACTACGCCGGTATTACGCAGACCATTCCCATCGCCATCTATTTTGAGTGGATGGGCGGCAATACGTCGGTGGCCCTCTTTTGGGTCGTGGTCGTAATTGTGTTCAGCTTCCTGGTCATCCTGTTCATCAACATGTACACGGCGCATTCGCAAAAGTATCGCGAGCTCGGTCTCTCCCGTGCGGAGCGCAAGCAGGCCAAGGAGCTCGTCGGGCAGGGCGATTCGCTCGACCCGGCGGGCGGCGATGCCCTGCGTATCGATCGCGAGGCGCTGGTCGAGCTTATGCGCGATGATGCGGCGCCGCAGGGAGGTCGATAAGCTATGTCGCTCGTTTTGGATATTAAGAAACGTTATCCCGGGTTTATGCTCGACATGCAGCTTGAGGCCGGCGAGGAGCGCGTGGCGCTGCTGGGCGCCTCGGGTTGCGGCAAGAGCTGTACGCTGCGCTGCATCGCTGGCGTGGAGACGCCCGACGAGGGCAAGATCGCCGTCAACGGCGTGACCTTTTTTGACTCGGCGGCGGGCATCAACCTGTCCCCCCAGGAGCGAAAATGCGCCCTGTTGTTCCAAAACTATCAGCTGTTTCCCAACATGACGGTGGCCGATAACGTATGCGCCGGCGTAAAGGATGCGGGCGACGCCGCCGCGCGCAAAAAGCTCGCCGAGCGCTATCTGGGCATTTTCGGTCTGGCGGATTTTGCCGACCGCTATCCCGCGCGACTCTCGGGCGGTCAGCAGCAACGTGTGGCGCTTGCCCGCATGGTGGCGGCACACCCGGGCATTTTTATGTTCGACGAGCCCATGAGCGCACTCGATTCCTATCTTAAGAGTGCCCTCGAGCAGAACATGCTCGACCTGTTCGACGTGTGCAACCGCACCGTGCTCTATGTGAGCCACGACATCGACGAAGCATGCCGCCTCTGCCAGCGCATCTGCGTGATGCACGACGGGCATGTCGAGGAGATCGGCTCCGTCGAGGACGTGGTCCGCCGCCCGCAGACGCTGGCGGCGCTGCGCTTGACGGGCTGCAAGAACACAGGCCGGGCGCGCAAGATCGGCGACGAAGAAGTTGAGGCCCTCGACTGGGGCATGACCTTTAACGTGGGTCGCGAGGTTCCCGATGATGTGGCGTACCTGGGCATTCGCGCAAGCTACTTCCATGTTGACAATCGCGCGGAGCGGGGCCGCAACAGCTATGATTTGCACGTGGCCCGTGTGAGCGATTCGCGCTTTGAGCGGCTGGTGCTGCTGGACGTGCCGCGCGTCGATGCGCCCACACGTCTGCAGTGGAAGGTCAACAAGGTGGGCGTGCCTGTCGACGAGCTGCCGCAAGCAGGCGAGACGCTGCGCATGCATTTTGATGCCAGCAGGATTCATCTGGTTTGTCGGTAGGGCAGAGGGCGGGCTGTCGAGGATTCTCGGCAGCCCGCCGTTTCGTTCCCTACCGTTCGCCGAATGTAGAATGGTAATTAATTATCAAGCAAGATAATAATTTATTAAAAGGCAACGGGTACCTCTGTCGTACGAATGTCAACGGTGTTCGCATAGTCGATGACCGTTGATATAGTTGACCTCAACTTGTAAAGGAGGGTGCGCACATGCCGCAGACGACATACATTCGCCGCGTTGCCGCGCGCGCCCTGTATATGGCTCGGAGCCGCATATGAGCAGGTATGTTCACGGCTCCGGGAGAGACGACACACAACTAAATAATCAGCTACAAAGCAGGTTCCCCAAAATTCCGGGTTTTCGCGCGGTCGGGTTTTCGCCACCCACCGTGCAGCAATACCGTAGCTATTCATTTTTGGTTCGAGAGGGGAACCGTTATGGCTGAAGAATTTGATTTCCATCCGATGTGGGAGAGCCTCGGCATGAATCTTGCCGACCACGACATGCTGCTGGGCGCCGTGGGCCAGATGTACGGCGATATGTTCCTGACGCAGAACAATCGCCCCAAGTCCACGTCCTACCTGGATTTTGTCGCCACCAACATCCACAGCGGCCGTATTAAGGAGATGCTCGACAAGAAGGAGGCCGGCGAGGCCACCAAGATCGTCGGTTCGTTCTGTGTCTACGTGCCCGAGGAGATTGTGCTTGCCTGTGACGGCATCCCCGTGGGTCTGTGCTCTGGTGCCGATTGGGCAACCGATAAGGTCGAGGAGCACCTGCCGCGCAATACCTGCCCGCTTATCAAGAGCTTTGCCGGCTTTAAGTTGGGCGAGGTTTGCCCCTACATTGAGTCGAGTGACCTGGTGGTGGGCGAGAACACCTGCGATGGCAAGAAGAAGGCTTATGAGTTTTTTGCCACGCAAAAGAACATGTACGTCATGGATATTCCCAACGTACACGACGAGTCGACGCTCGTGACCTGGAAGGCCGAGGTCAAGAAGCTCGCCGCCAAGATTGAGGACGAGTGCGGCGTCAAGATTACGCCTGAGCGTCTGAAGGCCGCCATCCACGCCGTCAATGAGAAGCGCCGTGCCCTGCAGCGCCTTGCTGCCACGCGCACTGCCGACCCGGCGCCCATCAGCGGTCTCGACAGCCTGCTGACCGTTCAGGCCGCCTTTATGGACGACACGCCGCGTCTGACCGGAGCCATTAACGATATGGCGGCTGAGTGCGAGCAGCGTGTCGAGGCCGGCGAGGGCGTGGCGCCCAAGGGGACCAAGCGCATCCTGTACACCGGCACGCCCATGGCCGTGCCCAACTGGAAGCTGTTCAACCTCATCGAGAAGGCCGGCGGCGTCGTGGTGGGCGAGGAGTCCTGCACGGGTTCGCGCTACTACAAGGATCTGGTCGACGAGTCCGGTGAGACGGTCGACGAGATGCTTGATGCCATCGCCGAGCGCTACTTTAAGATCAACTGCGCCGTCTTTACGCCCAACAATCAGCGTATGAAGGACATTGTCCAGATGGCCAAGGACCTGCATGCCGACGGTATCGTCGACGTGGCCCTGCAGTTCTGCACGCTCTACGAGATGGAGTCGTTTGCCGTGGAGAAGGCTGCCGAGGAGGCAGGCATTCCGTTTATGCACATCACGACCGACTACGCCGGCGAGGACGCAGGCCAACTGCAAACCAGGATTGAGGCTTTCTTGGAAACCATTTAGGACTATTCGTCCCGGCGGCTTCCCCAGGCACCCGATCTTGCCGTTCAAACCGTCGCTTGCGTACCAAAGTACGCGGCGCTCCTTTTTCACGGCAACCTCGGGCACCTGGGAAAGCCGTTTCCTTGGTTGGTTAAAAGGTTTGTTAAGGAGTTATATGTCGGAATATATTGAGCAGCCGTTGCCGTCCACGTTTGAGGAGTTCAACGAGCAGCGCAAGGCGGCGTTTATTCGCGTCAAGGATTATAAGCAGGCGGGTAATCGCCTGGTCGGCTTTTTGTGCAGTTATACGCCGCTCGAGATTATCGATGCCGCGGGCGCTGCAAGTGTGGCTCTGTGCGGTACGTCCGATGAGGTGATTCCCGAGGCCGAGAAGGTGCTGCCGGCAAATCTGTGTCCGCTCATCAAGTCGACCTACGGTTTTGCCTATTCGCAAAAGTGCCCGTTTACGTACTTTAGCGACATGATCATCGGTGAGACCACCTGCGACGGCAAGAAGAAGATGTACGAGCTGCTCAACGAGCTCAAGCGTACGCACATTCTGCATCTTCCGCAGGGCCGCGACCGCGCCTACGAGCGCGAGGGCTGGTACGAGGAGTGCCGCCTGCTCAAGGAGGAGCTCGAGGGCTTCTACGGCATCACGATTACTGACGATGACCTGCGCGCTGCCGTCCGTCGTCGCAACCGCTTGCGTGCGGCCCAGCTCGAGATGTTTGCGCTGCAGGCCAACCAGCCGGCGGCCATGAGCGGCGTCGACCTGATGAGCACCATGTTTGCCGGTACGTTTAGTTTTGATATCGAGGCCTATACGCAGCAGCTGGAGCAAAAGGTTGCCAAGCTGCGCGCTGCGTACGACGAGGGCGACCGCCCGGTTGCGGCGGATGCCAAGCGCATTCTGATCACCGGTTGCCCGGTGGGCGGCGTGATCAACAAGATCGGCCGTACTATCGAGTCCAACGGCGGCGTGGTCGTGTGTATGGACGACTGCTCGGGCGAGCGCACGGCGGCCATGATGATCGACCCGGACGCGCCCGACATTCTGCGCGCCATCGCCGACCGCTACCTGGACATCAACTGCTCGGTCATGACGCCCAACGACGGTCGTATGGAGAACACGCTGGCCATGTGCGAGAGGTATCACGTCGATGGCGTGGTGGAAAACGTGCTCCAGGCGTGCCACACCTTTAACGTGGAGAGTGCGCGCATGCAGGAGGCTGTCGAGGGTGCGGGTATTCCGTATATGAAGATCGAGACCGATTACAGCAACGGCGACATGGGCCAGATCGAGACTCGCATCGCCGCCTTCATCGAAACCCTCTAGCTTTCTCAGGCACCGGATCTTGCCCCTCAAACCGTCGCTTGCGTACCCAAAGTACGCTGCGCTCCTCTTTCGGGGCAATCTCCGGCACCTGAGAAACCTAGAGCTAAGGCGCTGAACGCGCCGCTGCCTTTGATGTTTAGATTGGGAGAGAGCCATGATAGGGATCGGGATCGATATCGGGTCTACGGCGGCTAAGGCTGCTGTGGTCAATGGGGAGGGTTCGGTGGCGTGGACGTGCGTGCAGCCAACCGGGTTTTCCTCGGTCGATGCGGCCGAGCGTCTGCGCGGCGAGCTTGCCGCGGCTGGCTATGACGTGGCTGCCGACGACGTGCGCGTGATCGCGACCGGATATGGTCGTGTTGCCGTGCCCTGTGCGCATAAGGTCGTGACCGAGATTACCTGCCACGGTACCGGTGCCGTGCGCCTGTTTGGTGACCACGGCACCGTGATCGATGTGGGTGGTCAGGACACCAAGGTCATTCAGCTTAAAAGTGGCCGCGTGGCCAAGTTTGCCATGAACGACAAGTGCGCCGCCGGCACGGGGCGCTTTTTGGAGATCATGGCTGACCGCCTAGGCATTTCCCAGCAGCAGATGGCCGACCTGGCGCGTTCCGGCGAGCCCACCAAGATATCCAGCATGTGCACGGTCTTTGCCGAAAGTGAGGTCATCAGCCTGATCGGTCGCGGTGAGCCGCGCGAGAACATTGCGCGTGGCGTGATCGACAGCGTGGTCTCGCGCGTGGCGACCATGGCCGGGCAGGCCGCGGGCGCCCCGTACTACCTGACCGGTGGCCTGTGCGAGAACGCCTTCGTGGTGGAGCGGTTGGGCGAGCTACTGGGGTTGCCGGTGACCACCTCGCCACAGGCTCGCTTTGCCGGAGCGATCGGCGCGGCGATTCGCGCACAGGCGCTCGATTAATGCATCGGCCGTGAGCCTGCATTCATGCGTATACTGGGAGGAAATGATTGACCGATGAGAGGAGGTATCGATGGCTGACGATCAGATTAAGCTCACGTCTATGACTGCCGCGAGCGGTTGAGCCGCTAAGTTGGCTCCCGGAGCCCTCGCCCAGGTCCTGGGCGATTTACCCAATGTGCATAACGACAACTTGCTCGTGGGGTTCGATACCTCCGACGATGCGAGCGTCTTTCGCGTTGGCGATAACTTGGGTCTCGTGCAGTCCATCGACTTCTTCCCGCCGATGGTCGACGACCCGTTTCTATTTGGCCAGATTGCCGCGGCCAACTCGCTGTCGGACATCTACGCCATGGGCGGGCGGCCGAGCCATGCCATGAACCTGCTGTGCATTCCCAGTTGCCTGGGAGTTGAGGTTGCCGGCGAAATTCTGGCGGGCGGCGCCGACAAGTGCGTCGAGGCGGGTTGCTCCATCGCGGGCGGCCACACCATCAACGACGACGAGCCCAAGTACGGTCTGTCTGTGAGCGGTTTTGTGCCACTAGACCGTATGCTCGCCAACAGCGGCGCTCGCGTGGGCGATGCGTTGCTGCTGACCAAGGCGATCGGCTCGGGCATCATCACCACGGCCATTAAGGGCGATCTCATCGAGCAGGGCGAGGCTGGTCCGATGTTTGACTCGATGCGCTCCCTCAACGAAGCGCCGATTCGTCTGGCCGAGGGACTTGAGCTTCACGGCTGCACCGATGTCACGGGCTTTGGTCTGATCGGGCACGCGTGCGAGATGGCCGAGGGCTCGGGCGTGCAGGTTGAGCTTGCGTCGGGGGCGGTGCCGCTCTTTGATCAAGTGCTCGACATGGCGCGTCTGGGCTTTATCCCCGCGGGCTCCTACCGCAACCAGGACTTCTTTGGCCCGCGCGTGGCTGCCGACGAGGACCTGGAGCCGGGCATGCTTGACGCGCTGTACGATCCGCAGACCTCGGGTGGTTTGCTCATCGCGGCGCCCGCGTGGGATGTGGATGAGCTTGCGTGCCGTCTGCGTGCCGAGGGGCGCGTTGCCGCCGTCGTCGGTCGCGTGTGCGAGCCGGTGCCAGGCGGTCCTGCCGTCCACGTTGTCCGCTAGCCCGCACGTTTATGTAACTGTTTACCGTTCTCTAGAACGGTTCTTTCGAAAGGAAAAACTATGTCTACGAAAATTGAAGTCAATGCCATGGGCGATGCCTGCCCGCTGCCCGTCGTCAAGACGCTTAAGGCACTCAAACAGCTTGATGGCGAGGGTGCCGTGGTGACCTCGGTCGACAACGAGACCGCCGTCAAGAACATCTCCAAGATGGCACAGGAAAAGGGCTGCACGGCCTCGGTCGAGAAGGTTTCTGACGCCGAGTGGCACGTGACCTTGGCGACCTCTGGCGCCGTTGCCGTTGCGGACCCCGAGCAGGATGGCACTGCCTTCTGCGATGCCAGCGCCGGCAAGGGCAAGCTCGTCATTTCCGTCTACACCGATTGCATGGGCCGTGGCGACAACGAGCTGGGCCACAAGCTCATGAAGGCGTTTATCTTTGCCGTGACGCAGCAGGAGGAACTGCCCGCGACCATGCTGTTCTACAACGGCGGCGCCAAGCTCACCGTCGAGGGTTCGCCGGTGCTCGACGACCTGAAGGGCCTGGCGGAGCAGGGTGTCGAGATTCTCACCTGCGGCACCTGCCTCGACCACTATGGCATTAAAGACCAGCTTGCGGTGGGCGAGGTCACCAACATGTACGTGATCGTGGAGAAGATGGAGCAGGCCGTGCGCGTCGTGCGCCCGTAGCGTATTGGTTGGAGTTGCCATGAGGGAGAAGCGCCCGGCGCTTGTCATCACGTTTCCCACCACGGCGGCCGCCATGGGCTGCGAGTCCCTGTGTATCGAGCGCGGCCTTCCCGGGCGAACGATACCCGTACCCGGGGAGGTCGCTGCCGGCTGCGGTTTGGCGTGGAAGGCGTTGCCTGCCGATGAGGAGCTGCTGCGCGGCGAACTCGCCGCGGCGGGCGTTCCCACAGAGGGCTATACCGTGATTGATATGTGGGAGGTCGTGCGATGATCTACCTGGATAACGCGGCGACGACCATGCGCAAGCCGCAGACGGTCATCGATGCCGTGACGCAGGCGATGTGCTCGCTCGGCAATGCCGGGCGCGGTGCCACCTCGGGTGCGCTTGATGCCGCGCGTACGATTCATGGGTGCCGCGCCAAGCTTGCGCGCCTGCTGGGATGCCCGCGCGCCGACCATGTGTGCTTTGCACCTAACTCGACGGCGGCGCTCAACACCGCCATCAACGGCGTGGTGCGTCCCGGCGACCGCGTGGTCACGACGGTGCTTGAGCACAACTCAGTGCTGCGTCCGCTTAATCGTCTTGCGGCTGAGCGGGGCGTGACCGTTGAGCATGCGGGCTGCGACGCGAACGGCGTGCTCGACTACGACGAGCTCGAGCAGCTGGTCACGCCGGGCACGCGTGCCGTGGTGGTGACGCACGCCTCCAATGTGACCGGCAACGCGGTCGACATCGCGCGCGTGGCCGCCATGGCCCATGCGGCCGGCGCGCTCGTGATCGTCGATGCCTCGCAGTCTGCCGGCGCGATGTATGTCGATATGCAGGCTATGGGGCTCGACGTCGTGTGCTTTACCGGTCACAAGGGGCTCATGGGTCCGCAGGGGACCGGCGGCCTGGCCGTGGCGGAGGGCATTGACGTGGCTCCGTGGGCCATGGGCGGCACGGGCGTGCACAGCTTCGATGCGCTGCAGCCGCTTGGGTGGCCCACGCGCCTTGAGGCGGGCACGCTCAACGGTCACGGCATCGCGGGACTTTCCGCAGGTCTCGACTTTATCGAGGCGCAAGGCGGGGTCGAGGCGATCGCGGCGCATGAGCGAGCACTGGCGGATCGCTTTCTCGCTGGCGTGCGCGAAATCCCGGAGATCAAGCTCTACGGTGCCTTTGACCAGCCGTCGCGCTCGGCGATCGTCTCACTCAACGTGGGTGATATCGACTCTGCCGAGATCTCGGACGCGCTCATGCAAGGGTGGGGGATTGCGACGCGCCCCGGCGCCCATTGCGCTCCGCTCATGCACCGCGCGCTCGGGACCGAGCGCCAGGGTGTCGTCCGCTTCTCGTTTGGGTATTTCAACACGGACGAGGAAGTCGACACCGCGATTGACGCTTTGCGCGATTTAGCCTGCTAGAGCGTATATACTTGCGGGACGGGTGTTTTTGCCCGTCCCGTTTTTGTTTCGACCCGAAAGGTGTGCCTATGGCCTCATCCGCTCCGCGCGGCCTGCGCTCCGACCATGTCGTTACCGTCGGCATTGCGCTGTTCTCGATGCTCTTTGGTGCCGGTAACCTCATCATTCCGCCGTTGCTGGCACTTCAGGCCGGTACCGCCACGCCGCTTGCCATGATCGGCTTTTTGATTGCCGCTATCGGTCTGCCTGTTATGGGATTTATCGCCGTCGCGCTCGCCGGCACGGCCCGCGAGCTGGCTGGGCGCGTGCATCCTAAGTTTGGCGAGTTCTTTGTTGCGGCGGTGTATCTGGCCATCGGCCCGTGCCTGGCTATTCCGCGCACGAGCTCCACGGCCTTCGAGATGCTAGTGCCGCTGCTACCCGAGGGCGTTTCGCTCGGCACGGCACGTCTGGTGTTTGCCATCGGGTTCTTCGTCGTCGCGTTTGTGCTCACGCTGCGCCCGGGTGTCATCACGCGCGTGCTCGGCCGTATTACGGGCCCCGCGCTCATTGCGCTCATCGTGCTGGTTGTGGGTGCTGCCGTGATCTCGCCGCTGGGACCGGCTGCCGCGCCTCAGGCTCCCTACGATGCAGGCGCCGCCGTGCAGGGCTTTCTGACTGGCTATCAGACCATGGACCTGCTCGCGTCGCTCGCCTTCGGCATCATCATCGCCGAGACCATCCACGAGCTGGGTGTTACCGATGACACGCGCGTGGCCTTCGAGATTTCGCGTTCCGGTGTGATCGCCGGCGTGCTCATGGCCATCATCTACTGCGGCTTGGGCCTTGCCGGAATGCAGCTCGGCACCGTGATGCCCGACGCTACTAACGGCGCCGCCATCCTTGCCTGCTCTGCCTCCATGCACTTTGGCCTTGCCGGCACGGTCGTGGTCTTTGCGATCTTCTTCCTCGCCTGCATGAACGTGTGCATCGGCCTCATCAGCTGCTGCTCGCGCTACTTCTGCGAGACGTACGTGGTTGAAGGGGGAGCGGAGGCCTCCGAGGAGGCCATGCGCCGTCCCTTCGCGATCCTCGCCTTTGTGTTCGCGGCATTTTCGTGCGTGCTTTCCAACGTGGGCCTCGATGTGATTCTTATGTTCTCGGTGCCCATGCTCAACGCCTTGTATCCCGTCGCCATCGTGCTGGTGCTGATGGGCCTGGTGCACGGTTTTTGCGACGCTCATCCGCAGGTGTGGGTGTGGGTCGGCGGCGTGGTTGCTGTGCAGAGTGTGATCACCTCGGTCCGCGATGCGTTCTTTGCGGGTGCGTGGCTGCCGTTCGATGTGCTGCCGCTTGCGGACATTGGAGCCGCGTGGGCGCCGGTTGCCGTGGTTGCCTTTGTGATCGGTCTGCTCCATAGTCGTTTTGTCGCACATTCGAGGAGCTAAGGCATCAATGCTTGCACAGGCGGGGAGTCTCCCCTATAATTTCCTTCGCTTTGGGACACGCAAGGTTTAGACCTTAGCTGCTCAACACCTTCGGGACGTGGCGCAGTTTGGTAGCGCGCCTGCTTTGGGAGCAGGATGTCGCAGGTTCAAATCCTGTCGTCCCGACCATATCTTGCGGGCGTAGTTCAATGGTAGAACCCCAGCCTTCCAAGCTGATGACGCGGGTTCGATTCCCGTCGCCCGCTCCATAAGATTGGTTAACGGCTTTGACTCCTTTTGGAGCCAGAGCCGGTTTTGTAAGAGCGCCGGATACGGGAATTGGCTCCGTCGCCCGCTCCATGTAATTTGCAGGTCAGAGGTACGTTTACTTCTGGCCTGTTTTGTTTTTGTTTGCCCCCGCGGGACATGTTCGTGAGCAATGCTTGTCCCAAATCGTAAGAAAGAAGTGGTTGCTATGGCACAAATCAAGGCAGAACACCCCACCCCCGATTGTCTGGCGCCCGCCGCGATCGAGGCCAAGACCGAGGCTGCCGGCGTTACCAAGGCCAACCTGTCGGTCTCGAAGGCTTTTTTGCTCGCCATGTTCGCCGGTGCGTTCATCGCCTTCGGCGGCCTATTCTTCACCGTCTTTCTGAGCGATCCCACGCTTGGCTGGGGCGCCCAGCGCTTTGTGGGCGGCCTGTGCTTTTGCCTGGGACTGGTGCTCGTGCTCATTTGCGGCGCGGAGCTGTTTACCGGCAACTCGCTTATGGTCTGCGCGCTTAAGAGCAAAAAGATCACGCTCGTCCAGATGCTCAAGGCTTGGGCTATTGTGTGGATCGGCAATTTTATCGGTGCCCTGTTCGTTGTCTTTTTGATTTACATGGCAGCCATTTACAAGCTCAACGGCGAGGCCGTCGCCAACACTATGGTGAGCGTCGCCGCCGGTAAGGTTACGATCGACGCCGTCGCCATCTTCTTCCGCGGTATTCTGTGCAACATCTTTGTTTGCCTGGCCGTATGGATCGGCACTGCCGGCAAGACCGTGGTCGATAAGGTCGTGGGCATTTTGCTGCCCATCGCTGCCTTTGTGGCCTGCGGTTTTGAGCACTGCGTTGCCAACATGTACTTTTTGCCCATGGGCATTTTGATGCACTCCTGCGGCTATGGAGCCCATATCGCCGGCGCCGATGCCCTCAACGCCTCCGGGCTGGCGCTCAACCTTTCGGTCGCCACGCTGGGCAATATTGTGGGCGGCGCCCTGATTGTGGCGCTGGGCTACTGGTTTATCTACGCCAACAAAGAGGCCTAAAGGACCCAAACCATAACCGACCAAAAAGGGACAGGTTTATTTTGGCAGGTTTTGGACGAGGCGCTTCGCCGCCTTGTCGCGAGCTGCCATAATGGAACTGTCCCTTTTGCATGCGCGTTGCCACATTTTGGCCGATGACGACCAAGGGGGACCTGCTTTTTATTGAACATGTCGAAAGGCTTTCCATGAGCGACTGCGAATCCATGCCTGCCGAGGTGCGCGACCGCCTGCGCTCCATTCCCGCCGTTCACGAGCTGTTGGCCGAGTGGCCGATTATGAAGGCTGCGGGCGATGCGGGCGACACGATTGTGCGCGAGGCGATTGACGCCGAGCTCGATGCCGAGCGCGCGGCTATTCGCTCTGGCGCTCCTGCAAGGAACAAGCGCGAGCTCGCCTTGGCCATCGAGCGACGGTGCCACCGCCTATCGCTGCCGACCCTGCGTCCTGCCGTCAACGCGACGGGCGTTGTGATTCACACCAATCTGGGCCGCGCTCCGCTTGCCCCCGCAGCGGTGCAGGCGGTGACCGACGTCGCCCGAAGCTACAGCACGCTTGAGTACGACGTCGCGACCTGTGCCCGTGGGGGCCGCAAGGAGCACGCCGCTCGTCTGCTGCGTACGCTCACGGGGGCGCAGGACGCCCTGGTTGTCAACAACAACGCCGCGGCGGTGCTGCTGGTGCTTGCCGCGCATGCGTGCGGCAAAGAGGTCATCGTGAGCCGCGGCGAGCTTGTCGAGGTGGGCGGCAGTTTTCGCATTCCTGACATCATGGCTGCTTCGGGTGCCAAACTTGTCGAGGTGGGCTCTACCAACCGGACGCATCTGGATGACTATCGATGCGCCATTACGCCCAACACGGCGATGATTCTGAAAGTCCATCCTTCTAACTACCGTATCGAGGGCTTCCACGAGGAGGTTTCCGCGGCGGAGCTTTCCGCACTGGCGCACGAGCACGGGATGTTGCTGTACGAGGACCAAGGCTCGGGCGCTTTGCTTGCAGATGGGGTGCTCGCCGATGCGGGGGAGAAGCCCACGCCCGCCTCGCTTTGTGCCGGCGTTGACGTCGTCTCGTGCTCGGGTGACAAGCTGCTCGGCGGCTCGCAGGCGGGCATTATTCTCGGCAGCGCCCAAGTAATCGCCGCCTGTGCCTCGCATCCGCTTATGCGCGCGCTTCGCCCTGGCAAACTCACGCTCGCGGCACTCGAGGCCACTTTGCGTCTGTATGTGACCGGTCCCGATACGGCACATCGGGAGGTCCCGGTTCTCAACATGCTTTCGGGCGCGCCAGCCCCGCTCGAGCGTCAGGCCAAGCGCCTGCACGACCGCATGCTGCGCAAGCTTCGAGAGGCTCAGTGCGAGCAGGCCGTGGAGCTGCAGGTTATCGAGGGCGCCTCTGCTCCCGGCGGCGGATCGCTGCCGACCGTCGAGCTCCCAACATTTTGCGTTGCCGTCTGTCCCGCCGATGGGCGCCTATCTGCCGATGGCCTAAAGCGCGCTTTGGTTCAGGAGCCCGATACGCCGGTCGTGACACGCGTACGGCACGACCAGGTGCTGTTTGACGTCCGCACGCTTTTGCGCGACACCGACCTTGATCTGTGTGCGTCTGCGTTGGTGGATGCCGTGCGGGCAGGTTTGCGTCGATGACCGCGCGCGAGCTTGTCGAACGTCCCGTTGTCGTTGGAACGGCAGGACACGTCGACCACGGAAAGTCATCCCTTATCGAGGCGCTGACCGGCAAAAATCCCGACCGTCTGGAGGTCGAACGGCGCCGAGGCATGACTACGGAGCTCGGCTTTGGCGAGCTCGAGCTTCCCAGCGGCAAGCTTGTCGGCCTGGTCGACGTGCCCGGGCATGCGCACTATCTGCGCGCCATGGTGCAGGGCGCCACCGGCGTGGACGTTGCGCTGCTGGTGGTTTCGGCCGTTGAGGGCGTGATGCCGCAGACCCGCGAGCATGTGCACGTTCTTGAGCTGTTGGGCGTGAAACACCTCGTGGTGGCGCTTACCATGCGCGACCTTGCGGACGACGAGACGGCGGGGCTCGCCGAGCTCGACGTGATGGACTTCCTTGGCGATACCGTCTTTGCCGATGCGCCCGTGGTGCCCGTTTCCTCGCGTACGGGTGCGGGCGTCGAGGACGTTCGCCTTGCCCTCGATACCGCCATCGACTCTTTCCTGGCCGATGCCGCATCCCACCCGGTGCGCCCCGGTCTGGCCCCGCGCCTGCCCATCGACCGCTGCTTCACCATCAAGGGATCCGGGACGGTCGTCACGGGCACGCTTCACGATGCCCCCGTAGCGGCGGGCGATGAGCTCGTCTCGAGTCCCGCGGGCGTGCGCTGCCGCGTGCGCGCGATTCAGGTGCATGGCGATACCCCTCGGGCGTTGCCCGGGCAGCGCGTGGCGCTCAACATCGTGGGCGACGGTGCGGGCGACCTTCCGCGCGGCGAGGTCCTCTGCGGCCCTGGCGCCGAAGGCTCGACGCTCAGGTTCATCGCTCACTTCACGTATCTGGGGCGCGAGGGCTCCAAGCCCGTGCCCTTCGAGTCCGGCGCGCGCGTGCACGTGATGGTGGGCACGGCGGAGGTCCTCGGCCGTATCATGCTCATGGAGGGTGAGGGGCCCATTGAGGCTGGCGAGACCCGCATCGTGCAGGTCCGTCTGGAGGAGCGCCTTCCCGTGCGGTCGGGCGACGGCCTCATCGTGCTCGCGTTCTCACCGGTGGCGCTTATCGGCGGCGGTCGCGTTCTTCTTTCGCGGTGCCGCCGCTCGCGCGACCTCTCCGCGGGCGAGTGCGCGCTGCTCGGGGCCCTAGATGCCAGCGACCGCCCCGCCGCCGTTGCCGCATGGCTGGGGCTGCAGCGCCTGCCCGCGCCTGCCGCGAGCGCAACCCGTGCTCTCGATCTTTCGGGCGCCGAGGCGGCCGCACTCCTGCACGGGACGGTTTCCTCGGGTGACGCCGTGGCGCTTCATTCCGAGCGCTCGACCGAGGAGCTCTATGCCGCTCCCGCCGTGCTCGATGCCGCCCTCACTGCCCTCGCCGACACGCTGGCCGCCATGCACAGGGCCGCGCCCAAGCAGACGGGTTTCACGCCGGGCGAGGTCGCGCATGTCGCCTGGCCGACAGCGGGCGAAGACGTTGCGTCCGCGCTCGTCCTCGAGGGCTGTGCACGTGGCGTGTGCGTCGTCGACGGTGCCGAGGTGTTCGACCCGCATTCCGCCGCCGCGGCGATACGCGTGGTGCACGAGGCTAGCCAGCGTATCGTTGCCCTGCTGGACGAGGCCGGCCTTGACGTACCGACGCTTCCCGAGGTGGGCGAGCAGCTGCACCTCGATCGCGACACCATGACGAGTGCCCTGCGCGAACTTTCGCTCAACCGCTTGATCGTTAAGGTCGAGCGTGACGTTGCTTTGTCCGCCGCCGCCGAGGCTCATGCGCGTGAGGTTGTTTCAGCGGCTATCGAGGCTGCCGGTGGCGCCGCCACCACGAGTGTGCTGCGCGAAGCCCTGGGCGTGTCGCGCAAACGGACCATCAGCATCTTGGAGCACCTGGATGCCGTGCGCTTTACGGTGCTCGACAAGGAGGCCGGCGGTCTGAGGTCGCTGCGCTAGGGGCTTCTGCATCGCTGCTCGGCACGAAACCGGCCTATCTACTACGTTTAAGCGATAACCCCCGACCATGCCAAAATCTGCAAAAATAAAACCGACGCTCCTATAAGTTGTCAAGAGGCAGTTTGCGGGAGCGTTCTCTCCAATTCGCACAGGAGCTCGTAATACCTCCTCTCCAGTTTCGTCGACCGCCGTCTC
>UQLI01000002.1 GCA_900541715.1 uncultured Collinsella sp.
GAGCACTGCGGCCACCGCCGCCGAGGTGGTCGTGTTGCCGATGCCCATCTCGCCCGCGGCGAGAAGGCGCACGCCGGCGCGGGCAAGCCCGCACGCGACGGCGATTCCGACCTCGATCGCGTGCACGGCCCCATCGCGAGACATAGCGGGGCCGTGCGCGATGTTGCCGCTCCCCCGCCGCACGTTCGCGCGCACCATGCGCGCGTCTTCTATGCCCCGGGCCATACCCACGTCGACGGGCACGACCTCGGCACCCGCGAACGCCGCCATGCGGCAGGCGCTCGTGGCCCCCTCGCACATGTTGCGCGCGACGGCTCGCGTCACGTCTTGCCCGCTTTGCGACACGCCCTCGGCAACGACCCCGTTGTCGGAAAAGAATACCGCGAGCGCACGGGGAAACTCGGCCACCTCGGCGCTCCCCTGAGCTGCGGCGATACACGCGACGGCGTCTTCAAAGTCACCCAATCCCCCCAAAGGATGCGCGATGGAGTCCCACGCGGCGTACGCGGCGGCGCGGGCACACTCGTCTGCGGGCGCGATCCGGGAGAGCGCGGCTTCGAGCACGGCGCCCGGCGCCGACGAGAACGCGCGCTCGACTTCCTCGCGGATGCAGGCAAGCGCGGTTTCGGTTGCTTCAGCCATGCCGTCTCCTCTCTGCGAACGACGCTGCGGCAGACGCGAACGCGCGCGCAACGTCGGGGTTCGCAGGATAGTACACATGCGGGAAGCCCGCCACCAGGGACGGGGTGGTCGTCATGCACGGCCAGCCCTTGTCGCGCCGGGGCTTTTGCGCCCAGAAGTCGCCGCCCGGGCAGGTGGACTGCCAGTAGTGGAACTCGTGCGCGCGGATGCGTGTGCCGCGCGGCCCGTAGAGCCCGTCGCGTTGGGAAGTGAGCTCCACGTACCCGAAATGGGACAGCCTTTCCCCGTTCTCGCTTGCGCCCTCAAGGGCGCCCGCAACAGGCCAGCGCCGCCCCTCGCTATCGGAGATTTCGCGCTGCAGGTACAGAAACCCACCGCATTCGGCGACCGTCGGCATGCCGGATTCCACCGCGCGCCGCACCGCCTCGCGCATCGGCGCGTTCTCGGAGAGCTGCCGCGCATGGAGCTCCGGGTAGCCGCCCCCCAGATAGAGGGCGCTTGTCCCCCGGGGCAACTCGCTATCACACAGAAGGCTAAAAAAGGCCAGCTCGCAACCCAGGTCCTCGAGCACGCGCAGGTTCTCCTCGTAGTAGAACGAGAACGCCTCGTCACGCGCGACGGCGACGATGGGCCGCGCTCCCGCGATCGGCTCCAACCGGTAAGGTTCCTCGCGGATATCGGGTGCCGTCGCCGCTATTTCGAGCAAGCGGCCGACGTCGACGCTCTTTTCCACCAGCTCGGCCATCTTGTCGATGCGCGCGGAGAGCTGCTCGACCTCGTCGGCGGTCACAAGCCCCAGATGCCGGCTTTCGAGCGAGAACGCCTCGTCGGCGGGAATATTACCCAAAACCGCGACGCCCGTGTGCTTCTCGATCGCAGGCGCCGCGTAGGCGCAGGCAGCGGCGCTCGTCTTGTTCAGCACGACGCCGCGCACGTTCGCACAAGGCAGGAACTCGGCGATGCCGCGAATTACGGCGGCGAGCGATAAAGACGCCCCGCGCCCGTTCACCACTAAAACGACCGGCGTTTCCGTGTCGCGCGCAACCTGGTAGCTGCTCGCGTCGGCCACGCCGGGCGCCATGCCGTCGTAGAAGCCCATGACCCCCTCGAGCACCGCGACATCCGCGCCCGCGGCGCCGCATGCGAGCAGGGCGCGCAGCGTCGGGGCGTCGGTGAAGAAGCCGTCTAAGTTGCCCGAGCGCGCGCCCACGACACGACGATGAAAGAGCGGATCAATGTAGTCGGGGCCACATTTGAAGGCCGCGCATGCGAGGCCGCGGCGCGCGAGCGCGCGCAGGAGCGCGCACGTAACGACCGTCTTGCCGCTCCCGCTCGAGGGTGCAGCGACCATGAAGCGCGGGATGGTCGTGCTCACCGGGCGCCGCCTTCCCCACCTGCACCACGCGCGCTGACGAGGAACACGGGGTTTTGCGCCTTCATGAGATGGTGCGAGCCTACAGCCTCGGCGCGGGCGGCCGACACCTGGCACGCCTCGAACCCCTTAAAGCGCGAACCCGAGAGGAGCGCGCACGCCTCGGTGAGCGTCTCAACGGTGACGCATGGCACGCACAGACGAACCTGCGAGTTCTTCTCGAGCGCCGCCTCCACGATGGAGGGAAGCTCGCCCGCGCTCCCGCCGACGAACACGGCGTCGGGGACGGGCAGTTTCGCGAGCGCTTCGGGGGCGACACCGGGGACTGCATGCACGTTGCCGCACCCGAATGCAGCCACGTTCTCCCGGATGAGCCGCACGCCGGCCGCGTTGCGCTCAACCGCCCATACCGACCCCGCTCGCGCGACGAGCGCCGCCTCGATCGACACGCTCCCCGTGCCGGCGCCGACGTCCCACACGGTGTCGGTCGCGGTAAGGCGAAGCTTCGCAAGCGCGACGGCGCGCACCTCCTGCTTGGTCATGGGAACGTCGCCGCGGATGAAGAGCTCGTCGGGAATGCCCGAGGAAGCGTACGGCCAGCGGGAGCTCGCGGCGCGGGATGCGCCCGCAGAGTCCGCCGCGGAAGAAGCCGCCGCGGGCGCAGACGCGCCGGCCGGTGCCTCGGAGGCTGCGCTAGAGCCCGCAGACGACCCGGCGCCACCTGCGAAATCGATAAGCATCACGTTCAAGTCGTCGAACGTCTGACCTGCGATTTCACTTGCGGTCGCACAGGTGATGCGCTCGTCGGGGTACGACAGGCGCTCGGCCACCGTCACGCGCGCGTCCCCGAAGCCCGCATGGCCAAGCTCGCCCGAAAGCCGCGAGGGATCTTCCCCGCCCGACGTGGCGAGGAAGAGCTCACCTGCGCGCTCGGCCTCGGCCACGATGTCGCACGCCACGCCGTGAGCGCTCGCGAAGCGCCAATCCTGCCATGGACGCGCGAGGCGCGCGGCGAGATACGACGCTGAGCTTATGCCGGGAATGACGCGCACGTCCACCCGCGCGTCGCCGGAGAGCGCCTCCACCAGGCGGCGCGCGCCGCTGAACAGCCCCACATCGCCCGTCATCACGACCACGGCGCGCTGCCACGACGCCGCATCGGTGAGCGCGGCGACGATGTCCGCCGTCTTAACGAGCTCGCATCTCACAGCGTCGGGCGGCACGTCGATGCCGGCAAGCGCGCGATGAGCACCGATGACCACGTCGGCGATGTCGATCGCGTCGAGCGCCGCGCGCGAGAGCAAGTCGGGGTTTCCGGGCCCCGCCCCGATGATCGTTACCTTTCGCATGGAATCTCCCGATACCCGCGCGGCGTGACCATACGGCCGCCTACGAGCTTCGTGTCCGCGTTGCCGACGAACACGGTGGTGAACATGTCGGCGTCGATCTCCCCCAGCTCAGAGAGCCTGCACATGCCCGACTGCTGCCCCTCGCGCCCGATGTTGCGTACCCAGCCGCAGAGCGTGTCGGGGGCCTTCCATTCGAGCATAATCTTCGCCGCGCGCGAGAGCCTGTCGGCGCGCTTTCTGCTGCGCGGGTTGTACAAACAGATGCAGAAGTCGGCGCTCGCCACGGCGGCGAGCCTGCGCTCGATGACCTCCCATGGCGTGAGCAGGTCGGAGAGCGACACGACCGCGAAGTCGTGGGCAAGCGGGGCGCCGAGCACCGCCGACCCGCTCTGAGCCGCGGTGGCCCCGGCGATAACTTCCACGTCTACATCGGGGTAGTCCTCCGCAAGCTCCAGCACGGGGCTCGCCATGCCGTACACGCCCGCGTCACCGCTGCACACGAGCGCCACGGCTCCTCCGCTCTGCGCGCGCGAAAGCGCCAGGCGGCACCGTTCGACCTCGTGCATCATCGGCGTCGCGAGATGCGCCGCGTCGGGCACGGCGGCGAGCGCGAGCTCCACGTATTTCGTGTACCCCACAACGATGTCGGCCGCCTCGAGCGCGCGCCGGGCCGCAATCGTCATGCCGTCGGGGCCGCCCGGGCCGATCCCCACCACGAAGAGCTTTCCCATCACCGCTCCTTAAACGAAAGTTCGATAGTTACCCTGGAAAACGCGACGGTCACGCCGCCGTGAGCGAGCTTCGGGAAGATAAGTTTGCCCCCGTCCGCGAGCGCCGCGCGCTCGCACACGTTGTCGACCCCCACCGTCGCACGCACGAAATCAGATGGCGAAACGCTGCCTTCGACCTGCGACAACTCCTCTGCGGAATACGTCGCAAGCGGGATATTGCGCGCGCGGCAGAAGGCGAGCAGACCCTCCTCGTGCGCCTTCACGTCGATCGTCGCCGCCTCGCGCACGGCCGAGGGCGAGATGCCCGCCTGCCCGCACGCGAGAAGAAACGCCTCCCCGATGGCTTCGGCGCACGTACCGCGACGGCACCCTATGCCCGCAACGATGCAGGGCACGACAAGGCGAAGCGGCTCGGGCGCAGGCGCCTGCGCCCGCACGCCCGCCGGCTTCCACGTCTCACCGGCGGGCACGACCTCGCCCGTTGTCTCCGACGCGCGAACGGACGCACCTGCATTCGCGCCAGCGAACGGCGACACGACGATATCGGCCCGAGCGCGGTCGGACGCAATGTCAACCCCCTCAGGCAGCTGTCCCGAAATCGGCATGTCGGAATAGAGCGTCACGCGCCCGCCCGAAAGCAGCCGCGCCGACACTCGCTTGATAGCCTCGGGATTCGAAACGACGAGCCCCGCACAGCGCGCCCACGTATCCACCGCCCACACGCCGCGGACGTCGGTCGCCGTGGTGATGACGGGGATGGCCCCTGCCGCGCGTGCCACAGTTTGCGCAAGCTCGTTCGCACCGCCCAAATGCCCCGACAAAAGCGGGACGGCAAAGCGCCCCGCCTCGTCGATCACCACAACCGCAGAATCGGTTGCCTTCGAGGCGACATGCGGCGCGATCGCCCGCACGGCGATGCCCGCCGCGCCCACGAACAGAAGCGCGTCCGACGCTTCCCACGCGAGCGCCGTCCATGCGCGCAGGTCGGCCTTCCCCTCACCGAACCCGCGCGAAACGGAAACGTACCAGCCAGGGTCATCTTCACCTGTCTGCGCGTAATCGGAAAGCGCGTGTGCGGTGCGCTCCGCCAACGCATACCCCCTCTCAGTGAACGCTATGCAGGAAATCCTCATCTAGCACACCACCATCGTCGAGAAGTAGCTGCCCCGATCGGGCATATCGTCGAGCGAGCGGTACACGCGCTCGCCCGGAAGCCCACAGTCCTCTACGAGCTCGGCACCGTCGAAGGTGCCCTCCTCGCGAAGGATGCGCTTCGTGTCCGAAAGCGAGCGGCGTGCCTTCATGACCACCTTCGTCCCCGGCCAGCCGATTGCGCGGCCCACCCCGTACAGCACGCCTTTACTCATACGTCGCCCCCAATTTCCCGATAACTGCATCGGCGCCCGACGTGCGGAAAAGCTCGCGGCGCTCGGCGTCGAACACGACCGCGGCGATGTCGCATGCGCCCGCCGCGCGACGGCGCAACCTGACCTCGATTGCCGTAGCGAGCGAGGCGCGCGCAGCGTCCCCCACGCCGGCGGCCTCGATTACCTCGAGTGCCGCCGTGGTCGTGACGGACGTCATGATCTCGCGCACGGTCTTCGCGCCCGCGCCGGCCATGGCCGCGTGGGCGGCCAGAATCTCCGCGCGGCAGTCGGCGGTACGCGAATGGGTGTCCATGATGCCGCCCGCGACCTTCACCAACTTGCCGATGTGTCCCACAAGAAGGACATTGGTAAATCCCTCGCGAATGCAGCAATCAATCGCGTCGCCCACAAAGTTGGAGATGAAGACCACCGGCGCACCGTTTAGGTGGAAATGCCCCGAGATGAACTGCCCGCC
This sequence comes from uncultured Collinsella sp., assembly GCA_900541715.1. GTDB lineage: Bacteria > Actinomycetota > Coriobacteriia > Coriobacteriales > Coriobacteriaceae > Collinsella. Next base: position 5,937 of record UQLI01000002.1, read on the forward strand.
GTAGTTGCCGGGCGTGAGCACGACTCCGCGCCGCCCCATAGCCGCATGCTGCCGAATCTCGAGCTCGATGCTGTCACGCAAGGCAGCGAGGCTGCGCGGCTCGACGATGCCCGTCGTTCCCAGGATGGAGATGCCGTCCTCTATCCCCAGGTGCGGGTTGAAGGTCTTTTCGGCAAGGGCCACACCCTCGGGTACCGAAATCGTCACAGCAATGTTTCCAGAAAAGCCGTGCGCGGCGCACACCTCACGCACCGCCGAAGTAATCATCGCGCGCGGCGTCGCGTTGATGGCGGCCGCCCCCACCGGCTGCTCGAGCCCGGGCAACGTCACGCGCCCCACGCCCACGCCGCCATCGACGGAAACTTCCGATTCGTGCGCGGGCACGTCCTTGCTGCCCGCAGTACCCGTGCCCGACCCGGCATGTTCCACGCGCGCGTACACGAGCACGCCGTCGGTCACATCGGCGTCGTCGCCTGCATCCTTTCGCACGGCGCACTGGGAGCACCCCTCGCCGATGTATGCATCGACCACGTCCGTCTCGACGGGCAGCCCGCCGGGGGTGACGATCGACACGCGGCCGACGGGCTTTCGTGACAAGAGCATCTCGCAGGCCGCCTTCGCCGCGAGCGCGGCGCAACTCCCCGTGGTATAGCCGCAGCGCAGGCGGGTCGTCCCGGTATATATGTAGTGCTCGAAGGCCACGCTAGCTGCTCGCCTTCCGATACCCCGTGGCAAACGAAGGGTCGTAAAGCTTGCTGCGCTCGTACGACTCCGCTTGCGCGCCGTCGTGCGCAAGCCCGCCGTGAGCTCCGAGCACGCGGCCCACCACCACGAGCGCCGTGCGGTCGATGCCCTCTCGCGCGCCCGCATCGGCGAGCGTGCCCACTGTGCATCGCACCACGCGCTCCTCAGGCCAGGTCGCCTTGTACACGAGCGCCGCCGGCTCGTCGGAGCTGCGGCCCGCGGCCAAAAGCTCGGCGGAAAGCTCGGCGAGCATACCCGAGCTCAGGAAGATGACCATAGTCGAGCCGCTTTCCGCCATGGTGCGCATGCCCTCGCCCGCGGGCATGGGGGTGCGCCCGGAAAGCCGCGTGATCACGACCGACTGGCTGATTCCCGGCAGCGTGTATTCCTGGCGAAGCGCCGCCGCGGCACCGCAAAAGCTCGACACGCCGGGCACCACCTCGTAGTCCACGCCGCGCGCGTCGAGTGCGTCCATCTGCTCCTGGATGGCGCCGTATAGGCACGGGTCACCCGTGTGCAGGCGCACCACTTCCTCGCCCCGCGCATCCGCCGCACACATCACGTCGAGCACTTCCTCCAAGGTCATGTGCGCGCTGTCGTAGACGACGCAGGATTCCTTGCAATCGGCGAGCAGCTCGGGGTTCACAAGGCTCCCCGCCCAAACGACCACGTCGGCCGCGCGCAGAAGGCGCGCCCCGCGCAGCGTGATAAGGTCGGCGGCGCCCGAGCCTGCGCCAACGATATGAATCATCCGAGCCTTCCCTTCCCGTTTCTCATCGCAACCGTTTACGCCGCCCTTCGCACAGCGGGCAAAACACGGCGCCCGCAGCGGCAATCGGCGCAAATACGCAGGCAGGAGGCGCAATGCCGCCCGCCCTGGCTTTGACACGTTCACAAGTGCCCACTATCATAGTAAAAGTTTCGGCAACGAGCATATGACAATCGGATAAAAGGAAATGACCGGCGCGGCGCCCGCACAGCCCGCGCTGGCTTGCGAAGGGAACCAGGTGGGAATCCTGGGCAAGGGACATTACTGTATAGGACGCGCGGGCGAACTGCCTCGCGCCCCAAGCCAGACTGCTTCGCCTTTTCCTCACGGCATCGCCGTGGCGTTAGCTCCTTGTGAACCCCGAGGGGTGCGCTTTTCTTTCGCTTGTGCCGACAAGCAACTGTCGCCGGGGGACCGGCAAACCGAGGAAAGGAAAAACCATGTCCGACCAGATGTCACGCCGCGGCTTCATGGGCGCCGCAGCAACCGGAGCCGTCGCGCTCGCCGGATTCGCGCTCGCGGGCTGCTCCAGCACCTCCGCGAGTTCCGAGAAATCGAGCGAAAAGGAGAAGGCCGTGAAGCCGGTCATCCTCGTCACGAGCTTCGGCACGAGCTACAACGACTCGCGCCACATCACCATCGGCGCCATCGAAGACGCTATCCGCGAGAAGTACTGGCAGGACTACGACATCCGCCGCGCCTTCACCGCGCAGATCATCATCGACAAGCTGAAGAAGCGCGACGGCATCACGATCGACAACATGACCGAGGCGCTCGACCGCTGCGTGGAAGACGGCGTGAAGGAAATTGTCGTGCAGCCGACGCATCTCATGGCTGGCCTGGAATACGCCGACGTGAAAGACGAGCTCGACAAGTACGCTGACAAGTTCGACAAGATCTCGCTCGGCGACCCGCTGCTCACCTCCGACGACGACTACAAGAAGGTGGCCGCAGCCATTAAGGAGAACATGGCGTCCTTCGACGACGGCAAGACGGCGCTGTGCCTCATGGGCCACGGCACCGAAGCCGATTCCAACGCCGACTATGCCAAGATGCAGGAAGTGTTCAAGAACGAGGGCTTGACGCAGTTCTTCGTCGGCACCGTCGAGGCTGAGCCGACCTGCGAGGATGTTATCGCCGCCGCGAGCGCCGCAGGGTACAAGAAGTCCGTGCTCGCGCCGTTCATGGTGGTCGCGGGCGACCACGCGAACAACGACATGGCAGACGAGACCGACCCCGACAGCTGGGCTGCAAAGTTCATGGCCGCTGGCTTCGAAGTGACGTGCCTGCTCCAGGGTCTGGGACAGAACGCCGCGGTCGACGACATCTACGTCTCGCACGTGGACGACGCCATCGCCAAGCTGTAAACTCGCCGCGCACGGGGGCGCCGGTCGCGTCCCCGTGCAACGGGCATGCGCCTTCCCCGACTGACGGCGCATGCCCGTTGCATTCGCATCCCGCCCGCCCACCGCACGGCGCGGGCGGTCGAAGCGATTGAAAGGAACCCCTCCATGTTGAAGAAAACCCTCGCCTTCGCCCTGTCGGCGGCGCTTTTCGCGTTCTCGCTCGCCGGCTGCGGCGGAAATTCAATCGACAGCGCAAAGGCAAGCGATGTCGATTCCCAGGAAAAGACCGAACAGGCGGCCGATGCGCCCGAGGGCGCAAGCGCTGCCCCCATCACCGCCGACAAGGTGGCCGACGGCACCTATCCGATCACCGTAGATTCCAGCTCGAACATGTTCAGGATTGTGGACGCCCAGCTCATCGTGGAAAACGGCTCTATGCACTGCGTGATGACACTTTCCGGCACGGGCTACGGCAAGCTCTTCATGGGCACAGGCGACGAGGCTGCCGCCGCAAGCGAGGCCGACTTCATCCCCTATGTGGAAAACGCGGAAGGCAAGTACACCTACGACGTGCCCGTTGATGCGCTCGACGAGGACACCGCCTGCGCCGCGTGGAGCATTAAAAGGGAGCGGTGGTACGACCGCACGCTCGTATTCGAATCCGCCGGCGTCGATCTGCGCGCCGACGCGCTGAAGTAACGCCATGCGGTCGATTCTTCCCAAGGGGGAAAGCAAGAAGCGTCGCAGCATCGCGGTGCGCGCGATCGCCTGCGTTCTCGTCGCCCTGCTCGCGCTTCCCTTCGCGGGGTGCAGTGCGAACCCGAACGCGACCGGTGGCACGGCAGGCTCTCAGGAATACACTGTGAGCGTCTCGCTCTCCGGTGGGTCAGGGCACGCAAGCATCGCCTCACCCACCACAATTGTGAAGGATGGCGACACCTACACCGCGACCATCACCTGGTCGAGTTCGAACTACGACAAGATGACCGTCGACGGCGTGGACTACGCGCCCGTAAACGACGGCGGCAACTCCACATTCGAGATACCCGTCACGCTCGACGAGGACATCGCCGTGTCGGCCGAGACCGTCGCCATGTCGACGCCGCACACCATCGACTACACGCTCCACTTCGATTCATCCACCATGAAGGAGAAATCGAGCGACGAAGCAAGCGGCGGCTCCCCTGCGGGAACGGCTTCAAACGCCGCGGCCGACTTCCACAACGCCGATTTGGGCTGCGGCTGGAAGCCGACGGGGACGCTTCAGCTTGAATACGCCGAGCACTTCACTGTCGACGAGTACGAAGGCGGCCTGCGGCTTATCTGCATTTCGAACGGGGAGCGCTTCCTCGTGGTGCCGCAAAATGCAAAGGTACCTGATGGGTTGAGCTCCGACATCGCGGTCATAAGGCGCCCCGCCGACAAGGTGTACCTCGTGTCGTCGGCGACGATGTGCCTGGTCGACGCGCTCGATGCGAACGACAATATCTTAATGTCGGGCACGAAGGCCGACGATTGCTCGGTCGCAGGCTTCAAAAGCGCGCTCGAAAGTGGGGCGATCGCCTACGGCGGCAAGTACAGCGCGCCCGACTACGAGAGAATATCGGCCTCGGGCTGCACGCTCGCCATCGAGAACACCATGATCAACCACACGCCCGATGTGAAGGAAAAGCTGCAGAAGCTCGGGCTCGTCGTGCTCACCGAACAGTCATCGAGCGAGCCCGAAGCACTCGGGCGCGTCGAGTGGATTAAACTTTTCGGCGTCCTGTTCGACAAAGAAGACGAGGCCGCGCACCTGTTCAACGAGCAGAAGGCCCGCGTCGAGCAAACGTCGAGGCTTGCGTCGTCAGGTAAAACCGTGGCGTATTTCTACATTAACTCGAACGGGGCCGCCGTCACGCGGCGGGCGGGCGACTACGTGGCGCAGATGATCGAGCTTGCAGGCGGCAACTACGCGCTCGATGACGCGCAGACGGCGTCGACGTCAGGTTCGTCAGTAACGCTCGAAATGGAGCGCTTCTACGCGACGGCGAAGGATGCCGACATCATCGTCTACAACGGCACCATCGACGAATCGGTTGCCACCTTGAACGACTTTGTAGGCAAAAACGCGCTATTGTCGCAGTTCAAAGCCGTGAAGAACGGCAACGTCTGGGTCACAAGCGCCGACATGTACCAGCAGATGACTTCTACCGCCGACATTATCGACGAGCTGCACGGGGCGTTCACCGGCGATGACGCGAGCGACTTCCATTATCTGAGGAAGCTCGGCTAGCACCATGAGAAGCCGACTTTCCATGACATACGACGAATCGGGGCGCGCCGCGCGGTGTCGCGTCGTGACGGCGCTGCTCGCCGTTGCCCTCATCGTGCTCGTCGGGGCCAACCTGTGCATCGGGAGCGTGCTCGTGCCCGCAGACCACATCCCCGGCATCCTTTCGGGCGGCGCGGCCAATTCCATGGAAAGCCAAGTCATCTGGGAGATTCGCCTGCCGCGTGTGCTTTCAGCCGTGCTTCTCGGCGGGGCGCTTTCCCTCTCCGGGTTCCTGCTGCAGACGTTTTTCAACAACCCCATCGCCGACCCGTTCATCTTGGGCGTCTCCTCGGGCGCAAAGTTCGTCGTCGCGCTTACGATGATCGTACTTCTGGGCGCGAACCAGGCCATGTCCTCGCCGGCCATGGTGGTCGCAGCGTTTCTGGGCTCGCTTATCACCATCGGCTTCGTGCTCCTCATCGCACGGCGCATAAGTTCCATGGCCATGCTCATCGTGGCGGGCGTCATGGTGGGATACATCTGCTCGGCGGCGACGAACTTCCTCATCGCCTTCGCCGACGACCAGTCCATCGTGAACCTGCACAACTGGTCTTTGGGTAGCTTCTCGGGTTCGAGCTGGGACGACGTCGCGGTCATCGCGGTCGTGGTGATCACCGTGAGCGCATGCGTATTCGCGATATCGAAGCCCCTTTCCGCCTTCCAGCTGGGAGAAGCCTACGCGAAAAGCGTCGGCGTGAACGTCGCACGCTTCCGCGTGGTGCTCGTCCTTCTAGCGAGCATGCTCTCCGCCTGCGTGACCGCGTTCGCTGGTCCGGTGTCGTTCGTAGGCATCGCGGTTCCGCATCTCGTTAAGTCGGCGCTGAAGTCGTCGAAGCCCATCCGAGTGATTCCTGCGTGCTTCTTGGGAGGCGCCATCTTCTGCGCGGGCTGCGATTTGATCGCGCGCACGCTGTTTTCCCCCGTCGAGCTTTCCATCAGCGCCGTCACCGCCATCTTCGGCGCGCCGGTGGTTATCGCACTCATGTTGAAGAAGCGGGTGAGGTAGATGGGGGAATTCGTGCCGCGGCCCAAAACGCTCGGAGGGGAGTCGAACCTCGAAACCCCGGTAAAAACGCAGGCTGACGGAGCGCCGCTTTTCCGCATAAGCGACCTGTCGGCGGGCTACGACAAGAAGGTCGTAGTCGAAGGCGTCGAGCTGGAGGTTCGCGCGGGCGACGTCGTGGCGCTCATCGGGCCGAACGGCTCGGGCAAGTCGACTATCTTGAAAACCATTACACGCCATCTGGCACCGCTTGCCGGCGCGGTCGAGCTCGACGAGCGGGAGATTTCCCGATGGAAGACGGCGGAGTTCGCAAGGAACCTTGCCGTTATGCTGACAGATCGACCCCGGACCGAGCTCCTCACCTGCCGCGATATCGTAGAGGCGGGAAGGCATCCCTACACCGGGCGAATGGGCACACTCTCGCCCGACGACCATAGTCGGGTCGACGAGGCCATGAAAACCGCACATGTGGAAAAGCTCGCCGAGCGCGACTTCATGCAGATAAGCGACGGGCAACGCCAGCGCGTCATGCTCGCACGAGCCATCGCGCAGGATCCGCGTGTGCTCGTGCTCGACGAGCCCACGTCGTATCTCGATATCCGCTACCAGATCGACCTGCTGCGAATACTTCGCCACCTTGCGAAATCGCGGAATGTGGCTATCATCATGTCCATCCACGAACTCGAGCTCGCGCAGAAAAGCGCCGACAAGGTGATTTGCGTGAAGGACGGCCGGGTCTTCCGCGCCGGCGCACCCGAGGACATATTCACGCGCGAGACGATTGGCGAGCTCTACGGCCTTAAACATGGCACCTTCAACGAGCGCTTCGGCAGCGTGGAAATTGGGCGCCCACACGGCGATGCGCACACGTTCGTCATCGCTGGCGCAGGTACGGGGTCGGCTGTGTTTCGCCAGCTCATCCGACAGGGCAAGGCGTTCTACGCGGGCGTTCTGCACGAAGGGGACATCGACTGCGAGCTCGCGCGCGACCTGGCGACGGAATGCGTGGCCGAGCGCGCCTTCGAGCCGATCGGGGATAAAACCATAGCCCGCGCCAAAGAGCTCCTCGACCACTGCGCGCGCCTTATCGTGTGCCCCTCCGCCTTCGGCACCATAAACGCCCGCAACGCAGAGCTCGTCGAGTTCGCACGCTCGCATGGTATCGAGGTCATGCGAGTATGCGAAGGCGCATCGGAGGATTCCCATTTGGAGTGGGAAGAATAAACTGGACTTTCTTTTAAGGATCCTCAGGCTACAGCTCCTACACCGGCGAGGTCTCCAAGGCGCCGGAGAACCTCGTGAACAGGGATTTCCACGCCGACGAGCCCAACTAGGCCTAATCCAAGCGAGATTCCAGACTCGACAGACCATTGAGAGTCAGATCGTTGGCGACCTCAGAGACGCGCTCGATAGGAACCGAGCCGTCAGACAATGCCCACGTGCGATAGATACCGATAATACCCGACAGCAAAAACGCCAGATAGTAGTCGAACATCTCGTCCTTGAGACCTTGGGGCAGCAGATCGCGCTCGGCAATCTCATGTTCGAGCGGCGCACGAAGACGAGCCATGAAATCATCGAGCGGAATATTCTCGATCAGCTGACGATTGAGCACTAAGTTGTTGCACAGTGCCTCATTAACGGTTTTAAAGAAGGTCGCCGCCGCGCCAAGAGCGCGCTCGCTGGTGTCACCGTCCATAGAAGCAAGCGTTTTCTCGACCGAGTCGACAATCATCTCCACCACATCGACGGCAATGGCATCGAGCAGGCCGTCAACCGTACCAAAGTGAACGTAAAAGGTCTTGCGGTCGACATTGGCCTCGCGCGCGATGGCACTCACCGTAATGTCTGCCAGCGGCTTTTCCATGAGCAGGCGCTCGAAAGCCGAAAGGATGGCATTACGGCTGCGAATGATGCGACGATCAAGACGCGGTTTGCTGGTTGCCATGGGCGTGTCCCTTCGATATGCAAGCATTCATCAACAGATGAGAGATAATCTACGTAAGAGGATTATCCCCCATACAGCACAAATATGCCCCGCATCATGAAGAACGCACGACTGCCCTACTGCGACTTAGGGTGCTTCTTCTTATTGAGTGCCGACGGAGATACGCGAATACCATCGCCTGTCTGGCGCACATAGGCTTTATGAGCCGGCTTAGCGGTCCCAGAAGCCTTCTGAGCGCGCTTCTTGGGATCAACGGTAACAGCATTCGTGGGGTGCGGCATAGTGGGCGCAGAGGGCGTCTGAGGCGTGCGGCCGAGCTTGCGCATCACACGATCCCAGCGCGCATGGATGCTCTCGTTGTGGGCGCTCTTAAGTCCCAGCAGGGGCGCAGCCAAAATGGTCGGCGCAATAAACGTAATGAGGCGCCACAGCAGATAGCCGGCGGTCGAAGCCGACCCAAAGAAATGACCCAAGAACAATGCAAAGCCGCCCTCAGCGCCACCAGTTCCACCGGGCAGGGGGACCGCAGAGCTCAGCAGCTGGACAAAGGCGCTCGCGGCCATGACCGAGAAAAAGTCGACCTCGTGGTGGCCAAAGGCAAGCATCAGGAAATACGGCACCAGATAGAAAAACGCGAGTTGCAGCATGGTGATGACCACCGTGAGCAGCATGGAAGAAAAATGTCCGGCTGAAAGCTTGAACTTCTCGGAGAAGGAGTAGATCTCGCCATCGACAAACGTGCGCCATCCCTCGATCTTAGTGGCCGAGACACCAATGCGCTCAAGCCAATTGATGATGCAATGGGCGACGCGCGTGACGGTCTTAGGCATGAGCGCGACGGCGAAGATGCCCAGCAAGATGCAGCAGTGCCCACCAAAGCTAAAGACGCACAGCAACGTCATGTCGCCATAGCGCTCGGCAAAAAACGGCATGCGAGCAAGCAGTAGGATAGCGCCCCAGGCAACGAGGCCAAACTGGTACACGATAAAACGCGTGAATTGCGTGGCGCCGGCCTCGCCCACGTTTTGGCCGGCCTTGGTCAGGCGATAGATTTGAGCCGGGGTGGAGCCCATCATCATGGGCGTCAGGTTACCAAAGAAGATGCCACTCGCCTCGACCGAGATCAGGTCGCGGATGCCGACGGGCGAATTGGGATCGAGCCAGACGGCGATCGCATAGGCCACAATGCCAAAGAACAGGTACATGAACATGCAAAGACACGCGACAACGAGCCATGACGCCTGGACGCTCGACATAGCGGCCCAGAACTGCCCCATCTGCCCGGTTACCACCAGATAGACGATATAACCTACCAGCACGACGCCGATAAAGATGGCGCCGCGGCGTGCGCTCTTATTGTCATCTCCGCCCGAGGCCTCAACCTCGACCTGGGGCTTAGACGTATGCTGAGAGGACTCCGTCATGAGACTCCTTCTAACAGTCAAAATATCTTGGATATTGTACCCGTAAGGGCCATAGGCAGAACGCAAAGCTCTGGTTCAAACGGGAATTGCAGACGGTTGTTTGAAAATAAAAAACCCGACCTTCCATGGGAAGGCCGGGTATCAGATGTATGGTAGCCGTACCAGATTCGAACTGGTGATCTCCGCCTTGAGAGGGCGGCGTCCTAAACCGCTAGACGAACGGGCCACATGACATCTGCACTGCCGTGCTGCGAGGATATATATTACGGGACAAAAAACGTCAGCGCAAGAAGAAATTCCAAATTGCCCAAATTTTGTCGGCAGGTTATGGAACACGAAGGTAAACTGGGTAGCTAATTCAAGTTGAGATGGACCAAAAGAGCTTCGCGCTCGTTGGGAATATTGTCTTCGATCACGGCGTCGAGGGCGGAGTTGAGAAGCTGACCAAGTTCCGGCCCGGGCTTGACTCCGGCACGGATCAGGTCGCCGCCGTTGATGGCGAGCATCTTGAGCGTATGGGGCTCCCCTGCCTTCAGCAGCTCGTGCGCCAGCGCGCGCATCTCCTCAATCGTCTCAACGTAATAGAAGCACGATGGGGCCTTGCCAAGCGTGTCAGCACGCTTGAGGTCCATGAGCTCGTCAATCAGGCGGGCCGTGTCGACGCCCTCACCCGAAAGCGCGCGCATCATATTGAGCAGGCAGGAGCGCTCGGGGCGCAGCGGCTTATCGTGATATTTGATGAGCAGGCAAACGTCGCGCATCAGGTCGTGCGAGAGTGCCAGGCGATCCATAATGACGCGCGCTTTCTTGGCGCCGAGCTCGGGATGACCGTAGAAGTGTCCGCTGCCGGCGTGATCGACCGTAAAGCACTCGGGCTTGGAGACATCGTGCAAAAACGCCGCCCACATAAGGCTCGACGATGGCGCGACGCCGTCGCACAGCGCCAGCTCCCCTGCCACCGTCAGCACACGGGCGATATGCTCGTAGACGTTAAACGCATGATAGACACTTCGCTGATCAAACCCGCGACCCGCTGCCAACTCGGGCACAGCGGCGCAGATGAGCTCAGGGTAGCGCAACATGGCGTCTCCCCCGTGACCGGTCGAAAGAATGCCCTCGAGCTCAATACCCACACGCTCGCGCGCTACGGCATCGAGCAGCGGCGCGCACTCGGCAAGCGCACGCTTGGTCTCGGGCTCAATCATAAAGTCCAGGCGGCAGGCAAAGCGCACCGCGCGCAGCATGCGCAGGGCGTCCTCGTTAAAGCGACGCTTGGGATCGCCGACAGCGCGAATCAGCTTGCGCTCCAAGTCACCCTGGCCGTCGTAGCGGTCGACAAGCCCGCGCTCGGGATGCCAGGCCATGGCGTTGACGGTAAAGTCGCGGCGCGCCAGATCGTCCTCGAGCGAGGCGGCGCGCTCGACGCTCTGAGGATGGCGCCCATCGGTGTAAAAGCCATCCAGGCGGTACGTGGTGACCTCGATACGCTCGCCATCGGAAATAGCCGTGATTCCACCAAATTTAATGCCCGACTCCACAACCGCGATGCCGGCGGCCTCGAGCGACGATTTAGACTCCTGCCACAGGCCGCTACAGCACATATCAACATCGTGGCTGGGGTACCCCATCAGGGCGTCGCGCACCCAACCGCCCACATACCAAGCTTCAAGACCAGCTGCCTCGAGCGCACGAAGGACGCGCAAGGAGGCATCGGACGGTTGCGTACCGTTGAGCGAAACATTGCACATGCCTGTGGCCTCCTGCACTTGCGAGCGTTAATCGATGGTTCTCAAGAAGTCTAACAAGAAACGAGAAAGCGCGCACACGCAATCGCGTCGTCGATTCGATAAAACGAGAAAGCAGACGCCATATGCGTTCAGTGCACAAAAAACACCCGCCTCGGAGATCCAAAGCGGGTGTTCGGCAGCGATTTTTCGATACGGCTAGCAGACCTGACGAACTTCGATGTTCTTCTTGTATTCGTCCACCTTGGCAAAGTCGCCCAGGCCCGGGCACTCGACCACGTTGGCGCCGGTAGCCATCGAAAGGCGCAGGGCGTCCTCGACGCGCTCGGGGGCGTCGTGCCACACGGACAGGAAGGCAGCGAGCGAGGAATCGCCGGCGCACACCGTCGACAGCAGCTTGACGTCGAAGGTGCGGTTGGCAAACCAGATGTGCTCGCCGTTAGAGAAGTACGCACCAGCGCCGCCAAGAGTCAGCAGCACATTCTTGGCGCCCTTGGCGTGCAGCTCGGCCATCGCGCCCTTGACGGACTCGTCGTCGCCACCGCTCACCTTAATGCCAAAAATATCGAGCAGCTCGTCGTCGTTGGGCTTAATCAGCAGCGGCTCCATGGCAATGAGGTCTGCCAGCTGATGGCTCGAGATATCGAGGACGAACTCGGCCCCCTTGGCCTTGACGCGGCGCAGGACCTCGGCCAAGAAGCCCTCGGAAGTGTTGGGAGGCAGCGAGCCGCTGATGACCAGGCAGGTCATGTCATCAAGCGAATCGATGAGCTCAAACATCTCCTGCTCGTTGGCCTCGTTGATGGCGGCACCGGCGTTGACCATGTTGTACTCGGTGTCGGGTCCGGCATTGAGGAACACATTGACGCGCGTGATGCCGTCGGTCCAAACGGGCTTGACGGGCACGCCCAGGGCCTCGGCGCCCTTAACGATAAACTCGCCCGAGAAGCCGGCGAAAAAGCCCAGGATCGTGGTGTCGACACCGTAGTGATCGAGGGTGAACGAGACGTTGAGACCCTTGCCGTTGGGCGTGTAGACGGCGTTACGGGTACGCGTGACGGTGTTGGCAGCAAGGCCGTCGCAGGAGATGTTGTAGTCAATGGCGGGATTTGCAGTGAGCGTGTAAATCATGAATGTTCCTTTCACGAAGTAACGTGTTGGTGAAAGTATATTCCACCCATCGGTAAAAGGCTAGGACAACTCGGTGAACGGTGTGGAAGCGATGAAGTACGGCAGAACATCTCTCTCCAATGACGGAACAAAAAAGGCGCCCCAGCCGAAACCGGGGCGCCGCATGCGCACGAATATGTCGCGTTTCGATTACTGACGATCGAGCTTGCGGACAGCAACGCGCTTGCTGTACTCGTCGACGTGACCGAAGTCGCCGATGCCGACGGACTCGGCAACGTTGGCGCCGGTGGCCATAGCGAGCTTCATGGCCTCCTCGACGTTGTCGCGATCCCTGTACCACTTGTGCAGGAACGCAGCGAGGGTGCAGTCGCCAGCGCAGACGGAAGAAACCAGCTTGATGTTGAACTCACGCTTGGCGTACCAGATGTCCTCGCCGTTGGAGAAGTAAGCGTCGCCGCGGCTACCACGGGTGAGCAGCACGTTCTGAACGCCAGCGTCGTGAGCCATCTTCATAGCAACGCGAACCTCGTCGTCGGTGTCGACCGGCACGCCGAAGATGGCCTTCATCTCGTGATGGTTCGGCTTGATGAGCAGCGGCTTCTTGTGAGCGAGCTCCTTGAGCTTGTCGGAGGACAGGTCCAGGACGACGTCGGCGCCACGAGCCTGAGCGTGCTCCATGACCTGAGCCAGGAAGTCGGGCGTAGCTTTGGGAGGCACGGAGCCGGAAACGATCAGGCACTCGAGATCGCCCGCGGTGTCCAGGATGTTATAGAGCTCCTCCTGGTGCTGCGGCGTGATCGGAGCACCCGGGTTCAGGATGCCGTACTCGTGCTGGCCATCGTTGACGTAGGTGTTAATGCGCGTGATACCGTCGGTCCAGACCGGGCGGCAGAGGCAACCCAGGTTCATGACCTCCTCGACGATGAACTTGCCCGTGAAGCCAGCGAAGAAGCCGAGCGCGACGGTGTCGACGCCCATCTTCTTAAAGGCGAAGGACACGTCGAGGCCCTTGCCGTTAGCCGTGTAGCTGGCCGAGCCGGTGCGGACGTTCTCGTCGGGCTCGAGCGGAGAGCTCGAAACCGTCATGTCGACAGCCGGGTTAGCGGTTAGCGTGTAGAACATTTACAGTACCCCCTGTATATGTGAGGGCCGCGTGGCCGGCCCATTCCAACCACGCGGTTACCTCTGATACCAAATTAGCGAGCTGCGGACTCGAGCAGTGCCTTGACCTCGGCTGCGGTGTTGCAGGCGAGCGCCTTCTCGGCGAGCTCGTCGCACTCGGCCTTGGTCCACTGGCTGATGGTCTTGCGGGCGCGCAGGATAGAAGGAGCGCTCATCGAGAACTCCTCCAGGCCCCAGCTGATCAGCAGCGGCTCGAGCAGCGGATCGGCAGCGGCTTCGCCGCACATACCGACCATGATGCCGGCCTTCACGCCGCTCTCGATGATGTTCTTGAGCGAGCGGAGCACGGCGGGATAGTAAACCTGGTACAGGTTGGAGATGGTGTCGTTACCACGGTCGGCGCACATGGTGTAGCCGATCAGGTCGTTGGTGCCGATGGAGAAGAAGTCGGCGACCTCGGCAAGACGGTCTGCGAGCAGCGAAGCGGCGGGCGTCTCGACCATGATGCCGACCTCGATGTTCTCGTTGAACTTGCGACCCTCTTCGGTCAGCTCGGCCTTGCACTGCTCGACGAGCTCCTTGACAGCCAAGACCTCCTCGACGCAGGTGACGAGCGGGATCATGATCTTGACGTCACCGAAGGCGCTAGCGCGCAGCAGAGCGCGGAGCTGGACCTTGTACTGGTCGGGATTGGCCAGGCAGTAACGCACGGCGCGGAAGCCCATGAAGGGGTTATCTTCCTTGACCATGTGCAGATACGGAATCTCCTTGTCGCCGCCAACATCGAGCGTGCGGATGATGACCGGAGCACCCTTGAGCGCGCTGGCGACCTTACGGTAGGCGTTGAACTGCTCCTCCTCGGAAGGAAGCTCAGCAGAGTCCATGAACAGGAACTCGGAGCGGAACAGACCGATGGCCTCGGCGTCGTGATCGAGCGCGTTGGGCACGTCATCGGGGTTACCGATGTTGCAGGCGATGATCTTCTTGATGCCATCGGCAGTCACGGACGGCTTGCCGCGGAAGGCCTCGAGGGCTGCCTTCTCGGCAGCGAAGGCCTCGGCCTTGGCGGTGTATGCGGCGAGCGTCTCCTCGTCGGGATCGGCCTCAACGATACCCTTGCCACCGTCGACGACAACGGTCATACCGTTGCGCAGCGCGGTGCAGCTATTGGAAACCGAAAGGACAGCCGGGATCTCGAGGGCGCGCGCAATAATCGCGGAGTGCGACGTGCGGCCACCGGTCTCGGTGACGATACCGGCAACGTGGGCCTTATCGATCGTGGCGGTCATGGACGGCGTAAGGTCGTGAACGACAACGACAGTATTCTCGGGCAGGACGGAGAGGTCGACGACCTCCTTGCCCAGCAGCTCGGCCAGAATACCGGTGCGGATGTCGGCGATGTCGGCCGCGCGCAGACGAAACATCTCGTCGTCCATAGACAGGAACATGTTCTCGAACATGGTCGAAGTGTCCATGAGCGCCTGCTCGGCGCAGGTACCGCCGTCAATGGCGGCGTTGATGGCGTCGGTCATGCCCGGGTCCTGAGCCAGGACAATGTGTCCGCTCATGATCTCGGCCTCGGCCTCACCCACCGTCTCCTTCATGTGGTCGGCCTGAGCCTGGGTCTTCTCGCAGAAGACCGAAAGAGCGGACTGATAGCGCTCCTTCTCTGCTGCCGAATCAGCAACCTCGTGCGGCTCAAACGTCAAGTCGGGATCGACGGCGACCATGACGGTGCCGATACCGATGCCCTCGGAAGCGTTGACTCCCTGATACATTCCCATTCCTCTCTCCGTGTCATGTGATAAAGCGTTTTGCCATATCCATGACAAAAGAGCGCAGCTACCTTACAACAGGTCACTGCGCCCCCAAATATGAACTTAGTTGTTCAACATGCGACCCGTTTGAGTTCTACTCGCCAAGACCGCTCTTGATGAGCTCGATGGCAGCAGCCAGAGCCTCGGCCTCGTCAGCGCCGTCGCACTTGACCTCGACCTCGGTACCGCAGGGGATACCAGCAGCCATGAGGGCCATCGGGGACTTGCCGTTGACCTCCTTCTCGGGGGTGACGACAGTCACGTCACAGGCGTACTTGCCCATGGTGGAGGCGAACAGACCAGCCGGACGCATGTGCAGACCCTGAGGATTAACGAGGGTAGCCTTCTCAGAAACCATAATTAACTCCTTTTTGTGTTTAACCCCTGTCATGCATGTGGCAGGAGTCAGATTCACGACGTTGTTTATATTAACTCACATCAAACGGTTTTTCATTGTGTTTCAGACGAATTATTGGACAGATGTGTTTGTCGTCCGCTTGCTCGCCGGGCGGGGCGATTAAGTTTGCTGCTCTACAGTCCTGCGCAAGACGGAAAGCACATTAAGTGCTTTCCTTTGCGTGCGGAACTCGCGACAAACTTAATCGCCCCGCCCGGCGAGCAAGCTGCGGAAAATCGGTCGGTCCAGAGTTATGTCGGCTGAAAGGAATTCTGGCTGATGAACTGTTCGCGATAAAGACTCGATAGGTAGCCCCCTCTATACCCTTTTATAAGTTGCGGTGAAATAGGGGCTGAATTTGGGGTTGAATCGTTTAAACAGTCCCTATTTCACCGCAACTTATTTGGGGATGAAAAAGACGGAGACCCTGGGGAGGGACTCCGCCTTATATACAGGGTGCGATGTTATTCGCGTAACGTGGAATTAGACCAGGCGGGCGTTGATCGTCTTGGCGATCTCGGCGGCGTCGGTGGAACCCTTGACGGTGGCACGGAAGTCCTCGTCCATAAGCGCCTCGGCGACCTTGGACAGGATCTTGAGGTGCGTGGTTCCAGCCTGAGCGCCCGGGATGAGCAGGGCGATGGCAACGTTGACGGGAGCGCCGTCCATGGTGTCCCAACCGGTCACGCCAGAGTCGTCCTTGACGACGATGACAGCGGCCTCGGTGATGGCGTCGGACTTGGCATGCGGAATGGCGAAGCCCTCCATCATGCCCGTGGTGCCCTCGGCCTCGCGGGCCAGGAAGGCGTTCATCACGGCGTCGGCATCGCCGGCGATACCGGCCTTAACGGCCTGGTTGGAGACAAAGCTCAGAGCCTCGTCACGAGAAGCGAAGTCCTCGGCGACAAAGACGTTCTCGACCTTCACGAAGTCAGCAGCCTCGGCCTTGGGGGCCTCGACGGCAGCGGCCTTGGGGGCCTCAACCGGCTTGGTTGCAGGAGCGGCCTTCTGGTTCTTCTCAAAGTCGTACTTCTTAAAGGCCACGAACAGGATGCCACCGACCACAGCGCCGATGAGGATCGCGAGGACCCACTGCGGGCCGTTCTCGACAACGGGCAGGACCAGGAAGCCTCCGTGAGGCGCCGGATCGTGAACGTTGAAGAAGATGGTCAAGATGGAAGCGATGGAAGAACCGAGCATCATGATGGGCATGACGGGCCAGATGTTCTTGGTCATGAACGGAATGGCGCCCTCGGTGATGTGGGTGCAACCAAGGATGAGGTTGACGATACCGGCGTCATGATCCTCCTGGCTGAAGTACTTCTTGCCGACAACGACGGCGAAGGTGGTGATCAGCGGCGGAACGATGCAAGCGGCGGAGACGGCAGCCATGAAGTTGGTGCCGAAGTTGTAGGTCTCGGTGCCGACGCCAGCTTCGAGAGCGGTACCGAGCAGGAAGGTGCCAGTAGCGTAAGCAGCCTTGTTGACCGGGCCGCCCATATCAAAGGCGCACATGCAGCCGATGGCCAGGCCAAGGATCACCGGACCGGAGTTACCGAGGCTCTGCAGGAAATCCATCATGCCCTGGTTAATGGCAGCCATGGGGCCGGAAATACCGAGCATGACCAGGCCGACGATGGCGGTAGAGCACAGCGGATACAGGAAGATTGCCTTCAGGCCATTAAGGCTCGCGGGAATTTTAGAGAAAGCCTTCTCGAGCAGCAGGATGACATAGCCAGCGAGGAAGCCGCCGACGATGCCGCCCAGGAAGCCGAAGCCCACACCCGAGCCTCCAGCGTCGATCATGCCGGTATCGGCGTTGATGGGAAGACCCTGGATGGCAATCATACCGGCAACAAAGCCGGGGACGAGCGCCGGGCGCTTGCCGATAGACTCGGCGATGTAGGCGGAGAGCACCGGAACCATGAGGTTCATGGCGATACCGCCGATAATCTTGAGCATCGCGGCAAAGCTGTTGTAGTCGGCAGCCGTCGAATCAAAGGACGTGATGCCCCACAGGAACGAAATGGCGGTCAGAACACCACCGGCAACGACGAAGACCAGCATGTGGCTGACGCCGTTCATGAGGTGCTTGTAGATGACGTGACCGATGGACTCCTTCTCCTCGACCTCGTCCTCGACATCGGCGGCAGCGGCAACCGTGTCGTCGCCCTTGGCGGCGAGCGCGCGGTCGATCAGCTTACCAGCAGCCTCGACAGACAGGGCCTTGGAAACACCAACGGAAACCATGGGCTTACCGGCGAAACGCTCAGCCTGGACATCCTTATCGGCTGCGACGACGACGGCCTTGGCACCGGCGATCTCGCTCTTGGTGAGCTCGTTCTCGACACCGACCTGGCCATGTGTCTCGACCTTAATGGTCAGACCACGCTCGGCAGCTGCCTTCTCCAGCGCCTCCTTCGCCATGAAGGTGTGCGCAATGCCGGTCGGGCAACCGGTCGCGGCGATGATGTCAAACTTAGCCATGTGTCCCTCCTTCTTGAGTACAGCGCCCGCGGGCGCTCCCCTACACGCGCGTCCTTGCGCGCTTTTCCACAACTGAAAGATACCAACCTACCGTCCGCGTGAGAAGAGACAAGGCGCAATTCTCCGGTGAAAGGTTCTTTCATAACCGTAAACGGTAAGTGAAAGTTTACCATCAACACTTGAAACGGCAAGGTGTATCTTGTAATTGAAAATCCCCCTATACTATGACATTACAAAACGAGTCCGATTTTCATGCCAACCAGGAGCCATCCATGACCGATAGTAGCAAGAGCGCACTTTCCCTCATTAGTACCCATCAGGGATACAGCGAGTCCGAGCAGCGCATTGTCGACTATATATTGGAGCACCAGTCCGAGGCGCCACGCCTCACGGCGGCTCAGCTCTCGCGCGCCGCCGCCACGTCCGAGGCGACCGTTTCGCGCTTCTGCCGCAAGCTTGGCTTTGGCAGCTTCCGCAGCTTTCAGTTTTCGTTGGCGCGCGACTTGGAGAGTCAGCGCAACGAGGGCCTGACCGACGAGGTATCGCTCGACAACATGGAGCAGAGCCTTAAGAACATCCTGGCTGCCAAGGTGAGCGAGCTTAATGCGACCATCGACGGGATCGACCACGATACGCTGGCGGCTGTTGTGCATGCCCTTAAGCATGCAGGGGTTATTGAGTTTGCAGCTGTGGGCAATACGAACGCGGTCGCGCTCGATGCGACGTTTAAGTTTTCGCAGCTGGGCCTTCGCTGCATGGCGAGCACCATTAGCGAGACATCAATCGGCTTTGCGCTCACGTTGCGCCCGGGTGACGTCATCGTGCTAATCTCAAACTCCGGCAAATCGCGCCGACTGAATCGCATGGCAAAAGCGGCTCGCAACTGCGGCGCAACCGTAGTCGTCATCAGCAGCGACAGCAAATCCCCGCTCGCGCGTCTGGCAGACTACACTTTTAATACCGTCAACCACGAAGCGCTGCTGACGACAGGCGACTTTGCGTTCTCTAAGATCAGTGCCACGATGATCATCGAAGTCATCTACAACTTCCTGCTGCCCGAGATTGAAGACGCTCGCGAACATATCAGCTACTACGAGGAGCTCATCCAGCCGGATAAGGTCGTTGAGTAAAACGCGTAGTGGGACAAAAATTTCAGTCTATTTTGTCCCATCAACACCGCTGATACGACCTAACCTCGAGCTTCTTTGAGCATCTGCTTTGCGTGGGCCAAGCTTGCCTCCGATTGATCGCCGCTCAACATGCGGGCGATCTCGGCGGTACGCGCTTCGCCGGTTACCTCGTCCAAATGCGTCTGGGGAACATCGCCCGGTTCCTTGCTGACAACATAATGCTTGTCAGCCATGACGGCGACCTGCGCCAAGTGGGTTACGACAATCACCTGATGCGTAGCGGCGAGATTTGCCAGCACGCCCGCGAGCGCACGCGCCGTAGAGCCGCCGACACCAGCATCGACCTCGTCGAACACCAGTGTATCCACGCCATCCGCGTTGCCGAGGACAACCTTGCTCGCCAGCATAACGCGGCTGAGCTCGCCACCCGACGCAATACGGCGCAGGGGACGCGGCGTCAATCCAGCGCCGCTGCGATACAAAAGCTCATAGCTCGAAGGGCCAGCAAGCGTCCACTCGGCGCGGGGAAGATCACGCGACTCCCAGACGAGTTCGGCGCCCCCCATTTCCAGACGCGCCATTTGGCGGCCAACCTCATGACAAAAACGCGGGGCCGCCGTATTGCGTGCACGTTTAAGCGCCTTGGCGGCGGCGAACAGTTCATGCTCCGCTGCGCCAAGCGCTTCACGCGCCTTCTTGATCTGCCCATCACCATCGTCTACCAGCGACAACAGCTCTTGTGAGCGATCGCGCATGGCAAACACGTCATCCATGGTAGGACCCCACTGACGCAGTAGGCCCTTGAGGTCTGAATATCGCTCGCGCATGCGAGAGAGCTCGCGAGGGTCAAACGCAACGCCATCGCGATAAGCACGCAGCTCGTTGGCACAATCCTCAAGTGAGATGCAGGCATCCGAAAGTGCATCGGCGATGTCACCGAGCTTGCGGTCAACGGTCGCCATGCGTGAAAGCTCGGCAACGGCGCCATTCACGGCATCGAGCGCTCCCCCTTCGGCAGCAAGCGATGCATGGGCCTCGTTGGCCGTCGCAACCAAGACCTCGGCGTGCTCCGAGCGCGGCAGCAGCTCCTCGAGCTCCTCGTACTCGCCTGGCTTGGGGTCGACCTCGGTGATACGCTCAAGAGCAAAACGCGCTTCCTCGACGCGACTTCCCTGCGCGCGTGAGGCTTCCTCCACACGGCGAAGCTCCTTGGCGGCGGCACGCGAAGCCTTAAAGCAGGTGCGATACTTCTCGAGCGCCTCAAGCGCCGCGCGCCCAGCCCAAGCATCGACCATGGCAACATGGTGCGCCGGGTCGAGCAGACGCTGATGTTCATGCTGGCCGCATAGATCCATCATCACGCCAACGCGCTCCGAAAGCTCGCGCACGCTGGCGATGCGGCCGTCAATTTTTACGCGGCTGCGGCCCTCGGCAGAAAGGCTGCGCTGTACGGTAAAACCCTCCGTGTCGTGCGGGCCGTCAAACAGGCGCGCCTCGACGCTGGCAAGCGCCTCGCCCTCGCGAACCGTCGACGAATCCGCGCGCTCGCCCAAAATGAGCTTGAGCGCCGAGAGCAGCGCGGTCTTGCCAGCACCGGTCTCGCCGGTCAGGACGGTCAAGCCGGTACTCGGAACCAACGTCGCCTCGCGAATGAGCGCGATGTTGGAAACCTGCAGCTCATCGATCATGGCGCACTCCATAGAACACGCGGCTCACCGAGTTATAGAAGCTCTCGGGGCCGTAATCCAGCAGCAGCACATCGCCGGGACCGCGACGAACAGCCACGCTCTCGACCGTGCCATCGCAGGTAATAAACTGTCCGTCGATAGCGATGGCAGGCACGCTCGGGCGATCATCGGACATAAAGATTTCGACGACATCACTCGGCGAGGTCAAGAAGGCGCGAGCCTGAATGGTATGCGGAGCAATCGGCACGCAAACCATGCCCGTGTAATCAGGGCTGACGATAGGGCCGCCGGCGGAGAGCGCATAGCCCGTAGAGCCGGTCGCCGTCGACACGACGACACCGTCACCGCGCAGGCGATCGATATGATGGCCGGACACCGTGATGTCAAACTCGACCATATCGGACAGGGGCCCACGCGTGAGCGCCATATCGTTGAGGGCGAACGAACGCACGACATCCTTCGTGCCGTCATCGCGCACCGAGACGATATCCGCGGCGATGGTGGCGCGGCGGCTCACGTGGAGCTCACCGGACAGGGCATCGCTCACAACCTGCAAAATATCGCGTTCCTCGGGACTGGCCGCCGTCAAAAAGCCCAGGTGGCCATAGGAAAGACCCAAAATGGGAATCTCGCGGTAGTTGAGAATACGGGCGGCGCGCAGCAGTGTGCCGTCGCCGCCGAGCGTGATGACCAAGTCGGCATCGTCAACATCGGGCGTGCTCTGGATCTTGGAGCGCTGGTCGGCAGCCCATGCAACCTCGTAGCCCTGGCGCGTCAGCCAGAGCTCGAGCATCAGGCCGCTCTCGACCGCCTCTTGCTTGTAGTAATTGGGAACCAGAAAGACCTTCATAGCGTTGCCGCTTTCTCGCTCAAAGCCGATACCTGGGATTGCAACTCATCTTCGGCGCGCTCGCCGGGGGCAAACCTCGTGCCGTACAGGAAAAACTCAACGTTGCCCTTAGCGCCATGGATTGGCGACACGCACACATCGAGCGGGAACAGGCCCTTGGCGGCAAAGAGCTCAATCGCCGCCACGAGTGTATCGCGGCGGACGGCAGGGTCGGTCACGATACCGCCCTCGCCCACCAGCGCAGCCGGCGCCTCAAACTGCGGCTTTACGAGCGTGCAAAACGAACCCGAAGGCTTCAGGCACGCCAGCACGGCGTCGATGATATTCGCGATACTCGTAAACGACACATCGCACACAGCCAGGTCAATAGCAGCGCCGTAGCCGAGCTCGGGCAACTGCGTCACATTCGTGCGCTCGTGGAGCGTCACGCGATCGTCTTGGCGCAGCGACCAATCAAACTGGGCACGGCCCACGTCGACCGAGACAACGGTCGCGGCGCCGCGCTTGAGCAGGCAATCAGTAAAGCCGCCCGTGGAGCATCCCACATCGAGGCAAGCAAGGTCCGTCGGATCGATCCCAAACGCATCGAGCGCGCCCTCGAGCTTAAGGCCGCCGCGCCCAACATACGGGATGCGCCCCTTAACGTGCAGTGGCAGGCCCGGCGTCACCTTGAGCCCCGGAGAGGTCAAACGCTCACCGCCACTCGAAACCAAGCCGGCCATAAGAGTGCGAAGGGCATCCGCGCGATCGGCGCAGATGCCCTGTGAAATCAGTTCGTCATCGAGACGCACGCGTTTCATGAATGCCATCAACCATTCGTATCCGGAGATGCAGCCTGGCTATCTTGGGACTCGTTTGCCGCATCCTCATCGTATTCCTGCTCGAGCTTGTCGGCCTCACGCGGCGTCAGCTCAAACTTGTCGACCATATCGACCGCTCGGGAGCCCAGCTCAATCGCCTCGTCAAACAAATCGAGCGAACGCTCCAAGGACGTATCCTTGGAGCGAACGGTGGCGATGATCTGGTCCAGGCGATCCGAGATCTCATCGAAGTTGCGGACGGAACCCTCTGGCATGGCTACTCCTCGACGGAGTCGGCCTCGACGGCCCCAGCAGCGTCCGCATCCTCGTCAAGTACACCGGCGGCAGCCTGAGCAGCAGCGACCTTGGCGGCTGCCTCGGCAGCCTGTGCCTCCTCGCGAGCGCGATCCTCGGCCAGCAGCTCCTGGTACAGGTCCTCGCCCGGCAGCTCCTCGCTGCGAGCGATCTTGCCCAGCACGCCGTTGACAAACGATGCGGACTGGTCGGTACCATAGGCCTTAGCGATCTCGACGGCCTCGTTGATGACGATGGCGTCCGAGACCTCCTCGTCGGTGAGGAAGCGCATCTCGTAGACGGCGATACGCAGCAGGTTGCGGTCGGCACCGGGCATGCGCATAAGATCCCAGTTCTTGGCGACGGCGCGCAGGGCACAATCGATGCGATCAATGTGCTCGTAGGCACCGCGGCAAAGCTCCAGCGCATAGGGGTCGAGGGGACCCTTCGAGATCAGGAAATCGCCCTCGAGGACGCGCTCGAGCGGGCTGTCCGTGGCTTCGGCCTGGAACAGCAGCTGCAGCGCCTGACTGCGGGCAAGCGTGCGCCCGCGATAAACCTTAAGGCTCAAAGGTTACTCCTTGGGGAAAACGAGGCCGTCGATGCAAACGTCAACGCGCTCGACCTCGACGCCCACCTGGGCATCGATGGCGGCGACCACGGCGGCGCGAACGGCCTCGGCGAGCTTCTTGAACGGATAGCCAAAGAACACCACGACACGCACGGTGAGTGCGAGCTTGTCGCCGACGACCTCGGCCTCGACCGCCGGCTCGGAAGCCGGGGCCTTGGACGAGAGCATCATGGAGACAAGGTTGGTGGCAAGGTCCTTGACGCCAACGGAGGCGATGCCCTCGACATCCGACACGGCGCGCGAGACGATGGCGGTCAGAACATCGGGCGAAATGCCGATGCCGTCAATCTTGATTTCCTGGGGCATGAGTCCTCCTAGAAGAGTTGGTTGCTAGACGCGGGAGACGAACTTGCCGTCGCGGGTGTCAACCTTGATGACCTCGCCCTCGTTGAGGTACATGGGGACCTGGATGACAGCGCCGGTGTCGATCGTGGCCGGCTTGGTGGAACCCTGGACGGTGTCGCCCTTAAAGCCCGGGTCGGTCTGGACGATGGTGGTCTCGATGAACATCGGCGGGGTCACGCCCATGAGCTCGTCGTCGGCAAAGAGCAGCTGGCAAATGTCGTTCTCGCGCAGCCACTTGGAGTTCTCGCCCACCATATCCTCGGGAACGGGAACCTGCTCATAGGTCTCATTGTCCATGAAGATGTAGTCGGCGCCATCGTTGTAGAGGTACTGGAACTCACGGGTGGTGAGCATGACGCTCTCGAACTTGGTGCCGGCGTTGCAGGTGTTCTCGACGACGCGGCCGCTCTTGATGTCGCGGGTCTTGTAGCGCACGAACGCGCCGCCCTTGCCCGGCTTGACATGCTGGAACTCGACGATGGTGTAGACCTTGTCCTTAATGCGGAGACCGAGGCCGTTCTTGAAGTCGGCGGTAGAAATGGTAGGCATAGCGACCTTTCTTGTTATGGACAGAACGCACAAGCGTCCAAATTACATACGACCAAAATTATACACTTGCAGAGCTCGCCTGCAGCGAGCGCATAAAAAGAGAACGCGGGGCGTCCGAATCATTTCGAACGCCCCGCACCAAACTATCTACAAAGTAGACTAGCAATCGATGACGTGCAGGTCGTGCGGGGTCTTGGTGAAGGGCTCGTAGCCGTTCTCGGTGACCACGCCGTAGTCCTCCAGGCGCACGCCGCCCACACCGGGCAGGTACACGCCGGGCTCCATGGTGACAACCGAGCCAACCTCGATGATATTCTTGCTGCGGTTGAAGTTGGGCAGCTCATGGATGTCGATACCGACGCCGTGGCCCAGGCCATGGTTGTAGTAATCGCCATAGCCGGCATCGCCGATGATCTTCTTGGAAAGCTTGAAAATGTCGTTGCCCTCGACGCCCGGATGGATAGCAGCGACACACTCCTCGTGGGTGCGGCGTACGAGCGCGTACAGGTCGAGCTGCTCCTGGGTAGGCTCGCCCATCACGACGGTGCGCGTCATGTCGGAACGATAATCGCAGTAGCCCGCGCCGTAATCCATGAGGACGAAGTCGCCCTTCTCGATCACGCGGTCACTCGGGACGGCATGCGGGTTGGCGGTGTTGGGACCACTTGCCACAATAGAGCCAAAGGCCAGGCTGTCGGCGCCGTTGGCGAACATAAAGTTCTCGAGCTCGTTGCGAACCTGCTTCTCGGTCATACCGGGCTTAATAAAGCCGAGCATGTGCTGGAAGGCGGCGTCGGTAATCGACTGCGCATGGCGCATGAGCTCGATCTCCTCGGCGTCCTTGATGGCGCGCATCTTGCGAATGTCGTCATGCATCAGCGGCAACATGCAGGCGACGGAACGATCCTCCAGACCACGCTGGATACCCTGGTAGAAGTTGATCTGCATGTCGTCCTCGACAGCGCAGACACGGCACTTGTTGGCCGCGATCTTGCCGGCGACCCAACCGGGGATGGTGCCCTCGTCCATGTCGTAGACCCAGGGGCTGCCGGCGGGCGTGTTCTCCTCAAAGCTGTTGAGGTAGCGCGAGTCGGTATGAAACAGGCAATGGTCAGCCGTAATAAACGCCGCGTGCGGGAACTCGAAGGTGTAGTCGAAGACGCCCTTCACGCCCGTGAGCCAACGAAGATTGGCCTCGTCGCGTACCACGATAGCGTCGTAGCCGCGCTCGACCATCAGGGCACGGACACGTTCGATACGACCGGCAGGACCGGCAGCAAACTCAGACATGCAGATTCCTTTCTTATTGTCTCCATAAAGACGGGACGGGCCTCGATCGGAAGATGGATTCGCATGCGATCCGCAACCGATTGGAAACCCGCCCCTCAACATGATACGAAAGACGATGGATGTCAATAAATCTTAGAGAAGTTCTTTGCGAGAAGCCAAGTAGGCGTGAGCATGGCGCTCAAGAACCTCGTCCTCGACGCTCGTTAGGCGAATGGCGCCGAGCGCCGCGGGCAGCGGCAGCATGCTGCGGTTCGAGCGGACAAACTGCTGTCTGCGGAACTCCTCGATATATGCGGCAGGCTCCAAGTCGAAGGCAAGCTCCTCGATGCCAAAGTCCTCCAGGCAGTCATCGAGATCAAACACATAGTCGATATCGAAGTCGCAGGCATCGTGTGCTAGGCGCGCCTCAAAGCGCATGCCCTCGGACAACAGCTGGTAGGCAGGGACCTGCGAAGCGGCATCGCCCAAGCAAGCGCGCAGGGTGCGCTCCCCCGTCTTGCCAAAATCGAGCGCATGGCGAGCGCTCGGGTTCGTGGCCGTCAGCACGTCCTTGCGGGCAGTCTGAGACCATTGAACGGCATTGACGAGTGCGACCTCCTCGCCCGCGAGAATCTCGGGGACGGTCTCAGTAAACTGATTCCAGCGGGACTTGCTGCTCGAAAGCATGGTGCCAACAAGTACCGCATAGCCGAACTTGAGGTCCTCGGGTTCCGCCTCGCGAACAAGGTCGAGGTCACACACGACCAAGCCCGGTTCGGGACGAAACGCGATAGCGGGAAGCGCATTGGCCGACGAGGCGACGAGCGGCTTCATGGTCGTCGCGACCGTGAGCATGGCGTCGAACGTCGTCGGCAGCAGCGCGCACTCGGTGCGACCGCACCACTGGTTGGCGCACCAGCTAACAACCGAGCAGGTTGCGGCATCGCCAACGGCGACAACCAGATCGTCGCAGGTAATGCCGTTGGCAGACAAGGCGCCAAAGATAGCATCGGCATCGGCCAGCGTGGCACCAGCAGGCGAAACCTCGAGGACGAGCAGCGACACGGCAAAACCGGCGTCGACCAGCGCATGCTCGACGACCTCATCAAAACGTTCTGACGAGGCGGAGTTCCAAACCACCATCGCGCGCTTAGGCTTGCCCACAGCCGAGGCAAACATGCGCGACAGCTCCTCGAACGCGCCCAATCCGACACGGACATCGACGCTGCGGTTTTGGAAATTGATCAGTTGACGGCGAATCATAGCAGCCCACGCTCCAAAAGCATCTCGGCACAAAGGTAGGAAACGTCCTCGAAGGACTTGTTGCGAATATCAAGGGTAATATCGGCGGCCTGGCGATACAGCGGACGGCGATGCTCAAACAGACGCGCGGCATGCTCGGGCGAGCGGAAATCGGGGCGCGTGTCGGACCGACGAATCTGGCGAATCGAATCCTCGAAGTCGCCCTCGAGGTACACGCACGTACCCATTTCGTGCATCAGCTCAATATTCACCGGCGTCTCGACGATACCGCCCCCGCACGAAACCAACAGGCTGCGCTCGCTTTGGAGCGAACGGAGCGCCGAGGTCTCGAGCTCACGAAAACGATCCTCGCCCTCGGTCTCAAAAATCTCGGTTACCGACTTGCCGCAGCGGCGCACGACCAGGCGGTCGGTATCGATAAAACGCCGCTTGAACATAGTGCCGACGTTGCGCGCGAGCGTTGATTTACCCGCGCCCAAAAAGCCGATAAAGAAGATATGGTCGCAGCCGTGTTTAGTGTGCTGGGACATAGCGAGACCTATTCCTCGCAGGGAAGGTCGCGCAGGGCCCGGCGCTCAAAGATACGGAAGATCTGCGTATACCACAGGTCCTGCGTCGCCTGCGGCTTTACCAGGATGGTATCGACGCCGGCGAAGTTACCGCTCCACACGTCCGTGTAGAGCTGATCACCGATCAGCACCGCCTCGTCGGCCGTGGCGCCGAGGCGCTTAAGACCCGCCTTGAGAGCAAACGGCGCCGGCTTCATGGCGTGGCTGATGGCCTCGAGTCCCAGCTCGCGTGCAGAGCTCATGACCTGGTCGCGATGCCAGTTGTTGGACACCATGCACAGCTTGAAGCCTTTGGCGCGGGCGGCGTCAAGCCAAGCGGAAACCGCGGCGGGAACCTGCTCGGTGTCGCGCGGCACCAGGGTGTTATCGCGATCGAGCAGAATGGCGCGTTTGCCGTCGGCCCACAGGGTATCGAGGTCGATGCGATCGACCGAGGAAACGTATCGTTTGGGGCTAAAAATCCTCATGCTAATTCCAAGACTGTTGATGCTCTTCGTAGGTTTGCGAGAAGTACTCCTCGTCCTGCGTAATGTAGAAATACAGGTCATCGGAGTCGGTCGGCTCAAGCGTGGCCTTGAGTGCCTCGAGCGACGGAGAGCAGATGGGCGTGGGTGGCAGACCCTCGTGCTTATAGGTGTTATACGGACTATCGCTCTGCAGGTCGTCGGCGGTAACCTCGCCACCGGTGACATACATCATGGTCGCATCGCTGTTGAGAAAGCGCAAACCATCGAGCTTGCCGGCAAGGCGGTTGTAGAAGACCGAGGCCACGTGCGCACGCTGATCGGCGTTGAGGCCCTCGCGCTCAACGATAGAGGCCAAATTGACGATGTCGTAGTCGGACATCTCCACACCGTAGCGCTCCTTGATCTTGGCTTCGCAGCTCGCAAAGTCAAGCGACTTATACTCGGTCTTAAACTGATCGAGCATAGCGCGAATCACGTCATCGGCCGTCGGCGAATCGCCCAACGAATAAGTCTTGGGGAACAAGAAACCCTCAAGCGAGTCATTGGCGGCGCCCTTAAGGAAGCTATAGTCGTCCACGTAGTTGGAGGCCTTGGCCTGGTTGAGGAAGTCTTCCTTAGAGATGCTGTCGTAGGCCTGGGCCACACGGTCGGCGACTTGATCGACCGTTAGGCCCTCAGGGATAGTCAGCGCATTGGAGCCCGCGTTGGGGCCTTCCATGAGCTGCTGAACCACTTTAGTCGCGTCCATGAGCGTGTTGAACGAGTAGGTGCCAGGCTTAAGCGACATATCGGCGTTGAGCTTTTTCACCGCCGCATAGTAATCCTTGGGATTTTCGACGATATGGTTCTCGGAAAGTATCGAGGCGATCGTATCGCCCGATGCACCGTCGGGAATGGTTACCGTAACCTGCTGACCAGCCGTGACCTTCGTATCCCCACCGGCAAAGAAGCCCTTGACGGCCGGCACAACAAAGAAAGCGATCGCAGCAAGCGCAAGCACCGCCACCACAACGCCGATGATCATGGGAACCGGAGAGCTCTTCTTTTGAGAACCGCGACGAGTATGCGTGTTGTAGCTCGAGCGGGTCGCCGGAGCAACGCCATGCGAACCGCGAGCGTGATGCGAATGCGATTGGGGGGCCTGCGTTCGCTGGGTAGGTGCCTGCTGCTTAAAGCGGGTACCGCCTGCAGGCTGGGCCGTACGAGCAGCGGGCTGCTGAGCCGCGTGAGAAGCCGGATGCTGAACCGAACGAGCAGAAGGCTGCTGACCCGTCCGTTGAACAGGATGGGCCGAACGAGAGAAGGACTGCACCGGGCGCGCGGCAGACTGAGCCGCGCGCTGCGTCGGCTGTGCTGGACGCTGGCCAGGCTGGGCAGGACGCGACGCCGGCTGCTGCGTACGATTCGGCTGGCGCGGATCGGAAGCGCTAGACATGCTGGACCTCCTCGTTTTTACGATCGAGCCACGTCTGCAAAAACAGGCTGGCGGCAATCATGTCGATCTTACCCCTCATCTGCTTTTCGTTGAGGCCCTGCTCGCGCAGGATACGCTTGGCCTCTTGCGAGGACAGACGCTCGTCCTCAAACTCCAGCGGAAGATCGAGCTCGTCGGCGATCTTTTGCGCCACGGCGGCAACGCGCTCGGCCTGGGGGCCGGGCTCACCGGCCATGGTCAGGGGACGTCCGCTTACCAGTATATCGGGCTCATAGTCCTCGATCAGGTAGCGAAACGTCTTTGCCATGCCAGTGACCTCGGCTGCCGGAAGCACCTTGACAGGCATCGCCATCTTGCCATCACGGCTCGAGACGGCAATGCCAATCCTGGTCTCCCCAATGTCCAGTGCGAGCGCGACCACAGCGACTACTTAGGTTCTTAGGCGCCGAGCGCGGTCTTGGCGGCCGCGAGGGCATCGGCGATACCGGCGGCGTTCTTGCCACCGGCCTGGGCCATGTTGGGACGACCGCCACCGCGACCGTCGACCAGACCCGCGATCTGCTTGATCACGTTACCGGCGTGGAACCCGGCCTTCACGGCGTCATCGGTGCCGGCGGCGAGCAGGGCCGGGGTGCCCTTCTCGGTCACGCTGGCGACGACGCAGGCGACGGGACCGGCGACCTTCTGGTGCACGGTATCCCAAACGTTGCGCAGGTCGGCAGCCTCAAGGCCCTGGAGCTCAGCGACGACTAGCTTGTAGCCGCCGAGCTCGACAGCACCCTCGATGGCACCGGAAATGGCGTCGGAGGAGCCACCGGTCAGAGCCTTTTTGAGCTTGTTGGACGTCTCGCGCAGCTCGGCCTGCAGGTTCTCCACGCGAGCGGGAACCTCGTCGACGCGGCACTTGAGCGCAGCGGCGGCGGCGTCAACGAGCGCCAGGCGGTCGGCCATATAGTCGAGAGCACCCTTAGAGGTCACGGCCTCGATACGGCGGACGTTCGAGCCCGTAGAGGACTCGGAAATAATCTTGAACAGGCCGATCTCGGCGGTGTTGGCAGCGTGCGTGCCACCGCAGAGCTCGCGAGAGAACGGCTGGTCCTCGGCGCCCACGGAGACGACGCGGACGACATCGCCGTACTTCTCTCCAAACAGAGCGACAGCGCCGGCAGCCTTAGCCTCGTCGATGCCCATAACACGGGTCACGACCGGCTTGGAGGCGAAGATCTGCTGGTTGACCAGGTCCTCGACAGCCTTGAGCTGCTCGGAGGAAAGGGCCTCGAAGTGCGTGAAGTCAAAGCGCAGGTGCTCGGGCGTCACCAGCGAGCCGGCCTGGGAGACGTGCTCGCCCAGGACCTGCTTAAGGGCGGCGTCGAGCAGGTGCGTGGCGGTGTGGTTGCGGCGCAGGAAGCCACGGCGTTCGGCGTCGAGCGCGGCGGTAACAGCGGCACCGACAGCCAGCGTGCCATCGGCAACGTGCGCGACGTGGGCATACAGGCCGTTGTGGTTCTTGGTGTCGGCAACGGTCAGAACAACGCCCTCGGCGGAAAGCTTGCCGGCATCGCCCTGCTGACCACCCATCTCGGCATAGAACGGGGTGCGGTCGAGCACGACCTCGACGTCCTCGCCCGCGGCTGCGGACTCGACGGACTCGCCGTTGCGCACGATGGCGACAACCTTGGCGCCCTCGATCACATCGTTGTCATAGCCGTCGAACTCGGTCGCTGCGACCTTGTCGGAAAGCTCGACCCACACGTCGTTGAAGCAACCCCAGGCGTCGCCCTTGGCGTTAGCGCGGGCGCGGGCCTTCTGGTCCTCCATGCAGGCAGTGAAGCCGTCCATGTCGACGTCGTGGCCAGCGGTGCCGGCGATCTCGACGGTCAGATCGATGGGAAAACCAAAGGTGTCGTGCAGCTTAAAGGCGACATCGCCCGGAAGCACAGCGCCCTCGGCAAGCGCTGCCAGGGCCTCATCCAGGTAGACGCGACCGTTGTCGAGCGTCGTGGAGAAGCGCTCCTCCTCGGAGGCGACGATACCCTTGACGAGTGCGACGTTCTTGAGCAGCTCAGGATAGGCCTCGCCCATCTGAGCGTTGACCTCGTCGATGAACTTGGTCAGGAAGGCGCCCTCGATGCCCAGCAGGCGACCGTGGAACACGGCGCGGCGGAGCAGGCGACGAAGGACGTACTCGCGACCCTCGTTACCGGGCAGGATGCCGTCAGAAATCATAAAGTCGACGGCACGGGAGTGGTCGGCGATGATGCGAAGAGAACGGCTGGCGCCGGAGTAATCGTCGGCGTCATAGGTCTTGCCGCTGATCTCCTCGCCCAGCTTGATGAGGTGCTGCATCAAATCGCCGTCGTAGTTAGCAGTCTTGTGCTGCATGATAGCGGCCATGCGCTCCAGGCCCATGCCCGTATCGAGGTTGCGGTGCGGCAGCTCCGGCATGGAGCCGTCCTCCTGGCGGTCGTACTGGGTAAACACGAGGTTCCAGAACTCAAGGAAGCGGTCGCAGTCGCAGCCGGGCTTGCAGTCGGGGCTGCCGCAACCGACCTCCTCGCCCATGTCAAAGTAGATCTCGGAGCACGGACCGCAGGGGCCGGTGGGACCAGCGGCCCAGAAGTTGTCGTCCTCGCCCAGGCGGGAGATGTGGTCCTCGGCAACGCCCAAAGAACGCCACACGTCGTGGGTCTCGTCGTCCTCGGTAAAGACGGTGAAGTACAGGCGGTCGAGCGGCAGCTTGAACTCCTTGGTGATGAGCTCAAAGGCCCAGGCGCAAGCCTGCTCCTTGGAGACGCCGCCAAAAGAGAAATCGCCGAGCATCTCGAAGAACGACAGGTGACGACCGTCCTCGCCGATGCAATCGATGTCGTTGGTGCGGACACACTTCTGGCAGGAGATCGCGCCGATCTCCTTCATGGTCTTCTTGCCCTGATAGTACTCCTTAAACTGGTTCATGCCGGCGTTGGCAAGCAGCAGTGAAGGATCGTCGGGAACGAGGGACGAAGAAGGATAGAGCTTAAGACCGCGCTCCTCAAAGAAGTTGAGGAACTTGGAGCGAATCTCGGCCGTAGTCATTGACGGGTAGTCAGCACTCATAGAGGGAATCTCCTCGGTTTCACATCGAAACAGTTCAAACGTAACGATATTACCATCCCACCGCGCAAGTGCAAAAAAGAGGGCCGGCACAATGCCGGCCCTTCAGCGAAATTGCATGTTAGCGCGTATGAATATTAAACCGAATAACCCCACTAGTTGTCGTCATCGTCCATGGAGCCGTCGATGCCGGTTTCGGTATCGTCGTCCGAGTTGGAGTCATCGTCCTTGGCGAAGGGGTTCTTGAAGAAACCGGTCGCATCGGGCTGCAGGCCCGAGAGCTTAATCCAGGGATTATCAAGCTCGGGCTTGGGCATGGCCTTGGCCTCGGGCGCAGTCTCGTTGCCGATGAGCTCGGACTCGTAGATGAAGGTGTCGTCGCCGAGCGCGTCGTAGGCGGCGACCGGGTTGCCATCGGCATCGCGGTACGGCGTGCCCTTAAACACGGCGCCGTCATAGGCCACAAGCTGACGGCCGGTCTCATTCTCGAAGTAGTACACGAAGATACCCTTAAGGGCCGCACAAAGCGGGATGGCAATAATCATGCCGATGGGGCCCATGAGTGCCGAGCCGATAACGAGCGCCGTGAGGCTCATGATGGGATGCACCTGCACCGAGCTCTGCATAACCTTAGGGGAAATCACGTTATCGGTGACGTTTTGCGCGACCATCGTCACGATGAGCGTCCATAACGCCAACATGGGGCTGAACATGAAACCGAGCACTGTGGCGATTGCTGCGCTCACCCAAGGACCGACGACCGGAACCAAATGCATGATGCCGGTAAAGATAGCCATGAGCGCCGCATACGGATGGCCGATGATCATAAAACCGATAAAGGCGAGGAAACCACCGCAGATGGACGTCACGACCATACCGCGCATATAGCCGCCGACAGAGCGAGAAAGGATGGCGACCATAAAGCGGTACGAGGTCTCCTTCTCCTGACCGATGATGGTGCAAATCTCGTGGTGCATGCGAGGGTAGTCGCAGGCCATCCAGTATGCAAGCACCAGACCAAGGAAGATCACGAACAACTGCGAGGCCGTATTGGTGATGAGCGGGAACACACCACGACCAAGCTCGGCGGCAATCTGAGACACATACCTAGATGCCACGGCAACCAGCGACGAAAGATTATCGTCCAAATACTCCTTGAGCGGCGTGTTGTTGAGCGTCTTTGCATGCGAGATCATCTCGTTGAGATCGCCACCTGCAACACGAAGCTGCTCGGGCAGGCGGCTCAGGACTTCCATGATCTGACCAAAGAGAATCGGCGACAAGATACAAACGACACCGACGAGCACGGCAACAACAACAATAAGCGCGATAAGCGAACCGATGCCGCGATTCACGCCATGGTGCTCGAGCCAGTTGGTGATCGGGGACATCACAAAGGCAATGATGGAGCCGACGGCAAGAAACTCAATAACCGGCGCCAGGATGCCCATAAGGTTAAAGATGACAGCGGCGATGACAATGCAGCCGACAACAGCCCAAATGCGCAGCGTCAGAATGCGAGTGTCGCGCAGCACGCGATCGGTTTGTTGGGGGTGCTCACTCATGAACGAATCATCACTCCGTCGGGGTCGATCTTGTCCTGAATCTTCTTAAGCGTGCGGCGCAGCAGACGCGAAACCTGCACCTGAGAAATACCAAGCTTCTTGGCGATCTCGATCTGGGTCATGCCCTTCACAAAGCGCAGCTCGATCACCTCGCGCTCGCGCGGCGAGAAATCACGGATGGCTTCCTCGATCACTAGGCGGTCATCGGTAAAGTCGAGCTCGTTGTCGTCGTCGGCGTAACGGTCGAGAATCGAGGGGGCATCGTCGGAATCGGACGCACCAGGAGCCTCGATGGGCACCGAGGTATAGGCCGAAGACGATTCCATAGCCTCGAGGACCTCATCGACAGTCACATCTAGATACTCAGCGATCTCCTCAACCTTGGGCGAACGCTGCAGCTCGTTGGTAAGTTTGTCAGTAGCTTGGTTGACCTTGGCCGAGAGCTCCTGCAGACGACGAGGTACGCGCACGCTCCAGCCCTTGTCGCGAAAATGGCGTTTGATCTCGCCCAGGATAGTGGGTGTTGCAAACGTCGTGAACTCGAGCCCGCGCTCGGGGTCAAAGCGGTCGATAGCCTTGAGCAAACCCAGATAGCCGACCTGCATGAGGTCGTCGAGCGGCTCGCCGCGATTCTTAAATTTGTTGGCAAGAAACCTTACCAGGTTCATATGGGACATGACGAGCTGCTCGCGCGCGTCCGGATCACCGGTTTCTTTGTAGCGACGAAACAGCTCGCGGGTTTTCTCCTTGTCCCAAGCGGTCTTGCCGCTCCGGGAACGTTCGGTCATATTAGATATCCGCCTTGAGGTCGAGGGAAAGCGTCAGGGGCGCCGTAGTCTTTTCGTAGGAGTCGCACACGCTCGCGAGGATGAGCTCGGCATACACCGCAGCCTGGTCGTCTTCATCGACCGTAGCCTGGTCGCCAAAGGTAATAGTCATGCCAACGTGGGTCTCATCGACATCGAATTTGATGGTGATGTCATCGCAGTCGACCGCGGTGCAACCAAAGATGAAAGCCTCCTCAGCAGCCATGCGGATGTCCTCGATGCGATCGACAGACATAGAGCACAGGGCACCAACGTTGGCTGCCGTCATGCGCACAAGGCGAGCGAGACGCGGGTCACCGGCAACGGTCAGCGTGATAGGGCAGGTTGCTTCGCTACTCATCGCAGGACTCCTCAGAGGTCTCGGCGGGCGTATAGGTGTAATACTGAGCCGGCTTGGATACAGACTTCTGACCATCATCGTCGCCCGCGGCGGCCTCGTCCTCGCCAATTAGGATGCGCTCGGTAGGCTGCTCGGCCTCCGCAGCGGCAGCGGCGAGCTTGCGATCGGCGTCGGCTGCAGGAGCCTTCACCTTATTGAAGAGCTTCTGCACAGCACCGGCGGCAGAGTCGGTCACGCTCGACACAGCATTGCTGGCCTCGGCCATGCTGCCCGTAACCTCGGAAATGTCGCGAACCACGGCTTCGACCTCTACGAGATTGGAGGTAAGGGCATCAACTGCCGTCTTGCTCGACTTAAGCAGCGGCTCCATCTGGGCAAGCGCCGGCGTAAGCTCATCGACAGCGCCATCGAGCTTTGCCACCACAGGCTGAGCCTCGGCGATGGTGTTGTTGAGGTCGTTCACGGTCTTATCGAGCGAGTCGACAACATTGCGGGTCTTGCGCAGGGTAAGCGCGAGCTCAGCGATGGCCCACACGCCGGCAACGGCGAGCAGCAGCAGGGCGATTTGAATGGGACTCATACAAGCCTCCCGGAAGAATCGAAATACAGACGCTTTTCATGGTACCCCAAAGGGGACCGAACATGCCAAGAGCAGCAACGTGGGACAAAATTATCAGCAGCTACCTCGGTGCATTCCCGCTGCGGTCTCGTTCGCTTTGCTCTACGCGCCACTCTTCCCAGCCGCGCCCGGCAGGCTGCCAAAATGCACCGCGTTCCAAGCCTTCGGGCAAATAGCGCTGATCGACCCAGCCTTCGGGATAATCATGTGGATACTTATACACACCGTATTCATCGCTGCCCGGGCGATGGCGATCGCGCAGATAACTCGGCACCTCGCGAAGCCCACTAGAATGGATATCGGCCAGCGCCGCATCGATCGAAGCCTCACACGCGTTGGATTTTGGCGCCAAGCACACATAGAGTGCAGCCTGAGCCAGGTTAATGCGGCACTCGGGATAGCCAATGACCTCGGCAGACTTAAACGCGGCATGCGCCACCAAAAGCGCCTGCGGGTCGGCGTTGCCAACATCCTCAGAAGCGTGAATCATAATGCGGCGAGCGATAAACTTAGGATCCTCCCCAGCATCGATCATGCGCGCGAGCCAATAGATCGTGGCATCGGGGTCACTACCGCGCATGGACTTGATGAACGCACTGATGATGTCGTAGTGCATGTCGCCGTTTTTGTCATACGTAAAGCCGCGACGCGGGTTGGCAATCTTCACGTCATCCACGGTGATGGGATAGCGCTCCCCCGCCGCAGGCGCTGGCGTTCCCTCGGTATCGGGACGCGTGACGGCAATCTCGCTCGCAAGCTCGAGCGTCGTGAGCGCCGAGCGAGCGTCACCCGCTGCCAGCGTGCAAATGGTCTTGACCGTATCCTCATCGGCCGAGAACTTTCCGTTCAAGCCCTGTGGTGCCTCGAGCGCACGCTCAATAAGCGTGGCGATATCCTCATCCTTCAGATGTTCAAGCTCCACCACGCGCCCGCGCGACAACAGTGCCGAGTTGACCTCAAAGTACGGGTTCTCTGTCGTAGCGCCAATCATAATGACGGTACGGTTCTCAACTGCATGCAGCAGGGCATCCTGCTGCGACTTAGAGAAGCGGTGAATCTCATCGATAAATAGAATGGTGCGACGGTCGTACGTATTCAGGCGCGTCTTGGCCTCATCAATCACGCGACGCAGGTCCTTCACGGTACCCGTGACGGCGCTGACCTCGACAAACTCGCTCTTGGTATGGTTGGCGATAATGTGGGCCAGCGTCGTCTTGCCCGTACCGGCAGGCCCGTACAGAATCACGCTCGAAAGCACGTCATGCTCAATCGCAGCACGTAGCCACGAGCCCTTACCGACGGCCTTTTGCTGGCCCACGTACTCGTCGAGCGAATTGGGTCGCATGCGTACCGCGAGCGGCGCATTTTTAAAGGAACGCTCGCGCGTCGAGGCAGAAAAAAGGTCGTCCATAGCCATCCCGTGCATCAATCAAAAACGTTTTCCACTAACAGTATACCGAATATATACGAACTACCGTTCGTTAATATAGGTACGGTGCGGAAACTCCAGACCAGGGAACAGCTTGCTCGTCAGCTCGCAGAAATAACCGTCCGTCATGCTCGCGATATAATCCACCACGGCTTGATCCTTGTCGTCCTGCCAGGCATAGGTGCGATCATAGTAGGAAAGCTGCTGCTCAATGCGCGAAATATGGTGCTTAAAGATGTAAGAGGACTCGTCGCCACTGTTAAGATCCCGCAGGCAACGGTCGTAGAGCTTTACGAACGCCTCGCGCAGCTCCGCCTCGGAATCGCCTTCGATACCGCCCTTGCTATAGATCTTCTCGTAGTTCTCGCGCTTGGCTCGGCGAATTTCCTCAAACAGGTCCTCGCTCATCTCGATGCGCGGCTTACCATAGCTGTGCTCAACGATATCGATGGAGGCATGCGTGAGGATCCAACTGTTGTAGGCACCGCCCCGGCCATCATCAAAAGCGTCGGGCGAAAGCAGGCCCGCCGCGATCGCATCCTGACGGTCACGACCGACGTAGGCAAGAATATCCGAGATGCGAACGACGCAGCCCTCGAGCGTCATGGGGCGCAGATGCTCAATTGCGCTATAGCCCGTGGCAATGCAATCCTCAACCGTCTGGTCAAACTGGTCAAAGGAGCCCATGTCCGAGAGCTCAAACACACGCTGCTCGTACTCGCCGTTATGGCATAGCACGCCGTCGAGCGTCTGGAGCGACACGTTGCGGCCATACAACGCGTCGAGCACGCGAACCGACTGCACGTTATGGAAAAAATAACGCCCCGTACGCTCATGATAGATATCGTTGAGGAAGCGCTCGCCGGCATGGCCGAAAGGCGTGTGTCCCAAGTCGTGACCCAGGCCAATCGCCTCGATCAGATCGCAATTGAGCCCCAGGGCGCGACCGATATCGCGCGCAATGCGGGAGACGAGCTGCACGTGCAAACCGCGGCGTGACAGATCGTCATTGCTACGGAAGCTAAAGACCTGCGTTTTGCCTGCATAACGGATGTACGCCGGAAGATGAAGAATCTTTTCGGTATCGCGCATAAACGCCGGACGCATAAGCGTGCCTTTGTCGGCGGCGCGATCAATACGACGAATGACCTGATCATCGTTGCAACGATACGGGTTGACATAGCCCGAAGCACGATCGGCGGCAATGCGCTCGACAAGCTCGGGCGACAACGCCGAGGGAATACGGTCCATGCGCGCCTTAATGACGGCCGTTTCTTGATTAGATTCCATGGCATGCTCCTTAAAAAGGATGCGCAATCGGTTACAAAGTGCAGCCCACGACCTCGATTATGGCAAAAATCGGCACTAAAAACGGGAGCAATGGCAGGGAGCGCGATTTTGCGATGAGGCAAGCGACGGCAAGGGTCAGGAGCGCAACCGCAAACGCGACAACGCCGCCCAGGGGATCGAAGGTACAAAGGGCAAAGAGTGCCTTGACGTCCCCCATGCCAATGCCAGGAGCGTGGCGAACTCTACGCCAGAGCGACTCGGTAAGCACAAGGCCAAGGTAGACGATGACCGCAAGACCGGCGTGGTCAAGCGCTGTGTTCAAACCGAGCTCGAGCCAAACGCCCGCCAACGCCGTCACGGCACATGCGCCGGCAAGCCCATTGGGAAACCGTCGCTCTCGGGCATCAATTGCCACGCCGGCAAAGATGCAAATCCAAAACGGGATATAGACCATCGGACTCCTCCTCGAGCTGCATCGCAAAAGCAAAAACCACCACAAAGGTGCCTGTCCCCTTTGCGGTGGTTTTGGTGGTGGTTATTTGGCGCCTTGCATGACCTCGTCAAGGGTAACGTTGACGGCGTGCTGCGTCGGCACCCAGTCGACCTTCAGGAACAGCGCGGCCACCGTGATGGGGATATAGCTGAACATAAAGATCGGGAAGGTAAACAGGTTAGTCACCAGACGCCACTTTTGCGCGCAGTGAATGTGCTTGTACTCAAAGATAGTCGTGAGCAGCGCCAGGATAAAGAAGGTCTGATACATCATGGCGAAGGTCATAATGAGCGAAGCGGCGCACGCCTGCATCTCGACTTCGGTAGCCAAGAAACCATGCGAAAGGCCACCCACAATCAAGAACGTCGCATTAGCGAGCATCGAGATCAGCGATAGCAGCATACCCGGGGCGATCGTCATGAACATGTCGTAGGCGGCAAAGCGATGATAGCGGAACGTCGACTTGACCAGATGCTTACCGTAGGTAAAGAACACCTGGTAAAAGCCCTTGGTCCAGCGCATACGCTGCTTCCAGGATGCCTTGAACGTCACGGGTTGCTCGTCAAAGAACTCCGCCGGCGCATAGCCAATGCGAATACCGTGAATAGCGCAGAACGTAGTGAACTGAATGTCCTCGGTCAGCGTGTGGAACTGCCAACCGTGCATGCCCTCGATAACGCTTGACGAGATAAGGTAACCCGAACCCGAAACAGCGCAGGACGTCTTGCAGATATTACGCGCGTTGTTGAGGAAGCGCGCCTCGCGTAGATACCACGTGGCATTAGCAGCCGAGATCCACGAGCTGCCGAAGTTCTTGGAATTGCGATAGCTCGTGACCACATGGAAGCCCTGGTCAAAGGCATCATTCATCTTGGAAACGTAATCGCGGGAGATAACGTTATCGGCATCGAAGATAAAGTAGCCCTCAAAGGTGTCGGGATACTCGTTGAGAATGCGGTCGAAGCCAAAGTCCATGACCCAGCTCTTGCCCTTGCGAGCGAGGTCATTGCGCTCATAGACGATGGCGCCCGCCTCGCGCGCGAGCTGCGCCGTATTATCGGTGCAGGCATCGGCGACAACGAAGACCTCGATAAGCTCGGACGGATAATCCTGATCCTTGATGGAGCGAACGAGGTTAGCGATCACAGCCTCCTCGTTATGCGCCGCGATAAAGAAGGCATAGCGGTGAAGTTTTTTGGCCTTGGGAGGCGCAACCTCGCCACGAAGAGCGCCGATGACAAAAAAGACCACCTGGTACAGAAAGCAGACCGTGAGCAGCGTGACGACAATCTGGTTGAAGATCACGATGGGTGTGTTGGTTTGTAAAAAGGCGAGCATGCAGGCTCCCAGGAACGCGTTACGTAAACAACCCTATATCTTACCGCAGGCTTACCGAGTTCAAGAAACCACCTAATACCAGCTAGGCTTCGAGCAGACCGAACTGCGGGACGATTTCGTCACCGGCGGCAGTGCGGCCAAGCGAACGAGGGGCCAGATCATCCAGAACCGCCGCAAGATCCCACGGCAGCTCGTCACGGCACTCAATGCGCTCCCCCGTCACGGGATGATCGAACGCCACGCGCCAAGAATGCAGGAACTGCCTGGTCAGGCCCTGATCGGCGCGCGCATCGCACTTACCGTAGAGCGGATCTCCCACGCAGGCGTGGTTGATATGGCGCATATGCACGCGAATCTGATGCGTGCGGCCGGTAAACAGGTGACACTCGACAAGCGTATAGCCGTCGTCGAAACGCGTGGAATCAAAGCGCTCAAGCACCTTGAAGGTCGTGATGGCCTGACGGGCAAAGGGGTCATCGGAAACCGCCATCTTCACACGGTCGCGCGTGGAGCGGGCGATACCGGTGTTAATGGTTCCCTCGTCCATGGCGATGTGACCGTGAACGAGCGTGATATAGCGACGGTCGAGCGTGCGCGTGCGGATAAGATTTTGAAGCGCGCGCTGGGTGTCGTCGTCTTTTGCCGCGAGCATAAGGCCCGAGGTATCGCGATCCAGGCGATGCACGATGCCGGGGCGATCCTCACCCTGCACGGTACCCAGATGATCGATGCCGCAGTGGTAAACCAGAGCGTTCGCAAGGGTGCCGCTCTCGTGGCCGTGGGCGGGATGGCACACCAGGCCGCGCTGTTTGGAGAGCACGAGGAGGTAGTCGTCCTCGTAACGAATGTCGAGAGGGATGGCCTCGGGAATCACATCGGTGGGATCATGCGGCTCGGGCAGGTCGACCGAGATGCGGTCACCGGAGCGCACAGCATACTTTTTTGATAGGCAGGTCTCGCCGTTGACGGCAACGGCACCGCCCTCGATCAGATGTGCGCAGGCAGAGCGCGTGGGACAGCCATCGTTGGCGCCCAGATAGGCGTCGAGACGCTGACCAGCGGAATCGTCGGCAACGAGAATATGGATGTCGGCCATTAACGCTCATTCCTTTCGCGAATCTTGCGGGCACGCTCCCCACGCTGCTTGGCTTTGCGCTTGGCGCGGGCCTCATCACGGGCATTGAGCTCGGCAGTCGCATCGACTTCGCGGGCCGCAGGGCTCAAGAACATGTAGCCGATGAGGGCAAGCACGACGCCTACGGTGATACCGATATCGGCCACATTGAAGACGGGAAAGTCGATGAAGGTGGTGGCAATAAAATCGGTCACGAAGCCAAAGGCCAAACGATCGATAGCGTTGCCGATAGCACCGCCCGCAACCATCGCCATGCCCACAACCTCAAGATGGGCGAGCTGGGGTGCACGAATGAGGTACACGGCAATAGCGACAATGACCGCCAGCGCCAGGACGGCAAACGCGATGCCATGCCCCTCGCCCATGCTAAAGGCAGCGCCGATATTGCGGACAAACAGGAAGTCGATCACGCCGGGGATGACGGTCACATGCAGTGCATCGCCCACGGCACGAACCGCAAGCTTGGTCAACTGGTCAACAAGCAACACAGCCAGCGCCACCCCACCAGCAACACCCAACCGCCAACGCAAAGGCGGCGTCATATCCCCAGCACGACCCAAATCAATCCCCTACCCTCAAGAACATCGAATTACGTTTAATACAAAGAACTATCTTATATTGCCATACGCAGAACGCACGACATATCCACCAACGCAAGCGAAATAACCAGCTAAAAACGAAAGCGACATTCCGAATAACGGAATGTCGCTTAATAGCTTTCGACTAAAAACGCAAGTCGAAAGAAAGCCTCTAGCTCCAGCAATGGAAATGCCGCGTTATCGTCACCAACAGCGAAAACGTCCCTAAGCGAGCAAGGTGACGTGAAAGAGGAGGGAAGCGTACTTTGGTACGCGACCGACGATTGAACGTCAGATTGCCGCTTAGGGGCGTTTGCAGCGTCGGTAGGTTACGGCGTTCTACGAACGCCGTAACCTACAAAGCATCGGCGCAGCGCTTGCAAATATGAGCGTGGCCGTTGTACTCGCCAACGGTGGTGCGGTAGTTCCAGCAACGGTCGCAGCACTCGCCCTCGGCAGCTTCAATGGCAACGGAGAGTTCCTCGCCCTGGGTCAGCTCAACATCGGAGACGATGTAGAACTCGGCCAGGTCGACGGCCTTATCACCGGTCAGCAGCGCGTACATCTCGGCGGGAACGACCGCCTTGACGCGGACCTGCTGGCTCTTAGTGAAGGTGCCGGCAGAACGGGCATCCTCAAGAGCCTTGGTCACGGCGCTACGGAGCTCGAGCGAAGCCTCGAGCACGCCCTCAAACTCATTGGCCTCGTCGACCGTGATGGGCGACTTGTACCAATCGAGCAGCGCGGCGTACTTCTGGTGATCGACGCAGCCGGCGGGCGCATATGCCATGGCCTCGTCGACGGTATAGGACAGGATCGGCTGCAGGTCGCGCATGAGCATCGAGAAGAGCTCGGCCAGCACGGTCTGGGCACTGCGGCGCTCGAGCGAGCCGGGCTTGTCGCAGTACAGACGATCCTTCAGGGCGTCGAGATACACGTTGGAAAGCTCGGTAACCACGAAGTCATAGAGCGCACGGTAGGCGCGCGGGAACTCATAGCTGGCGTAGGCGTCGTCGACCTCGGCCTGGACCTGGGTCAGACGGGCAACCATGAGCTTGTCGAGCGGCAGCAGGTCGGCAAAGGCGACGCCGTCGGTCTCGGGCTCAAACTGACCCTCGAGCTCGGAGAGCAAGAAGCGCAGCGTGTTGCGGAAACGACGATAGGCATCGGACGTACGAGCGAGAATCTCATGGTCGATGGAGACGTCGGAGCTGGTGTCGACGGAGGCAACCCAGAGACGGATGATGTCAGCGCCCATCTCGTCGCAGACCTTGTTGGGGTCGATGACGTTGCCGAGCGACTTGGACATCTTGCGGCCCTGGCCATCGAGCGTGAAGCCCTGCGAGACGACCGTCTTGTACGGAGCATGGCCGTTGGCACCCACCGAGGTGAGCAGCGAGCTCTGGAACCAACCGCGATGCTGGTCGGAGCCCTCGAGATACACGTCAGCCGGGTACTCAAGCTCGGGTCGATACTCGCAGACGGCCTTCCAGGACACGCCGGAGTCCCACCACACGTCGAGAATGTCCTTATCAGCCTTGAGGTGATGGCCGCCACACTTGGGGCAAACGCAAGCCTCGCCCAGGTAACTCTCGGGAGCGTCGGTGAACCAGGCGTCGGAGCCCTTCTCGTGGAAGAGCTTGATGACGGCGTCGAGCGTGGCGTCGTTCATGACCTTCTCGCCGCAGTCGGCGCAAGTGTAGCTGGGGATAGGCACGCCCCAGTTGCGCTGACGGCTGATGCACCAGTCGGGACGCTGCTCGACCATGGCGCCGATGCGGTTGGCGGCGTGAGCCGGATACCACTTGACGTTCTCGCGGACCTCTTTGCCAGCCTGCTCG
The DNA here is from genome assembly GCA_900541715.1 of uncultured Collinsella sp. Taxonomy (GTDB): domain Bacteria; phylum Actinomycetota; class Coriobacteriia; order Coriobacteriales; family Coriobacteriaceae; genus Collinsella. The sequence continues at coordinate 50,022 of UQLI01000002.1, forward strand.
CGCAGACCGGTCTTGTCCATCGAGACGAACCACTGGTCGGTAGCACGGAAGAGCACCGGGTGCTTGCAGCGCCAGCAGTGCGGATAGCTGTGCGTGATCTTCTTCTCGAGGACCAGGGTGCCGCGCTCGCGCAGGAACTCGATGATGTGCGGGTTGGCCTCGTCGGTATCCATGCCGCTGAAGGGGCCGCCGGTGCCAAACTCCTCGCCGGTGTAGAACTTGCCGTCGTCATCGACCGGCATGCAAATGTCGGTGATGCCCTCCTTGAGGCAGGCGAAGTAGTCGTCGACGCCGTGACCGGGCGAGTTGTGGACGATACCGGTACCGTCATCGACACCGACGTAATCGGCCAACAGCGCAACGCCCTCGACACCGTCAAAGATCGGCTGCTTATAGTGAATGTGATGGAAGGTCTCGGCGAGAACCACATAGGGCTTGCCGTCGACCACAACCGGGGTGTACTCCCAGCCAAACTCCTCGCAGCACTTGGGAGCTAGGTCCTCGAGCATGACCTCGGCGCGGCCGTCGTGCTCAACGGCGACGTAGGCGGCACCGGGCTTGAGAGAAACTGCCTGGTCGGAGGGGATGGTCCACGGCGTGGTCGTCCAGATGATAAAGTCAACCGGGCCGTCGAAGTTCTCGAGGCCGGCGGGCTTGGAGGTCATCTCAAAGCGCACGAAGATGGACGGGCTCGTCTCGTCGGAGTACTCAATCTCGGCCTCAGCAAGTGCGGTATGGCAGTGCTTGCACCAGTGAACGGGCTTGTGACCGCGATAGATCATGCCCTTGTCGAACATGGCCTTGAAAACCTCGATGTCGGCGGCGTCATGCTGGTGATAAAGCGTCAGATAGGGGTTGTCCCAATCGCCGAGCACGCCCAGGCGACGGAAGCCGGCCTTCTGCAGCTCGATGTTCTCGACAGCGAACTTGTTGCAAAGCTCGCGGATCTTAGCCGTGGAGGTCTGGTTGAACTTCTCGGTGCCGAGCTTCTCCTCGACCTTATGCTCGATCGGCTGGCCATGGCAGTCCCAACCGGGGACATAGGGAACCTCATAACCCTGCATCATCCAGTAACGGTTGATCATGTCCTTGGAGATCTTGTTCATGGCGTGGCCGATGTGGATCGGGCCGTTGGCGTACGGAGGGCCGTCGTGCAGCACGAACTTCTTGTGACCCTCGTTCTTCTTCAGAACCTGCTCGTAGACCTTGTTGTCCTGCCAGTCCTTGAGTCGCTTGGGCTCGGACTTAGAAAGACCGGCACGCATGGGAAAACCGGTCTTGGGCAGATTCATCGTCTGCTTGTACTCGTTTGCCACGGTACCCCTTTCATGTCGTGGGCGCGCACGCCCGTTGGGCACCAAAAAAGCGCCCGTCCCTACAAGCTGGGACGAAGCGCCACAAAACGAGCTGTACGCCCGCAAAAGCTCTTCGTTTAACCACCCAGCTTAGATGCCCTCACCCGCGTATTCGCGCGCTCGCATCCGTTACTCGGCTGGCCTGTATCGACGACCATCTCGGCGATATCTACTAAGACGTGTCTGCGCGGCACGTCCGTTGGGACCGCAGCTCCGGGGTGATTTTCATCGGTCGCATGCACGGGTTCTCAGCGCTTCCCGCTCTCTGTAGCATGCGGACGGCCGACTACTCGTCCCCATCAACGCTTATGCGGTGTATGCTAGCACGTTCCGCGTCGGCGAAAAACCCTCAACACTGGTTTTATACGTTCGAAATTTCTCGCTTTTACAAGCCTTCACTAGGAGCAAAATACCTGAAAGCACTTTATCGAAAGAAAGAAGGTTGCCATGCGCACGATTGGAATGAGTGATTATACCGTTGGCGAGGATTGCTTTACCGAGCTGCCCGCCGCACTGGCCGAGTACGGAGCGACCAAGGTCGCCATCATTGGCGGCAAACGTGCACTGGCTGCAGCGCTGCCGGGCATCGAGGCGGCACTTGAAGGTACCGATGTCGAGATTCTGGAGACGCGCGTCTACGGCACCAACAGCACGCGCGCCAATATCGCCAAGGTCGTGAACTCCCCCGCTTGCCAGCAGGCAGACGTGCTTATCGCCTGTGGCGGCGGCAAGGCACTCGACACTGTGAAGACGGCGGCCATCGAGCTCAAGAAGATCGTCTTTACCGTACCGACGATTTGCTCCAACTGCTCGGCCGCGACCGCCATTGCCGTTGTCTACAACGACGACGGCTCGCTCGAGGGCTATTCGTACCCCAACCGACCGGCGCACATCTTCATCAACCCCAAGATCATCGCCGAGGCACCGGCAGAGTACTTCTGGGCCGGCGTGGGCGATGCCCTGTCTAAGCAGCCCGAGGTCGAGTACGCCACGAGCGCCGGTAATTTGGAGCACACCGCCGGTCTTGGCCTGGCACTCGCCCACACCTGCTCCGAGCCGCTGTTTACCTATGGCGTCCAGGGTCTTGAGGACGTGCGCCAGGACCTGTCGACCGAGGCCGTCAAGCAGATCGCGCTCGATATCGTGGTCAACACGGGCTATGTCTCGAACCTGACCAACCAAAACGATTACTACTACAACTCGAGCGTGGCGCACGCGTTCTACAATGCGACGTGCAGCATTCCGCGCGAGGGAACCTATCTGCACGGCGAGGTCGTGAGCCTGGGCGTGCTCGTGCTGTTTGCCTATACGGGCGATACCGAGAACCTTGAGCGCTACGCCGCCTTTAACAAGCAGATGGGGCTGCCCGTGACGCTTGAGCAGGTCGGACTTTCCGAGGCCGACATCCCGGCCCTGTGCGAGCACGCGCACGCCACCAACGAGTGGAAGCAGGGCAACCCTGAGCCCTTCACCGACGAAAAGTTCGCCGCCGCCATCAAGGCCGCCGACGCTTACGGCCACACGCTCTAGACCCAGGCCGTAAACCACCACAAAGGGGACAGGCACCTTTGTGGTGGTTTTTATTGCTCCAGCATGCTGGGGTCAAAATCGCTAGCTGGGATCACACGGTAGCCGTGGCGCAGGAGCAGGTCGACGAAAACGCCGTTACCCGCAGTAAGCGTGCCGCTGAAGGTTCCGTCGTAGATACGGCCTACACCGCACGAGGGGCTACGATCCTGCAAGACGCACGCAGTTATCTCGGACGGACCGCCCGCTTGCTCGCACATATCGAGTGCGCGCTCGGCACCCAGGCGAAACTCGCGATCGACCGAGATGCCCTCGCAGGTACGAACCTCGCCGTTCACAATTTCGGACGGCTTGCGCGGCGTGGGCAAGCCGCCAAAAACCTCAGGGCATACCAAGAGGACCTCGGTCCCCGTACGCTCGCAAGCCTCAACCAACGCGCGGTGATAATTGTCGAGCCCGTTATACTTGCAATTCTCGCCCATCAAACAGGCGCTCACTACGATCTTCATACAGATCCTCCCCACGCAAAACGCCCCATTTGAGATGGACACTCAAATGGGGCGATCGACACAGCGCAGTTCGTATTACTGCTGATTCGGCATCAACGGATTCTCACGCGTGAGGAGATTCATAAACTCCTCGCCCGTGATCGTCTCCTTCTTGTACAGATAACGAGCCAGCTCATGGAGCTTGAACTTGTTTTCCTTGAGGATCTGCAGGGCGCGATCATGCGCGTCCTCGATCAGCTTAGCGACAATCGCGTCCACACGCTCGGCCGTACCGGGGGCGCAGGTGAGCGACGTGTCCTGATTGAGATACGCGTTCTGCACGGTACCGAGCGCCATCATGCCAAACTCGTCGGACATACCAAAGCGCGTCACCATATTACGGGCGAGCTTAGTAGCCTGCTCGATGTCGTTGGCGGCGCCGGTCGTCATCTCTCCAAAGATGAGCTCCTCGGCTGCGCGGCCACCGCAATAGACAGCGAGCTTGTCCAAGACCTCCTGGCGCGTCGTCAGGAAGCGCTCGTCCTCCTCGACCTGCATGGTATAGCCAAGAGCACCGCTCGTGCGCGGCACGATGGTAATCTTGGTAACCGGCGCGGAGCCCTTCTGGCGGGCAGCGACGATGGCATGGCCGATCTCGTGATAAGAAACGACCTGTTTCTCGTGGTCGGAAAGCACCGTGGACTTACGCTGTTGGCCGGCAATGACGACCTCCACCGACTCCTCAAAATCGTCCTGCGTAGCGCGCTTGCGACCCTCGCGAACGGCGCGCAGGGCGCCCTCGTTGATGATATTGGCCAGGTCAGCGCCCGAGGCACCGGGCGTAGCGCGGGCAATCGCGGTCAGGTCGATCGGCGGCTCGGTCTTCACGCTCTTGGCATGCAGCTCGAGGATGTTCTTGCGGCCGGTCAGATCGGGCAGCTCAACGGGGATGCGGCGGTCAAAACGACCGGGGCGCAGTAGAGCGGGATCGAGACTGTCGGGACGGTTGGTTGCGGCAAGGACAACGATACCCTTGTGGTTATCGAAGCCATCCATCTCGGTCAGCAACTGATTGAGCGTCTGCTCGCGCTCGTCGTTGCCGCTAAAGCCGCCGCCATCGCGCTTCTTACCGATGGTATCGATCTCATCGATAAAGACGATACACGGGGCCTTTTCCTTGGCCTGCTTAAACAGGTCACGAACCTTTGCAGCGCCGCGACCAACAAACATCTCAACGAACTCAGAGCCCGAAATGCTAAAGAACGGAACACCGGCCTCGCCGGCAACAGCCTTGGCAAGCAGGGTCTTACCGGTACCCGGAGGGCCAACAAGGAGAGCACCGCGCGGCAGCTTGGCGCCGATCTCCTCGTAGCGCTGCGGCTTCTCCAGAAAGTCGACGACCTCCTTGAGAGACTCCTTGGCCTCTTCCTGGCCGGCGACGTCCTTAAAGGTCACGCCCACGTCCTTGGAGGCGATCACGCGCGCGCCGGACTTACCCAGTCCGCCGCCGCCAAAACCGCCGCCGCCAAAGTTCATCGACGGGCCGTCATCGCCCATAGCCTTCTTCATGCGGCGGTTGAGCCACCAACCGATGAGGAAGAAAATCGCCATGGGAAGAATGAGCGTGAGCAGGTAGTAGGTCATCAAACCCGAGTTTTTATCGGGAACGACCGACTCCAGCGAAGCGCCAGACTCAAGCACGCGATCGGTAAAGCCCGCATCGTTCGGCACACCGGTCGTCTTATAGGCGATGTTCTCGTCCTCGCCCTTCTTGGTGTAATAAATCGAGTAATCGTCCGTGTTGTACTCGACCTTGTCGACACTCTTCTTATCGAGCGCTTTGACAAACGTCGAGTAATCGGTCTTCGTAATCTGCTGCGTGTGACCGATGTTGGGGAACAGAACGGTCGAGAGCACGAGGTAGACGACGAAGGCGATGAGCACGTAGAGGATCATATTCCGTCTACGCTTGTTGTCATCCATCTCCATCTGCTTGAACTCCATCTACTGGGGTTGATAATGCTAACTAGAATACCCAACCCGGCCGGCGATAAACCGACGCCGGGCACGAAAGGACAGAGATGGCATCACTGTAAGTCGGCAAGGTTCAAATCTATACAGGCGACGGCAAGGGCAAGACGACGGCTGCTTTGGGGCGCGAGAGGATGTCGAGGAACTGATTGCGATAAAGCCCGCCACCACGGAGCTCGTGCTCCCCGGCCGCGGCTTGCTACCCCTCGCCGACCTTGCCGACCTAGTAACCGAAATGCGCCCCGTCAAACACTACTTCGATGAAGGTCTCCTAGCCCGCCAAGGCATCGAATACCAATTGTTTCGTTTTCCGCCAACACCTAAAGCTCATAAGGAAGTTGCGGTGGAATAGTACTTGTTTGACGGTCCGCAAGGACTTTTCAGGAACTATTTCACCGCAACTTATCAGGGGTATCCGACGGATGAGCTAGGCGGTGGCGCGGCCTAGCCAGTTGCCGCTGTGGTGGTAGATGGTGAACATGGTTGCGGTGATGAGCCAGGTTACGGGGTAGACCAGCAGTAGATGCTCAAGCGACGGATCGAAGGGCATGATTGCAAACACCCAGATCACCCTCAAGACAACGGTGCCAAAGATGGTGAGCATCATAGGCTGCAAGCTCACGCCGGCGCCGCGAATGGAGCCCGACGCGTTTTCGATAATCGAGAAGATCGCGTAAAACGGCGCGATGAAATGAAGAATCGTCGTGGTGTACGCCGAAATCGAAGCATCGTCGACAAACAGACGCGACAACGGACCCGAGAACACCAGCAGCACGGCAGACAGGCCACCAATGAGCATAAACGACAGCACGAGCGACGTATGGTAGCCCTTGCGCATGCGCTCGTAGTTGCGCGCGCCAAAGTTCTGCGCCGAGAACGTAGTGATCGATACGCCGAGCGCCTCGGTCACCATCCAGATAATGCCATCCAGGCGCCCAGATAGACCCCAAGCAGTCGTGACATCGGCGCCAAACGAATTAACCGACACCTGGATCAGCACGTTCGAGATCGAATAGGCAGCCGATTGAAAACCGAGTGGCAGACCACACGAGATCATACTCTTGCAAATACCGCGATCGATACCGAGCTTAGACAGCGAAAGACGCCATGCGCCCGGAGCGCGCATCATGCGCAACACGATCATCGTTGCATTGGAGCAAATGGTCAGCGCCACTGCGATGCCGCAGCCCAGCGCCTCCATATGCAACACAGCGACAAAGATGATATCCAGCACCACGTTAACAAGGCAGCCAGAGGCAATGATCACGGCGGGCCCGCGCGTGTCGCCCACGGCACGCAGCAGTGCGGTTCCCATATTTAGCAGCAGTGCCGCAACCATCGCGGCAAAATAACAGCGAGCATAGGCCACGCCCTCGGCCAATAGTTCATGCGGCGTGTTCATAAGCACCAGCATGGGCTCAACGAACACTATGCCGAGAATGGAGAAGACGATACCGCCCACCAGCGCGAGCGTCATGGCCGTGTGAACCGAACGACTCAGTCGTTCATCATCGTGCTGGCCAAAATACTGACCGGTAATGACCGCGCAGCCGGCGCCGACGCCAACGCAAAAGCCAATGCAGAGCTCGGTGAGCACCATCGTGGCTTGAATGCCACCCAGCGCGAGCTTGCCGCCAAACTGGCCGACGATATACGTACCGATAAGCGTGTAGGCCTGCTGAAAAAACGAACTAAAAAAGATGGGAACGCACAGCGACAGCAATTGCTGCCAAATGACACCTTGCGTTACATCGATCGCCGTAGATTTCTTAGCCACACGCCCTCCCCACACGCATACGTCAAACAGCAAAACGGCAATTTAAGACCAAAGCCAATATCAGCTTAGCACCGACTGGCGTCGACCGAAACACCCCGAATCAGAGCCAGGTGCGAAATATCTGCCTAGTGATACAAACCCGGCTGGTAGTGATACTCATTGCTCACGTGCGGGCACAGCTGCCAAAAGGCGACGGCGCTCGCCGCGGCCACGTTAAGCGAATCGACCCCGTGCGCCATCGGAATGCGCACCGCGTGGTCACAGCCGGCAATGGTCTTGGCGCCCAAGCCGGCACCCTCGGTACCCATAAAGATTGCCAAGCGGTCAATCTCCTGCAGCACGGGATCGTCCAGCGATACGGAATCGTCCGTCAACGCCATAGCGGCACACGAAAAACCGGCATCGTGCAACGCGCTCAGACCATCATGCGGCCACACACGAGCCTCGCTGCCAATGCGCGTCCACGGCACCTGAAACACGGTGCCCATGCTCACGCGGGCCGAGCGACGGTACAGCGGGTCGCAGCACGTCGGGCTGACCAAAATACCGTCAACGTTCAATGCGGCAGCCGAGCGGAAAATAGCGCCAACATTGGTGTGATCAACAATACCCTCAAGCACGCACACGCGCACCGGACGATCCCCCGCCGCCTCGACGACGCCGCCCAAGAACTCATCAACCGGAATCTGACGCGGGCGACGGAACGCCGCCAGCGCGCCGCGCGTCACGTTAAAGCCCGTCAACTGCTCCATGAGCTCCATGGAGGCCACGAACACGGGAACCGGACCCGCTCCCTCGCGCACGACAAGCTGGTCAAACAGCGGCATCATCTGGTCGAGCCAGCGTTCACCCAAAAGAAAGCTCACCGGCTCGTATCCGGCACGCACCGCGCGCTCGATAACCTTGGCGCTCTCGGCGATAAAGATGCCCTTTTGCGGCTCCAGCACGCAGCGCAGCTCGCGCTCGGTCAATCGAACGTAGGCATCGAGCCGCTCGTCATCGAGCGAATCAATTCGCAGAACCTCAACGGCATCAGTCATAGCAGCCAGCCCACACCCTTCTTTACAGCACATCTATACCAAACGAGGCGACGCTAAGCGCCGCCCCATACATTCAATCAACCCGATGATACCGTTCACGCCAGGCGATTTACGCCTCGATGCGACGATACGTCACGAACTCATAATTGACGCCCTCGTCACCCTCACCGGCGGCAATCGTCGCGACCCCGCTACGCTGCGCAATCTCCCACGCGGGATCGGCGTCCAAGTCGGGAAAGTACGTGTCCACGGCATGCACGCAGTGGTCATGCGTGACCTCGGCCTCGACGCAATACGGCAAAAACTGCCGATAGACATCGCCGCCACCGATCACCCAGGCAACGGGCTCATCGGCAACCGCAGCGAGCGCTTCGTCAACGCTATGCACCACGTCGACGCCCTCGCGGGTAAAGCCTATATCGCGCGTAAGCACGATATTGCGGCGGTTCTTGAGCGGACGCCCGCCGGGAAAACTCAGCAGCGTCTTGCGTCCCATGATAACCGGGCAGCCCTTGGTGCAGGCCACAAAATGGCGCATATCGGCGCGATTGGACACCACCATATCGCCCTCGCAGCCAATACCCCAGTCGTCACACACGGCGACGATGGCAGAAAGCTTACACGTCATGCGCGTCACCTACACCGCAATGGGGATGTTCTTGACCTGAGGGCCGTGCTCATAGCCCTCGACGATCAGGTCATCGGTCGTAAACGCATAGAAGTCATGCACATCGGGGTTGAGCGTTACCTTGGGTGCCGCAAACTGCGGACGCTCGATAAGCTCGCGGACGATATCGACATGACGATCATAGATATGGGCGTCGGCGATCACGTGCAGCAGCTCACCGGGAATCATATCGACCGACTGCGCGACCATCATCAGCAAAATGGCGTACTGGCACACGTTCCAGTTGTTCGCGGCCAAAATGTCCTGGCTGCGCTGGTTGAGAATCATGTTGAGCGTCGGCTTGTCGTCCTGAGGACGCTGCGTCACGTTATAGGTCACGCTATAGGCGCATGGATAAAGGTGCATCTCGGACAGATCGCTAAACACGTACGTATTGGTCATAATGCGGCGACTATACGGCGTGTGCTTAAGGTCGTACAGTACACGGTCCATCTGGTCGAAGTCGCCCTCGGCGTAATGGCTCTTCTGACCAATCTGATAGCCGTAGGCTTTACCGATGGAACCGGTCTCATCGGCCCACTCATCCCAGATATGGCTGTTGAGGTCATGCACGTTATTGGACTTCTTTTGATAGATCCACAGAATCTCGTCCATGGCAGACTTAAGCGCCGTACGACGCAGGGTGAGCGCGGGGAACTCCTCGCGCAGATCATAGCGCGCCGTGACACCAAAGTTTTTAATGGTATAGGCAGGGGTGCCGTCCTCCCACACCGGGCGGACCTTTTGGCCCTCGGTGGTGGTGCCATGGTCCAAGATATCGCGGCACATGGTTACAAACTGTTGATCAGCTTTGCTCATTGACCCTCCTGTCAGTCGCCTATAAGCGAGATTTATTGTAGCCCAGGCGCGCGCGGCCCCACAGCCCAAACATAAGCCCTCATTTTCTGACATATGCCAGAAATTCCTTGCGCAAATCCGCACGTTCGCTATTCTATTGTTGACATATGTCAGATTTGGAGTGTGCATGGCAGGAAGACGCGAAAAACTGCGCCGCGTCGGGATCATCCCCGAATACCGCGGCTTTACCCCCGATGGCCTGGCCAGCGGTGATGCCATCGACATGACCGTCGACGAGCTTGAGGTGCTGCGCCTGTGCGACCTGGAGGGCCTCAATCAGGAGGCCGTCGCCCTGCACATGGGCATCGCCCGCGCCACGGTGGCGGCAATCAGCAGCCGCGCGCATCGCAAGGTGGCAAACGCGTTGGTCAATGGACGAGCGATTGTCATCGAGGGCGGTAATATCGCATACTCCCCCATCACCACGACGACGGCCGCATGGCCAGCAAAGGAGGTCGGCACCATGAGGGTGGCAACGACGTACGACAACGGCAACATCTTTATGCACTTTGGCCGCAGCGAGCAGTTCAAGATCTACGACATCCAAGATGGCAAGGTGCTCAACGAGCAAGTCGTAGGCACCGGCGGCACCGGTCACGGCGCCCTGGCAGGTCTGCTTGCCAACGGTGGCGTTGACACGCTCATCTGCGGCGGTATCGGCGGCGGCGCCATCAACGCGCTCACCCAGGCTGGCATCACGGTCTATGCGGGCGCCCAGGGCAGCTGCGATGCCTGCGTCGAGGCCCTCATTGCCGGCACGCTCGCTCAGACCGGCGAGGCCACCTGCGACTGCCATGGTCACGACCACGAGCACACCCGCGAGCATGGCGAGTCCTGCGGCTGCCACGGCCATCACGAGCACGAGGGCCACGAGGGCTGCAGCTGCCACTAACGACAAGCACCTCGTCGAGAACGCGCTTCCACGCGTGCGACAACCAGCGAACAAACGGCGAAGGCCGCCTGGAATACCATCCAGGCGGCCTTCGCCATACACGACTCAACTAGTCGTTACTTCTTGTTGCGCATCTGCGCTTCCATCTGGCGCAGCAGGTCCATATCGGACTTGGGGCCGCCCGTTCCCAGGCCGCCCATGCCGCTCAGCCCCATGGCATCCAGACCGGGAATATTGGGCATGCGCATCTTTTTGCCCTTCTTACCCTTCTTGCCCTTCTTGCCGCCGGCCTGCGCCTGATTGGCCATCGTGCGCATGCGGCCCATCATCTTATTCATCTCGCCCCACTGCTTCATAAGGCTATTGACCTCGGTGGGGGTCACACCGGCGCCCTTGGCAATGCGGGCACGGCGCTGGCCGTTGATGATGGAGGGGCGAAGGCGCTCCTCCTTGGTCATCGACATGATGATGGCCTCGTTCTTATCGAAGATACCTTCGTCCAGGTTACCACCCATCTGGTTAAGCGCACGCTGGCCACCGGGGAGCATGCCCAGAATGCCCTTCATGCCGCCCATCTTCTTGACGGCCTTCATCTGGTCGAGCATGTCGTTCATGGTAAAGCCCTCGCGCAGCATGCGCTCGGCGGCCTCGAGCTGCTCGGCGTCGGCCGCCTCCTGGGCCTTCTCGATAATGCCGACAACGTCGCCCATACCCAGAATGCGCTTGGCCATACGATCGGGGTAGAACGGCTCCAGCGAATCGGGCTTCTCGCCCATGCTCACAAACTTGATGGGCTTGCCGGTCACCTGGCGCACGGAAAGCGCGCCGCCGCCACGGGCGTCGCCGTCGAGCTTAGAGATAATCACGCCGTCAAAGTCGGTGCGCTCGGCGAAGGTCGAGACGACGTTGACGATATCCTGACCGGTCATGGCATCGACGACCATCAGCACCTGATCGGGCTTGACGGCCTTCTTGATGTCCACGGCCTCCTGCATCATCTGCTCATCGATCTGAAGACGTCCGGCGGTATCGACGATGACCACGTCGCGCAGGTGGTCGACGGCCTCCTGGATGGCGCCCTTGGCGATATCGACCGGGTGCGCACCGTCGCCGCGGAAGACCGGTACGCCGATCTCGCCACCGAGCGTGGCCAGCTGGTCGGCAGCAGCGGGACGGTAGACGTCGCACGCGGCGAGCAACGGCGAGCGGCCCTGCTTCTTGAGCAGGTAGGCCAGCTTTACGGCAGCCGTGGTCTTACCGGAGCCCTGCAGACCCACAAGCATGATGACATTGGGAATGCGGTTGCTAAAGACGAGCTTGCTCTCGGTTGAGCCAAGCATCTCGGTGAGCTCATCGAGCACGATCTTGACGACGTTTTGCGCCGGCGACAGCGACTCCATGACCTCGGCGGTCATGCAGCGCTCCTTGGTCTTGGCGACGAACTCCTTGACGACCTTAAAGTTGACGTCGGCCTCGAGCAGCGCCATGCGAATATCGCGCATGGCCGAAGTAATATCGGCCTCGGTCAGCTTGCCCTTGCCGCGCAGGCGGTCAAATGTGTCGTTGAGGCGATCGCTCAGGGAATCAAACACTAGTCACTCCTTAATTGGACTCGCCCACCAGGGCGCGGCAGAAATCTTTGGCATTGAACTCCTGCAGATCATCGACCTGCTCGCCCACGCCCACGCGCAGGATCGGGAGCTTGAGTTTCTCGGCCACGGCCATGGCGATACCGCCCTTAGCCGTGCCGTCGAGCTTAGTCATGATAATACCGTCCAGGCCCAGCGCCTCGTTAAACTCGAGCGCCTGGTTCAGACCGTTTTGGCCCGTCGCGGCGTCGATCACAAGCACGACCGAAACCGGCATGGGACCGGCGGCCATATTGGCGGCGCGCTTACGGGTCACATTGACCACCTTGGCAAGCTCGCGCATGAGCTCAGGGCTCGTGTGCAGACGGCCGGCGGTATCGATAAGCACCAGGTCGCTGCCGCGCTTGTCGGCCTCGTCGAGCACGTCGTAGCAAACACTTGCCGGGTCGGAGCCGCGGTCGCGCTTGATAACCGGTACGCCGGCACGCTGCCCCCACACATCGAGCTGCTCGATGGCGGCGGCGCGGAAGGTGTCGGCCGAACCGATCACCACGTTCTTGCCGCGGGCGGCCATGGCGCTCGCGATCTTACCGACCGTCGTGGTCTTGCCGGCACCGTTAATGCCCACAAACAGCACGCAGCTCGGCGTATCGGAAAACGGATCGCGCTCGATGGGCACAAAGTGCTGCTCGAGCTGCTCGGCCAGGGCACGGCGAAGCTGCGGAGCGGTCTTGAGGTTCTTCTTGGCCGCGGCATCGCGTAGGTCATCGGAGACCTGAATGGCGACCTCGGCACCCATGTCACCCATAACGAGGGTGTCCTCTAGGTCCTCCCAAAAATCCTCGTCGACCTCGCCGCCAAAGTAAAAGACCTCGTTGAGGGCCTCGCGGCTGCGCTCAAGTCCGCGCGAGAGTGCGTCAAAGAATCCCATTATGCATTCACGACCTTTCCGGTTTCGCGATCGAGTTTTTGCGAGACGACGCGACTGACGCCGTCGGCTTGCATCGAGACGCCATAGAGGACGTCAGCGTCCTCCATAGTACGGCGCTGATGCGAGATGACCAAGAGCTGCGTATCGGAACGCAGTACATCAAGGGCGCCGATGAGCTTGGACAAGTTGGCGTCGTCGAGCGCCGCCTCGACCTCGTCCAGCACATAGAACGGCACCGTACGCGTGCGGTACACGGCAAAGAGCAGGGCGAGCGCCGTCAGGCTCTTCTCGCCACCCGACATGAGCATCATCTTGGTGATGCGCTTGCCGCGCGGCTGCGCCACGACCTCGATACCCGTATCAGCCGGGTGCTCGGGGTCGGTCATCTCCAGATGCGCCTGTCCACCCGGGAACAGCATGGCGAAGATCTCGCGGAAGTTCGCATCGACCTTCTCAAAGGTAACTAGGAAGGCCTTACGCATCTTGCGGTCGATAGCCACGGTTATCTTGGTGAGCGCCTTGCGCGCGCTCTCCAGATCGGCCAGCTGCTCCTCGATGTAGTCGGCGCGGCGCTTAAGCTGCTCGTACTCCTCCATGGCAACCTGGTTCACGGGGCCCAGATTGTTGATCTGACGCACGAGCTGGTTGAGCTCGCGCTCGGCGGCATCGCGGTCCGTGGGCGCCGGAAGCATGAGCGCTTCCTCGAGTACCGTAGTGCCATCGGCGGTAATGGCCTTGATGGCCGCCTCCACCTGCACCTCGAGCTTGCCGCGTGCGACCTTGAACTCGTTTTGCGTCGCGGCAGCGGTATCAACCTTATCTTTGGCGCGAGCGACTTCGGCCTTGGCGTCCTCGATGGTCTTCTTGAGCGAGGCGGAGTCTGCCTCCTCGAGCGAAGCCTGGTCACGCAGGCGCGCTGCCCAATCCGACGCGCGTTCCAACAGGGCAGAATAGCGTTCGTGCATGGGATCGACGCGCAGGCGCAGCAGCTCGAGCGAGCGCGAGGCCTGGCGTGTTCCGCGGATACGACGGTCGATGCCCTCAAGACGATGCTCCAGGTCGGGCGCGCGGCCCTTCAGCGAACGCAGGCGTTCACTCGTCTGGGCTAGGCGAACCTTGGCGTCGGCGAGCTTGCCGGCAGCCTCGGAATCGTCACGGCGAACGCGGTCGAGTTCGTCGTTGGCCTCGGCAATCTGCAAGCCCAGATCGCTTGCCTGCGCACGGGCCTCGTCACGCGAACGGGTGAGCTCGTCCACGCGCGGGCGCGCGGTGCGAACGGCCTCGGCAGCCTGCTCACGGCGCTTGGAGATACGCACGCGCTCGACCTCGACATTGTTGGCGCTTTGCTCCAGACGGCCGATCTCGGACAACAGGGAGCGGCGCTCGCCCTCAAGGCGGGCAATCTCACCGGCGGCATCGCCCTCAGCGGCACGCGCTTCCTCAACGGCCGCATTGGCCTCGACGACCTGATCCGACACATGCTCAAACACAGCGGCCAAATCGGGCTCAAGCCCCTCCAGCTCGCGAATGCGACGCTTACGCTCCAGGGCACCCGAAGCCTCGCCGGCATCGAGTCCCACGCGCACCAGGCCGCCACAGCTCACGCGGGCGCCATCGGGCGTCACATAGGTCACACCGTCAACGACTGGTGCCGCCAGCGCGGCAGCCAAGTCATCGACCACGTAATAGCCGCCGAGCAGGGCCTCGACAACCGGGCCATACCCGGAACGCACGGACAGACGGTCGACCAAACGAGAACCGGCAGCGCCCTTGGCAGCAGCAGAGCCGCTCACGCCGCGCGCCACCAGCAGTGCCTCGCCCGAGGCCTTCTTTTGGTCCAGAGCCGCACGACCGGCGCGCTCAAGCGTGGCGGCGTCATCAAACAGCAGCGCATCGATATCGCCGGCGAGCAATTGCTCAACCAGGCCCTCAAGCTCGCGCGGGGCCTCCAGCACGTCGCCCAGACGACCCAAGACATCGTCGCCCAGCGCACCCACCAGACGGCTCACGAGCGGCGAGCTGTCGGCCATGCGGGCATCGAGTTTCTTTTGGCTGGAAAGCTCCGAGCGCACCTCGGATAACTTGTTGCGTGCCTCGCTCTCGCGGGCACGCAGGTCCTTCAGGGCCGCGCGTGCCGTCTCGGTGGCCTCACGCGCATCAACCTGAGCCTGGCGCGCTTCCTCAAGAGCGCCCTCAAGCTCCTCGGCGCGGTTGCGACGGCTCTCGAGCGAGGCCATGACCTCCTCGAGCTGCTCGTCAATCTGCTCCAGGCGCGAGGCATACATGTTGTCCTCGACCTCGGCATTGCTCAGCGAGTCTTTCACCTTGGCAAGCTCGAGCGCGGCGTTATCGGCCACGCGCTGCACATCGCGTTGCTCACGCGTAAGCTGCGAAATCTGATTGTCGAGCGCCACGCGCCGCTCGTGGAGCTCAACGGCGGCAGGACCAGCGGCGTCGACGTCCTCCTGGGCCTGCATGTGCGCACCGGTCACTTCCTCAAGCTGCGCACGCGCGTCCTCGAGCTCCTCGACCACGCGACGTCGCTGATGCTCGGAGCTCGAAATCTGCCCGCGCATGTCAGACAGGCGCGACACCATGTTGTGGCCCTTTTCCTCGAGCAGGCGCATGTCGGAGTTAATGCGGCCGACCACATCTTGCATATGACGGCGCTGCTCGCCCAGGTCGCCCACAAACAGGCCCTTTTCCTCGAGCATGACCTGAAGCTTCTCGAGCTCGCGCTCCTTTTCGCCCAAGCGGTACTGCGCAAGCTCCAGCTCGGCGGCGCCTTCCTTGGAACGGCTCTCCAGGTCGTTCCACTGCGACTGCAGCGAACGCAGCTCGTCGACGGCTAGCATCTGCGTAAGCTCGTTCGCTCGCGAGGACAGCTCTTTGTACTTGCGCGCGCGATCGACCTGGCGCTCCAACGGTCGCAGCTGACGGGCGATTTCCTTATTGATGTCGCGGGCACGCGTCAGATGCTCGTCCATCGACTTAATCTTTTTGAGCGCACGCTCCTTGCGGCGCTTGTGCTTGGAGATGCCGGCGGCCTCCTCGATGAGAGCGCGGCGCTCCTCGGGGCGGCTCTGCAAAATGGCGTCGAGCTTGCCCTGGCTGATGATGGAATGCGTATCCTTGCCCAGGCCCGAATCGTGCAGGATGTCCTGAATGTCCATCAGGCGGCACGGACTCGAGTTGATGAGGTACTCGCTTTCGCCCGAGCGATACATGCGACGGGTGATGGCGACCTCGTCAAAATCGACGGGCAGCATATGGTCCGAGTTATCGAGCACCAGCGTGACCTCGGCGACACCCACCGGCTTGCGCGCTGACGAGCCCGAGAAGATGACATCCTCCATGGCCTGGCCGCGCAGCTGCTTGGCGCTCTGCTCGCCCAGGACCCACAGAATCGAGTCGGAGATGTTCGATTTTCCCGAGCCGTTGGGACCGACGATGACGGTCAGGCCCGGCTCAAACGTCATATGGGCGCGGTCGGCAAACGACTTGAACCCTTTGAGCGTGAGGGACTTGAGATACACGGTTCCTCGCTTACACGTGCTTCTTGTTCAGAATCACGCCGTTGGTGGTGTAACCCATGCGGTCGAGCGCTTCGAGTGCGGCGGCTCCCTCGGCTTCCTTCTTTGAGGAACCGGTGCCGCGACCCTGGCGAATGCCATCGATCAACACCACGGCGGTAAAGGTGGGCGCATGCGCCGGACCCTCGGAACCAACCAGCTTATACGCCGGAGGCTCGTGGCCGTCGGCCTGCACGCACTCCTGCAAAAACGACTTGGGGTTCGCAGGGTGTTCGGCACGCTCGGTAGCCAGGTGCGGCTTAAGCGTGCGGTGAATAAACTCCGCCGCGGCATCCCAGCCGGCATCCAGGTATAGCGCGCCCACGAGCGACTCGTAGACGTTCTCGAGCGCCGAATGCAGGCCGCGTGCGCCCGTACCGGTCTCGGAGGCACCAAAGATGATGATGTCGTCGATACCCAGCTCATGGGACACCTCGGACAGCGTGGCACCCGAGACGAGCGACACCTTCAGGCGCGTAAGCTTGCCCTCGTCAAACTCCGGATAGGACTCGAAGAGCGAGCGGGCAACCACGGCGCCCAAAATGGAATCGCCCAAAAACTCCAGGCGCTCGTAGCTTGCCGAGACTGGCTGGCCTTCGACAGCCGAAGGATGCGTGAGGGCGGCGCGCAGCAACACCTTGTCATTGAACTCGTGACCCAGAATCTCCTGGGCGCGCGTAAGTCGTTCGGATAAAGCCAAGACTTAGGCCTCCTTGGCAGCTTCGATAGCGTCGACGGCGTCGGCGACAGAGTTGAGCGAGAGCAGGGTCTCATCATCGATCTCGAGGTCGAACTCGTCCTCGATAGCCGTAACCAGCTGCAGGCGTTCGAGCGAGTTGGCATCGAGGTCGTCAAAGGTGGTCTCATCGCTAATTTCGGCAACATCGACGCCCAGAACGTCAGCAGTGACCTCGGCGATCTTGTCGAAGATTTCGGAGCGGTCCATAGCGCTTCCTCTCATAGTGCATGAATACCAAAAGAATGGTACCGCCCGGGCGGTACCAAGACACGGTTCTGATTCTACCCCACGACGCACGCCCCGAGGCGCATAACGCCGCTGTTATAAAACGATGCCGTCCATGGAGTTGGCGACGTTCTCGACCAGTCCGGCACGTACGGCCTCAGCCGCGGCGAGCGTGCCGTTTTTGACAGCCTCGACCGACGTGGCGCCGTGGCCGATCAAGACCACACCGCGCAGGCCCAGCAGGATGGCGCCGCCCTTGGCATCGCCAGAGAGTTTGGCCTTAATCTCGCGCATCTGCTTTTTGATGAGCAGCGCGGCGATCTTGGTGCCGAGCGAGGCCATAAAGGCGCCCTTGAGCTCCTGCAGCAAAAACTTGGCAGCGCCCTCAGTGGCCTTGAGCGCAATATTGCCCGACATGCCATCGGCAACGATGACATCGAAGTTACCTGAGGTGAGGTCGGTGCCCTCGCAGTTACCAACAAAGCCGGGAACGGCGGCCTTCATAGCAGGGAAACAGGCCTTGGTAAAGTTGGAGCCCTTCTCGTCCTCGGTGCCGTTGGCGAGCAGGCCCACGCGAGGATGCTCGATGCCCAGGACGACGCGGGCATAGGCGCTGCCCATCTGGGCAAAACGCACCATATCGTCAACCTCGACATCGGGGTTGGCACCCATGTCGCACAGCACCGTCAGACCGCCGGCGCGATTGGGCAGTGCATTGGTCAGACAGGGGCGCACCGGCTGCTTCTTGCCTTCGGCCTGATACCTAAACGGCGTCACGTAGGCGGTGGCAGCGGCGGTCATGGCACCGGTCGAGCCGGCGGAGAAGAACGCATCCGCGTTGCCCTTCTTAATGGCGCGGCAAGAAAGCACGATCGACGACTTACGCTTGGTCATCACGGCGCGAATGGGATCGTCATCCATGGCGATAACGTCAGGTGCCTCAAGGGCCTCAACACGTGCATGGGAAGCTGCAAAGGGATTGACGATTTCGGCGGGGCCAGCTGCCAAGACCTCGATATCGGGATCGGCGGCAAGCGCAGCCTCGATACCATCGAGAACAACCTGAGGTTTCTCGTCTCCGCCCACAACGTCTACACAAACGCGAACGTTACTCATATACATGCTCCTTATACAAAAATGGCCGACTCACTGAGCCGGCCATTGTGGTTCCATTTGGAACGGCATCGCATCCAGAGTATACCGTTACTCGGTAACGATAACCTCGCGGTCCTTATAGAAACCGCAGCTGGGGCACACGTGGTGCGGAAGCTTGACAGCGCCGCAACGGGGGCACGTGGACTGAGCCGCAGCCGAGATCTTCATGTTGGCGGAACGACGGGTGTGAGTGCGGATACGACCCTGCTTTTGTTTAGGTACGGGCATAGTGACCTTCCTTATGAACTATCCAGTGTGGCGATTACGCGCAAGTAGCGATACTACCACAGTTTTACTCATCGAGCTTGAGATTCTTCAATGCTGCAAATGGATTTTCCGTGGCAGCGGCCCATTCCGCCTCTGCCTGGGCGGCGCAATCGCATTGCTCGACGTTGAGATTGCAACCGCATGTGGGGCACAGACCACGGCAATCGGGCTTGCAGAGCACCACAAACGGCGTATCCATAACGACCGCGTCATTGATGGGCTCACCCAGATCGACGATACGGTCCTCACCCAGGAGCTCGTAGCCGTCCTCGTAGGCCTCGGGATCCTCGGGCTCCTCAAAGAGGTAGAACTCCTCGATCTCGCCGGCGATATCAAACGAGGCGGGCTCCAGGCAACGGTCGCACTCGCCGGTGGCGTGCGCGCGGACCATGCCCGTGAGCAAGACACCGGTACCGGCATTGGTAAAGACAACGTCGTAGTCGATGCCGTCCTGAAGCTGGTACTCCTTCTCGCCCACCGTGTAGGTGGCGACATCGACCTTACCGGTCAGCGGATACGAATCTCCAGGAAACTCGAGCTGCTCGGAAAGATCGACGGTAACGCTCGGGAACTCAGCCATTACCACTGACCATTCTGTTGGGCGGCACCCTCATTGAGCTGCTGACGGCAACGGGTAACGGTGCCGGTCAGGCTCTTGAGGTTCTCCTCCAGGTGCGTAAAGACCTGCTCTGCGTAGTCCTCGGCAGCATAACGCGTCTCGCGCTCGTACTGCTGGGCACGATCGCGGATGTCGTCGGCCTGCTGCTGCGCAAGGCGGACGATCTCCTGCTCACCGGCAATGGTGAGGGCCTGCTGCTGAGCGTCGGCGATGATGGAATCGGCCTGGGCGGCGGCGGAAGCCATAAGCTCCTCGCGCTCCTTAAGGATACGGCGGGACTTCTGCCACTCCTCGGGATAGCTCATGCGGATCTCGTCGAGGATGTTGAAGAACACGTCGGCGTCGATGACCTTGAACTGAGCGTTCTTGCCGAAAGGCGGCTTGGCTTCCTCGATCAGCCCTTCGAGCTCATCGACCAAGCTGACGATCCTATCGCCAGGAAAATTCTCGCCCGGCATCCGGTCTCCTTTCATAGGTAACATATCATCGTGCTAGTTTACCACATGCCACCAGGCAATAAGAAACGTCACGAAAAGCGATGTTTGAGCGCTTCGACCACGTTGGACGGGACAAACGTCGATACATCGCTGCCGAGTGAGGCGATCTGGCGAACGACCGAGCTCGAGATATAGCCGTACTGCGGCGCACTCATGACAAAGATGGACTCCAGCTCGTTATCCAAGCGATAGTTGAGATCTGCCTGCTGCAGCTCGTACTCAAAGTCGGTCATGGCGCGCAGGCCCTTGACCACGGCCCCCGCCCCCTGCTCGCGAGCGAAGTCGACCAAGAGGCCGGTAAAGGGCAGGACCTCGACGCCGTCGATATCGCCAAGCGCCTCGCGGGCCAGCGCCACGCGCTCATCGAGCATAAACGTGGTACCCACACCGTTTTTACCCTGCGACTCGGCAACAGCGACGATCACGCTGGGAAAGATGCGGCGGGCGCGGCGGATGACGTCGATATGGCCAAACGTGATGGGATCGAAGGTGCCCGGGACGATCACGCGGTTGATGGTGTCACTCATGGGCGTTCTCCTGAACCGTCGTGGCATCGTTGTTGTGAGCATCGGTGCCGGCGCAATCTTCCTCACCATCGTCATCGCCAACCCAACGAAGCAGGTCGACCGAGGTAATGCCGTAGCGCTTCTCGCGCACGATCTCAAAGCCTGCCGGATGCGCGCCCGCATCGGCGGCGGCATGCTCAAACAGGGCATAAGCGCCAGGTGCAAGAAGACCCTGCTGAGCCAGGTTCTGCAGCAGCTCCTCGACCGGCTCGGCACCAAAAGCATAGGGCGGGTCGAGCAGGACCAGATCAAAGGGGCCGCCCGGCACACGACCGCGCGAGGCACTCGCCAGCATGTCGCCCGCTATCACGCGCCAACGCGCACGGTCACGGCAGAGCGACTCGATATTCTTGGTAATGAGCCGCGCGGCATTCCGATCGATCTCGAACGTCGTGAGCGAGCGGGCACCACGTGAGAGCATCTCTAACCCTAAGGCACCGGAGCCGCCAAAGGCGTCCAGCACGCGGACCTCGTCCAGATCGAAGTCGAATGCCGACATGACCATAGATGCGCATGCCTCGCGCACACGATCGGTCGTGGGGCGGGTGACATCGCGACCACGGGGCTCCTCGATCTTACGACCGCGCCATTCGCCGCCGATGATTCTCATCCTCCGCTGACCTCCTTAAAAATGTGTCGATATCGCATGGCGACCGCATCGCGCAGGGGGCGCGTCGCCACGGAGTCAAGGTTGCAAGCATACCGCAAGAGCTCGACCGCGTCCAAATGGGCCCACTCGATCAGCTCCTCGTCGGCATCCAGGTCGACAAAGCGCAGAGTCACACCGCCATGCTGGCGGTACCCCAGGATTTCGCCCTCGTGGCGCAGACGAAGGTCCATCTGGGCGAGCGTAAAGCCGTCCGAGGTCTTTTCGAGCGACTGGAGACGGTCTTGCGCCGCCGAAGCGCCGCCGTTGCCCTTGGAGTGCGTCATGACCAGGCAGGTGCCCGACACGCTGCCGCGGCCCACGCGGCCGCGCAGCTGGTGCAGGGCCGCCAAGCCAAAGCGCTCACCGTTCTCGATGACCATGACGGTGGCGTTGGGCACGTCGACGCCCACCTCGACCACCGTAGTCGAGACGAGCACGTCGATCTCGCCGCGCTTGAAGGCATCGATAACCTGGTCCTTCTCCCCCACTGGCATGCGGCCGTGAAGGCGCTCGATGGCAAGACCCGGCAACGCCAGACGCAGGCGATCGAGCTCGGTCGCCGTATCGTGCAGCGGCACGGGGACCGTCACGCGGCCCTCGTCGTCGCGGGCGATGCCGGGAACGTCCTCGAGATCGTCGGCCGAGTCGCTCGGCTCCACGAGCGGGCAAATCACGTAGGCCTGCTGACCCTTTTCATGCGCCTCGCGGATGGCGCCATAGGCAAGGTCGCGGCTCGACTCGGTAAGCACGCGTGTCGTCACGCCAGCGCCAGGGACGGGCCGATGGCGGATGATGCTCGTGTCCAGATCGCCGTAGACCGAAAGCGCCAGCGTACGTGGGATGGGCGTTGCCGTCATAACGAGCAGATCGGCACCAGGGCCCTTCGCACGCAGGGCGTTGCGTTGGCCGACGCCAAACCGGTGCTGCTCATCGATGACCACGAGCGACAGATGCTTGAACGCAACGTTATCCGAAAGCACCGCGTGGGTGCCAAAGAGGACATCGAGCTCGCCCGATTCCAGCTGGGCACGGATCCGCTCGCGCTCGGCCGCCGGCGTGGCGCCCGTCAGGAGCGCCCAGGTCATGCCAGCCCGCGAGAGCAAGGGGCCGGTCTTATCGGCATATTGACGCGCCAGCACGCCCGTGGGCGCCATAACGCAGGCCTGCGTGCCGCTATCGGCAGCCACAGCCAGCGCGCAGGCGGCAACGGCGGTCTTGCCGGTACCGACGTCGCCCAACAGCAGGCGGTTCATCACGCGCCCGCCATCGCACATATCGCGCAGGATGTCTTGGAACGCGGCCTCCTGCTCGTCGCTCAGCGAAAACGGCAGGGCCTGCTTAAGCGCGGCCAGGTGCTCGCCCGCGGTGTGGGCATAGGGCACCACATCGACCAGGCCGCCGTCGTTGCGCAGGCGCAGCGCCAGCTGCAGGTAGAGGCACTCCTCGTAGGCAAGCCGTGCGCGCGCGATATCGCGCTCAGCCATGCTCGAGGGAAAGTGGATCGATCGAAGCGCACGAGCATTGCTCATGAGCTTGCGCTTTGCGCGCAGTGGTGCCGGGATGGGATCGAAGGGATTGCCGACGAGCTCAAGAGCACCGCTCACGATGCGACGCATCCATGCCTGGCTCACGCCGTCACTTACGTAGTGGACCGGCAAAATGGTACCCGCAGCACGACCGTCCTCAAGCTTTTCAAAATGCGGCGAGGCCATCTGCTTAAAGCCGTAGGCAAACTCGACCTTGCCCATCACGGCCAGGCGGTCGCCCTGCTTAAGCTGCTGGGCAATCCAGGGCTGGCGGAAAAAGGCAACCTGCAGCACGCCCGTCTCGTCAACGAGTGAGACCTCGGTAACCTGCATGCGCGGACGCGGCTGCTTTTGGACGATACGATCGACCGTGGCGATGATGGTGCATACGGTACCGATGGGAGCCATCTCGATGGACCAGGAGCGCGTAAAGTCGAGGTATCGATGAGGGATATGGAGAAGGAGGTCCCCCACCGTCCGAATTCCCAGACGGCGAAGGGCCTCCTCGCGTTTACCCGAAACATATTTGAGTCGCGCGATATCCTCGTCGAGCGCATTGCTCTGGGCAAAGCGCTCCGAGACGCGCGGCACGGAGCACAGCTCGGACATGGGCAGTTGCCTACTCGATCGAGAAGATCACGGGATAGAGCGGCTGCTCGCCACGATGGGCGTCGATCTCCAGGTCGGGCTGAGCTTCCTCGATGGCGTCGACGATCTCCTGGAAGTCCTCGTCGGACAGCTCCTCGCCGGCCAGAATCGTCAGCGCATCGCCCTCCTCTTCCTCCTGCATGCGGTTGATGCAATCGAGCGTGACCTGCTTCACGTCGGAGCCGACCACGTCGATGGAGCCGGCAATGATACCCATGACGTCACCGGAGTGAATCGGCGAGCCGTCCGAGGCGCTGGAGTCGCGCACGGCGCGGGTGACCTCGCCATCGCGGACCTCGCTGATGGCGTCGACCATAGCGGCGACGGCATCCTCGAGCTCGGAATCGGGCAGGACCGCGAACAGCGCGGAGAAGGCCTGCGGAACGGTCTTGGTGGGAACGACGGCGACCTTCTTGTCCGTGCAGGCAGAAGCGGCAGCCTCGGCAGCCATGCGGATGTTGCCGTTATTGGGCAGGATGATGACCGAGGTCGCGTTGACCTGGTCCACGGCACCCAGCAGATCTGCAGTCGAGGGGTTCATGGTCTGGCCACCCGAGACGATCACGTCGACGCCAAGGGACTTGAGGATGTCGGCCTCGCCGGAACCGGCGGCAACGGCGACAAAGCCCAGCGCCTTGGCGGGCTCGGCGGCCTTTTCCTGGTCCTCGTGAATCTTGGCGGTACGGTCGTGGGCCTCCATCTCCATGTTGTGGATAAAGACCTCGTAGATCTGGCCAAGCTGCAGCATGTGCTCGAGCACCAGGTTGGGGGTGTTGGAGTGCACATGGATCTTGTAGTCGGGATAGGCGCCCACGAGTAGCTCACAGTCGCCCATGGAACCCAGGAACTTAAGGCACTCGTCCTCGTCAAACGGGGCGTCGGCCTTAAACAGGAACTCGTTGCAGTAGCGGAACTCCGAGCCCTCCCAATCGTCGTTGGCCTCGATCTCAACGCGACCAAGGGCCGCGTCGCGGGCAGAGCCAGCGGAATCAAACGTGGCGGAGAAATCCTCGACAACGGTGCTGCGGCCAAGCGCGGCGGCAACAAAGTTCTCAAGGAAAATAGCAAAGCCGAAGGCGCCGGAGTCAACCACGCCGTTCTCCTTCAGAACGGGCAGCAGGTCGGGCGTGCGAGCGACGGACTGATATGCCTCGACAACGATGGCGTCGAGCGCATCCTCGGCCGAGAACTTCTTCTTCTCGCACTCGTCTGCCTTGGTCGAGACATCGCGCAGGACCGTGAGGATCGTGCCCTCGATGGGCTTGCGGACAGCCTGGAAGGCAACCTTGACGGCGCGACGGAAGGCGAAGGCGATGTTGGCAGCCGTAATAGGCTCATCGGCAGAGACGAGGCCCTCGGCCACACCGCGCAGAATCTGCGAGGTGATGACGCCGGAGTTGCCGCGGGCACCCATCAGGGAGCCGTGGGTGATGGCGCCGGCGATGGCTTCCATGTCGGCGTCGGCAGGAAGAGCAGAAAGCTCCTTGGTCACCGAGACGAGCGTGAGCGACATGTTGGTGCCCGTATCGCCATCGGGTACGGGGAAGACGTTGAGCTTGTTGATCTCCTCGGCCTTGTCGGAAACGGCAGCCGCAGCGATCGGAAAACAGGTGCGAATGGTCTTTGCAATCATGGGTATTTGAATCTCCGTTTTCGGATGCTAGTTCAGACGGCTCTTGAGCGCGTCGATATGGATGCCGATCTTAAGGCTGGCGGGATCGATCTGGGCGATCTCCTGCAGGGTAAAGGCAACGGAGCTCGAAAGATTGTGGCAGACGGACTTCATGTTGACGCCGTTCTCGAGCACGACGTGAAGATCGACCGTAAGGCCGTTCTCGTCGGCGGAGACAAGCACGCCCTTGCGGAGGCGCTGACCGGCAAGCAGGCGCACGCTCTCGGCGCCCTGGAGCTGTTCGGCCATACCGACGACGCCATAGCACGTCATCGCGGCATAACCGGCAATATCGGCAATAACGTCGTTCGAGACGCTCAGGCTGCCGTTAATGGTCTCAGACACAAGAATCTCCTTATCTGGTGCTCGCGGCACCATCTCGTGGGAGCAATCATTGCAATATTCTACAACGACCGCGCCATGTTGAGGTGGCGGGCCTCGGGATTACATCCTCGACACGAAATGTTGATACGGTAACGTTCGCGAACGGCGATCGCGGCATGAAAAAACCCGCCGCATAAGCGACGGGTTTTACAACCTGGCTCCCCGGGTAGGACTCGAACCTACAACAGCGCGGTTAACAGCCGCGTGCTCTACCATTGAGCTACCGAGGAATAGGTGCGTGCTCTCAAGCAACGAAGTTTATTATACGGACGAATCAGCTCAGGGCAAGAACTTTTTTAAGAAATTTTCCGACCTAGTCATTGGGAACGTTCTTAAACGACCAGTCATTCAAGAACGTCCCCAACAACTACATGAAAGCGCCCTCAAGCGGATGTGCTTGAGGGCGCTTCTTGCTTGCGAGGTTAAGACTCAATATAGTCTTTCAGCTTGCTCGAACGGCTCGGGTGACGGAGCTTGGCCAGGGTCTTGGACTCGATCTGGCGGATGCGCTCGCGCGTGACGCCAAACTCGCGGCCAACTTCCTCGAGCGTACGGGGATGTCCGTCGACAAGGCCAAAGCGCAGCTCGATAACCTTGCGCTCACGATCGGCAAGCGAGTCGAGCACCTGGGTGAGCTGCTCCTGCAGCATGGAGAAGCTGGCGGCATCGGGCGGAACGATGGCCTGGGAGTCCTCGATAAAGTCGCCCAGTTGGGAATCCTCTTCCTCGCCAATGGGGGTCTCGAGCGACACGGGCTCCTGCGAGATCTTCTGGATCTCGCGGACGCGGTCGGCGCTCATGTCCATCTCGGCACCGATCTCCTCGGGGGTCGGGTCGCGGCCCAGGTCCTGAAGGAGCTGACGCTGCACGCGGACGAGCTTGTTGATGGTCTCGACCATGTGCACGGGAATACGGATGGTACGGGCCTGGTCGGCGATAGCGCGCGTGATGGCCTGACGGATCCACCACGTGGCGTACGTGGAGAACTTAAAGCCCTTCTGGTAGTCGAACTTCTCGACGGCGCGGATCAGACCGAGGTTGCCCTCCTGGATCAGGTCCAGGAACAGCATGCCGCGACCGACATAGCGCTTGGCGATGGAGACGACCAGACGCAGGTTTGCGCTGATGAGCGCCTGCTTGGCTTCGAGGCCCACGTTCTCAATGCGCGTAAGGCGACGCATCTCGGCACGCGTGAGTTCGAGCTCACCAGCATCGGCAGCCTCGAGCTTCTCGGTGGCCTCAAGACCGGCCTCGATCTTCATGGCCAAATCGACCTCTTCGGAGGCGGTCAGCAGGTCGACCTTGCCGATCTCCTTGAGGTACATACGGACCGGGTCGCCGGTCAGCATCACCGTGGAGGCATCGATGCCGCGCACGCGCGAACGCGAACGGGACGTTCGCACGGTGCGCTTCTTCTTGCTCTTGGAAGAACCCATCTCGGCGTCGGCCTGACGGGCCATCTTAAGCTCGTGATCGTCGAGCGAGCCGGAATCGTGCTCGTCGTCATCGAAATCATCGGTATCGCTATCGTTATCGTCATCGTCGACGTCCATGGGGGCGTCGTCGTTTCCGCTCGCGGAGATAATCTGGATGCCGCTGTTGCGCAGCGCGGAATACACCGCGTTGAGCTGCTCGTCAGACACATCGATATCCTTCAGGGCGACCTGAATCTCGTCCTCGGTTACCGAAGTCCTGTTTGAGCCGTTGCCCATGAGCTTTGCAACGTAGGATTCCAGCCCAGTACCCGTGCTCTCACTCTTTTTTGGCACAGATTCTCCCTTCATAGTCCACAGGACTCATTACTTTAGCACACACATTGACGTCTATACCCAAAAATCAGACTGGATATAGGCGCAAATACGCTGGTTGACCACAACATCTAGGCCTGATCGGCGCCCGTTGTCTCCAAACCGATCAAACGGAACGGGTCAGCCACGCCGCCGATCGACTTTTGGAGCTCGCGCTGGCGCTGAGAATCTTGCATCGCCTGCATCGTCAGCACACGGCGCGCCTCATCGTCGAGCGACCGGTCCTGACGAAGCTTTGCCTGCGCGGCGCGCATGCGGCGCTTGATGGTGTAGAGCTCAAGGGTATCAAGCATAAACACGATGTTCGTCTCGGTGGGATGCTTACTCGTCGACGAAATGCGTCCGGCGCTGACAAGCGACGCTGCCTCGGGACACACCGCGCGCGCCGCATCCATACACGCCGTGGGGTCGGTGCCCGGCGGCGTCGCGAGCACGGCCCATGCGATGGACTCGTGGCGCGGATCTACCCACTCGATCGAGCAGATGCGGTCGGCATACGTGCGGAACAGGTCGGGATAGCTCGTGAGCATCGTCAGCAGCTCGCGCTCCCCCGCCAAAGACTTTCGCTCCAGGTCGGTCAGCACGATTGGCATCGTCGGCGCGGACGCGCCAGAAGCATCGGCGGCCGGCGCCGCGCCATCCATACCAGCCGGCACATCGATAGGCGGCATATCGTCGACGACCTCGGCCGGCGCGGCCCCGTAGGCCTCAAGCGGCACATAGTCATACGGCTCTTCCTCGACCGGTGCGGACACCGGCGGCGTCACCCCCGACGCCCAGACACCGCGAGACACCCCCTGCGAACCTGATGCCCGAACGCCCGCGCTTCCTGCACGCTCGGTTTGCGCCCGCTGGCGCTCGTAGTTCTGCTCGCGACGACGCTCGGCGTCCTCGCGCTTGGCAACATCGCGAAACACACGGCCCGAGCTCGAACGCACCGTCTCCAAGTCCAACCCCAGCAGGTCGGCAATCTGGATAAAGTACGTATCGATCATGTAGCTATTGCGCAGCGGATAGATGAGCGTCAGCGCATCCTCGAGCGCCTTGGCACGACCGCCCGGCGTGGAAATGTCGCTCGACTCCTGCAGTGAGCGGTACACAAAGTCCATGAGGGGCTCGGCGGCGTCGATACGCGCCTGCAACGCCTCGCCACCATGCGCGGTGATGAACTCCATGGGGTCGTTGCCGTCGGGAAGCACCACGCAGCGCAGGTCCATCGAATCCTGCTCGATAAACTGAATCGCGCGGCGCGCGGCCTTTTGACCGGCAGCGTCGCCATCGAACATATATACAATGCGCTTGGCAAAACGGGTGAGCGTCTTTACATGATGTTCCGTCAACGCCGTACCCAGCGTGGCGACGACGTTTTTGATCCCCGCCTCCCAGCAGGCGATACAGTCGGTATATCCCTCCACCACGATGGCGGTATCCTGCGCGACGATAAACTCCTTAGCCCAGTTAAAGCCGTAGAGGTTTCGCTTTTTATGGAACACGCTCGTCTCGGCGGTGTTGAGGTACTTAGGCTGGCCGTCGCCCATAATGCGCCCGCCAAAGGCGATGTTATGACCCTGCTCATCAAAGATGGGAAACATCACGCGGTCGTAAAAACGGTCGGCAAGCTGCCCGCGCCCACGGCTCACGGCCACGTTGGCATCGATCATTTCCTGCGGGGTAAAGCCTGCCTGCGACAGATGCGACACCAGCGCGTTGCGACCCGGCGCAAAACCCAGGCAGTAGCGGCGGCAGACGTCGCCGCCCATACCGCGGCTGGCGAAATACTCGCGCGGACGGCTGTCCTTACCGCGCATGAGCATGGTGTGGTAGAACTGGGCGGTCTCGGCGCACAGGTCGTAGATGCGGGCACGCTTGGTGCCGCGCTCGCGATAGGCGCCGGTATCGTGCAGCTCAATGCCGGCACGGTCGGCCAGGTAGCGAATCGACTCAGGGAAGCTCAGGTTCTCGCGCTTCATGATGTAGGTGAAGACGTCGCCGCCCTCGCCACAGCCAAAGCAGTGCCACACCTGCGTGGCGGGGATAATGTGAAACGACGGGGTCTTTTCGCCATGAAAGGGGCAGCAACCCCAAAACTCATGGCCGCGGGGCTTGAGCTCAACCGTTTCCTGCACGATGGCAACCAGGTCGGACGCAGCGCGCACCTGGTCTTTTTCCTCATCGCTAATCACGGATGCTCACCCCCTGCTCACCCAAATGATGACGGATATCGTCAATATTACCCTCGACGGTCGCGATAAGCTCGTCCAGCGAATCGAACACGCGCGACGGGCGCAGCCAACGTGTAAACGCCAGCGAAACCGAGGCGCCGTACAGGTCGCCTGCATACCCGATCAAGTTGGCCTCGAGATGAGCCGAGGCGGCATCGTCGGCATACGTCGGCGGCAGGCCCACGTTGACGGCGGCAGGCCATACGGTATCGTCGACCAGCACCAAGCCCTCGTAGACGCCATCGGCAGGCACCTGAATGCCCTCGGGCACCTGAATATTTGCCGTGGGAAAACCCATGTCGGAGCCCTGGTGACGACCGCCGGCAACAATACCTCGCAGCATATACGGGCGGCCGAGCAGCTCGGCGGCAAGCTCAACATGACCCCGGCGCAGCTCCTGGCGAATACGGGTGGCGCAGATCGTCTGCCCATCGACGCACAGCAGCTCGTGGCCATAGACGTCAACGCCGCGCTCGGCTCCCCATGCCTGCATCTCGGCAACGCCCGAGGCACCGCCGCGGCCCAACCTAAAGTCGCTACCCACGCGAATCGAGCGGATATCGACGACGCGCGACAGCAGCTTAAGAAAGCCTACGTGGTCGAGTGCCGCCACCGCGGGCGTAAAGGGAACGGCCACGACCGCATCGACCCCGGTGAGAGCCAGGGCATGCAGACGGTCAGCCGTCGTCATCAATTTTTGCGCGGGCGTAGGGCTCACCACCACGTCCGGGTCGGGATCGAAGGTGACCACGACCGCCTTGCAGCCATGGTCACGCGCATCGCGAACGACCGCGTCGATCAATTCGCGATGCCCCCGATGCACGCCGTCGAACACGCCGATGG
Source organism: uncultured Collinsella sp. (assembly GCA_900541715.1). GTDB lineage: Bacteria > Actinomycetota > Coriobacteriia > Coriobacteriales > Coriobacteriaceae > Collinsella. The sequence continues at coordinate 80,569 of UQLI01000002.1, forward strand.
CGATCGACGCGGCACCCAGGCACGCGCAATCATCAAATGCATCGGCGGCGACGATGCGGGCCTCATCCGACTCGCCCGCGAAAAAAATACGCGCGAGCTCGTGGGAGGCCAGCATCATCGAACACCGCCGATCGCCTGCGGAAAGACATGCTCCATAACAAAGCGGCCGCCCTCGATACGGGCAAGCGCCTTGAGCCCGCCATCGAGCACCAGCGCAAACGGCGCCTTCGACGCATCGAAGCTCGCAAGCGCGCGCTCAATAGGAATACGACGTCCGCACAGCAGATCGTCGGCAAGATCACCCGGCAAGTCGACGCGCGTGGCGCCCAGTGCCGCAATGGGATCCAGGGCAAAGCCGGCAGCGGACTCGGCAGAAAGTTCCTCGACCGCATGACAGGCACCGATGGAAACAACACCGGAGGCCGTACGGCGCAATGCAGAAATATGCGCCGCGTTGTCGCAGGCACGACCCAGGTCGCGAGCGAGCGCACGGATATAGGTGCCCTTACTCACCGAAAACGCCACGGTCCAAACGCACGCTTCGCCCTCGCCGCTCACGGCAATCAGGTTAGCGGAGTACACCTCGACCGGACGCGGGGGCAGCGACACGGCATTGCCCTCGCGCGCAGACTTATAGGCGCGCACGCCGTTGACCGAAATGGCCGAAAACGCCGGCGGCACCTGCATCTGAGGGCCCAGCATGGCGCACAGGCGCTCGCGGGCATAGGCCGGATCGCGCAAGTCGGCGGCAATGGGCACTGTGCGGACGGCCTCGCCCTCCGCATCATCGGTATTGGTCTCGACGCCAAACGAAATGTCGGCGACGTAGCTTTTGGTATCGAGCGTGAGCATGCCCAGCAGACGCGTTGCCTGGCCTACGCCCACCACCATGACACCCGATGCCATGGGGTCGAGCGTTCCGGCATGACCGACGCGCCGCTCATGGAGGGCGCGTCGGCATTGCGAAACCACGTCGTGGGACGTGCAGCCCACCGGCTTATCGACGGCGAGCAGCATATTGAGTTGAGAAGGTGTACGACGAGCCATGTACCATCCAAAAAGTTAGAGCTCGACGGTCACCGAAGCGGGATCCTCCCCTACCAGCTCGGCCAGCATGGGAAGTGCCGCGGTGAGCGTCTCGGAAATCGTTCCGGCGTTGGTAAAGCCGGCGGCAGCGTGGTGCCCACCTCCGCCAAAGTTGGCCGCAATCTCGGAAACATCAAGATCGCCCTTGGAGCGCAGGTTGCCGCGCACCTTAGTATCGCCCTCGATGCCCTTAAGGAACAGGCAGACCTCGACGCCCATCACCGAGCGCACCACATCGACCAGGCCGTCGCACTCATCCGAGGTGACGCCGCATTCCTTGAGGTCACTCTCGTACGCGTAGCTATATGCCACGCGCCCGCGCGCGACCGTCTTGATGCGACCCATGACGATGGACTTGAGGTGCAAGAACTCGACACGCATGCTCTGGTAGACCTCGAGCGCGACGCGCGCCGGATCGGCACCGTGCGCCACCAGACGCGAGGCGGCATGAAACGCTGCAGCATCGGCGTTCTGATACTGAAAACGACCGGTGTCGGTGACCAGACCGCACAGCAGGCAGGTGGCGATGCTGTCGCTTGCGGTAATACCGCAATCGGCCAAAAAGCGGTCGATGATCATGGCGCAAGCAGCGGCATTGACACACCTAAGGCTGACCTCGGCAAACTCCTCGCGTGCCGGGTGATGGTCAAAGCACGCCACGTGAGCCGAACGACGCAACACCTCGGCGGAATTATTGAGGCGCTCGACGACCGGCACGTCTACCGAAATGAACAGGTCCGGGTTGCCGGTGTAGGCAGATGCCGGCACCAGCAGATCGGCGCCCTCCATAAAACGGTAGATGCGCGGAACGGGATCGTCGTCTGCCAGCAGCAGGGCGATGTCCTTGTCGGGGAACACCTTCATAAGCGAAAGGCCCAGGCCCAACACGGAGCCCAGGGCATCGCCGTCGGGAGAGGTGTGACCCGAGATCGCAATGGAGGACGCACCCTCGATGAGCTCGAGGATGCGTCGTTTAATATCTGCAGACTCGCACGAGGCGAGATCGGCGGAATTAGTCATCTAAAGCTGCCTCCTGGGCGGCATCCGCTATGGGGTAGCCGTCCTCGTCCTTTTCGATCGCAAGCGTGGCCGGAACGTTTTCCAGCGCACGCGTGATGCGCTCGGCCTCATCGGTCGAGCGATCGATGCGAAAATCGAGCTCGGGCGTGACGCGCCAATCGAGCGAGCGAGCCAACAGGCTGCGAATACGGCCCTTGGCGCTGGCAAGCGCCTCCATGACCTCATCGTAGCGGCCCGCATCGCACGACACGTACACGCGTGCGAACGAACGGTCCACCGCGACCTCGACCGCAGTCAGGGTGACCAGGTCGAGACGCGGATCGGAAACCTCAAAGAGCAGGATATAACCAAGCTTCTCGCGAAGCTGCTCGCCCAAACGGCGGGTTGCCTGCGTTTGCTTCATAGCGCTACCCCCTACTCGGTACGGGCAACCTGGTCGATGCGGTAACCCTCGATCTGATCGCCGGGCTTGATGTCCTGGAAGTTCTCCAGGCCAATGCCGCCCTCGGAACCGCTCTTGAGGCTCTTGGCCTCGTCCTTGTAGTGGCGCATCGAGGCAATCTTGCCGTTGAAGACCACAATGCCGTCACGCACCAGGCGCACGGAATCGGTCGCGGCGATCTCGCCCTCCTCGACGCGGACACCGGCGGCGATGCCGACTTTGGGCACCTTGAAGGTGTCCAGGACGGTCGCGGTACCCGTGGAGACCTCGACCTCGGTGGGCTTGAGCATGCCGATGCGGGCAGCGTCGAGCTCCTCGAGGCACTTATAGATAACGTCGTAGCAACGAATCTCGACGCCCTCGCGCTCGGCTGCGGAGCGGGCCTTGCCGTCGGGACGCACGCCAAAGCCGATGATGATGGCGTTGGAGGCGTCGGCCAGGACGACGTCGGTCTCGTTGATGGCACCGACGGCGGAGTGGATCGTGTTGATGCGGACCTCGGACTGATCCATCTTGTCGAGCGAGTCCTGAAGGGCCTCGATGGAACCCTGGACGTCGGCCTTGATGATCAGGTTGAGCTCCTTGACCTCGGCATCGGCGATGGTCTCGAAGAGGTTCTCGAGCGTGACGTGCTTCACGCGGCTCTGCTCCTCGATACGGGCCTTGAGCGAACGCTCATCCGCCAGGGCGCGAGCCTCGCGCTCATCCTCGAACACGCGGAACTCGTCACCGGCGTTGGGCACGGACTGCAGGCCCAGGATCTCGACGGCGTCGGAGGGGCCGGCCTCGGTGACGGCATTGCCCTTGGGGTCGAGCATGGCGCGGACGCGGCCGTAGGTAAGGCCGGCGACCAGCGTATCGCCCACGTGCAGGGTACCGCGTGTCACGAGAACCGTGGCAACCGAACCGCGGCCCTTGTCGAGCTTAGCCTCGAGGACGTTACCGGAGGCAAAGGTGTCGGGGTTGGCCTTGAGCTCGAGCACGTCGGCCTGGAGCAGCACGGTCTCGAGCAGGTCGTCGATACCGATCTTCTGCTTGGCCGAGATGTTGACGAACATGTTCTGTCCGCCCCACTCCTCGGGGATGATGCCGTACTCGGTGAGCTCCTGGCGCACGCGGTCGGGGTTGGCGCCCGGCTTATCAATCTTGTTGACGGCGACGACGATGGGTACGCCGGCGGCCTTGGCGTGGTTGATCGACTCGATGGTCTGAGGCATGACGCCGTCGTCGGCAGCCACGATTAGGATGACGATGTCGGTCACCTTGGCGCCGCGGGCACGCATAGCCGTAAAGGTGGCGTGGCCCGGGGTATCGATGAAGGTGATCTTGCGGTCGTTGATCATGACCTGCGAAGCGCCGATGGCCTGAGTGATGCCGCCCGCCTCGCCGGCAGCGACACCGGTGTGGCGGATGGCGTCGAGCAGGCTCGTCTTGCCGTGGTCGACGTGGCCCATGACGGTGACGACCGGGGCGCGCGGCTTAAGGTCGGCGGGATCGTCATAGAACGAGAAGGTGTTCTCCTCCTCGGGGGTGATGATCTTGATCTGGCGACCCAGGTCGTCGGCAACGAGCTCGACGAGGTCGTCGGACATGGACTGTGTCATGGTGAGCGGCGTGCCCAGCAGGAACAGGCGCTTGATGATGTCGTTGGCCGGAACGTCGAGCGCCTCGGCGAGCTCCTGGACGGTAACTCCCTGGGAGACCTTGATGGCGTCGAGCTCCTCGGGGTTCACGCCCTGGGCCAGCGCCTCCTCAATCTTGCGCTCCTCCTGAGCCTTAGCAGCCTCGCGCTCGCGCTTCTCCTTGCGCTTCTTGCGGCGACCGGTGGACTCGCGAGAGGCCTCCTCGACGGCAGCGCGGGCCTCCTCGAGAACCTTCTCGCGGCTGTACTCCTCGGCCTCGCGAGCCATGCGGCTGTAGTGGTCCTCATCGTTGCCGTGACCGCCCTTGCGCTTCTTGCCCTTGCCCTGCTTATCGGGGTTGGGGAAGTCCATGCCGGCAGCGACGTTGTTGCTGGCGTTGGTGCGATGGCTGTGCGGACGGCTCTCGGAGGCGTTGCGCTCGGAGTTGTTGTCGGAGGCGTTGCGATCGTTACGACGGCCACCGCGACGGTCGTTGTTGCCGCTGCGACGGTTGCCGCGCTCGGCGGCGCGCTCTGCTTTGGCCTTCTCCTCGGCGTCCTTCTTCTCCTTGAGCACGGTCTCCTGTGCGGCGATCTGGTCGAGCAGCGAGCGGAAGCGCGAACCGGAGTCGGAAGCGGGGACGGCGCGGCGCTGGGCCTCGCGGGCAGCCTCCTCCTTCTCGCGGGCAAGGCGCTCCTGCTCAGCCTTCTTCTTGGCCTCGGCCTCGGCACGGGCGGCCTCCTCGGCAGCCTGGGCGGCGGCGAACTGGCGGCGCTCCTCCTCGCGTGCCTTCTCGGCGGCGATGCGCTCACGCTCGGCCTCGGCAGCGCGCGCTGCCTCCTCGGCGGCGGCTGCCTCCTCCTCGGCCTGCTTGGCGGCCTCGACTTCCTTGGCGCGGGCCTCGATCACCGAGGCGAGCTGCTTGCGGACCATGGCGACGTAAGCGTCCTCCAGGGCGGAGGAAGCGGACTTAGCGGGAATCTTCATTTCGGCGAGATGACCCATCAGTTCCTTGGAGGTCATGCCGAACTCTTTGGCCAGGGTGGACACACGGACTTTTGCCATATGACTTCACCTACCCTTTCTGGCACCTTGGGTGCCTAGAGACTGAACGAGCGTGGGAGATGCGCCGGGACCCGCCCGGCGCGACCGCGCGCTAGATCAGGTCCTCCGCATCATCGAAGGCGTCGGTGTCGTGGACACCGCAGAAACGGGAGCCGGGACGGGCCTGGTTGCGGCACTGGACGCCGTCCTCGAACACGTACTCGCAGCGACGGACATCATCGTCCTCCTCGTCACCGATCAGGTCGGCGGCGGGCTCCTCGTGAACGGGGACGTTCTTGAGGATGTCGGCGGCAAGGGTCTCGGACTTGATGTCGATGTGCCAGCCGGTCAGGCGAGCGGCGAGGCGGGCGTTCTGGCCCTCCTTGCCGATGGCGAGCGAAAGCTGGTCGTCGGGCACGATGACGCCGGCGTAGGCCTTCTCCTCGTCGATGAGGACGCGGGTGACCTTGGCAGGCGACAGGGCGTTGGCGACGTAGACGGCCGGATCGGCATCCCACAGGATGACGTCGACGCGCTCGCCGCGGAGCTCGCCCACGACGGCGCGAACGCGGCTGCCCTTGGGGCCGACGCAGGCGCCCACGGGATCCAGGCGATCGTCGAGCGAGTGGACGGCGACCTTGGAACGCTGGCCGGGCTCGCGGGCAATCGACTTAATCTGGACGGTGCCCTCATAGATCTCGGGCACCTCCTGCTCAAACAGACGACGCATGAGCTCGGGATGGGTGCGGGAGATGACGATCGGCGGACGGCTGTGCTCGCCGCGAACCGGCTGCAGGTTGGAGTTGGGGTCGCGGACGTCGATGATCACGGCCTTGATGTGCTGGTTGTGCAGATAGCGCTCGCCCATCGGACGCTCGTTGCGCTCGTTCTCGTAACGACGCTGGTCAAAATGCGGCAGCTCGGCCTCGACGCCATCGCGGATCTTGACGATCGTGAAGTCGGGCGTGGACTGCAGCACGGTACCGCTGATGAGGTCACCGATACGGCCGGAGAACTCCTCGTAGATCTGCTCGCGGGCGGAGTTGCGCACGATGGCGTTGATCTCGGCCTTGGCGTGCTGGGCGGCGATGCGGCTCGTGTTCTTGGGGGTGACGTCGATCTCCTCGAACTCGGTGAAGTTGCCCTCCTCGTCCATGGAATCGTCGATCGGCTCCAGACGGTAGACGTAGATCTTGCCGGTGGTGCGGTCGATGGTCACCTTGGCGCCCCACTCAAGATGCAAGATCTCGGCATAGCTCTTGGCGAGCGACTGCTCCAGGCGGTCGATCAGGTAGAGCTGGTCGATGTGCCTCTCCTGGCAAAGCTCCATCAGGGCGGACATCATGTCGGATGCTGCCATGTTAGTTTCCTTCCTTCGCGGGCTTGAAGTCGTAGGTGGGCTTCAACTTACACTTTTTAACATCAGAGAAATCGAGGGTGACGGACTCGCCGTCCTCGAGCTCGAGGGCCACGTTCGTCTCGGTCGCGGCGGCAATCTTGCCGGAGTACTTGCGACGGCCCTCGGTGGCGGTGGAGGTGAGCTCGCAGTCCTCACCCACAAAGCGGGCAAAGTCGCGCGGGCGGCGCAGCGGGCGCGCCATACCCGGGCTCGACACCTCGAGCGTGTAGCTCGAAGAAATAGGGTCGAGCTCCTCGATCACGTCGCCGACCCACTTGGTATTGGCCGTGACGTCGTTGAGCGACAGGCTCTGACCCTCGGCACCCTCGATACGCACACGCACGCAGGGGGCCTTGGTGGCGCCCACGAGCTCAACGTCGACAATATCGACATCGTGCTGGGGAGCGACGGCCTCGAGCGCGTCGATGATCGCCTGCTCGGTCTTGGTCTTGACCATTGCGGCACCTCCATCCATACAAAAAAGAAGCGGGGTCGAAACCCCACTTCTTTCAATTACTACTTCATTTGCAAGCAAACTATACCAATACCTGCGAAAACGTGCAAGCGTCAAAGAAATTCGCAGGTCAGCGCGCCCACAGCTTCTCCACAAGAATAGGGCAATTAGGCGAGGACTCCTGTGCGGTGCTCCCCAAAAGCCCCAAAACGGGCCATGCGTCCCAGCGCGCCGACCGAATCGGGCCCTATGGGCATTCCATCCCTGGGCGCGCATCGGCCAGACTGCTCGTAAGGGACATTCTGGAACAGATAAGCCGTATTCACGCATAGACCGCACAACCTTCCGGATCCTCTACGGCAAGGAGACACCATGAAACGCCCAGGCACCCTCTGCGCGACCGCGCTCGTCGTCGCCGCCTGCTCGTTCGCTCTGGCGGGCTGCAGCAACGTCGATGGTAAAACCGGACCATGCAGGCCGGATCTCGGCAGCACCAAAGCCATCGAGAAAACGACGCCTTCGGAGCGTTTCGACAAAATAGACGAAGATATAGTCGACCCCCAGGGCTTAGGTCCCGACCCTCAAGAACAGTTCCCCATCGACCTTGAGGCAGACGAGAACGTCCATGTTACCTGCGTGGGCAAGGACACGGATGGCTACGGCGACGCCGTGTTGGTCTTTGCGGTGACAAACAGCACTGATGTCGACATGATGTTTGGCGATGTCGATGCTTATGCCTACGTCAACGGTGTCGTCCGCGACGTGCGCATGCGCCAGCGCGTCGCCGCAGGCGAAGAAACGACCGCGATGCTCACCTTTGTAGGCACCTTCGACGATCCGGACTTTGACGTGAACAACGACCTCAACGACATCTACCTCAACATCTGGATGTTCGAAGAGCAGACGGGCAACGTCTACTTTAGGGACCTGGTGCACATTCCGTAGCGGGTGACGCTCGGCACAAGCCAAGCGGGGCATACAACGCAAAACGAGGGGCGATCCGATGGGGTCGTCCCTCGTCTTTTATGCGTCAGTTATGCTCGCAGTGCTTACTTGACCACCAGATTGACCAGCTTGCCAGGCACGCAGATGGCCTTGACGACCGTCTTGCCCTCGAGCCACTTGGCGACGGCGGCCTCGGCGACAGTCTGCATTTCCTCATTGGAAGCATCGCGGGGCACGTCGATGCGGCCGCGGACCTTGCCGAGCACCTGGACGACGATCTGCACCGTATCCTCGATGGACTCGGCCAGGTCAAACTCGGGCCAGGCGGCGGTGTAGGCGTTGCCCTCGCAGCCGAGCGCCTCGTGCCACAGCTCGTCGGCCCAGAACGGGCAGATGGGCGCCAGGACGCTCACAATGTCCTTGGCCACGCCGTAGCACAGGGCCTTGTCGCGGTCAGCACCCTCGGTGGCGTTGAGGTAGGCGCTCGCTGCGTTGACGAGCTCCATGACGGCCGAGATCGCGGTGTTGAACTGGCCGCGATCGAAGTCCTCGGTGCACTTGGCGATGGTGCGGTGACGCTCGCGGTAGAGCTTCATCGCGGTCTCGTCGAGAACGGACTTGTCGAAGGCCACGTTGGCGTCACCCGACTGGACGAGCTGCCACACGATACGCCAGGCGCGCTTGATGAAGCGGTTGGCGCCCTCGACGGCCTTGGGATCCCAGTCGAAGTCCTTCTCGGGCGGGGCGATAAACAGGATCGCCAGACGCATGGTGTCGGCGCCGTAGGGCTCGATAACCGAGCTCGGGGGCACGACGTTGCCCTTGGACTTGGACATGGTGTCGCCGTTCTCGTCCTTGACCATGCCCTGGCACAGCAGGTTGGTGAAGGGCTCGTCCACGCTCAGCAGGCCCAGGTCACGCAGCGCCTTGGTAAAGAAGCGGCTGTAGAGCAGGTGCAGAATGGCGTGCTCGATGCCACCGATGTAGTTATCGACGGGCATCCAACGGTCTGCCGCCTCGCGGGAGAAGGGCAGCTCGGTGTTGTGCGGGTCGGTGTAACGCAGGTAATACCAGCTGGAGCAGGTGAACGTGTCCATGGTATCGGTCTCGCGCTTGGCCGGGCGGCCGCAGACCGGGCAGGTGGTCTCGTAGAAGTCCTTGCACTCGGCGAGGGTCTCGCCAGCGCCCAGGTCCAGGTTCTCCGGCAGCGTCACCGGCAGCTGATCCTCGGGCACGGGCACAATGCCGCAGTGCTCGCAGTGGATGGCCGGGATGGGGTTGCCCCAATAGCGCTGGCGGCTGATGAGCCAGTCGCGCAAGCGGAACTCGACCTTGCGACGGCCGCAGCCCATGGCCTCGAGGTCGGCCACGATGGCAGCCTCGCCCTCGGAGTGCTTGCCGCCGCGCATGCCGGTGTACTTGCCGGACTGAACGAGCGTGCCCTCGGCAGCGTGGGCGCAATCCCAGTCGACGGTCTCGGCATGGAAGGTATCGATGGTCTCGCCACTGGCCTCGACGGCAGCGCGATCGTCATCGTCCAGGATGATCGGAACGATCGGCAGGTCGTACTTGCGGGCAAACTCAAAGTCGCGCTGGTCGCCGCAGGGAACGGCCATGACGGCACCGGTGCCGTAGTCGGCAACGACATAATCGGCAACCCACACGGGGACCTTCTCGCCGTTGACGGGGTTTACCACATAGCGGCCCGTGAAGGCACCGTGCTTCTCGAGGGTGCCCTGGGCACGCTCGACGGCAGAGATGTGTTTGGAGTCCTCGACGATCTTGGTGACGGCCTCCTCGTACTCCGTGCCCTCGACGAGCTCGTGCAGGCCGGCGTACTCGGGAGCCAGGACAAAGAAGGAGACGCCAAAAAGGGTATCGGCACGCGTGGTGAAGACGGTGATCTTGCCCTCATCGCCCTCGATGGGCTCGCCATCCTGGTCGCACAGGGTAAAGTCGACCTCGGCGCCCTCGGAGCGACCGATCCAGTTGGCCTGCATCTGCTTGACGCGCTCGGGCCAGCCGGGGAGCTTCTCCAGGTCGTCGAGCAGCTCTTGGGAGTACTCGGTGATCTTGAAGTACCACTGCTCAAGGTCGCGCTTCTCGGGCTCGGTGCCGCAGCGCCAGCACTTACCCTCGGTGACCTGCTCGTTGGCCAGAACGGTCTTGCAGTTAGGACACCAGTTGACCGGGTTCTTCTTGCGGTAGACCAGGCCCTTTTCCCACAGCTTCTCAAAGATCCACTGACCCCAGCGGTAGTAGTCGGGGCTGCAGGTCTTGACCATGCGATCCAGATCGTAGGAGAAGCCCATGCGCTTCATCGTGGCGAGCGCCTGGTCCATGTTCTTATACGTCCAGGCGGCAGCCTGCGTATTGTGCTTGATGGCGGCGTTTTCGGCGGGCAGGCCAAAGGCGTCAAAGCCGATGGGGTGCAGCACGTCGTAGCCGCGCATGCGGGCCTGACGGGCCATGGCATCGCCGATGGTATAGTTGCGTGCGTGGCCCATGTGCAGGTCGCCCGACGGATACGGGAACATCTCGAGCACGTACTTCTTGGGCTTGCTGTCGTCGGTGTCGACGGCAAAGAGGTTGGAGTCCTCCCAGGCCTTCATCCATCGGGACTCAATGGCCTGCGCGTCGTAGACAGGGATCTCGTCCTTATGATCTGTGCAATCGCACATATCAGCTCCTTTAATCTTAGCTGGGGTCGGTCGGCTTAGCTTTATTCGCTACTGCGGACAGTCCTGCGCAAGACGAAGAGCACATTAAGTGCTCTTCTTTGCGTGCGGAACTTGTAGCGAACAAAGCTAAGCCGACCGACCCTAAGGTTAACTTGACTGATGATAGCAAATACGACAAGCGAGATGCCTGCAACTTACAGGCATCTCGCTTTATCTAAATAACGTGGTTGTGAATCAACCAATAATTGTTACCCGCCCAAGCATGGTCGGGTTTTCCAAGTGCCGCAGATTGCCGTGAAAGAGGAGCGACGCGTACTTTGGTACGCGAGCGACGGTTTGAACGGCAAGGTGCGGTGCCTGGGAAAGCCGCTTAGCGGTAGCTGACGCTTTGCTGGGAGTCCTTGACGACTACGTCGTGGGCGCCGCCTTCGACGATGGAGGTGGAGCTTACCAGGGTCAGGCGTGCCTTTTCCTGGAGCTCGGGGATCGAGAGGGCACCGCAGTTGCACATCGTGGACTTAACCTTGTAGAGCGTGCCACCCACGCCGTCCTTGAGGGAACCGGCGTAGGGAACGTAGGAGTCGACGCCCTCGACGAAGCTAAGCTTCGCGGCGCCGCCCAGGTCGTAGCGCTGCCAGTTGCGAGCACGCGCAGAACCCTCGCCCCAGTACTCCTTCATGTACTGACCGTTCACGTTGACGCGCTCGGTCGGGCTCTCGTCGAAGCGAGCGAAGTAGCGGCCCAGCATCATGAAGTCGGCACCCATGGCAAGGGCGAGCGTCATGTGGTAGTCGTAGACGATGCCGCCGTCGGAGCACACGGGCACGTAGACACCGGTCTCCTCGTAGTACTCGTCGCGAGCGCGGCAGACGTCGATCAGCGCGGTGGCCTGGCCACGGCCGATACCCTTGGTCTCACGGGTAATGCAGATGGAACCGCCGCCGATACCGACCTTGATGAAGTCGGCACCGCAGTCGGCCAGGAAGCGGAAGCCCTCGGCGTCGACGACGTTGCCGGCACCGACCTTGACGTCCTCGCCGTAGTTGGCGCGAATCCACTCGATGGTGCGCTTCTGCCACTCGCTGAAGCCCTCGGACGAGTCGATGCACAGGACATCGGCGCCGGCCTCGATGAGCAGCGGCACGCGCTCGGCATAGTCGCGGGTGTTGATACCGGCGCCGACCATGTAGCGCTTGTCGTTATCGAGCAGCTCGTTGGGGTTGGTCTTGTGGCTGTCGTAGTCCTTGCGGAAGACAATGCCCATGAGGTGATCGTTGTCGTCGACGATGGGCAGGGCGTTGAGCTTGTTGTCCCAGATGACGTCGTTGGCAACCTTGAGGCTGATGTTCTTGTCGCCCACGATGAGCTGCTCACGCGGGGTCATGAACTCGGAGACCTTCTTCTGGTGGTCATCGCGGCTGGGGCGATAGTCACGGCTGGTGACGATACCCAGGAGCTTGCCCTTGGGAGTGCCGTCGTCGGTAACCGGCATGGTGGAGTGACCGGTCTTCTCCTTGAGCTCGATGACCTGCTCCATGGTCATGTCGGGGGTCAGCGTGGAATCGGACTGAACAAAGCCGGCCTTGTGATCCTTGACGGCCTTGACCATAGCGGCCTCGGACTCGGGGGTCTGGGAACCGTAAATGAAGGACAGGCCACCCTCGGTAGCGAGCGCGACACCCATGTCGACGCCCGAGACGGACTGCATGATGGCGGAAACCATGGGGATGTTCAGGGTGATTGCCGGCTTCTCACCGCGCTTGAAGCGGGTTAGCGGCGTCTTAAGAGAGACGTTGTTGGGGATGCACTGCGAGGACGAGTAACCAGGGACCAGCAGATACTCCGAAAACGTGTGGGACTCACCGGGAAAGAACGTAGCCATGTTTCTCCTTTTTCCATGCGACCGGTCGGCTGCAGGCCTCGTAGGACCCAGCCCAACCTTGGGCGCCCAATACTGGGGAAGTATCTTAACGCACTTTGACTGCTACAATGCATGATTTAAGAAGAGCACACGAGGGTTTGACGCAGGCTTTGCGTTTGCCCAGCAAACACTTTAGCGGGGAGACGTGGAGCACATGGAGTACAAGACAACGGCAAAGTTGGTCATTCAAGCGTGCGACAAGGATCTGCCGGGCGTGTTCGGCCACGGCTGCGTCTTGCTGCTGCAGGGTATCGCCCGCGAGCACTCGCTCAACCGCGCCGCCAAGAGCATGGGCATGGCATATTCCAAAGCGTGGCGCATCGTGAATGAGGCCGAAGGGCAGCTGGGTTGCAAGCTCATCGAACGCGACGGCGCCCGCGGATCCACGCTCACCCCCGCCGGCGAGCGAGCCATCGAAGTCTACGAGACACTGCAGGCCGAAATCAACGACGTCATCGCCGCCAGAGCCAACGACCTCATCGCCAGCATCAAAGAGTAGCTAATTTGCGGAGGGCGTTGTCTAGGGCGGCGGCTACGGTTAGGGGGTCGTCGGTACCGGCGAAGAGGCGGATGGTTCCCCTCTGCTTGCCGCGTGGGGCCGAAAGGCGTGTCGTTGCGCCGCCGGCGGGCGACGTGCTGAACTCCCCCGGCAATGTGTCGAACAGCTCACCCGCACTTCGCTCGATAAGGTCAAACTCAACCGCCGGGCCAAAGCCGTGCTCGAGGATTCCCGTTGCAACCGCATGATCGGGATGCGAACCCAGCCCAGGATAGCGAACGTTACACACCATCTCGTTAGCAGCCAGATACTCGGCCAGCGCACGGGCGCGATCGAAGTGCGCCTGCATGCGAGCATCGAGCGAGGACAGCCCGCGTTCTAGCACGTCGGTCTCCTCGGCAGACAGGCCAAGCACAGACGCACCGCAGTCCGCAAGCAACGCGTGTGCGCACTCTGCGGCGGCATCCACGCGATGGCGCTTGAGCTGCGAGCGCGCCACCGAGACGGCGACGAGCTTGCGCGGAGCTTCGCCGGCACACACACGGTCGAGTGCCTCGAGCGACAGGACGGCACCCAAACGCAGCGGATCGCACCCAAAGACGCTTGCCACGGTGTTATCCACCACAAGCAGCGCACGGGCCTCACGCGCCGCCCGACCCAGCGCACGCAGATCGGGCACGCGCAGACCAAACCCGCCGATGGAGTTGACGAACCACCACAGGTGCGGACCCTCGGCATCAAACGAAGCATCCAAGCCCTCGGACGCGGCGGTAAACGCCGCAACCGACGGCTCCCCCACGAGCACAACGTCGCAGGCATCAAAGCCGCGCGCAAACGCATCGGCAAAGTCGTCCGCAAAGGCCACCAGGCGGTCACCAGGACGCACAATCCCCAACAGAGACAGCGCCGCCGGCACATGCGAGGCCGCAACAAGACGCGCCTCACGCGCACCAGCCCTTATAGCCCAGGCCTCTTCTAGCTGTTGCACGTCCACGCGGCACCATCCCTTACATAAAACCAAACCAAGACCAGCCCACCCAGGTCGAGAAAACGTCAGCGCAAGCAGCGTCGAGCGGTCCGGCGTTCGTTAGAACGCCGGAACAAAATCACCCGTGATACTCGCCGTTGTATTGGATGAGCGTCAGGTCATCCACGCCATCGAGTGCGCGGATGGCATCGGCATAGGGCATATCCACACCGTCCGAGAACACCTCGACGGCCATCTCCACCTTGTCGCCGCGCATCGTCTTGGACTTGACGGAAAACTTAGTGCGCCCAAATGCACGCACGATATCATCGCCGGTGGTCTGACCCGTGTAGTGAATGACCATCATGTACACGCGCGCCTTGTCCTGGTGGCTCGCAAAGCCAGCGATCATCACCACGATCACCACGGCCGTGAGCCCCACGAGCGCATACATGCCGGCGCCGGCCGTAATGCCCGTCGTAATGGCCCAAAACAGATACAGCAGGTCGAGCGGGTCCTTGACCGCCGTACGGTAACGAACGATGGACAGAGCACCGACCATACCGAGCGAGATGACCACGTTGGTCGAAATCGCGAGCGTGACCATACAGGTAAGCACGCACATGCCTACGAGCGTAACGGCAAAGCTGCGCGAATACACCACGCCGGTAAAAAAGCGCTTGTACACGTAATAGATCAGGATGCCCATGGCAAGCGCCACGAGCAGCGAAAGACCGATCTTGGCAGGGTCGACCTGGCCAAACGCCTCCAAGACGGAGTTCTTAAAAAAGTCCCTGGTGCTCATGGTCTAAATATCCCCTCGGTTCTCAAAATCCGATTCCCAGTAGTTAAAACCGCGCAGGTAGGCGGTCTTGTCATAACACAGGCAGTACTTTGAGACCGCCGTGAGTTCGGCCGCACCCGGCGGCACCATATCGCGCACCAGCTGCGGACAAAACTCGGTAAACTTGACCTCCATCACCAGCTTGCCGGGCTCCAGCACGGGCAGCGCGGGCAACGTCGCGTCAAAGATGTCAAAGCTCCCCACCGCCGCACGCACGTTGCTATCAAAGGTAATGCGCACAGTGCCCTCGTCCATCACCCACGGCTCGCGCTCGTAGTCCACGATGGTCCGCGGGCGCATCATATTACAGATGCACTCGATGTAGAACTCGCGACAGAGCGGATAGGGGCTCCTCAGCAAAAAGTCGTAGTCGCCAGCCAGAATCTGCTCAAACTCGCCACGCGTGAGTGGCGCGTCCTCCTTGTAGATCCAGCTGCCGTACTTCTTTTTGCGCTCGAGCTTAATCACCTTGTCGCTGCCGTTATAGATGCGCACGCGATACTTTTTGCGCATGAAAATACCGGCGTCTTTTTCCTCGTAGGCCGAGTTGCAGTAGTCGTCAAAATACAGGCTGCGAATAGTGTAACCGCCCGCCCGCGCATGCTTGTCCAGCTTAAACACCGGCGCCATGCGACAGGCAAGCGCGGCGTGTTCGCCCTCGTTAATGAGATATTTGAGCTCGTGGCGGTAACGCTCCTGCGTGGTACGCGCGGGAGGTGCCGCCAGGCGCTCAAACAGAGCGCTAGCCCTCCTCATACGTGTCCTCCACGACCTTACCGCCGTCTTGCACGTAAAAACACTTCATGCCATAGTGCTTGCCGTCGTCGGTCACATAGTAGTCAAACGCATCTTGCGTAAAGCCGTCGGAGTTGGTGGCACGCACGCGCACAAAATACTGGCCGGTATCGGGCGCATCGCAGGTCACCTCGGGAAGCAGCACGTCCTCGGCCTTAAAGACCACATCGCTTATGGCATAGTCGCGCGCAAGCTCTACGGTGTAGCGAATATCGCGCGCCTCAAAGTCGTAGGACGCATCCCAGTTAATGCGCAGCTTACCGTTATCGATCTGCGGCACGCCGATGTAGAAAGGCATGGGCTTTTTAAAACTCTCGCGAAAGCTCTTGTAGTTCTCCTCGATCTCGGAGGGAATCGCCGCGGCGATCTGCTCATATTGGTCCTTGGTGACAGGCAGATTGTCGATATCGGGCGAAGCAAAGACCAGGGATTCAGTCACCTCGCGGTAGTGCTTGATCATCTTGGTCAGGCGAGTCTCGGTCAAATACGAGCGCAAGTCCTTGACGGCACGGTCGAGTTCGCTGCGGAACGACTTGCTGCGCAACGCGCGGTTAAACAGCACGTTGCCCCAGTAGTTGCTTGCACCGCGCTCCCAGCTCGCGTAGTCCGAAAACCCGGTAAGAGAAAGCTCCAGCTTACGCAGCATGCCGTCGTTATCCCAATCTAAAAAGTACCAGGTATTTGAGTTGAGCGGGCTGTACAGATAGCAGTTACGGTTCTGCGTATCGCAGTTGCCCGTCAGGATCTGAAACGCCAGCCAATAGACCAGATTCTCGGTATCAAAGTAGGTATCGAGCACATCATCGATCTTTTGTGATTCGTCGTTGAGCGCATCGAGCATCTCGATGAGCTTGGTGTGGTCCGAATCGCCCTTAATCTCGAGCATGCCCTCAAAGTTTGCCTGGTTGTAGTCGGGATCGTCGGCAAGCTTAATGGTGTCCTCGTAGCGATGGAAATCGAAGTTGTTCACCTTGTACAGATGCCCGTTCTTATCCAGGCCATGTGCCTTAAGCGCCGTCTTGTTGAGCTGCTCCACCTGCGTAAACAGGCCGTAGTCCTCAAAGGTGTCGTTGAACTTTTCGGTCTGGTCGCACACCCACAGATGCACAAACTGCGTACGCAGGCCCATCATCTGGGGTATCCCGCGGATAAGGTCATAGGCCATCTTGTTGCGAAAACGCATGCCCTCGCCCATGTGCTTGTTGAGCGCAATCGCGCGCTGTTGGCGCCAAGTACCCTTGCCCTTTTTGAGCTCCACCTTGTAGTTCTTCTGCGTATAACCGCTCGACGTCTGGCCACGCACCTGCACGGTGGCATTGGGCGCTTCCTCGCCATAGCCAACCTCGCCGGCAACTGGGCCCTCTTCGTCGCCCGGCTGCAGCAGGCCCATAACCTGATAGCGCGTCACACCCATGTCGGCATAGTCATACACCGAGTACGTGTTGATCTCTGCCCAGCTGTGGTCGGTGTTCTCGGAGCTGTTGCCGCGCGAGACCGTCAGGTACATGGTCACAATGTCCGAGTCGTCGTAGACCTCGTACAGCTCATCTTTATCGCGCAAATGCTTGGACTGGTCGGAGGCCTCGGCCTTTTTAATCTTGTCCTGCTTTTTTACCTTATTTGTCGAGGATTCGTCCTGAGATGAGCAGCCCGAAAGCAGCAGCGCGCCGGCAGCCGCCTCGATCAGACAGCGGCGAGACATCAACTTATCGATCATCAGAACCTCCCCAATGGTTGCGATACACGCGAACTACTGCGCGCTGAAACGCGCCGTGCGGCACGCCCTTGCAGCGGCACTCCTCATAGCGCTGCTCGGCACGGTCGAGCAAGCGGCCCAGCTGTGTAAAACGACCCGTTTTGTCGGTCGCCACAATGGGCTGCTGACTCAGGATACGATACGGTAAGTTGGCGGTATAGGTATCGAGCCGCAGCAGCGCCACGATAAAAAACACCACCGCACCCAACAAAAAGCCAAAGCCGTAAAACTGCTGCGGCAAAAGCAACGACAAGGCGGTCGCCAGCCCTGCCACACCGGCAAACAGGCCCGAGGCCAGAACGGCTCCCTTGTAGTCGGTAAAGTACAGCAAGATAAGCAGGATCGTGTTGCCCACGGCATACAGGCCGTAGCCTACGCATAACGTGCGAAAATACCCGTGCATAAGATTGTTAAAGCCCAGCGGCAGGGCCGAGAGCACTGTAGTCTCGAGCGAGATGACCGCCGCGGTCACAAACAGCTGCTTGAGCGCGCAAAAGCGCAGTTCGCTGTTGAGCGTGGAGAGCATCTCCTCCTCGGCCACCACAATATCGCCCACCACGCCGCCGTCGTTGAACAGGCTGTAGTAGTCACGGTAGCGCGGATAGAAATTGACCTCGACCGACACCACAAAGTTGACGGTCGTGACGAGTGTGGTCAAAAACGCAATGAGTGCCGGAACGTCATGGTAAGGAGCCCCGTAAAACAGGCCTTTGATCTGCACGCCAATAGGGCCCGCCCAGATAATAACCAGGTGTACGAAAAGCCCCAAGTTGGTAAACAGCCCCGTAAGCGCAAGCGGCATAAATTGGTCGAGCCAGCGCAAAAAACACCAGGGACTCCGATCACTCTGTGGAAAATACCGGTACAGCAGTACCACATCCCAGGCAAGCATGACGCCGTAGCCTAGGGCGATTGACGCCAACAGGCCCTCGACCGGCGGCAGTCCCAACGTCAGCGCTGCCAGGGCGCACAGGCACGCCACGCCAATGGCGGCCGCAAAGCTGCACAGAATGCCACGATAATCCTTGATGGCCGTGAGGTAACTCATGCCGTTCCAGTTGACGATCATGATGTTAAACAGCCACAGGCACAGCAGCCCCTGCAGCAGCGTGGCGCCCGAGAACAGCAAAAAGACGCCGTAGAGCACCGTGCCCGCAACGAGCATGATGGCATTAGATCCCCAAAACGAAGGCAGAATCTCATCCTCGCGCTCGGCAAAGAGCATGTCGGCCAAAAAGCGCGTGACCGGCATGGAGAAAAAGCTTGTGAGCGTGAGCGATGCCAGCAGCGTATAGGTCACCATGCACACCAGCAGATCCTGGTTGGCGCGGCCCACACCCCACAGACCGCACAGCACCAAGATACCCACCTGGAGCAGCACGCCCAGCAGCATGGGGCCCGTGCACACAATGCCGGCGTAGCCATAGGCGCGCATCGAGGCAAACAGACCCTTGCGCCTAAACAGGCGTTTGAGCTCAAAACCGATTCCGGCCACCAGCTACTCCCCCTCTCTGGGCAGGTCAAACGTACGCGCCGTCTCGTCGTACAGTGCGCGATAGTTGGCGAGCATCTGCTCGTGCAAAAAGTACTTGGCAACGCGACGCTGGCCACGCTCCCCCATCTCAATGCGACGGGCCCGGCTCACGCACATGCGTTCCATGGCATCGGCCAAGCCCTTGCGATACATAGGCGGCGTCACAAATCCCGCCACGCCAAAGTCGTCGCCCGGGGCGCCTTCGAGCAGCTCGCGGCAGCAGCCCACCTCGGTCGTCACGCAGGGACGGCGCGCTGCAAGCGACTCCAGCACGCTGAGCGGCTGACCCTCGGAGATGCTCGTCAAAATGGTGAAGTCGAGCTTTTCCATGTATTCGACCACGTTGACGCGGCCGGTAAAGATCAGGTCGCGCACGCCCAGGGTTTCGACCAGCGCGTAGCACTCGGCGCCGTACTCCTCGTCGTCCACGCCGCCCATGATGTGCAGGCGCACGCGGGGCAGGCGCTCGTGCAGCTCAAAGAAGGCATAGATCATGGTCTTGACGTCCTTGATGGGCGCCAGGCGCACCACCGCGCCAATGTCCACCCAGCCGTCATCGGGCTTTAAGGGAATGTCCTTAAAGCGGTCAAACTGGATGCCGTTGGGGATGACCAGGCATTTGTCCGCATCGCAGCCCATATCGACCTGCGTCTTGCGGGCGTTATGAAACAAGCTCGTCACGCGAAAGGAGCGGCGGTAGATCTCCTCCGAAAGCAGGTAGAAAAAGCGAATCCAGCGGTCCTTAAACGACGGCACCACCCAGTCGGCGCGAATGATCTCTTCCTCGCGCTCGCGAGTATAAATGCCGTGCTCGGTCAACAGCACCGGCGCATGGTGAACGCTGGAGCCAAGGCTTGCCAGCAGACCGCCGTAGCCGGTTGAGATGGCGTGGTACACATCGGCCACCGGCACCTCGCTGCCCAGAAGGTAGAGCACGGGCAGCAGCATGGAGCGCATGGTGTGGAATGCATCGGCAAAGGGCGTGAATGGGTACTCGGCCAGGCACACGTCGCGAAAGATATCCATAAAGGCGCGGCTCTGCAAAAACGAGAGCGGATGCACGCGACGGCGCTGGAAGATATCAAATAGCACGTCCCAGTCCGGATTAGAAAGCGACACCAGGCGGCGCAGCGCCTCGCGCTCGCGATCGTTAAAGTCGGCCTCTTCTTGCTCGCCCGAAAGCCGCAGGGCGTCATCCAGAAATACCTCGTGCACCTCGACCACGTTGCCGGGCAGCTCGTAGACAAACTTGCCGCGGTCGGCAGCATGCGCGCCAATCACCCACAGCACAAACTCGTGCTCGGGCATGGCCTGTATGTAGCCGTGCATCCAGGTAGATACGCCGCCGTGCACATAGGGGTAGCAACCCTCGAGTACCAAACAGATTCTCATTTGTCGCCACCCTCCTTGCGTGCAATGGTCACCGTCTTGTCCGTGGCTTTAACCAGGTACAGATCGCCCGTCAGATGCGTAATCTCGCCACCCGTGACTGCACCCGGCTCACCGTTGTTGGCACGGAACATGAGCCACGCCTCGTCGTGGAAATTGCCCAGGCTAAGCGTCCAGGCATTCGCGTCTGTATCCACGCTCACCGTCACGGACGAAAAACGCTGGATGGCGCCCGAGCATTCCGAGCCGGTCTGGCGACGCAGGTCGGGCGCAGACTTGAAAAGCCAGTCCAGGTAGTCGGTCAGGCCGCCCTTGTAGACCTCCCAGCCCTCCTTAGCGCCGCGATCGGGGTCCAAAAGGTCGTCCGGATGCATAAAGTGCGTGCTCACGTAGTGCATGTAGAGCTCGGACACGGCCGCCAGACGCATGTAGGAATCGTAGACCATGCCGCCCGAGACAATACGCGGCTGCTCCACAATGCCATCGCTCGCCACGCCAAACTCCTGCACGTACGGCAGGTCGGTGCCATCCTCAAAATATGTACTGGCGATGGTCTTAATGCGCGGAACGTCGGTGCCGATAAGCTTGCGCGCACGGGCCGAAAGGATATTCGACGGTGGCACGTAGACCGAGCCGTGCGCGTTGGGCAGCACCTCGTCCTGAAAGGCGATGAGCTCGTTGAGCGACGCGACGAGCGTTTCCTCGTTCTTCCACGTCTTGTAGTCGTACAGTGTGCCATAGTCGGTATCCCAGAGCGCCAGCGGCTGATGGTTGTAGCCGTGGAAACCCAGCTCTCCGCCCATCTGCAGCAGCATGCCGCCAAAGTAGCGGAACTGCGTGGTATCGGCCTGGCGCGCGGGCTCGGTCTGGTTGACCGCGTCCTCGTAGTTTTCGATCATCACGCCGGTATAGCGAATGCCGTATTTTTGCGCGAGCTTTTGCAGATCGGGCCACCAGACCTTGGTGTAAAAATCGGCAATGGAAAGGCCGTAGTCACGCTTGATATAAGTACCATCGCCCGAGGGCACGGGGCTGGGAAAGTCGTCCAAATAGAACACGGCGCTGTTGATGACCGGATAGGCCGTGGCATCACCCAGCAAGCTTATGGCCGAAGCATAGAACCCACGCATAACCTTGTCGTAGATGCCAATGTTGCACGCCACGGTGTGACCACTGCCGCAATCGTTAGACCAAATGAGCGGCGTGCCCGTGTCACCGGTCTTTGCCCATACGTGGGCCGTTTCGCGCAATGAAACCGAGAGCGAAGAATCGAAGGGATCCGAAAGCTCGTAGCGCTCTCCCCCGCCCAGCATAAAGTCCTCGCTCGGCACGATGCTTTCGGCTGTCGCATAGTCATATCCGGCCGATTCGATCCCAAGCTTGGAAGCAAAAGCCTGCAGGTAGTTCGAGTTATCTGGCGTCATGCCCAGCATGAGTGAGCCGCCCGCACTCACCCAGCTCATCAGATCGGTCAGATGCGTACCCAGCCCGTCAAGCGAGGGCATAAGCACAATCACGCGATCAAACGACGTGAGCGATGGGATCGCGTCCGCACCGTCGGTGGCAATATCAACATCGCGGTGCGCGATCTTCATGTCGAGCAGGATCTGGTCGAACTGCTCCTTTACGTCCTCGACGCCAGCTTGATCGGAATCGGTAATGACCAGGCACGTGGGCTTTTGGCCAAAGATTGCCGAGGAGGCCGGCACCGCATCGTTGGCGGCAAGCATCCCCAGCTTGTGCTGTCCAGCGCTGTACTGCACGCCGGCGCGTTCGATCAGCAGCACGGCGGCCATGACGATAAAAACAGCCCACACTACGAGCAGCCCCATCCAACGAAAGCGGCCTGCACGGTCGCGGATATGTTGTGCCACGCTCATCTGGCCTCCTCCCCGTCGCGCCAAAACGCCAACTGTTCGCGGTTGGCGGCACTCAAATACACATGTTGATTGTCGATCGCATCGATCACACGGTGGACCTCGTCACCGTCGCGGCGCATCACGGCTAGGCGCAGGCAAAGCATCCAAACCTCCTGCTCCTCGGGCACGTCGAGCACCAGCTGGTCGGTCACGGCCTGCGCTTCGTCGATCTGTCCGACATCGGCCAGCGCCGTCGCGTATCGAATGCGCAGCTCAAGGGTATCCTCGCGCTCGCAGCGACGCGCAAGCAGGCGCGCGTACTGTTGGCGCTGAATCTGAGCCACGCGCCCCTCAGCCAAGCCCGAGCCCAAGTATTCACCAAGAAAATCGCAGTATTCGTTGAGGTTTTGCGCGCTCGGGTCCGTCTTAAAGGCACGCTCCAGCTGCTGCAGTTTAAGGTCGGACTCCTTGGAGATCTGCGCCACCGCCGTCGCGGCATAGTGCGCCACCTCAACGTCGTCGTTAAGCTTAGCCGCCTGCAACTGCGCCAGGTACGCGTCGGGCTCCTCGGTGAGCATGGAGAGCATTAGTCGGCGCCGTTCTGCCGGGTCGTTGACGATGAGCGCCTCCTCGAGCGGCACTACGCCTGCATCGGCATCACGTTCGTGCACTAGGATGCTGCGATGCAGGTCGTCGTTGAAGCGCAGCGACTCCAGCGCAGACTCTTTCAGCCCCTCGCCAAACACCGCGCCGCGGACCGATAGCAGAACCACCAGCAACGGGCCCCACAGCGGCACCAGCACTATCACAGCCAGCATGTGCCCGCGCACCGGCAGCAGGCCCAACTTCATAAGCGTCCACAGCACCAGGCAAACCAGCGAATGAATCAACAGCAAGACGGCAGCAACGACAAGCGAGATCAAGCGGCATCCCCCTCACCGTCACCGGTGTCAGCAATGTGTTGCAGCAGCGCCACGATGTCCTCGCCGTCGACGGGCTCCACCGCAATCTGCTTTGCGCTCAGGCGCTCGCGGATAATGGGCAGATCGCACGCCTTTGCCTGGCGCATAAGCAGGTAGAGCATGTCCCCATCGACCAGGCCCGCCGCATCGCTCTCGCGGATTGCCGACCCAATTGCGCCCACCAGCTCGCCGACAGGCTCCATGCCCGGTACCACGCGCAGGAGCAAAAAGCTGCCCATCTTGCCATCTGCCAGCGCCTGCTCGGCCGCGAGCTCTTGGCCAAAGGCAGCCTGCTTGAGCACGCAAGTGCCGTCAACGCAGCGTTTATCATGTGCCACCGCCTCATAGTTAAAGGCACGGCCCAGCGCGCTTTCGACCAGGCCGCACAAGATGCGGAACAAGTTTTGATAATAGAGGGTCATTTGGTTTTCGGCCGCGCGACGTACAAAGATCAACACGGCGGGTGCCCCGTCGCGCTCGATCGTGTATCCAAACATGGGAAGCCCCGGCGTCAGCTCGCGGTTCACCCACAGATTCGAACGACCCCCGTCGCCCAAAAGAGGTGCAAGCTGCTCAAGCGTGAGCGAGCGTGCGGCATCTTCGGCAATCGCGGGACTTGCTGCCACCAGGCGTGCAAATGCCCCGCCCGAAACATGGTAGATCGCCACCGAATCGTTCTCGAGAATCTCGCCCAGAAGCTCGCAGCACTTGCGATAGATGTCGCGTGGGTTGAACACGTCGAGCTCCTGCGTCACGGCAAAGATCTTGCCGAAGCTGTCGTGGCGACCCACGATCTGGCGCCTATACGCGCGCTTGTCCTCGATCGCGTCGTGGTAGAGCTGCGTAAGAAACGTATTGCGGTTGCGCACGAGCTCGTTTTGATCGCGCTCCGCCCTAATGGCTTCGCTGTTGCGCAGCTGCACATAGCCGCACACGGCACCCACCACAAAGTACGCAATAAACGGCAGCCAGTTGGACGGCTCGTAAAAGAGACCCTGGAAGGTATAGCCGTACTGAGTAAAGTAGCTCGCGGCCAAACCCACCGACGCCAGCAGCGCCGCAACCAGGCCAAAGTCCAAGCCATACAGCGTGCCGATCAGCACCACGTAGAGCAGGCGATAATCGAGCACGTTGAGCTGGGCCGATTGGGAGAACAGATGCTCCAGCACCTCGAACAGGACCCAGGCAACGCCCGTCTCCAGGCATTTAATAGGCAGCGTGCGCATTTGGATGCGGTCGATGGCGGCGCGCAAGGGGTTGACCTTCTTTTCGCGGCCAGCATCCCAACGCGCATGAATGGTCGAAAGATCGCGCAGCAAGTCGTAGCGCTGAAACCAGCCATAGCGCACGCGAGCGACGTCGCTGGCGGGCAGGGCATAGCCGGCAGAATCGCCATAGGCAACGGAAAGGCTGGGGAACAGCGCCTTGAGGGCGTCGCCCACCTCAGCCGCCGTGTGATGGAAGGTATCAGCTACGTCGAGCGTCTCAAAGGAGGCATCCCAGCTATCAAAGATGCGGCGCACCAGCACCGCGAGTTCCTCGGCGCACAGCAGGGGAAACGCTGCATCCTGCGCGCCCTGCAGAGCGACCGATCCTGTTGAGCACGCGTCGAACAGCGGCACCAAAAACGGGTCCTCCAGCGCGGCAGACGCGGTATACAGGAACGGCACGCGCAGGATCTTGGTCTGAACGCCCTCGCGAGCAGCGTAGTAGCGGCACAG
Source organism: uncultured Collinsella sp. (assembly GCA_900541715.1). GTDB lineage: Bacteria > Actinomycetota > Coriobacteriia > Coriobacteriales > Coriobacteriaceae > Collinsella. Next base: position 105,509 of record UQLI01000002.1, read on the forward strand.
ATCGTTGGCTGCGCGCGCGATAATGCCCTTGCCCGTTCGCCCCGCGGCATCGGCGGCACCCTCGGCACCTGCGGGACCTGCTATATACAACAGCTGGATCCGGCGATCCATGCACGCGCGAAAGACCGAACGCAGCAGCTCGATATCGCCCACGCTATCGATATGCGGGGTAAGGTAATTAGAAAGGTAGACCACGCGGTCGAACTCATAGGCCTGATCCAGGTGTTGCAGAAGCTCTTTCCACGAGGCATGGGGCGATGACTCGTCGCGTCGCGCTTCCGCGGCAGCGACGACCTGGACATGGTCCCCGGGGAACGCCTTGGCACAAAAGTCATCGTCAACATATGCGGTATTGCCAACAACCAGCACTTCCATGGCGCGTTCCTCCCCTTAACTCCACATTTGTCATAGTCAAACATGCGTATTGTACGCTGTCAACGCGAGCCAAGGCGCCTTTAAGGCTGTTTTAAGAACTTTTTAGAGGATGTGGGGATGGCAACTCGTCCGACTCAGGCTCATTGAGAGGCTGCTATTCGCTCTGAAAAGGCACATCGCAATCTGCTGACAGCTCTGCAGGGAGAATGGCAGGCAATGTAAGCGCTCCCATGGGCGAAAGTCCAGTAACAACCATCAAATAGCTCTTTGCATGGGCATATGCCATCGAAATAGCATTTGAAAGAAGGTAGTGACGCGCCTCGTCATCGGGAGAGTTCATTGGCATTTGCGCTGAAACCGAGATGGATACTGTAACGCCAGCGTGCATCTTCTCCTGTGCACCTTCATCTCTGTCAAGGAGGCTGCCAATTACGCACATCTTTAAACTTGCGCGAGCGTCATTACCGTTTTTCCAAAGGTGGACATCTTGGTAGCTAACGTCAACTTTTAATTCCATGTTATCCGAGGGCGAATCCTCGATATGGAAATCGGAGTCAACGACGAACAAATTCACGATCTGAATTGGAGCAATAAAATCCCCACTCATGCTGCCAAACCTCCGGAAATCATCTCGAGATTCACATGCGAGGACGGACGCTCGTTCCTAAAAGACCATTGCTCTCGCACGGAATTGTTGGATGAAAGAAACGGTAGCTCTTTAGAATAGCCAACGGTAACCTTAGGAACGATATTGATACCCAAAGCGAGCTCGAACCTAGCGATCGTCTTCAACGTCATATTGGGCTGAGAATTCAACAGCTTCGAAAGCGACTGAAGGCTCATGCCCATACGCTTTGCCAAATCGCTTTTGCTTAAACCCAAATGCTTCATCTCGCGATGAACAATAAACTCGATATCTAGCGCGTGTTCATAAGCGCGTGTTTCGCTAGTTTCTGTCTCGGCGTAAAAATCAGATAAATCTACTTTTTTCATAGTGTTCTCCGTTTCGAAAGCCAAGTATAAAAGTCAACGCTCAGTTTCCAGAAGTTGACGTGCTATTACGGCTAATCGCTTGGCCCGCTCGATTTCTTTACTGATATTTCCAGATCCCTGATGTCCTTTAAACCAAAACAATAGAACAATTTTGTCTGCGCCCTGACATATGGCATAAATCATCTCTCGATTTGCCCCGTCAAACCCTTTCAGTTCATAGAGGCCAATCTTAGAATCAATACATCGTAGCTTTGAGGTCCCACTCGCAACCTTTAACCCATAATCATAGATTTTTGAAATCTGGTCGATCATTTTACGGGCGGCAAGCTTCTTTTTAGGGTCTGTCAACATTTTCTGGAATTGAGAGTTGGCGGGAGAAGTCGTCAGCTCCCAAAACGGTCGGCCCTTGGGGTCTCTATATTCGACAAGTTCATATCCTTCAACCAAAGGCCACCTCCCATTTCTAGGTACACTTAACTTATAAGTTAAGTGTACCTATTTAAATACAAATAACAAGGCTTATGCTAGATATCACAGCTTCAATCGATAAACATTCAAGTCAAGCTTGCGCTAAATCCGGAAGTGCGGGGAAAATCAGAGCATTGCCGGCCAAACCCCTGTTTTGAGTTCCGCTGACCTGCACTGATAATTGTTCTCGGGGGAAGCGGGCACTGCGGGGCGCGGCAACGGCGCG
>UQLI01000003.1 GCA_900541715.1 uncultured Collinsella sp.
GGACTTGCAGCGACGGACCTCAGGACACTCTTACACCACGTCTGCGCGCGCGACCCGCCCGACGGCTAAATCGCCTTCTGAAGGCATGAAATCGCTGTAACTAAAATGGTAACGGTACTCATATTTGCCATTTTTTGACCACAGGCCTTGCGATGATGCCGGGATTCGCACCCTGTCGGGTTCGAATCCCGGCATATCGGTAGCAAAAAGCCCGTCACCGCGGGGGTAACGGGCTTCTAGTTTCAAATGGTGCCCCCAGCGGGATGTCCGCGTGCGGCTGGCGCCGCCCGCTTCCGCTGCGTCGCTCCGCTCCTTGCGTGCTGCGCTGGAAAACGCTTGCGCGTTTCCTCAGCTTCGCACCCTGTCGGGTTCGAATCCCGGCATATCGGTAGCAAAAAGCCCGCTACCGCAAGGGTAACGGGCTCTTCAATTCAAATGGTGCCCCCAGCGGGATTCGAACCCGCGATATCCACCTTGAAAGGGTGGCGTCCTTGGCCGCTAGACGATGGGGACAGCGGGAAAGAGTATAGCAGACTTTTTTAGCCGTTCACATATCGTTGGCAAACTGAAAAACCACCACAAAGGTGCCTGTCCCCTTTGTGGTGGTGAGGTGCTAGGGGAGGAGCTTCATGGCGGCGTCGTGGGCGGCGTGCTCGTAGGTGTCGTCGAGGGGCTTGAGCGGCAGCAGGGCGGCGGCCTGCGCATCGCCGCGGCGCTCGAGGGCGTGCGCGATCAGCCAGTCGGCGAGCTCGGGGTTCTTGGGCAGTGCCGGTCCGTGTAGGTACGTGCCGATGACGCCCTTGTAGATCAGGCCCTCAAAGCCATCGTCGCCGTTGTTGCCGGTGCCCGTGATGACGGACGTTCCGAGCGGCGTGGCCTCGGCGTCCAAAAGCGTGCGACCTCCATGGTTCTCGAATCCCACAAAGGGCTCAGGTGCCAGATCGGTCTTGACGGCTGCGTTGCCGATCAGGCGATCGGAGCCACGTACGGTTTCGGCGGCAATGACGCCCAGGCCCTCAATGCGATCGTCGCCCATGTAGTACGAACGGCCGAGCAGCTGATAGCTGCCACAGATGGCAAGCAGCGAGCCGCCATCCTCAACATAGGCCGCGACCTTGTCTTTTTGGGCGAGCAGCTCGTGTGCCACGGCTAGCTGGTCGCGGTCGGAGCCGCCACCCATCATGACGATATCGGCATCGGTCAAATCAAGCGTTTCGCCCATATGGACCTCGTCTACACGCACGGGAATGCCACGCCAGGCGCAGCGGCGCTCGAGGGCGATGACGTTGCCGCCGTCGCCGTAGAGGTTAAGGGCATCGGGATACAGGTAGACGATGCGCAGCGGGCGCGAAAGCTCGACTGGCGCGATGCCGACAGGAAGAGCGCTGCCGTCGGCACGGGCTACGGCGCGCCCGGCAACAGCGTCGGCGGTGGAGCCTTTCAGCCCGTCGAGCTCCTTGACCAGCGGCGGGAAGGCCGTGTAGTTGGCGACGGCGTAGAAAGTGTCGCCGGCAGCCTCGTCTGCCACGGCGCCAATTGCCTGCGCGACGTCCGAGATAATCGCGGCATCGATGCCGGCGTACTTGAGGCGCACCTGCATGTCGTGCGCGCGCGTGCCTCCGGCAAAGGCGACAAGACCCGGCGTGTCGGCGATGCGCTCAAAGTCGACGTCGTAGATCCACGATACATCGTGTCCGTCGGCGTCGTTGTCGTTGAGGAAGAAAGCGCAGAGTCTGCCGCCTGCCGTCTTGATGGACTGGATTTGTCGATCGAAGCCTACGGGATTCTTAGCCAGGTTGGCCTCGACGGTGCGGCCGGCGATATCCCAGCGCCCCATACGACCACCGGCGGGCACATAGGCATCGAGCGTGGGCTGCAGAAACGCCGTATCCACGCCCAACTCGTGCGCGGCAAAGAAGGCGGCGGCAACGTTGTAGACCATGTACAGGCCGTTGTAGCGTGTGGCGATGTGTGCGGCAGCCGCGTCGGGCGCAGATCCAAAGACCAGGTCAAAGCCGTATCCGTCGCAGCCGAGCTCCACGCCCGTCACACGGCGGACCAGTGCGGGGCGTGCCCAACCGCACGAGGGGCAATGGTAAGCGCCGAGTTGACCATACTGCACATAGTCGTACTCCAACGGCGCGTTGCACTGCGAGCAAAAACGCGAGTCGCTAATGCGGTCGGACTCGGTGTTGGTGGCGCCGTCGATGCCAAAGGCAATGCTCGCGTTGGGAACGCGCGCGGCAATCGAGGCGCACAACGGGTCGTCGGCGTTGTAGATGAGCGTTGTCGTCGGAGAGAGCTCCAACGCATGGGCGATGACGTCTTGGGTATGGTCGATCTCGCCGTAGCGGTCTAGCTGGTCGCGGAACAGGTTGAGCAGCACAAAGTATGTTGGCTTGAGCTTGGGCAGGACGCGCACGGTGTAGAGCTCGTCGCATTCAAAAACGCCCACGCGCTTGCCGCCGGCTCGCTTGAGGCCGCTGCGCGCCTCGAGCAGTGCACCCACCACACCAGGCTCCATATTGTTGCCGGCACGGTTGCACACCACGGTGGCGCCGCTGGCGGCAACGGCGTCGGCGATGAGGTTGGAGGTGGTGGTCTTGCCATTAGTACCGGTAATCACCACGCTGCGGTCGACCAGACTCGCGAGGTCGCTTAGCAGCTCGGGGTCGATCTTCATGGCGATGCGGCCGGGGAGTACGCCGCCCTGGCGCTTAAGGACGGAGCGCAGCCCCCAGCGGGCGATATCGCTCGAGGTGCAGGCAAGAGATGAGCGGAGGTTCATGAAACCGTTCCTAACGTAAACGATATGGTCGGGTCGAGTGCGTCACTAAAAACCGTAGCGGCGCGCAAATTCCTGGGCAAGCTGCGACACGTCTTCGCAGGCATTGGCCCAGGGGGCAAAGTCGGGAGTGTCCGAGATAATACCGTCCGCTTCCCAAACGGCCTGGTGCGAAAGATCCCAGGGATCGTGTGGCTCGGGCCGGCAGGGAAGGTACGGTGTCTGGTACATGGGGTTCAGTAAGAAGAACGCACCGCCCTCGCAACGGTTGACAAACTCACGCAGCGCGCGTGTCGCCGGGCGCATCTTGTTTGTTTTGAACAGCAGAATCGTGCGGGCGAGCAGATACCAAGGAGAGTTCTCGAGCGCGTCAGCCCCGATCTCTTCCTCGAGCTGGTGGGCCAGGGCAAAAAAGCCGTCCTGGTCTTCCAGGCGAGCGAGGGCGAGCAACACGGTGCCTGCGGCTCGGGTGGGGTAGCCTTCCGCCTTAAGGACGCGGCGGGCGTAGTTGGCGGCAGCACGGTAGCGGGCGCTCGCCATGCACAGCTGCGAGATGGCCTCGAGCGTGTGAAGCCACCCGATAAGAGCCGGCTCGCTCACGGTAAGGTCTGCTGCGGTGACACCATCGGCCAAAACATTATTGGCCCAGTAGTGCGGGGCTTCCATGTCGAACCCGGGCACGCTTTGCTGCAGGTAATCGGCCGTGGTCGCCTCGAGCTTCATCAGGTCGCCCAGGCAGGCGTCAACGGGCGTGTCGGCCAAAATGATGGCGAGCAGCTGGGCGTCGAGGACATGCGCATCGATGCGGACGATCTTGAGCAGCTCATCACGCATATCGTCGAACAGGCGGTTGCGCGTCTGCTCGAACTCCTCGTCGCTGCCCATGTCCTCGATGCGATGGAGCTCGTCGAGCAGGTGGCGGTGGACGCCGGCATAGGACAGCAGCGCCTGGGCATGCTCGGTCTGCGCATACTTATGAGGGTTGACGTTCACGTCGTTATGGACAAGCTCGCGTGCTGCATCGGTGAGCTCGGGGTGCGACGCCAGATAGGTGCGCTCCAGGTAGGCGGGGATGTAGACGCTCGGATCCATTAGAGGTCTCCTCCCTTAAACGGCAAACCCTGCTCGGCCGCCCGCAGTATGCGCTCATCGATTTGGGAACGCACGATATCGTTGGTGGCGACCCAGGCGGCAAAGCTAGCGTTGTCGGGGGCGCCCAGGCCCTCCTGCAGTACCGGCGTCGCCTCGGACAGCGCAAGGACAAGCTCGTCGGTGGAGCCCACACCCACGTTGACACGGGCATAGACGCCATCGGGAAACTCGGTTTGGAAGTAGAGCGCCTCGGCCGCGTGCGGGCACGAGCGTGCGAGGATGCGCAAATAGTGCTCGGCGCCCTCGTAGTCCAGCTCGCGCCAGGCAGCGCTCATCAGCGCGATGAGCGTCCACGGGTCCAAGTCGCGCTCCGCATCCTTGGGACGACGGCGCAGCGGCGTGTTGGCGAGGTACGGCACGGAGTGGGCAGAGCGAAAGCGCTTGAGCTCCTCGGCGGGGTATTCGAGCTTTGCCATGGCGAGCATCGCGGTGTGGCGGACACCGGCGGGGTCGTTGGGCGCAAAGTCGAGGCTGCGGTTTGCGGCTTCGAGCGACATGCGGTAGCGTCCGCTAATGAGGGCGCGTGACGCCAAGGCGGCAAGCCAGCGCAGGTAGGGGCGGCGCATAAGGTCGCCTGCGGCCTCGCGCTCGTAGGGGTCTTGCGCCGAGGCGATCTTGAGCGCCAGATCGTGCTCCACCTCGTCGCACTTGGACACCAGATACTGCACGTATTCCTCGTTGGATTCGGCGGTGAGTGCCGTCAGCATGCGCTGGGCATCCCAGTTAGCCGGATCGAGTGCGGCCGCCTCGCGGAGCATGTTCTCGGCAGCTGCCTCTTCCTGCTCTGCCTGGGCATCGTCAGGGATAAAGGGAATGCGGTAGTCGACGGCCTCGACTACCTTGGCAATCAGATGCCCGGCGCGGTCGCGGTCGTGCACGATGAGCGGTGCGGGGTTGCGGGTGAATTGTTCCATCAGACGCTCTACGGCGGCACCGTCGGTGAGCGGGATATTGTCGCGGCGCAAGGCCTCAAGAACGAGGCGATGGCAATCCTCTTGAATGGGATCGAATGCCATGGGGCCTCCTTTGCTGCGGTTAGGGTTCAGATGTTTCTATATAAGGTTCTAGTTTACCCGCATGTGGCACACCGGGGGTGCCGCACTTGGACTTGCACCTTTGCACCACGAAGTCGGATGTCGCACAAATGTCGGCACCATGGACGGCCGAGTGGTATCACGGTGCCGCAAACGGTCGATTTTTGGCGGCGAACGGGGCGCATTTTGGAGGGGCACAGTCCTGCCCAGGATATGTGGTCAACCCTGATAAAACGTTTGCCCAGCTTGGGAGTATGAATGCCCCACAAGGGTCTTCAGGGATAGAAAAAACGTTTCATCATTGTCGGCTTTAGGTGAATAACTGACCAACCAGAACGGTAAAATAGTGTTTGTCTGAGCGTTGAGACGTTTAGACATCGCGCATTGTCATCGCCGGCAACGCGCAAACCGGTCCTAACGGAGCCAATTGGGTGCTCCGTTATATACGCAAGTCTAAGAGGGGCTTGTTTAGGAGGCACAGTATGGGACGTTTTACCAATCCTCGCGATCTGTACTTTGGTGAGGGCGCTCGCCACGAGGTGAAGAACCTCAAGGGTAAGAAGGCCATCATCGTTTCTGGCGGCAGCTCTATGCGCCGCGGCGGGTTCCTGCAGGACGTTGAGGCCGACCTCAAAGAGGCCGGCATGGAGGTCAAGCTGTTCGAGGGCGTCGAGTCCGATCCCTCCATCGAGACCGTCATGAAGGGCGCAGCCGCTATGCGCGACTTCGAGCCCGACTGGATCGTTGCTATCGGCGGCGGTTCGCCCATCGATGCTGCTAAGGCCATGTGGGTCTTCTACGAGTATCCCGAGGAGTCCTTCGACAACATTATCCAGCCGTTCAGCTTCCCCGAGCTGCGTCAGAAGGCTCACTTCTGCGCCATTTCCTCTACCTCCGGCACTGCTACCGAGGTCACCGCATTCTCCGTCATCACGGATTACGAAAAGGGCATCAAGTACCCGCTGGCCGACTTCAACATCACCCCTGATGTCGCCATCGTCGACCCCGAGCTCACCTACACCATGCCCGCCAAGCTGTGCGCTCACACCGGCATGGATGCTCTGACCCACTGCATGGAGGCCTACGTTTCCACCTGCGCCTCTATGTTCACCGACGCCAACGCTCTGCACGGCATCCGCGAGATCGTCGAGTGGCTGCCCAAGTCCTATGCTGGCGACCATGAGGCCCGTCAGCACATGCACGAGGCTCAGTGCATCGCCGGTATCGCCTTCTCCTCGGGCCTGCTCGGCATCGTTCACTCCATGGCTCACAAGACCGGTGCTGCCTTCGAGAACGGCCACATCATCCACGGTGCCGCTAACGCCATGTACCTGGGCAAGGTCATCCAGTGGAACTCCAAGGATCCCCGTGCTGCCGAGCGTTACGCTTACGTGGCCAAGGAGATCCTGCACCTTCCCGGCGAGACCAACGAGGAGCTCATCGCTGCGCTCGTCCAGAAGATCCGCGACCTCAACGACCAGCTCAACATTCCGCAGTCCATCAAGGATTACGCGAATGGTGGCGTGAAGGTCGACGCCGAGAACCCGCAGATGGTTTCCGAGGAGGAGTTCCTCGCCAAGCTGCCCGAGATCGCCGCGAACGCCGAGCAGGACGCCTGCACGCCCGAGAACCCGCGTGAGACCAAGGCTGCCGACTTCGAGAAGATCCTCAAGGCCTGCTACTACGACACCGACATCGATTTCTAATCGACTCTTGTTATCGTAACGAGGGGCTCCGCACGTATCCGTACGGAGCCCCTTTCTTTTTTAGAGAATGGGATAGTTATGGCTGCAATTTTCAATAGCCCCAGCAAGTACATCCAGGGTCCGGACGAGCTCGCCAAGCTCGGCTCCTATGTCGAGCCGCTCGGCGCTAAGGCCCTCGTCATCGTGACGCCTTCGGGCAAGAAGCGCGTCGGTGCCAAGATCGAGGGCGGCTTTGCCGAGGCCAAGGCCGAGCTGCTGTTTGAGGACTTTAACGGCGAGTGCTCCAAGGGCGAGGTCGATCGCCTGGTTGCGCTCGCTCGCGACAACGGTTGCGACATCATCGTCGGCGTCGGTGGCGGCAAGATCCTCGACACCGCGAAGGCCGTCGCCTATTACCTGGAGTCCCCGGTTATCATTTGCCCCACCATTGCCTCGACCGATGCACCGTGCTCGGCACTTTCGGTGCTTTACACCGATGACGGCCAGTTCGATAAGTACCTCTTCCTTAAGGCAAACCCCAATATCGTCCTGATGGATACGACGGTTATCGCGGCGAGCCCGGTGCGCCTGACGGTTTCCGGTATGGGCGATGCGCTCGCAACCTACTTCGAGGCCCAGGCGACGCACGATGCCGACGGCGGCACCTGCGCTGGCGGCAAGGGCAGCATGGCTGGTCTGGCGCTCGCCAAGCTCTGCTACGAGACGCTTATGGCCGATGGCGTCAAGGCCAAGGTTGCGCTGGAGAAGGGTGCGCTCACGCCTGCCGTCGAGCACATCATCGAGGCCAATACGCTGCTTTCGGGCATTGGCTTTGAGAGCTCGGGCCTTGCTGCCGCTCATGCCATCCACAATGGCCTGACGATGCTGCCCGAGTGCCACAGCATGTATCACGGCGAGAAGGTCGCCTTCGGCACTATCGTCCAGCTGGTACTCGAGGATGCCCCGACCGAGAAGCTCGAGGAAGTCTTGGGCTTCTGCATTGAGCTGGGCCTGCCGGTCACGATGAAGGAACTTGGCGTTGCCGAGCTTACGCGCGAGCAGGCCATGATTGTTGCCGAGGCCGCGTGCGCGCCCGAGGACACCATGTGCAATATGCCGTTTGAGGTGACGCCCGAGATGGTCGCAAACGCCATCCTGGGTGCCGACGCACTGGGCCACTACTATCTCATGGATGAGTAAATCAAGCTAAGGAAGGGGCAAAGCCAACAGATGGCTTTGCCCCTTTTTGCTATGGTGCAAAGGGGTCAGGGTACTTTGCACCCATCGTTGTTTGATGAAGGGTGGATTCTCGTATGGCGCTTCCTATGGTTTATGGCGGCCCCGGTCGGTATGTTCAGGGACCGGGGGAGCTTTCGCGCCAGGGCAGGTATTTGTCATGGTTGGGCTGCGCTGCCTATGTCTTGTTTGACCAGGGCACCGAGGATCGGCTGTGCAGGCAGATCGTCGATGGATTTCTGGATGAAGATCTAAGCGAGCCGTTCTTTAAGATTTACAACGGTCCGTGTACGGAAGATGCCGTTGTCGAAATGGCCAAGGAAGCCCGGGCCGAGTATTGCGACATGGTGGTGGGCATTGGCGGCGGCAAGATGCTCGATATCGCCAAGGCCGTTGCGTTTTATGCTGAGCTGCCGTTGTGCGTATGCCCCACGGCGGCTTCGATGGACGGTCCGTGCAGCGAGATTTCCGATGCCGATCTGCAGGGTGTTGCAAATGCGATCTTTAGAAACGAGCGCAATATGGCCAACGAGCAGGCCAAGGTGACCAAACAAAAACTCGTGCAGCTCATGTGCGAGGCATAGCTTGGCACTTGATTGACCTTGTGCAATCGAGGCGGCGATAGGCCATGGGCTATTTGCCGCAAAGATGCTCCGCGTGTAATTTGCCCGAGGCGTGGGCCGATAGCGTATCATTATCTCTTGCTTGTTTGCACTGCTCAGGGAGGGGCCGCGCATGGCGCAGGAACACGATCTGTTTGATGACATTATCGAGATCAGCAAGGGTTTCGACTTTCTTAAAAACCCGCTTGGCGGCGTGACCGATGCACTCGATCCATCGGCGCCGCAGTGGAATCCTGCCGACTACAAGGAGCGCCCGCGCGGCAACACCATTCCGTGCTTGACCTGCAAAAACGAAAAGAGCGGCTGCACCGCGTGCATGGACGTGTGCCCGGTCAACGCTATCGAGGTCGAGGAAGACTCCATCGAGATCCTCGACTCCTGTCGCAAGTGCGGCCTGTGCGCCGCTACTTGCCCGACGGAGGCGATCATCTCTCCGCGCCTTGCACCCAAAAACGTCTACGACGACATTGTCTCGGCGGCTACGAGCCACGAGACCGCCTACGTTACCTGCACGCGTGCCCTTAAGCGCATGCCGCGCGAAAACGAAGTCGTCGTTGCCTGCGTGGGCGATATTACGGCGGAGACCTGGTTCTCGGTACTGGCCGACTATCCCAACGTGAGTGTGTACCTGCCGTTGGGCGTGTGCGATAAATGCCGCAACACCGGCGGTGAGGACATTCTTGGCGAGGCGATTGCGAAGGCCGAAGAGTGGTCTGGCACGGGTATGGGCCTAGAGGTCGACCCCAAGAGCCTCAAGTGCCATAAGCGCCGCGAGTACGAGCGCAAGGAGTACATGGAAAAGATTGCCCGCACCACGGGCCTAACGGTGACCAAGCTCAATCCGGCGACGGCGGCGCTGGCCTCGGTGACGCAGAAGTTGAAGGCTCACCGTCACCAGATCACGCAGCTCGAGCGCACGCTCAACACCATGTGCGGCACCACGACGACCAAGCGTCGCCGTTCGCTCACGCACGGGCGGCAGCTGGTGCTCTCGACGCTGCAGAACCACCCCGAGCTTGCCCAGAATATGCAGGTGAGCACACCGGAATGCGATTTTGACAAGTGCACGTCGTGCGGCGAGTGCGTCAATGTATGCCCCACGTTCGCCTGCGATTTGGTGGGAAGCGGTCGCTTTGCACTGGAGTCCACGTATTGCCTAGGTTGCGGAGCTTGCGTCAAGGTGTGTCCCGAGCATGCGCTTAAGTTGGTTGAGCATGATGCATCCAACCTGGTGGTCGTCGATCCCGAGGCCGAGGAAAAGGCCGCCCAGAAGGCGAAGGCTCATGAAGAAGCTGAGAAGGTCAAGGCCGAAGCAAAGGCCAAGCTCGACAAGATGCTCGATCAGGTGGAGAAGCTCGCAGACTAGCTAAAAGAACGTAAATGATGGCCGGTGGGACAGGTACTGCCCCACCGGCCAAAAAAGTTGCGGTGGAATAGTTCCTGTTTTGCCCTTAAGCTGGCCATTCTAGGAACTATTCCACCGCAACTAATAAATGGTTAGTTCATGCTGCTTTGGTGGCCGGTTCGACCGGTACCGTTGCGCGTCACGGTTTCATGGAGCAAAAAGAACCCGGGGACCTGTTTTGTCTCGGTGTATTCCATAAGGATGCCGTCGGCGTTGTAGGTCTGCCCGCGTATAACGGCGAGTGCGTTAAAGTCGTCGAGATCGAGCACGCGCGCATCTTCGGGCGTGGGGTGCTCAATCGTTACATCGCGTTTGCCCGTGGCAATCTTAATGCCAAGGTCTTCTTCGAGGTAACGATAAATCGAATCGTTGACAATCTCGGGTGTCAGTCCCGGTACCTGTGAGCTTAGGTAATAGGAGTCGTCGGAGCACACGGCATGTCCGTCTGCATAACGAATGCGTTTGGCGCGTGTGAGCTCACAGCCTTCGGGAAACCCGGTAATCCCGGAGAGTGCCTTGCTACAGATGAGGAGCTCAAAGACGGTGGTGACAGTCTTGAGCTCAAAGCCTCGGCTGGTCGCGATTTCCTTAAAGGTCTCGAGTCCGCCGCCACCACGACTCTTCTCGTCACTGATGTTGCGAATGACGCGCATGCCTTTGCCTTGCTGGGGGAGCACGTAACCATCTGCCGCAAGCATCGAGATGGCGCGACGGACCGTCATGCGCGAACAGTCAAACAGCTGCGTGAGCTCAGTCTCCGAAGGCAGATAACTCTGATAGGCGTATGTGCCGTCGTCAATCGACTGCTTCACGTTGTCGTAAATAGTTTGGAAGATGGCTCGCGCCATGACGGTCTCCTAGAGCTGAGTGCGCGAGCGGTGGATGAGGACCGCTCGCGCAGGTGCCGATCGATTTACTTGCTGGGGTCGATTATATATTTACCCATGGCACGCAGAGCTGGGTCTGACAGGATGGCGCCGAGTTCGTCGAGGGAAGCCACCTTGGCGACCATCGAGGATACGTCGAGCCTGCCAGAGTCGATGAGCTCGAGCGCACGACGCTGCGTATAAGGGTTAATGTAGGACGAAGTAAGCACAAGCTCCTTCTGGAAGACCTCGAAGGGCTTGACGGTGATTGTCTCATCGGGCTTGGTGAGGCCGAACATCATGACCGTAGCCTTGTGGCCGGCGATCTGGATGGCCTGCTCGATGGTGACGGGCTTGCCAACACACTCGATAACGACATCGACGTTGCCGACGCCCTCCTGCTTCAGGCGGGCCGGGACGTCCTCGTGGATGGAATCAATTGCCAGGTCGGCGCCGAGTTTGAGCGCAACCTCGCGCTTGCCTTCGACAGGCTCGAGCAAGACAACCTTGGTGGCGCCGGCGTTTTTAGCAAGCTGCATCATGAGCAGACCGATCATGCCGCCGCCGATAACGACAACTGTGCTGCCGGGCTTGATGTTGCACATATCGATGCCGTGCAGGCAGCAGGCGACGGGCTCGGTCATGGCGCCCTGCTCGAAGCTGGTGTGATCGCCCAACTTGTAGACTTGCTGCATATCGACGGAGCAGTACTCGGCAAAGCCGCCGTTAACGGTGGTGCCGTAACCGGTCATATGCTCGCAGTAGTGGTTGATTCCGTCGCGGCAGGGTTCGCAGCAGCCGCAGGGATGGTTTGGGTCGATGCACACGCGATCGCCCGGTTTAAAGCCGGTGACATCGCTGCCCACGGCCTCGACAACGCCCGCAAACTCATGACCAAGGATCGTGGGCGGGGTAACGTCGGCCGCACCCTTGTCGCCTTCATAGATATGCACGTCGGTGCCGCAGACGCCGCAAGCTTTGACGTTGATCAGAACGTCGCGCCTGCCCACGGCCGGCTTTGCCGATTCCTCGACTCTGAGGTCGTGCTTTCCATAGAAGACCGCGCTTTTCATGGTGACTCCTTAACGTGGCGGTGAATGTTGTAATAAAGTATAGGCATGTCTATAGATATAGACAAGCACATCTAGACAAGTAGAAAAGAAAATTGAAATGCAGCCATCAACTATGTCAGATTTAACAGGCGAAATACTGGACATATACCGTTTACGGCCAATAATCAACCGTTTATCGACCGTTGTATTTATGCTAACTTGTCTAGATAAGTGATATGATAAAAATAGAAGCGCAAGAAGTCAGGGAAGCGGGCCCACCCGTCCTATTGCACGAGGTACACGCAAACGGCGCGTCTGCGGTCTCGAGTGAAGCCAAAACCGCAGTCGCTCCGAATGAAGAGAGGGGGATTCCCCGTCATGATGCAAAAGATACAACGTTTCGGCGGTGCAATGTACACGCCTGCAATTCTTTTCGCATTTTCCGGAATCGTCGTCGGCCTGGGTACGTTGTTTACCACCGAGGCGATCTTTGGCGAGATGGCCACTGCGGGCCATCTTTGGTTTGATTGCTGGAATGTGCTGCTCCAGGGTGGTTGGACGCTCTTTAACCAGATGCCGTTGCTGTTTTGCGTAGCGTTGCCAATCTCGCTCGCGAACAAGCAGAACGCTCGCTGCTGCATGGAGGCTTTGGCCATCTACCTTACCTTCAACTACTTTGTTAGCACAATCTTGGGGCAGTGGGGCCCTGTCTTTGGGGTCGACTACTCTGTCGAGGCGGGCAGCGGTACTGGTCTTGCCACTATCGCAAGCATCAAAACGCTTGATATGGGCATCATGGGCGCGCTCATTATCTCTGGTATCGCCACGATGCTGCATAACAAGTTCTTCGACACCGAACTTCCTGAGTGGCTGGGCGTGTTCTCGGGCTCCGTGTTCATCTATATGATCGGTTTCTTCGTTATGGTTCCGGTCGCTCTTATCGCCTGCCTGGTGTGGCCGCATGTTCAGGCTGCTATCTCCGCCTTCCAGGGATTCATCCTTTCCGCCGGTACGTTCGGCGTTGGCGTCTTTGCTTTCTTCGAGCGCGTGCTGATTCCTACAGGCCTTCACCACTTTATCTATACGCCGTTCTATTACGACAACGCGGCGGTCAATGGCGGCATTTTTGCCGCTTGGGCTAACATCCTGCCCCAACTGGCTGCCGATCCGAGCATTGCTCTTAAGGATGCCGCACCCTGGGCTGCCTATACCTGCCCTGGTTGGACTAAGGTCTTCGGCTCGCTTGGCGTCGCCATTGCGTTTTATATGACCGCCAAACCCGAGCGCAAGCAGCGCGTCAAGGCTCTGCTGATCCCGGTCACCCTTACCGCTATGCTTTGCGGTATTACCGAGCCGCTTGACTTCACCTTCCTGTTCATCGCGCCTGGCCTGTTCGTCGTCCACTGCGTGCTCGGAGCGCTTGGCTGCATGGCTCAAAACCTCCTTGGCGTCGTGGGCATCTTCGACGGCGGCATCATCTCGATGCTCTCGTGGGACTGGCTGCCCCTTTGGGCCGCACATGGTCTGCAGTACGCCATCTCCATCCTTGTCGGTCTGTGCTTTACCGCTCTTTGGGTCGTGGTCTTCCGTTTCCAGATCGTCAAGTTCGACTTTAAGACCCCCGGTCGCGAGGATGACGATGTTGAGGTCGAGCTCAAGTCCAAGGCCGACTACAAGCAAAAGCAGGGCGGTGCTGCTGGCAAATCGGTCGCCCAGAGTAAAGATGATGAGCGCTTGGTGCTTGCCGAGAACATCCTTGATCTACTCGGTGGCGCGGATAACATCATCGATGTAACTAACTGCGCTACCCGTCTGCGCGTTAACGTCAAGGACAAGAGCGTCGTTGCACCCGAGGCTTCCTTCAAGGCGATCGGTACGCATGGCTTGGTGGTCCAAGGTCTGTCAATCCAGGTCATCATCGGCCTTACCGTTCCGCAGGTTCGCGAGAAGTTCGAGAGTCTTCTGAAGTTCGAGAGTCTTCTGTAAACCATCGTCCATCGAAACAATCGGCCTTGCAGAGCCGGTATGCACCGCAAGGCCGATTCTAGAGATAAAAAACTCCACTTCTAGGTAACAATTCCAAACCGTACAGGCCGCGTGCGGGGATGGATTGAGCAAGCGGCCAGAATGAGGAGGACATCATGTCCAAGAAAAACTATGCCGTGACCATTGCCGGCGGTGGCTCCACCTTTACCCCGGGCATTGCCCTGATGCTGCTCGAGGAGCGCGACCGCTTCCCGGTCAACAAGGTGACCTTCTATGACAACAACGCCGAGCGCCAGGAGATCGTTGCCAAGGCGTGCGAGATCTACTTCCACGAGAACGCTCCCGAGGTTGAGTTCAACTACACCACCGACCCCGAGACCGCTTTTACCGGTACTGACTTCGTCCTCGCTCACATCCGCGTCGGCCTGTACGCCATGCGTGAGCTCGACGAGAAGATTCCTCTCAAGTACGGCTGCGTTGGTCAAGAGACCTGCGGTGCCGGCGGTATCGCCTACGGCATGCGCTCCATCGGCGGCGTCATCGAGATCCTGGACTACATGGAGAAGTACAGCCCCAACGCCTGGATGCTCAACTACTCCAACCCCGCAGCTATTGTTGCCGAGGCCTGCCGTGTGCTGCGCCCCAACAGCCGCATCATCAACATCTGCGACATGCCGATCGACCTCATGGATAAGATGAGCCGTATGTGCGGCATCAAGGATCGTCGCGAGCTGCAGTATAGCTACTACGGCCTCAACCACTTTGGTTGGTGGAGCAAGATCTACGACAAGGATGGCAACGACCTCATGCCGCAGATTAAGGAGCACATGGCTAAGAACGGCTACCTGGACGGCATCGAGCACGAGGCCGGTAAGGAGCAGCATGTCGAGGAGAGCTGGATTCACACCTTCGGCAAGGCCAAGGATGTCTATGCTGTCGATCCCGAGACGATTCCCAATACCTACCTCAAGTACTACCTGTACCCGGACTATGTCGTCGAGACGTCTGACCCCAACTACACTCGCGCCAATGAGGTTATGGACGGCCGCGAGAAGAAGGTCTTTGGCGCTTGCCGCGACATCATCGCCAAGGGTACTGCTAAAGACGGCGGCTTTGAGCCAGATGTACATGCCAACTACATCGTCGACCTTGCCTGCGCACTGGCCGAGAATACGCTCGAGCGCTTCCTGCTGATCGTTCCCAACGATGGTGCTGTGCCCAACTTCGACCCGACGGCCATGGTCGAGGTGCCTTGCGTCGTCGGTTCCAACGGCTTTGAGAAGATCTGCCAGGGCCCGATCCCGCAGTTCCAGAAGGGCCTCATGGAGCAGCAGGTTTCCGTCGAGAAACTCGTTGTCCAGGCTTGGGTCGAGGGTAGTTACCAGAAGCTCTGGCAGGCACTCACGCTCTCCAAGACCATTCCTTCGGCGAGCGTTGCTAAGCAGATCCTGGACGAGCTCATCGAGGCCAACAAGGATTTCTGGCCCGAGCTTAAGTAAGGACTACTGTCTCGAACCCTCACACATCTCTGCTTCATTTGCGCCGCCGCGGTGTCCGGATTCGCCCGGATGCTGCGGCGGCGCTATACTTATACGGTTTGAAGTACCTGTACTAAAAGGAGCTGTCGTGTCCCTTTCCATCGGTATCGTGGGCCTGCCCAACGTGGGCAAGTCGACGCTGTTCACCGCGCTTACCAAAAAGACTGGCCTTGCCGCCAACTACCCGTTTGCCACGATCGACCCCAACGTGGGTATCGTCGACGTGCCCGATAGCCGCCTGCAAAAGCTTGCCGACATCGTCAACCCGGGCCGCATTGTGCCGGCTACGGTCGAGTTTGTCGACATCGCGGGCCTGGTGAAGGGTGCCAACGAGGGCGAGGGCCTGGGCAACCAGTTCTTGGCAAACATCCGCGAGACCGACGCCATCTGCGAGGTCGTGCGCTACTTTAAGGACCCCAACGTCATGCGTGAGGTGGGCCGCACGGGCGAGTTCGTCGATCCCGCCGGCGATGCCGACACCATCATGACCGAGCTCATCCTGGCCGACATGGGCACGCTCGAGAAGCAGCTGCCCAAGCTCGAGAAGGAGGCCAAGCGCGACAAGGAGCTCATGCCCAAGTTCGAGGTGGCCAAGCGTCTGCTTGCTTGGCTCAACGAGGGCAAGCGCGCCGCGTCCATGGAGATGACCGACGAGGAGCGTGCCGCCGCCAAGGGTCTGTTCCTGCTCACCATGAAGCCCATCCTGTATGTGGCCAACGTGGACGAGGATATGCTCAACGACGACCTGGCGCCCATCGACGGCGTCAAGCCGCTGCCTATCTGCGCCAAGATCGAGGCCGAGCTTTCCGAGCTCGATCCCGAGGACGCGGCCGACTACCTGGAGAGCCTGGGCCTGGAGCAGCCCGGCCTGGACGTGCTCGCTCAGGCTGCCTACAAGCTGCTCGGCCTGCAGTCGTTCTTTACGGCTGGCGAGATGGAGGTCAAGGCCTGGACGGTTCGCCAAGGCGCGACTGCCCCGCAGGCTGCCGGCGTCATCCACACCGACTTTGAGCGCGGCTTTATTAAGGCCGAGGTCATTGGCTACGACGACTACATCGAGCTCGGCGGCGAGCAGGGCGCCAAGGCCGCCGGCAAGTTGCGTATTGAGGGCAAGGACTATGTCATGGCCGATGGCGACGTCGTGCACTTCCGCTTTAACGTGTAAGGACGACGCATATGTTCAAATATGGCAAAAAAGCCGGCTACATGGGCATCGCACTGCTGGTGCTTGCGGTGCTTCCGCTGGTGGTCGCAGCGTTTGTAATCCCCAACATTGGCCCCGAGGTGGCAACGAAGTTTAACGCAGCCGGCGAGGTGACGCGATGGGGCAAGAGCTACGAGCTGCTGGCGCTACCGGTGCTCAACCTGCTGCTGAGCGTGGCGACATACTTTACGGCGGGACGTCAGGCCAAAAACAATGATGACTCCGCCGCCATGGCGCGCATCGTGTGCGAACGCTACCTGCGCAACGGTTGCATCACGGGTGTGTTCCTCAACGTGATCAACGTTTACTTTATGTACTCGGCGATTACCGGAACGGGCTTTGGCTTTGGTTTCTAGCTTGTCCTTTTAGGCAACGAGCCTGCACGCATATTCAATGGCTGCTGCGAGGCCGCCGCTCGATCGTGGTTGAAAGACTACATCGGCGGCGGCCTCGTTTTCGTATCCGGCGCCGCGAAGGGCGAGTGCGATACCGGCTTCCAGGAGAAGGGGCAGGCCACGCTGGCTGGTTGCGATTACGGCAGCCTGATTGAGCGAGCAGCTGTGCGCTTGGCATTGGATGGCAAGTTCACCTTGCGCCGGGCAAGGGACCAGAACGGCGGCGACGCGACTTGATAGCAATGCAAATGCTGTGCGCTCATCGGGCGAGAGACATTCTGCTTCAACGACGACGAGCTTGGGCGGTGCGCTGTTTGTGCGAAGCGTGGCTCGGTACGTGCGGACCGAAGAACCCGACATAGAAAACTCCTGTGTATTCGGCAAAACGTAAACTATAGTTTACGTTTATGTTCGGCTCCATTTCAAACTCGGCTGCATGGACGAACGTGCGAAACAGATTCTTGGCAGGCGGGTCGAAGAGACACGCAGGGACCTTGGTATCTCCAAGGTTGATTTTTGTGTGGCGACAGGAATCAGCCGACCCTACCTCGACCGAATCGAAGATGGGACGGCAAATTTCACGCTCAAGGTTCTATTTAAGATCGCGCCCGCCCTTGGCATGACGGTGTCAGAGCTTCTCGAGGGTATCGAATAGGGCGTTCCCCGCTGCTATTTGACGCTCTTTGGGCGGGTCCCCCTGGTTGCGATGTGCAAAATCGCGAGTATTCAGCACCAGTTCGGCCGTAGATGGTAGCTCGAGCGGCTGGCTTTGCCTTTTTGACAGTAGATAATCCACACGCAAAATAAAAATGAGGAATAAATATTTATTAGTCGGACCCTTCGTCCTAAAAGTTCGTCTAATAATCGGCCGATTCTATGCCTCCGGAGGAGAAATTGCAGAATACTCCGATTTTTGCACGGCCCGAGGGGGACCACCTGTCGTTTAAGGCTGCGATAAGTGGAGCTGCCTTAGGGATTACGCCATCGGGACGCGGTCGTGGTTGACTTGGCTGTAGAACAGGCGCTGGATTTCGGTGGCATCGCGTGACTGGCCGAGTGCCCACATGGTCTTGGCCACAAGCGTCTCGGTGGTCATGTCATCGCCGCGCAGAATGCCCGGATGATCGGCGTAAGCGCGGCCGACCTCATAAACGCCCAGATCGAGGCCCTCTTCGGGGACCTGCGTGGTCATAACGACGGTGCGGCCCGAATCGACCCAGCGGAAAATCGCCTCCTGGAATGACTCGCCCGACTCGCCAAACTCGGGGATACCGCCAATGCCAAAGGTCTCCAGAATCACGGCGTCGTAGCTGTCGGCAAGGGCGTCGAGGATGCCCGGGTTTACGCCGGGCGTAAGCTTGAGTACAAATACGCGCGGGTCGATGCTGTCGTAGAAGCGCACCGGGTTTTCGCCCTGATGCGTGCCGTGAAGCCCGTTGCGCACGATGCGGTCGTTGCGGATGTAGGCAATGGGCGGATAGTTGACGCTAATGAACGCGTTAAAGCTCATGGTGCGCTGCTTGCGGGCGCGCGTGCCGGCAATGGCGACGCCACCAAACACAATCGACACATCGTGCGAATGCTCATCGAGCGCATAGAGCAGACTCTGGTACAGGTTGAGCTTGGCGTCGGTAAAGGGATTGCCCATGGGCTTTTGCGAGCCGGTGAGTACGATGGGCTTGGGGCTGTCCTGAATCAGATAGGAAAGTGCTGCCGCGGTATAGCTCATGGTGTCGGTGCCGTGCAGAATCACGAAGCCGTCGTGGTCGGCATAGCCTTCGACGATGACGTCGCGGATACGCATCCAGTCACTGGGACGCATATTGGTGCTGTCGATGTTCATGGGCTGTACCACGTCGAGCTCGCAGAGGCCCGAGATCTCGGGGACGCTCTGGGCGAGCTCCTCACCGGTCAGGGCGGGGGAGAGGCCGTTGCCGTCCTCGGTCGATGCGATGGTGCCGCCCGTGGCGATGAGAAGTATGCGCTTCATGCTGGTATTCCTATCGTATTTGCCGCCGCAGGGGCGGAGTCGTTCGGCAGTATTGTGGCACAGGGCGACGAATGTTCAAACGTATTACATCATCTGTAACGTTTGGTAACACTTCAATTGTCGTCAAATAGGGCCAGGTCGTGCGTTTGCCGTGCGCTGATGGCTGCGAGGGACGAGAAACCCCATATAACGTGTACACTATGAACGCTATTTTCGTTCATTCACGCGGGCGGGCACCGGCTCCCCGCCAACAAGAGGGGGATACCATGGATCAAAATGCTTCCGCAAAGGTCCTCGTACTCGACTTTGGTGCGCAGTACGGTCAGCTCATTGCCCGTCGCGTCCGCGACCTCAACGTGTATTCCGAGATTGTCCCCTGCGACATCTCGGCCGACGAGATTCGCGAGATGAACGCCTCTGCGCTCATCCTTTCTGGCGGCCCGGCCTCCGTGTACGCCGAGGACGCTCCGTCCATCGACCCCGCCATCTTTGACCTGGGCCTTCCCGTCCTGGGCTTCTGCTACGGCCATCAGATCACGGCCGTGACGCTCGGCGGCAAGGTCGGCCACTCCGAGGTTGGCGAGTACGGCCGCGCCACCATCACGCGCACGGCCGGCGCCAAGCTCTTTAACTCCACGCCCATGGAGCAGACCGTGTGGATGAGCCACCGCGACGCCGTGTCCGAGGTGCCCGAGGGCTTTACCGTTACCGCCAGCACTGACGTGTGCCCGGTCGCTGCGATGGAGTGCCCCGAGCGCAAGATCTTCACCACGCAGTTCCACCCCGAGGTCAAGCACTCCGAGTACGGTCAGCAGCTGCTGAGCAACTTCCTGTTTGAGATCTGCGGCCTGGAGCCCAACTGGAGCATGGACAACCTGGTCGAGACCATGACGGCCGAGTTCCGCGAGAAGGTCGGTGACGACCGCGTGATTCTGGCTCTGTCCGGTGGCGTCGACTCCTCCGTCGTAGCTGCGCTGGGCGCTCGCGCCGTGGGCAAGCAGATGACCTGCGTGTTTATCAACCACGGCCTGCTGCGCAAGGGCGAGCCCGAGCAGGTGGAGGAGGTCTTCACCAAGCAGTTCGACGTCGACTTCATCCACGTTCACGCCGAGGACCGCTATGCCGAGCTTCTGGCCGGCGTGACCGAGCCCGAGGAGAAGCGCCGCATCATCGGTACGCAGTTCTGGAAAGAGTTCTTCGCCGTGGCGCAGCAGCTCGAGACCGATGGCAAGCCGGTCAAGTACCTGGCTCAGGGCACTATCTACCCCGACATCATCGAGTCCGGCGCTCGCAAGACGGGCGGCAAGACGGCCACCATCAAGAGCCATCACAACCTGATCCCGTTCCCCGATGGCGTGCACTTCGACCTCATCGAGCCGCTCGATCACTTCTTTAAGGACGAGGTCCGCGCGCTTGGTCTGGCGCTGGGCCTGCCGGCTCACATCGTGTTCCGTCAGCCCTTCCCGGGCCCGGGTCTGGCCATCCGCATCATCGGTGCGGTCGACAAGGAGAAGCTCGAGATTCTCAAGAACGCCGACGCCATCGTGCGCGAGGAGCTCGACGCCTACAACCAGCGTCTGTTTGAGCAGACCGGCGAGCGCAACTCCGAGCATAGCTGCTGGCAGTATTTCGCGGTTCTGCCCGACATTAAGTCCGTGGGCGTCATGGGCGACGAGCGTACCTACCAGCGCCCGATCATCCTGCGTGCCGTCGAGTCCAGCGATGCCATGACCGCCGACTGGGCCAAGCTGCCCTACGACGTGCTGGCCCGCATTTCCGGCCGTATCGTGGCCGAGGTCCCCGGCGCCAACCGCGTGTGCTACGACATCACGTCCAAGCCGCCCGCGACCATCGAGTGGGAGTAGAACAGACGTTCGATTCTATGCTATAGTGTTTGCCAATGGGCGCGGCATCTTCCGAATCCGCGCCCATTGCTATACGGGCCTTACGATGACGAGCTGACGATCATAGGCGCCATGCGTGCATTTGCGGCGGAACGGGGATATGCGCCCGACTTCTCCGAATCCCGCCTCTGTCACGAGATTTACCTCTCCGACCCGCGCAAGTACGCGCCGGAGAAGCTCAAGACCGTGATTCGCCATCCCATCAAGCCGATTTAGCGAAACGAGCGCCGCCGTGCGGTCCGGCTTTTGGGATTTATCAATTGGTAGTCCGCGTCGATCGAGCAAGCTGCCCTGCCTCCCGGCAGGTGCGTAATCCCCTTGGTCGATCCGTCTCGAGGTGCGCTCTTTGCTCATCTTGTGGCGTGGAGTTACGATACTCCTAAAAGTGTAACCAGATTCGAGTTTTAGGAGCAGCTTTTGAAGGGTGGCAGACTCAGGAACCGCGATAGATACCTCGAGGAGGCGATGCTCTTCCGTGACACCGACCTCATCAAGGTGATCACGGGCGTGCGCAGGTGCGGCAAGTCGAGCCTTCTCGATCTAATTAGGATGGCCGTCGAGTCTGAAGGAGTCGCTGGCCGCGGCTTTGTGAGCGTCAACCTGGAAAGCAAGGGTACGGGCATCAAGACGGAGGACCAGCTTTATGATTACGTTCGCGGGCGCCTGTCGGACAAGGGTCGCACCTACGTTTTCATAGACGAGCCCCAGAGAATCGATGGCTGGCAGGATGCGGTCAACGCAATGAGGATCGACTTCGATTGCGACATCTACCTCACGGGCTCGAATGCGTATCTTCTCTCGAGCGAGCTGGCCACCTATCTCTCCGGGCGCTACGTAGAGGTAAAGATGCTGCCCCTGTCCTTCTCCGAGTTCGCCGACTTCTGCGGAATCGAGTTCGTATCGGGAACTTCGGTGGCTCTCACTCCCGAGGGGGATCCCGTTCTCTTCGACGACATGCTTACTCGTTACCTTGAGTACGGGGGCATGCCAGCCATCGCATCCCTCTCGACGACCCAGGCGCAGCACTCGGCGTACATGTCCGGCGTCTACGAAGCCATCGCCGTGCGTGATATTGTCAACCGTGAGCGCGGGAAGGGCAAAAGTGCGGTGACTGACCCTTCCCTGCTGCGCCATGTGGCCGAATTCCTGGCGGACAACATCGGCAACGAGTGCTCGTCGAGTCGAATCGCCGGCGCGTTAACTTCTGCGGGGCCGAAGACCACGAACAAGACCGTTTCCTCGTATGTGGGTGCGCTTGAGGAGGCCTTCCTGTTCTATCGTGCCACGCGTTACGATTTGCACGGCAAGGCGCTCCTCAAGACGAACCCAAAGGAGTACATCGTCGACACCGGCTTCAGGACCTGGATGGCCGGCTATAGGGTCACGGATACTGGCCGTCTGTTCGAGAACGCCGTGTATCTCCAGCTGCTCTACGAAGGATGGAGCGTGCATGTGGGCAAGCTCTATGGCAAGGAAGTCGACTTCGTTGCGACGAAGGACGGGCGCGTGCTCTACGTGCAGGCGACTGACGAGATGTTCGCAAGCGAGACCAGGGAGCGAGAGATCGCCCCTCTGAAGTCGATACGAGACAACCACGAGAAGATCGTGGTCGTGAGGCAGGGTTCCTACGACACGGATATCGACGGCATCCGCATCGTGAGCGCGAGGGACTTTTTCCTCTAGGGCCATGCGATTCATCGCGAGGCAGTTAGGTCAAGTGAGAAACATGCCTGACATCGGTTTGCTGACGATCTAAAACAGTAAGGAGAAGCTTGGACAATCGCAAAATCGAGCAGAACGCGGTCAATGCTGTCAAGCAGGCTTTCGGCGATGTCGCTTGCGTCTATGCGTATATAGATGAGAACGACAAGACCGAATGCACCGACGGGCACCTGCAAGTCTACTCGTCTTCTTCCTTCACGATTGAGACCGTTGAAGGCCAGTTGCCGCTTCAGGTCAAGGGGACCACTTCGAAAAGAAAATCGGACCGACCTAAGCGGCAAGTTCGAGTTTCAGACCTCAGGCACTATCTCAACATTGCTGGAGGCTGCATCTATTTTTACGTCTACTGTGGGAGCGAGGCTCGTTCAGCGGAGGTTTTCTACAGACTTTTGCTTCCCTATGACCTAAAGAAGATTCTGGCCGATATTCCGGAGCAACAAGAGCGCATCTCTTTGCGTTTCGACCGGCTTCCATCAGACGCGGCGGAATTGACGCGGCTTGTCAGAAGGGCGGTCAAGGACAGAGCAAAGCAGCGAGCAGTCGCTGGCATCGCCCCCAAGACAATCGAGGAATTTAAGGACGCCGGCCTTTGCTTTGATGAGTGCGAGTTTGGAATCGAGCTGCTCGAGGGCGAGTCGCCCGCAAGCTTGGCTCCATACAGGAACGGGCTGTATATCTACGGGAAGAGCCCCTGGGGAGAGCTGTATCCCTTGAATAAGCTTGAAAACATAGTTGGCGTCGCGATTGGGTCTCGGCATGACGTCAGCTCTGGTGATGTTTCCCTAAATGCGGTGGTCATGGCCGGAGAAAATGAGAATGGCGAGCACGTTTTCTTCAGGGGTTTCGACATATGCCTCTCCACCAACACAATCACCCTCAGCGAGACCGGAACTCTTGTCGAGCGCATGGAAGAGTTGGCCCTCATGCGCGCATTGATGCAAACCGGTACGCTTTCCATAGACGGAAGCGGCTTTGCTCGCGGGTGCAAGTTGAGCGGAGGCGACCTCGACGCCCTTGAGAGTCGATTGCAGTCGCTGGAGATTATCAAGCGGGTTGTCGACGCTCTTCATTACAAGCCAGAGCTCGACATCAGTGCGTTGACCACTCAGGATTTAAGAAACATCGAGACAATTTACAAGGGATTGGTTGAGAACGCACCCCTCCACTACAAGGATCGGCAAAACGGATTCGGATATATCAATCTGGGGAACCATCCGATTAAGCTCGTGTTTTACCAAGTATCTGAAGATATGTACCGAATGGTCGATGGGCTTCGACTGGATGACCTGACGGTCTCGGTGTTCTTCCGGGGCGAGGGGGATGCCCCCGTAGTCGTCGCGCCTCTGTTCGTCCAAACGATGCAGGACTATATGAGGCTTGCCAATATCGATGCCGAGGTGTTTGCCGCTACGTTGAAGCAGTATCCAGTCACCGAAGTTAGCTCTGCCTACGTCAACGACAAGATGCTTGAAATGCTATCAGCCTACGATCAAGATGCGTGCTGTAAGGAAGAGTTGCTGAAATGCTGCGAGATGACCGTAGACGCCCTGGAAGCTTTTGCGGATTGAGAGGCAACCCTGATAAATCGATATCAAATTGCCGCTCGAAAGCGAGATCTTACTAGCGAGGAGAAATCTGAGTTAATGGCAATCCAGCTGAATTCAGATAGTGCGCTGTCGAAAGCATGCGCAGCAGCCTTGCGCGGAGACTCGGACATGGCCTCTGCGCTCAGAGCGTCACTTGACGAAGAGGCACGAACGACGCTCGGCTCATGGCCGATCGGCCGTTTCTTCGCATAAGACCGCATAGACTTTTTGAGGCATCAAAATGAAGCTACTCGTCGAATCGATTAGAAATGCGGTTGAGAAAGACTGCCTTATCCCAGCCCTTATGTCTTCCCTTACCATTCCCGACGCCATGGGGCAGCTTCTTTATCCCAATCTCGTCCTTCATAACGGGAAGAGAGCGGCGGGGCGGCAGTATGTGAAGTGGTTTGATGACTGGGCGGCAAACGACTTCCTGTTTTCGGGAGACCCCTCGAACGAAGGTGAAACGATTCCAGGTCAAATCTTTAATGGG
This sequence comes from uncultured Collinsella sp., assembly GCA_900541715.1. Classification (GTDB taxonomy): domain Bacteria; phylum Actinomycetota; class Coriobacteriia; order Coriobacteriales; family Coriobacteriaceae; genus Collinsella. The sequence goes on from UQLI01000003.1 coordinate 24,657, forward strand.
AAGATGTGCTGGAAGCTCCGGTGCTCCCTGTTGCATTCAGGCGACTACGATGTGTCGGTCGATGCTCCCGAGAAAGACGAGAGCTTCGACTACGACTACAAGTTCGAGCTTGTCCTCCACGGGTGCAACGCCCTCTGCTCTTCCTGGCCGTCGCCCAAGAGCGGGATGCGTGCGACTAAGAGCGTGACGTTCCGCGTTGATGCGGCGTCGCTCGCGAGCTCGCTGTGCAACGCCGCGGAGGCCTGTCTTAAAGAAACGGGCGAAACGGTCAGTTACCCCAATCTGGAGTTATTCGACGTGGCTGCATGGGCGGATAGATTCAATACTTGCTGAGCCATCTCGTCAAACTCCTTGTGTGCTAAACGTTGGTGTTGGCGCCCCGGAAAAGGGGTGTGGCCAGCGCCTAGAATCTTCAGCTACCACGCTGAGACGATAGGAGATGACCACATGGACACTATGGCGCACGAGGCGCCCGCGACGCCGTTGCTTGCGTTTCGCTATCGCTGCTCGAAGCGTGTCGCTTGGGGCCCTGGCCGGAGGAGAGACGACCGCTCCCTGCGAGACTGCGGAACCACCTATATCCGCTTGCTGCGGGCTTGCTTGAACCAGTTCCTCTTGAAAGAACCTATACCTCCGAAGAACTTGTTGTACGTCTCACCGTTCTCCTTGGCCTCGTACTTGACCAAGGCAAGTTCGATGGTGCAGAGGTAATCCGCCACTTGCTCGAGGCGGTAATCGGTCATCGAGGTCTTGCGGCGTCGGACGACCCCTTTTGAGAGGACCTTGCCCACCGAGCGGTCAAGCGCCTGTATGACAATGTCCTGACCGTTGTCGTAGTAAACCTTCACATCGTCGAAGGATTGAAAGAAGCCCAGGTGTTCAATCATGGCAGAGGAGATATCGCGCCCCATACGTTCCATTAGCCTTGCCGGGTCTTCGAACTGGCTGCGGTGGTAGACGAACGTGATATAGGAAATGGGAAGTTTGCGGACGAACGAGGAGAAACGGGCGAGCATAACCTTGCGCTGCTCGATGTCAAGAAACTCATAGTCCTTGTGCCCGTTCACGAGAGGCTCGGAGTGAAACGGAATGTTAGGGAGATCGGCCCTGACAAGCTTGGCCTCATAGCCCGTGACCGCCTCAGCGATGCTGCCTTCCTGGTCGTGAAAGACGAGTACGAGCGGGTAGTAGCGAGCTTTGCCGCCGCGGTCGCCGCTCTCGTCGACGAAGATGCTGAGCTCCTTGGCCAATGGGGACTCCTAATGGAATGGATAAAAAAATAGCCGGGGGACTCCCCCGGCACTTGGAGGTAGCTTAATGAGCCACCAACAACCTTATAGCGTGTGCTGGCGGTGAGTGCAAGAGGGGAACGGGATGAAACCGCTGTTGATAGTGCCCCTGAAATAGATTCGCAGCTTCTTCAAGATTACGGAACACGAGAATTTATCGTCGGAGCTGGTTTGCGATAACAACCCGAAGCTTGCCTTTGTCTGTATGAACCTGATTCAGAGGCGCAGTGACACCATCCACGAGGGCGTGCCTGAGCTCCTTTCGTCTCGAGGCTCCCTCGCGTGCCCGGCCGCGGGCGGCTCCTGGGGCGGTCGCCGCCGTCATTTTCTCCCGCTCCTCGACTCGATGTAGGCGTCCACTGACGCCCTCGACACCAGGAGCTTCCTTCCGAGCCTGTACGAGTCGATCTCTCCCGACCAGATGAGGTCGTATGCCTTGTTTCGGCTTGCCCTCATGTACTCCTGCATCTCGATTACCGTCATCCATTCGTCGCGATTTTGGTTGCCCTCGGGTGCGGCGCATTCGGCTGTGCGTGCCATGGTTCCTCCAATCTTCCCGTGCGGCACCGCGCGAGCACGCCGCACGGCACCGTGTCCCTTTTCGTCTGCGCGACGATTGAACCGCCCGATGGCGATTGGTGAGCACGGCGGGAGCGGAGACGGGTCGAGGTGGGTCGAGCTGGTCGTGCCTTCACGAAACGGCCATGAGCCGCGTGCCTTAGCTGGCAGCTAAGTTCCCGAAAAGTAAAAGGCGCCCATGCGGGCGCCTGCCTAGTAGCTGGAGTTGTTCGGTTGTGGTCGGAATGCTCGTCTTCCGCGGTGCTGTCGTCCGGGGTCCGGCATCTGTCGTTCGCCTCTTCTGTCGTGTTTGGTGTTGCGTGTTCTGCGAGCGACCTTGCGCGGGCCTGCCGGCCCGTTGCCCCAGGTGCACCCGGATAAATGGTACCCATCCGTTGGAACATGGACATCGCGGGAGGGCTGTTTGGGCAAGCTAGGATGGATGAGCGGCGGGGTTCTAAATGCAATAATTCGAGCTAAAGGGCCTTGTACTCTCTTTTGTAAAACGCGAGGGTGCAATAAACTCGACGATCCCCCTGAACCTTTTCTGAACGAATCAGCTCTTAGGCGGTATGACGCGACACGCATCGGTAGTGCTCGGACTGGGTTAGTCATCGAGTGGGTATAGAACATACGTTCTGTATAACGTTATAGCACCAGGTGGCAGGCGTAGTTTCAATCGAAGCTACGCCTGCTGCTATATATGGGTTGATGGTGGTATCAATGACCGCGATGCTTCTGTTTGCGCTTCAGTTTTCGCTGCTCGAAGCGCGCCTCCGCCTCATCCGCTCGACGCTGGCTTCTTGCTTGAGCCGATTCCCGCTTCATCGTCTCCCGCTGATTCGCGAGCGCCTGCTGCGCCTTGGTGCTCATCGCCGGCTGCTTGAGGGCTTTCGCCGCCTCGCGGGCGCGTCTCTTGGGGTTCTTCGCGGGCTCGCTCGCCTCGGACGGATCGTCACCGAAGAACGCGAGCTTCGCCCATTTGCTTGTAACGAATCGCAGGATCTCCTCATCGGACGGCTCCGCGCCGAAGACGATGCGGGCGACGCCGTACCTTCCGTCCTCGACATGCTCCGCCATCCCGACCCAGAATTGACCGTCGTGATATACGGTCAGGGTGGACGACACGCTGATCTGCATGGTTGGTTCCTCCTTTATGTAGATGACCATGCAGAGAAGGGACAACCAAGGAGGCAGGTTACTGATGCGGACTAGCGCACGCCCACGACTACCCGACGGGGACTGTGTTTTCATCTCTGGTGCCCGCATTGTAGCACGCGCGGATTCACGATGTTGATTGCCGGCGCCTAGACGGAGATGAAGGCGGTTCGTCTAGGTCAAGCCGGTCGCTCGTTCATGAAGCGGCCGATTCCCTGAAAATAAAAGGCGCCCACGAGGACACCTACAGGCTATCTTCGAACTACTTGGTTGGGGCAGACGGAGGAAAAAAATAGGGCAGAATCGCTCTCACGATCCCGCCCCGCAAACCCGAGGGTTTCTAACTGGCTCCATTATTCCGGGCTTCTCAGTTCTGTCATTGACCCAGGTATCATCCGTCTCCTATAGCGAGTGAATATAAAAATAGGGCAGAGTCGCTTGCGCAAGTCCGCCCCTAAAACCGTGAAGGTTTTGCTATCTGCAGGCTATTCTACCAACCCGAGCGATTCTGTCAACCTGCGAAGGAACTCGAGCGCGGAGCGAGCTGCGGCGTCGGGCCCCTTGTCGGGCAGCGCCTCGGTTTCGCCGTCGGCCCTGGCGAACATCTCGGCGAGCTCGGATGCGGCGCGCGAGCGCGAGGAGCCCTCGGGTACCAAGCCGGAGTGCGCCACGAGCACGGTCGCGACCTCCTGCATGGCCGTATTCCCCATCCACTTCCTCCTGGTCGCCTTGGGAATCCCCACGGCGGCGACCCTTCGGGAGACGCCGCTGGACGCCGAGCCCCGGGCGGCGCCCCTCTCGGCGAAGCAGTTGATCAGGCACGAGCCGTGCGCGGCGCAGTTGCGGACGGACTTCACGCGCTTGAGGTCGTAGTGGGAGGCCTCGAGGCGCCTGTCGCCCCATCGCCTGGCGCAGAAGCGCACGAAGTCGATGAGGGTGCCGAACGAGGTGAGCTCAAGGAAGGCCCAGGCAGGCATGTCGCCGGAGTACTTCGCGTAGAGGCTCGAGCTGTAGGGGCTGCGGCCGCTCATCTTGAGCTCGCGCAGGCGGTACTCCCTGTTTGCAGTGGTAAGCGATGCCATGTAGTCGGCCACGATGGCGTAGCCGTCCTCTCCACGGTCCTCCATCTCGCGAAGCAGTGTCACCTTCTGGAAATGCTCGATGTCGAGCGTCATGCCGAGCAGGGCGTGGCGCAGCTCCTGGTCGAGCGCCGCGAGCAGGCGCAGCTGGCCGAAGTCGAGGTCTACGTAGCGGCCGTCGCGCGGGCCTCCCTCGTATTTCGAGAAGAGTTTGCGGTAGGATGCGAGCTTGAAGAAGTTGCACTTGTCGCGCAGGTAGTCCGCGGCCTCTTCCTCGGAACACAGTTCGAAGGCTACGCCCTTCTGCTTGAGGTGCTCTATCTGCTGCTCGATCGTGAGGATCGGCTTCCTATCGTGGGGTTCGGCCATGCTCGGTCTCCTGTCATTGATTTGAGAATCCTATTCTACCAGCATGTTTGCCCTGAATCCTGAAGGCCCGTTCGCCAACTCATAAGCAAGCCACCTGAGACTACTCACTTTGTTCACGAATGGCGAAGACCTGCGACCTGGGGTTTTGCAAATGGCGCGCAAGCCACCCGCGTTAATTCACTTGCGATTGCAGCTGGCGGCTTGCGGGCAAAAGGGCGGTTGAGTTTCAAAACGGGCGTTTTCGGCGCCATCGAGCATCCAAAGGCGACCCGCCGCGCACTTTGGGACAAAAACAAAAACTCAAAGCCCTGAGTTTGAAAAAAGTTTTTGAGGTTGTCCCAGCTTTTGTCCCCGAAGCCGACGAAACGCGACATCGCGTCATTCGGCGGCACGCGTTCCGTGTCGATGCCGAAAACTGGGTGTAACTGGAGTGACGGGACGGAAGAACCGACGCCATCGAGTGGGAATAGCGACTATTCCAAGTCAATAGTCGCAAACGGCTTGCAAGTTAAAAGGAGCCCCAATGGGACTCCTTTTTCATCTTCCAGAACGTCTATTTGCAAGGTGAAGCGCCTTACGACTCGTACCACCGCTTCTTCAAGCGCAACGCGGCGTTGACAAGCAGGATCAGCGCCGGAACCTCGATGAGGGGGCCGACTACGGCTGCGAAGGCCTGGCCGCTTGCAAGCCCGAAGGTGGCCGCAGCGACGGCGATGGTGAGCTCGAAGTTATTGCCAGTAGCGGTGAAGGCAACGGACGCCATCCTCTCGTAGTCCGCGCCAGCACGACGAGCCGGCCATGCGCTTGCAAAGAACGTCACGACGAAGTAGACGACCAGAGGCACTGCGATTCTCAGCACGTCCAGGGGCAGGCTTGAAATCATTTCGCCCTTCATGGAGAACATGATCACAATGGTGAACAACAGGGCCACCGGAGTGATCTTGGAGGTCTTTGGCAGAACCCTGGCACTGTACCCCTCCTCGCCAAAACGCCTGACGCCTATGAACCTGGTCAGCGCACCCGCAACCAGCGGGATGCCCAGGTAGATGAGGACGCTCTGGGCGATCTGCCATGCGGACACCTCGATCGACATGCCCGGGGCACCCAGCATAGGCGCCAATACCGACAGGAAGAGCCACGCCATGGGACCGTAGAACGCAATCTGGAAGACGGCGTTCACCGCGACAAGACCGGCAGCGTACTCGTTGGAGCCGCCGGCAAAGTCGTTCCACACCAGCACCATTGCGATGCAGCGCGCCAGCCCAATCATGATGATTCCCGCCATGTAGTCAGGCGCGTCGCGCAAGAACACCACGGCAAGGACAAGCATGAGCAAGGGGCAAAGCACCCAGTTGAGAACAAGAGACAGCACGATGAGGCGCTTGCTCTTGAACACCTTTGGCATCTCGCCGTAGCGGACCTTGGCCAGCGGTGAGTACATCATGAGGATGAGGCCTATCGCTATGGGAATGTTCGTCGTCCCGACGGTGAACGATCCTATGGCGTCGGCGAGCCAGGGGAACAGATATCCCGGGCAACGCCTGCGGCCATGGCTGTGAAGACCCAAAGCGTCAGATACCTGTCCCAGAGCCCCAAACTCCTCAATCCACCAGAGTTCATTTCCCTCACCTCAGGTACTCCATGACCTCGGCCGGGGTGAGTACCATGCCAGCGGACACGACCTTGCCGTCGACAACCAACGCGGGCAGGCTCATTGCGCCGTAGCTCATTACGCGGTCCATGTCGGTGACGTACTCAAGCTCCGCCTCGAGCCCCAGCTCGGCGATGGCCGCTTGGGCGTTATCGTTCAGCTCGTCGTGGCACTTCTTGCAGCCGGCCCCCAGCACCTTCACCTGGCGGGCGCCTCCGCAGCCGCAGGGCTCTGCCTTCATCTGCGGAGCGCCATCATTGCACGCGCAGGGAACGGCGGCCTTCTCTTCCTTCTTCTTTCCGAATCCGAACAATCCCATGACAATTTCTCCTTTCGACGCGCCCGCACCGTGCGGGCTCCTAACCGGTTAGAACAGCGGCTGCAGGAAGTTGAACACGTAGCCGCTTATGCACATGCCGACGATGCACAGCCCCACGAACGTCACCATTAGCTTCGGCTTGATGACGCGGGAGAGCATGGTCAGGCTGGGGATGGACAGCGTGGTGACGCTCATCATGAAGGCCAGCACCGTGCCCAGGCCCGTGCCCTTGTAGTACAGGGCCTCGGCGATGGGGATGGCGCCGAATGTGTCGGCGTAGATAGGCGCGCCGACGAGGGTGGCCAGCACCACGGCGAAGGGGTTGCCGTCGCCCAGGACCAGCTCGATCCACTCGGCGGGGATCCAGTTGTGGATGAAGGCGCCGATTCCCACGCCCAGCAGGATGTACGGGAACACCTTCTTGAACGTGCCCCAGGTCTCCTTGCGGGCATAGGCCAGGCGCTCGGCCACGGTCATGGACAGGAGCTCGGCGTCCGCCGGCGCGTCGCCGCGGACGAAGTCGGCCAGGTGCTCCTCCATGCCCATGCGCTGGATGATGGTGCCGCCGGCGATGGCGATGAGCAGGCCAACCACCGTGTAGGCAACGGCAACGCCCGGGCCGAAGATGCTCATGATCAGCACCAGGCTGCCCAGGTCCACCATGGGCGAGCTGATGAGGAAGCTGAAGGTGACGCCCAGGGGCAGGCCCGCGCGGGTGAACCCGATGAACAGCGGGATCGAGCTGCAGCTGCAGAACGGCGTCACCGTTCCCAGCAGTGCTCCCACCACATTTCCCCAGATGCCCTTGAAGCGGCCCATGATCTTGCGGCTGCGCTCGGGCGGGAAGTGGCTCTGGATGTAGCTGATGGCGAAGATGAGCACGCACAGCAGGATGACGATCTTCACCGTGTCATAGATGAAGAAGTGGAGCGTGCCGCCCCACTGGCCCGCTGCGTCAATGCCTAGCGCGCCCAGCAAGGCGGCGATCAGTTCGCTCAGCCACTGCATCTTCAGCACCTGGTCCAAGATGAACGTTCCGATGGATTCCATTGGGACTCCTTTCATATTGATGTATCGATATATATCTATGTTATGACGACAATATAGGAGTCACATAGATATATGTCAATATATGAATTTGCGTGATATACTGAAGCTGCCAGACAGACAGGAGGAAACCATGGACAACGAGAGCCTCGCGGCGGCGTTCAAGGCGCTGGGCGACCCCACGCGCCTGCGCATCTACCAGGCCATCAAGGACAAGGACGATATCTGCGCGTGCAAGATTCTTGAGCAGATGGACATCACCCAGCCCACCCTTTCCCACCATGTGAAGCAACTCTGCGCCGCCGGGCTGGTCAGCTGCCGCAAGGACGGCCGCTGGATGCACTACTCCGCCAATCGCGAGACGGCAGCCGTCCTTTCCGATTGGATATCCGGTTAGGCCGTGACCCAGCGTGACCCCAAAGAATGAGCAAAATTGTATGGATATCCGTGACTCAAATTTGACCACATGGATTTTCGGCAATTTTTGAGACTGGGTATAAATTGGGCGAACTAGAACAAACTGCGACAAGCCGGAGCAAACTGGAGAGAGTTTTTAACTATAGGTTTGCAATTGTCGCTGGTGGCTTGCATGTGATGTCGCTTCAGATCACCTGAAAAGGGGAGGATTTGGCCGCTCTACCCTGCCCTTTTTGCTACTGGGACAAAAATGAAACTCAACACCCTTGAGTTTCATTTGAGTTTCGATTATCAGAGCAGTTTTGTCTCACTTTTGTGCCGTTGAGTATCGCCGTGTATCGCCACGTTCGTTTTCCGTATAAAATACGAGACGACATGGAAATGCCCGCACTTTCGATTCATAGAGTGGGAGTAGGACGACAGGGTTCTGACCTGCGATTTTGAGTGCCGCACTATGCCGCTGAGTTTCGTTTCGTACGAGAGTCATGACAAAGCCACCAGCGACGGAGATGAGTAAAAGCGATTAAAGAGCCTCCGTTCCCTGCGTTGGGACGGAGGCTCTTTCTTTGCCGTTTTACTCCCTTGTCTCCGTTCGGGGATTATTTCTTGCTCATTTAGGGCTATTCGCGCTGAAAGATTTTGACTAGCTTGGTGTCCTTTATTTCGTAGACAATGTCTGCGACGTTCTCGACCAGCCTCTTATCGTGGGAGACGAACACTATCGTTCCGGCATAGGCGCTCATCATCTGCTCGAGGGCTTCGGCGCTCTTGATGTCCAGGTAATTTCCAGGCTCGTCCATGAGCAAGATGTTGTATCTGCCCAGCAGCATCTTCGCGAGTAGCAGCTTGATGACTTCGCCTCCCGAGAGAACGCCAACGTCCTTTGTCAGGTCGCGCGGTCCGATTCCCATAGAGGCGAGGATGCCTCGAATTTCGGTCATGCTGTACTCGCAACCATCCTGCATGAACGAGATCGCAGACTGACGGGCGTCGAACTTGTAGCCTGTTTGCTCGAAGTAACCGATCTCTGCCTTGGGAGAGATGTTGATACCGTCGGCGCGTCGAGCGATTGCCTTCAGCAGGCTGGTCTTTCCTGTACCGTTGCCACCGGTGATGGCCACTTTGGCACCGAGCGGTATCTCGAATTTCGCGTGGTCATAGAGCATGCAGTTGCCGAAGCTCAAGCTGAAATCGTCTGCCGAGATGGGAAATTTACTATGCAGTTCCAGGGCCTTGCTCTGGCGGAACCGCACGGCGCGAATGCTATCTGGGGCCTCAATCCCTTCGAGCGCTTCGAGGCGCTTCTCCATGTCCTTAGCCGCCTGGTACATCCTCTTCTGTTTGGTGCCGGTTGCTTTCTGATGCCCCAATCGACCTGCATACTCGTTGCTTTTTTTCGCAGCCTTCCGCTTGGCGTCGACCTGCCGTGCTTTTTTCCGTTGTTTTTCGATGGCGGCTTCGAGGCGATCGCGCTCGCGCATCGCCTCTTCGTATCGAGTCGCCTGAGCTTTGCGCTCTTCTTCTTTCTGTCGCAGATAGTCGGAGTAGTCACCCCAGAATTCGGAAATACCGCCGTCTTTGAGCTCCCAGATCTTGTCTACCACCTGGTCGAGAAAATGACGGTCATGGCTCACGATGAGCAGAGCCCCATCAAATGCCTTGAGTTGTCCGACGAGAAGGCGGATGCCGTCTTGGTCGAGGTGGCTCGTAGGCTCGTCGGCGAAGATCGCGCTTGCATGCTGGGAGAGTGCAGAGGCAATCTTGGCGCGTGTTTCCTCCCCGCCGCTCATCGTCTCCTGCGCCACTCCGGCGACGTTGAGACGGGAGAGCACCTCACCACTGTCCTGAGCCGCATCAAGGTCGAGTTCATCGAGTTGGCCGATGAGGGCAATGCTGCCGAAGCGCCTGACGTCGGCGTCCGCAATGGTAAGATTGCCGCTCAGAATTTTAAGCAGGCTGGTTTTGCCTGCGCCATTGTCTCCCACCAAGCCGATGCGATCGTAGGAGTAGATTTCCAACTCTTCGATATCTAGGATATCGCGGCCGGCATATTCCAAAAAGATGTCTTTAGCTTTGACTATGAGTTCCATAGGTTGAACCGCCTTTTGTGTATTAGCGTTTTACTGGAAGCGCAGCCATGCCAAAAAAGATTGCTCACGTCGATTTTTCGCCTTTGCCCAATTGCCGGCGCGAGCGTTTTGACCTTGCGCAAGCCGGCAAATCCGAAAATGATAGTTGGCGACGAATAAGGAGCGCGATGCGGAATGTCGGTGCAATACCTCGTCGTCGCAAGGGCTTGAAGGCTGACGCTTGAACCGATGGCTGCTGCCTCTTTTTTTCGAATACTTGGGCTATTGAATCTGCCCGGTATCTCTTTTCCCCGCGTTTCGGACGCTCGGAGCAAGCAGCATAGCCATCGCAAGCAGTACCATGGTCGCTCCAGAGCCGACGAACCATAACGGAGCTCCAAGCAGATCCGCAAAAACGGAGGGGGCTGCGAGGCCCATGGGCATGGCCCACGCCATGATGGTTCCGTAGAGGCCGAAAACGCGGCCTAGGTACTCAGGAGGTATCTGCTCCTGCATAAGGGCAGTCTGGGTTCCCGCGTACAACGGGGAGCATGCGCCCATAAGAAAGCTCACCGGCAGGAAAGCAGCGAACAATGACGGGCCGAGCGATCCGGATACGATTGCGGCAATGCCGAAGCCGGCAATCGCGGCGACCATGGTGAACGACCTATTGCGGAACCCTCCCGTGGCCGCCAAAATGCCGGACCCAGCCAGCATGCCTGCAGAAAAAAGGATTTCCACCAAAGCGGCATCCCCCGTGCTACCGCCAAAATGCCCCAAGGTCATTATTGGGAACAATGCCGCGAGCGGAGAGAACGCGAAAGCGAAGACGAACCCGCACCAAAGAAGGGCGAACAGCCCCCTGTACTCCCTAATCAGCTTGTAGCCGTCCGAAATCTCAGAGAAGAGCTCTCGAACCTTATTGGAAAAGGACAAGCTGCGGTCGGCTTCATCGAGGCCCCCTGCGTCTATCTGTGCGGCGAGGACGGCTAAAGAAGCGAAAAGCGCTCCCAGCACGTCGAGGACAATCATAGCGGTAATGCCCGCCACGGGATAAATCACTGCTGCAAGCGCGGCGCCAAGAATGTATCCGCCGGACTGAATCGCCTGAGTCACCCCCGATAGGCGAACGAGATGCTCTGGCGGGGCGAGATGGGGCGTGAGAGATTGGGAGGCTGGCGTGTAGAACGAAGTACCAACTGCACGGAGAAACAGGGCGATGAGAATTAGCCATGCAGGTAAGCTGCCGGCCAACGAGGCAATCGCCAAGGCGGCACCCACCGCGGCAATGAAGAGGTCGGCGCCGATGAGGACACGTTTCAAAGGCAGTCTGTCGACAACGGCGCCCGCAAGGATTCCGAACAAAGCAATCGGCAGAAAGCCTGCCAGCGATGCTAAGGAGAGGAGAGAAGACGACCCTGTCGTGAGGGCGAGATGCCAAATAAGACCCATTTGGAGAATCGAACTCGTCAATGTCGAAACGAGCTCCCCGCCCCATACGAAACAAAGCTTGAATTGCCATGAATGGCACAGCAGAACAGACCTGCCCCGAGAGGTTTCAAATATCATGGTTATGTCCAATCGTGAAATGGCGTGCAGAAAAACAGCGCGACGCCACAACAGCGCCGCTTTCTAGGCGCTCATCCACGTGCGGAAAAGACCAACCACGACACCCCTCCTTTGTTAATTCGGTCTGGCAAACCATGTAATATTAACGAGGCTTGAGTTTGCCTGTCAAGAATCGAGCATCGGTAAGGGCAATCCTCTCTGGCCATTCGATTCCTTTTGTATCTTTGGTTGCATAGGTGACCCGCCAGGGCTATTACGCGTGGAAGAGGCGCCTGCCGAGCTGGCCGATGAGGCGCTGAAGATGGCCCTGGTCAGGCGAAACGATCCCAAGGGATGCGTACATCATTCGGATAGTAAGAATGTTGCCAGCAGGTTTTGCGGCAACCGCAAAGGAGCCGTATCCTGCAGCTGGAATCACGTTGCAGCATCCTGACCCGCATTCCGATTGGCGGACGGCCCGCTTCGGCATCCTGACCAGCACAGCGATCGAGCCTTGTCATTCCTTGGATATGCCGGTTGCTCGGGGCGGTCCCGACGGAGGCCCTCGCCTCCCCGGTCCGTGACCCAAGAAGGGCAAGCATGCTGATCTGCATGGCTGGTTCCTCCTTTATGTAGACGACCATGCAAAGAAGGGACAACCGAGGAGGCAGGTTACTGATGCGGGCTCCCGCACGCCCATGACTACCCGACGGGCTGTTTTTCATCTCCGATGCCCGCATTGCAGCATGAACGAATGTGCCTCGACATCTCTGCTGGCATGGTACGACTGGGATCGCACCTCGACGCATCCTTGCGCATACTGCCTTCCAAGTTTCGAAACCGGGAAGGAAAGTGTATGTGAGCGACGATATCGGCGCCGATTCGACGCTCGAGAGGGAGATTGCGCCGATTCTATCCATCGGGGATGCATTCCCGAAGATTCTCATCACTCGCACGAGGCATGAGCCCCATACCCGGGAGGGCGTGCTCGTGCTGAATTTCGCGAGGTGGCTGCTTGGCGGGTAGGGTTCTGAACGTCGCATTGGGATATCGCGCGACAGGGCACGCAGGGCTGTTTGTGCCCGCACGGGAAACGCCGTCGCCATGCGGGCGGCCTGTCGTGTCCGATTAGCCTTTTGCTAAACAGGCTTACGCCAACTCATGGGCAAGCCACCTGAGACTATTCACTTTGCTTATCGTTGACAAAGACCTGTGGCCTGCGGTTTTGTGAACGGCTCGTAAGCCACCCGCGTCGACTCACTTACTGTTGAAGCTGGTGGTTTGCAGGCTCAAAGGCGGTTGAGTTTCAAAACGGGCGTTTTTCGGCGATATCGAGCCTCCAAAGGCGGCTCTCCGTGCCCCTTGGGACAAAAATAAAAACTCAATACTCTGAGTTTGAAAATGGTTTTTGAAGTTGTCCCAGCTTTTGTCCCCGAAGCCGATGAAACGCGACGTCGCGTCATTCAGCGGCACTCACTTCGAGATGCCGCCGAAAACTGGGTGCAACTGGAGTGACGAGACGGCAAAACTATAACCACCGAGTGGGAATAGTAAATTCCTTAGTTATGGGGGTATTAATTTGATTCCCTTTAGGATACACCCCCATAACTATATGAATTGACCTGCTGACTCCAATGAAGATCGGAGGGTAACTGCCAGGGGTGCCGGCCCAGCGAGTGTTATTTTGCGAGCTATGCGCATTGAAAGCGACCTTTCGTGGTATAAACTACTTGCCGGAAGCCGCGGCTTTCAGAGTACGGCTTACGTGTACGTTTAACCTCCGTGGGCGACGGGGTGCCGCAAGGCGTAGAATATCGCCCACCTGTAGGGGCCTGCAGCGATGCGGGCCCCGCTTCGTATGAAGGGGGCGTAACCGATGAAGATCGTATCCATCTCCCAGGACTTCTTCGACCTCGTCGATGGCGACCGCGAGCTCATGCTTAAGCACAATCGCCCCTGCATCGTGGTGGTGAGGCTGCGTTTCCGCGGAAAGCGCAGGGACTTCGCCGTGCCGCTGCGTTCCAACATCGCCCCCAACGTGCCCAAAGACCAATACTTTGCACTGCCACCCCGCCCCACGACGCGCCCCGGCTGCCGCCACGGCATCCACTACATCAAGATGTTCCCCATAACCAAGGCCTACCAGCGCCGCTTTAGGACCGAGGGCTCGGCCTACTACGAGACGCTCCAGCGCATCATCGACAGCAACACCAAGCGCATTGTCTCCGAGTGCCAGGCATACCTCGACCGCTACGAGCGCGAGGGAAGGCCTCGCTTTGCCGTCGACATCGACCGCATCGTGGGGCTGCTGGAGGGCGAGAAGTAGGGCACCTCGGCTCAGTCTCGAGCCATGCGGAGTCGCTCAGCATTTTTGAACGCCGCGTGTGCGTCCCAAATACTTGAGAAACAAGCTGTGAAGTGCGGTGGCGCGCCCGTGCCCGTGCATAGCCGTCACCATCAGCGTCTACGCGGCGTCGGCTTCAAGTGGAACTGGCGCCGCTGCTGTATATGGTTTGCCTTGCTGCAAATAGCGATCAATGCCCGCGATGTTTCTGCTTGCGCTTCAGTTTTCTCTGTTCGTAGCGCGCATCAGCCTTTTCCACACGGCGTCGGCTTCTTGCTTGAGCCGACTCCCGCTTCATCGCTTCCCGCTGTGCCGCGAGCGCCTGTTGTGCCTTGGTGCTCACCGCGGGCCGTTTAAGGGCTTTCGCTGCCTCGCGAGCGCGCCGCTTGGGGTTCTTCGCGGGTTTGCTCGTCTCGACCGGGTCGTCACCGAAGAACGAGAGTTTCTCCCATTTGCCGACAACGAACTGCAGGATCTCCTCATCGGACGGCTCCGCGCCGAAGACGATGCGGGCGACGCCGTACCTTCCGTCCTCGACATGCTCCGCCATCCCGACCCAGAATTGACCGTCGTGATATACGGTCAGGGTGGACGACACGCTGATCTGCATGGTTGGTTCCTCCTTTATGTAGATGACCATGCAGAGAAGGGACAACCAAGGAGGCAGGTTACTGATGCGGACTAGCGCACGCCCACGACTACCCGACGGGGACTGTGTTTTCATCTCTGGTGCCCGCATTGTAGCACGCGCGGACGCGCCCTTCATCGCTGCCGACATGACGTGGCTGGGATTCGTTCCTCGACACATCCTTTTGTATATTGCCTTCCCGGTTTCGAAACTTTAAATCAATTCGAGTTTCGAAACCGGGAAGGAGAGCGTATGTGAGAGGCGATATGAGCATCAACTTGATGCTTGAGGGGGAGCTCGCGTCGCTTCTGCCCATCGGGGACGTGTTCCCGAAGGTCCTCATCTCCCGCATAGGGCATGAGCCCTGTACCCGGGAAGGCGTACTCGTGCTGGACCTCGCGCGGTGCTGCTCGGTGAGCAGGGATTCTGAACACTGCGTAGGGATATAGCGCGACAGGGGGGTGCAGCACCGTTTGCGCCTTGTCTAGAGAGCACGAACGAGAGATGTGGTCTGCGGACGACTGAATAGCTTCATCTGTTTTGGTTACAACGAAATGTGTGCCGCGCGCCTGCGGCATGAAGGAGGGAGATTTCTATGAATATCGTTGTATTGAGTGGTAGCCCGCGCAAGGGTGCCAATACCGACACCATGGTCGAGGCCTTTGCCGAGACCGCGCGCGAGGCCGGCCATACGGTCGAGGTCATCCGCGTTGCCGGCAAAAGATCGCTGGTTGTCTGGGATGCCAGTACTGCTTTACCCATGAGGGCACCTGTGTGCAGAAGGATGACATGGCCGACGTGATCGAGCCGCTGAAAGACGCAGACATGGTCGTCTTTGCCTCGCCTATCTACTGGTTCGATATCACCGCGCAGGAGAAGGCCGCCATCGACCGCCTGTACGCCTTCGGTGCTACGGGCTTCCCGTTCACCAAGACGGCCCTTTTGCTCGATAGCCATAGCGAGGGCGTCTATGATGCGGCGATCGCTATGTACAAGTCGACCTGCGCGTACTGCAAGTGGGAGGACCAGGGCATTGTCACCATCAGCGGTATGATCGAGCGCGACAGCATGGCATCGTCGCCCAAACTGGAAGAGGTGCGAGAGCTCGCTCGCAAGCTCGCCTAGCGCGCATCTCCAATAACGAGCAAGGCCCGAAAGGTTCATTTGAACCATTCGGGCCTTGCTGCGTTTCAAGGGGGCTGGGCTGTCGGAACCGGCCAGACGGCTGTTAGTCAAACAGACTCGGCATGTCGTTTTCTTTCATGAGGGCACCGGCTGAGGGGAGGCTCTGCGCGGTGAACTTCTCGGCCGAGACGCCGGCGCCAAGAATCTCCTCGGTCGTGCCGACGGTGGTGACCGAGCGGCCCTTCTTGGCGGTAAAGGCCTGGACGCCTTGCGTGTTGGTGGTCGTCTTGGTCTTGAGCAGCGACGTGTTGAAGTTCATCAGGCGGTAGTCGCTCGAGACCAGCGCGATGTCGCGATCGTCCTTGAGCACTTGGGCATACAGCAGTTTGCTGCCGCCGTAGATGGCGTTCTTAAGGCGTTTGCGGTTGGTCTTGGTGACGTATCCAGAAAGCGCGACGCGCACCACGCGGCCGTTCTCAAAGACGAACAACACGTCGGCCTTGTAGTCCTCGGGGTCGATGACCCAGATGACGCTCTCGTCGGGTTCCATCTCAAGATCGGTCGGCAGGTACGAGCCCAGCTGGGCCGACTTGGTGTCCTCAAACGCCGCAACCTTGCACTTGTACACCTGGCTCTTGTTGGTAAAGACCAGCAGCTCGTGGGTGTTGGAGGACGCGAATTCGATAAAGGGCTTGTCGCCGTCCTTGTACTTGAGCGTGGTGGCCTTCTTAAGCACGCGGTCGGTCATCTTCTTAAGGTAGCCATCGCGCGAGAGCATGATGGTAACCGGATATTCCTCGACCTCGGGCTCCAGGCTCACCTCAATGACCTCGTGGGGCTCAATCCTGCCCGTGCGGCGCGGCATCACGTACTTCTTGTTGACTGCGGCCAGCTCGTCGCTGATGACCTTCTTGATGTTCTCCTCGCTGGAGAGGATCTCCTCAAGCTCGGCAATCTCGCCCTCAAGCTTGGCGATGTCCTTGGTGCGGTTGAGGATGTACTCCTCGTTGATGTTGCGGAGCTTAAGCTCGGCAACAAACTCGGCCTGGGTCTCGTCGATGTCGAAGCCGCGCATAAGGTTGGGCACGACCTCGGCCTCGAGCTTGGTGCCACGGATGATGGCGATCGCCTTGTCGATGTCGAGCAAGATCGCCTCGAGGCCGTGCAGCAGGTGCAGGCGCTCGGACTTTTTGCCCAGGTCAAAGTTAATGCGGCGACGCGTGGACTCAATACGCCACTTGACCCACTCGTGCAGGATCTGGCGCACGCCCATAACGCGAGGGTAACCATCGACCAGCACGTTGAAGTTGCACGAGAACGAATCCTGCAGCGTCGTCGAGCGATAGAGCTTGGCCATGAGTTTGTCGGGGTCGACACCGCGCTTAAGGTCGATGGCGATACGCAAGCCCGAGAGGTCGGTTTCGTCGCGGATGTCAGCAATCTCCTTGACCTTGCCCTCCTTGGAGAGCTTGACGATGCGCTCGATGATGACATCGGTCTTGGTGGTGTAGGGAATCTCGTAGACCTCGATAATGCGCTCTTCGGGAATCCAGCGCCAGCGGGAGCGGATCTGGAAGCTGCCAAGGCCGGTCTCGATAATCTTTTCCATCTCCTCGCGGCGGTAGATGATCTCGCCGCCGGTCGAGAAGTCGGGCATGGGCATGTACTCGAGCAGATCGCAGTCGGGATCCTGCAGGTAGTGCATCGTGGCAGTACAGACCTCGTTGAGGTTGAAACCGCAGATGTCGGACGCCATAGCGACGCCGATGCCCTTGTTGGCCGAGACAAGGATGTTGGGAAACGTGGTGGGCAGCAGGCGCGGCTCCTTCATGGCGCCGTCGTAGCTGTCGACGAAGTCGACCGGATCCTTGTCGATGTCCTTGAAGATCTCGGCGCTGATGGGGGAGAGCTTGGCCTCGGTATAACGCGAGGCGGCGTAGCTTAGATCGCCCGAATAGTACTTGCCAAAGTTGCCCTTCGACTCCACGAAGGGGGCGAGCAGCGCCTCATTACCGGTGGCTAGACGCACCATCGTCTCGTAGATCGCGGCGTCGCCGTGCGGGTTGAGCTTCATGGTCTGACCCACGATGTTGGCGCTCTTCTGGCGCTCGCCCTTGAGCAGACCCATCTTGTACATGGTGTAGAGCAGCTTGCGGTGCGAGGGCTTAAAGCCGTCGATCTCGGGGAATGCACGCGAGACGTTGACGCTCATAGCGTAGGGCATGTAGTTGACCTCGAGCGTCTGCGTGATCGGCTGGTCGGTGACCTCGGAGTGCAGGCCGATGACGTTCTCGGCGTTGACCTGCTTTTTCTTGGGCTGGTTCTTCGTCTTCTTCTTTGCCACGATATCCTCTTGAACTTCTTATGGGCCGTCGTTGTCGATTTGCTGCTACTGCAGGTCCAACTGGTCCAGGTATTCCTTGCCGTGCTCGGAGATATGGCGCTTGCGGCCCGCTTCGTCGTTGCCCAGCAACAGGTTAAACATGGTCTCCATCTTGGTGA
Organism: uncultured Collinsella sp.; assembly: GCA_900541715.1. GTDB lineage: Bacteria > Actinomycetota > Coriobacteriia > Coriobacteriales > Coriobacteriaceae > Collinsella. The sequence continues at coordinate 42,760 of UQLI01000003.1, forward strand.
CGTCCTCGGGCTCCACCTTGATCAGGCGACGCGTCTCGGGGTTCATGGTGGTGAGCCACATCATGTCCGGGTCGTTCTCGCCAAGACCCTTGGAGCGGTTGATGGAGCACTTTTGGTCGCCAATCTCCTTGAGGATGCCGTTCTTCTCGAGCTCGGTGTAGGCAAAGTAGGTCTTCTCTTTGCAGTTGATCTCGTAGAGCGGCGATTCGGCGATATACACGTAGCCCTCGTCAATAAGCGTGGGCACCAGGCGGTAGAGCATGGTGAGCACGAGCGTACGGATGTGATAACCGTCGACGTCGGCGTCCGTACAGATGATGACCTTGTTCCAGTTGAGGTTGTCCAGGTCGAAGGCGCCAAGGTTCTTGATGCGCTTGTCCTTGATTTCCACGCCGCAGCCCAGCACGCGCATGAGGTCCATGATGATGTCGGACTTAAAGATGCGCGGATAGTCCTCCTTCAGGCAGTTGAGGATCTTACCGCGGACGGGCATGACGCCCTGGAACTCGGCATCGCGCGAGGTGCGAATGGCGCCTGCTGCCGAGTCGCCCTCTACGATGTAGATCTCGCGGCGGCTCTTGTCCTTGGAACGGCAGTCGATGAACTTCTGCACGCGGTTGGCCATGTCGGTCTTCTGCTGCAGATTGGTCTTGATGCTTTGACGCGTCTTCTCGGCGTTCTCGCGCGAACGCTTGTTGATGAGCACCTGCTCCATGATCTTGTTGGCGGCGTCTTTGTTCTCGATCAGGTAGGTCGAGAGGCGTTCCTTAAAGAAGGCCGTCATGGCCTGCTGGATAAAGCGGTTATTGATGGCCTTCTTAGTCTGGTTTTCATAGGACGTTTGGGTGGAGAAACAGTTGGTCACCAGCACCAGGCAGTCCTGGACGTCCTGCCATTTGATGCCGCTCTCGTTTTTGTTGTACTTGCCCTGTTGCTTAATGTAAGCATCGATGGCACTGGTCAGAGCGCTGCGGGCGGCCTTCTCGGGCGAACCGCCGTTCTCGAGCCAGGATGAGTTGTGGTAGTACTCCTGCATCATGAAGGTGCGCGAGAAGCACATGCACGCGGTAATCTTCACGTTGTAGTCGGGCAGGTCCTCGCGGTCGCGACCGCGACGGTCGGCCTCGATAAAGAAGGGCTCGGTAAGGTAGTCGGTACCGACCTTCTCGAGCACGTAGTCCTCGATGCCCTTGGGATAGCAAAAATCCTCTTCGGTAAACTCACCATCGCCACCCTCAATACGCAGGCGGAAGGTCACGTTGGCGTTGACCACGGCCTGGCGGCGCATGGTCTCGCGATACCAATCGTGGGGGATGCTGATGGAGGTAAAGACCTCAAGATCGGGGCGCCATTTGATGGTGGTGCCGGTACGGTCCTCGTCGCTGGGCTCAATCTCGAGTGCCTTCTTTTTGGCGCCAACGACCTTGCCCTTCTTAAAGTGCAGGGAGTACTTGTTGCCGTCGCGCCAAACCGTGACGTCCATGTATTCGGAGGCGTACTGGGTCGCGCACGAGCCCAGGCCGTTGGTACCGAGCGAGAAGTCGTAGTCGCCGCCCTGGTTGTTGTTGTATTTGCCACCTGCGTAGAGCTCGCAAAAGACGAGCTCCCAGTTAAAGCGCTTCTCGGAAGGGTTCCAGTCGAGCGGGCAGCCACGGCCATTGTCCTCTACCTGGATAGAGCCATCGCGAAAGGCGGTAAGGGTGATGAGCTTGCCGTAACCCTGGCGCGCCTCGTCAACGGCGTTGGACAGGATCTCGAAGGCGGCATGCGCGCAACCGTCGAGCCCGTCCGAGCCAAAGATGACGGCGGGGCGCAGGCGTACGCGCTCCTCGTCCTTGAGCTGGCGGATACTGTCGTTACCATAGTTTGCGGTGTTTTTTGCCATACTCGCTCTCTTGGTGCTTCCTCTTGTGCATTTAAGTCGTATAGATAGTCAAGGTAGCATAGCCCAGCCCGTGAACGATTCCACCCAACACGAAATCCATCGAACAACCGTTCGGAAATTGGTGGAACGGCGCTTACTCGGGCAAAACCAAGTCGGTTCTGTCCGAGTAAGTTTGAAGGCGGTTGAAGACGTCCTACCTTGTTTGCGGATGGATTGAATCGAACATTGGGACAGACGTCTCGTTTTATGGGCCACGGGCGTGCGTGCGCGAGTCCTTCTGGCCCGCTAGGGATGCTGACGGGTCATTATTTGGGCCACGGGTCACTTCGCTCGTGCTGTTTTTCGTCATACGCTCATAGTGGAAGCCGATGCCACGGGGCCGACTTGGTGCTCGGGCAAAGGATGAGCTGCAAGCCGAAAGGAGCGGTGAGGATGATGAAGCCCATGACGAAGAAGCTGCTGTTAGGAATTCCCACCGTGACGCTTTCGGCCGTGCTGGCGTGTACGGTGGCCGGCTGTGGTGGTAGTGCTCCGAGTGGCTCGGCTGGCAACTCGGGTGGCAGTGCTCCCGTAGAGAAGAAGGCCAAGGCCTATGAGTCGCAGACGGTCGAGGTGGCTGGCATAACCTATGAGTCAGTAGCCCATGGTACGTTCTATCGCGGCGACGCTAAGTTGCAGGACGGTTTTTACCTGCACGTCAAGATCACCAACAACAATGCAAAGAACAGGACGTTTAGCTCCTTTAACGTGCATGCTGCCCAGGGCGATCTTGAGGCAGGCGACCCGTTGTTTACTTCCGGTAAGGCGGCTGTGCTCGACTACGTTGCAAGCGAGGCTCCCGATGAGCTTCACGAGGGCATCGACCTTTCCGAGAGGCCAGATATCGGTCCGGGCGAGACCGTTGAGTACGTGTATTTCTGGGCGCCCAAGACGGCGTACTACGGGCCCATCACTGTCGAGTTCGTAGACGCTTACGCCCCCGCCAAGAATCATGAGGCCATGCACTTCGACACCACGGGATGCGAGACCAAGGAGTTCAAGGCGGCCAGCGGCGTGGCCGATTCTGGCGAGAAGGCAGATTTAACGGGCATCGACTGCGCATCGTACAGTATCGAGGCCGCCGATGGGTACACGCTGGATTCGTCCAACGAAGAGCGCGAAAAGGCAGACTTCTTCCACGACGAGACTGGAGGACGCCTGAACATCAGCATCTTCCCGCGCTCGCCGGAGGAAGAGGTTGCAAGCCTAGAGCAGGTCTACGAAGGCAAGGAGACAACAACCGACCAGGTCGAGTACAACGGCATAACGTGGCTGCGCTTTACCGGTCCCGACAACGGTCATACGCTGTTTGCGACGGCTCCCGCGACGGGCGAGACCGTCCGCGTGTCGATTGGCTGGAAGATCGATTGGGACGCCGCCGCGCCCATGATGGAGGCATTGAAGCTCAAGTAGCGGGTTGCGATTCCCATGTCAGGCGACTCAGGGCTGGCTCCGAGTTATCGGGGCCAGCCCCTTTTGGTGTTCGATGAGCCGAGTCGGCGTCTCTCACAAAAGTAACTAGGAGCTAGCGAGACCTATCCGAATTGACCTCATTGGCGGTGTCTTTTTCGAGCGCCGTGCGGCGGGCGCTGTAGGCGATGAGGCCGGCGCCTGCCGCGGCGAGTGCTGTAGCGGCTGCCGTAAGGGGAGCATTGACATCGCCCGTGCCAGCGAGCGCGCCCGCTTTTCCGGAGCGCTTGTTATTGCTGTGGTCCTTGCCACTGCCGGAGCTGCTTCCGCCGGAGCCGCCGCCCTTGTCAGTACCGCCGCCACTCGAGTCGCCACCGCCGTCCGCCGTCATCGGTGCATCGTGAAGCCCCGTCGTATCCGCGCTGTCGCATACGCCGACCTGAACTTTTGAGCGTTCGCATGCCGCGTCGGGCACATGAAGCTCGTGCAGTACGGCACCCAGCGCCGAGTTTGCGCCCGGTCGAATTTCCTCGAGCGTTACGGGATCGAGCGCCACCAGATTACGCGCCTTCGCATACAGCGTTACGCGTTTGCCCACTTCGTCGCTCCAACTCTCGGGGATGGCGAAGCTCATGCGGAACTGTGCCGTGCAACCCGGTGCCAGCACGGCGTTGCCGCTGTCGGCTGCCAGCGGGTGCGTAGCGAAGCGCTCGCCCAGCGTCTCGAGCGCGTACTTCACATGTGCCATGTCGTTGGCCGAAGCGTCCTCGGCAAGCTCTGGATCGTAGATCGAAGCCATGCGTGCGTTCATTCCGAATCCGATGGATGCGCTGGAGAACGGCTGGCTGGAGCCCTCTCGGTATAGATCGATCGTGCCGGCGGTCAGCAAGGTGTTGCCGTCGTTTCGCACCGTGACCATGAAGGATTCGCCTGCCGCTCCGGGCACCACCGCGCCCGAGGTAGCGACCGCGCCCGTCGGAGTGGCACACGCCACCAAGGGCACTTCGATGCCGTGCAGCTCTGCCTCGCTCTTCTCCGCGCTCACAATGTGCGTGGCGAGCGCGGAGAGCATGCCTCCCGACGTTAAAAATGTCGTTATCTGATCGACGGGATGGTCTAGCTCGCACATCACGAACGGCTCCGTAAACAGATCGCCTGCCAAGGTGCTGGCGAAGATGCGGAAGTGCTTGCCCATCACTGCTACCGGGTTGCCTTCTTCGTCGTAGGTCTGTCCCACCTTGCCATCGGTGTTCTCTACATAGAGCACGCACCTGCCGTTGTTGCTTACGCTAAACGATGCTGGGCCACAGCCTGCGGCACCCACGGGCTGCGTTGCAAAGGCCGATGCGCCTCGCGTCCAAGTAATATGCTGCAGTTGCTCGTTGACGGTTGCCAAAAAGCCCGAATGTTGTGGCCACGGCACCGCGTGGGGCACTGTGACATCTGGCGACATAACGCCCCAGCCCGCAATGGACTGGCCGATCACGGCGTACGATGCGCAGCCACAACCGCCTGCAGTCTCGTATGCAACGGGCACCACCATTTTGCCATTGATATTCTCGGACGCGCCCAGCTCGATGCTCGACGGTGCTTGCGGAAAGCGGAGAACTTGGCGGAACGTCAGGCTGTCGCCCAAATCATCCGACCACAGGGTAAAGCATTCCAGTGCAACCTGAGCCTCGCTGCCGAGCGCCTTTTCTGCGGTGGCTCCGTGGCGGTGGAGGTAGGCGCCCGACAGACGTCCGTCGACCAGTGTCTTGCCCACCGTGATGCGTGGGCACTGCAGGCAATGGTAGCCATCCTCCTGAAGGCGGCCGCGCGAGATGCTGCGCCACGACGTGTGCGATATCACGCGAACTTCGTCGTTGCTTATGCGCAGGCGCACAACGGACAGTATGCCGGATGTGCTCGCCGTATCGAAAAGGGTGTTGTCGCCGGCGGGGCGCTCACCCGAGACCAGCAGCACGTAGGCGTCCTGGTTTCCTCTTCCGTCTGTATATTCCACCACGTCGAAGTCGTAATCGAATATGCCGTTGCGCTCCACATCGCCCTCGCCAAACCCAAGGGGAAAGTCCACGGGCGTGGGAGCGGACCACGTGCCGTTTGCCTTTGTGTGCACCACCAGGCGCGAGCGACCATTGTCGCCGTAGCGCACCGAGGCGATACGGAACAGGCATTCTACGCCGGCAATCCTTGCCAGCTTCATGTGAGCTTCGCTGAGCACGCCAGCAAACAGCACGTTGTCGCTCGAGGGTTTGATGCCGCCACGCTCGTCCTCCGACACGCCGGCAGAATTGGCGTTCGGGTCAGCAACGGCGTTCGTCGTCTGGCCGATATAGGCGTACTCGTACATCGGCGCGGCGTTTTCGTCGTTTTCCATCAGTGCATGGACGAAATGTTCGACCTGTCCCGTGTCGTCGCTCTCTGCATCCGCCTCGAGCTCAATACGCGTGACCGCTTGATTCCAATCGCGTACGACAGAAGCGACGTTTACGGCAGTGGCCTTAACCTCGGCGCGTGCGAGCAGCTCGGCGTTGGTGACGATGGTGGCCGATGCGATAAATTGCGGCACGCCGCCCGCCTCGGCGTTGCCGGCTGAGCCGAAGCAGGCATCTAGTGTATAGGGCGTATCTCCACCCAATGCGAGCTCAGAGCGCTGGAGTACATACTGGTCGCCGTTGTTCACCGACATATTCCACGAATCGAGGAGTGTGGGCCACGACCCCGACCAAGCCTTGGTGGTCCACTTGAACATCACGAACTGGAGTATCACATCGACATCGACGTCTGCACCTACGCGCAGTCGCGGAAGCTGGTGTCCATCTGCCTTCTCGTACCCAATGAACAGCGTGAGGGATGCGGCGCCGCGCACGGCGGACGAAGCGACGCCTGCAACGCCGGCGCCAAAGGTGACGGCAAGCCCGATCTGGATGGTGAACGAGCCCGACGTGTTTGAATAGTCGAGCGAAATGTTTTTGAAAAACGCCGCGCCGCTGCCGTGCGTGTGGGCACCCACGGCGAGCGCCAGCTTCGCCAGCACCCAGGGGTTGACGTTTAGGAAAAACGGCACCGGTCCTAGGGTAAACTGCTCGGTCCAATTGAGGTCGGTTCTTACCTGGAAGAGGGCCTTAATATTGCCGTATGCGGGGTCGTTGTTGTTACCCCAGGTTTTGCCCACCCAATCGTAGGCGAGCGAGCCGTACAGCTGTGTGGCGATATCCATCGTGAACAGCGGCGTGCAATGGTGGCGAAGGAGCTTGGTGTTTCTTGGATCGGTGCCCGAACCGGCACTCATACTTTTGTACTGATTCCACTTCCCCTCCATCTCGTCGAGGTAGCGGTTTGCCTGCTTGGCGCCCGACTCACGCGGCGATTTCTTCCAGTATTCCGGATCAGGGTTGCCCGAATCGTTCATATAGCTGGCTGGTTTGTATCCTCCGCCAAACAGCACGTATCCAGCAAACGAGAAATCGAAGAGAATCGGAAATGTGGGCATCCAACACGTGAACTTATTGCCGCCGATGCCGGGAAACGCTGCGGGGAAATCAAACGGAGTGATCTCTTGGTCCATAGTGGTGGGGACGATAGTGGTCGATCCGGATTCCGCCTTTGCCGCCGGCGCGGTAACAACGGCCATGGGGGAGGAGAGCGTGTAGGTTTTGCCTTGGTAGTCGAGGACAAAGCGCAGCTTGCATCCTTCTTCCAGAAGGCTCGACGCTGCATCGAGGAACTTGTCTTTGAGCGTGAACGTCGCCAGATTATCCGCGCCCGATGCGCTGGCCTTGACTTGGCCAATCTGCGTGACGGTTTCGGATGAGCTGCCCGCAGCGGGCATCACTTTATTGATATGCAACGTTGCCTGCCCGCCCTGTGGCAGATGGGCCTGCACGGTAAAAGCGTGCGTGTCGGGCTGGTCGTTTGCTGCTTCGTCCGCTGGCATTGCCATGAACGTAGCGTCGGCGTACTGAATGTCCCATTCGTCGAATGTGAGCTGGCGGAAGTACGGCTCGCCATCGGAGAGCGGACGTGTGGGTGCGGTAATGGCGGTGCCGCCTTGGACACGCGCGAGGGGAATCTCGACATCGCGGTAGCCTGCCATGCTAATGGAAATGCCGCCGTTAAAGTCGTACGCGTCGAGAAGCGTCGCCTCGTCCACGTAGCCTTCCGAAAGCGGCGCGACCTCAAAGATGGCCGTGCCTTCGTCATCGGTAGTGGCGGTGAGCTGCTTGCCTGCGGCATAGCGCGACGTGAGCGTGACCTGGGCGCCCGTGATGGGCGTATTCTTGTTGGCGACGTCGACCACGACCACACCGAACATGGTGCGCGAGAGAACGAGCACCCTGAAGGGGTCTTTTTCGTCGGCATGGGCTTCGGTGGGCGCGAACGGCAATATGAAGGCGTTTGCGCTTTCCGGCACGCGCGGCAACATAATGCTCGCTAACGAGGACGCTCCGGCAACAAGTAACGAACGGCGATCAAGCATCTTGGGCTCCCATCCCGCAAGTATCGGTGGAAATAATCCAATTTTGCGAGAAGGTGCCCCGTAGCGGTAGTGCCGTTCAAGGGTCAAAATGTCCAAATTGATCGAGCGAAGCGCCGGGTTCCGGAATGCGTTCGATTCGCTTGGCAGTCCGGTCGCTAACGTAACATATGCGCGACCAGCTCGGTGCGTGTGCCGATGCCAAGCTTTGCGTATACGCCGGATAGGCGGTTTTTGACGGTGCCCGGCGATACTCCCATATGGCGTGCGATTTCGGCGTTGGTCCACCCACGACAGGCGAGCATGGCCATGGTGAATTCCGTGGTCGTTAGATCGTCGGCCACGTCCTCGCCCGAATCGGGGTTGTGGATGCGCCGCCAGCCGTAGCTGAAGCGGTACGTGATCTCGATGATGCGCGCGAAGTCGTCAGGGTATTGCGTTTTTAGGCACGCCTCGATGAGCCCCTGTAAAAGGCCGTGATGCTCGCCAATGAGCTCGATAAGGCCGTCGGGACGCGCAATGTTCCAAGCAACTCCGAAGTGCGTTTTTGCGGCGTCGACGTCTTTGAGACTCATGCATGCCATGGAAGCTGCCAGGTGCAGGAACAGTTCCGAGATCGGATAGCTTCCCTGTTTCATGATCAGGGCATTTTCCGCCATGCCTAGGCTGCGGCCGTATTCGCCGCGCAGGTACAAGGCGTGCGCCATCACGTAGCTGGCGAACAGGCGCAGGCCTTCGGGCAGATGCGCCACAAGTGGATAAAACTCTTCGGCAGAATACGGGGAAGGCAAGTGCAGCAGGACACTCGCGGCCGAGGCGAACAGGATATGCGTGGCGTGGACGGCGGGTGATTCCTCGTCAGTTGGCGTATCGAGGATGCCCGCAAGACAACGGCGGGCGTCGGCGATACGGTTGAGCGACAGGCTGGCGTATCCGCAGATAAAGCATGCGGAATAGCGCAGTGCGGAATCGGTGGCGTCAAGATAGGGGCGCGCCGTCTTGGCAGCGAGGGCGGCCTGTCCGCGAAAGTACAGCGCTTCTGCCGTGGCGATGGTGCGTGAATCGGGGTCGGAAATGCCTGCAACCGCAGCGTCAATCTGCCCCGGCACAAAGGCAGTGCACATCAACGGCATGGGAACGCATGGGTAGCCATCGCAGTCCATCTTCCATCTCCCAACAGCTGGCAACAATAGCAGCAATTGTACTCCTGTTGCTCGGGACCCCTTTCGTTTTACTGCTCGGTTGACGCTGCGGATCGTTTTGGAAGGCTTGCGAGCATGGTGGTCCCGTTCTCGGAACTTGTTTCGACCTCTACGGCGCCACTGTGAAGAGCTGCAATCTCCCAAACGAGCGCTAGTCCGAGTCCTGCGCCGCCGTATGCCCTGCTGCGGGATTTGTCTAGACGAAAGAACGGCTGGAAGATGCTCTCTCGGTACTGCTTGGGTATTCCCGGGCCCTCATCTTTGACTCGTAGGAGCACGTGGCTGTCGCTGTCGCTGATGGAGACGTTGACAGTCGAGTCGGTGCGGCTGTAGCGGATAGCGTTTTCGACCAGGTTGAACACCAGTCGGTACAGCAGCGTGTCGCTCCCGATTACTAAAGCGTCTCCAGCACAATTGAGGGCTATGCCCTTATTTTCGGCAAGTGGTGCAAGGTCGGTGAGGACCTCTTCGGACAGGGGGCCGAGTTCAACAGCGTCCCCGCAAGGGACGCTGCGAAGCTCACTCATCTCGAGCAATACCTTGGTCATTCGAGACATGCGCTCGGTTTGTTCTTGTAGCAGGCCGAGCAGCTCGGCTGTTTCGGGTTGCAAACCGGAGTGCTCGGAGATGAAAAGTTCAATCTGTGCTTGCATAAGGGCGAGCGGGGTGCGCAGCTCATGTGCGGCGTTGCCGGTAAACTGACGCTGTGCAGAGAACCCTTCGCCAAGACGGGAGATCATGTCGTTGAAAGAGGCGCTGCATCGCTGCAGCTCGGTGGGCACATCTTCACTGAGTCTGATTTCGCTTAGGTTGTCAGGCTGCACACGCTCAACCTGGGCTGCAAAAGCCCGTAGCGGTTTGAGCGCACGACCGCTCACAAAGTATGCCAGCGCGCCGCCAAGGAGTGTGACTCCAGCCGTGATGTACCAGGCTGTCGTGCCAAAAGACTCCTGTGCGTCGTTTACGACGATTGTGACCTTGTCATCGAGTGCCGTTTTCGTTGGGTCGAACACCTGGGGCGAATCCGCGCCGGCAGCGTTAAAGGCCGAGATGTCACTGCCGATGGCATCCATGTAGCGCATGCCCGTATAGCCGACCAGGCAGTTTGTCAGCACGCATGCTGCACACGTGAGCAGTGCCGTCATGATCGTTATGCGCCATTGCAGCGAAAGCCTTTTCATTCGCTATCCTCCATAACGTAGCCCTCTCCAATCCGATTGCGAATCGGGTCGTACCCCAAAGCGATGCGTAGCTTTTTGCGGAGTGACGAGATGTGAACGCGGATTGCGTTGCTAAAGCTGTTCACGCTGCTATCCCAAACGTGCTCGATAAGCTCCTCTTGACTTACCGGACGCCCCTGATTAAGCATCAGGTATTCCAAGATTCCCGTTTCCTTGCGCGTAAGAGATAAAGCCTCGCTGTCCACGGAAGCGATGCGCGCCTTGGTGTCAAAGCGGAGCTTTCCGCAGGCTAAAACTATGTCGCTTTGTGCGAAGCGCCTGAGGGTAAGGCTGCGGATCCTTGCTGCAAGTTCGTCCAGATGAAACGGCTTGGTGAGGTAATCGTTGGCGCCGGCATCGAGCCCGTCGACTTTATCGGATACTTCGCCACGCGCGGACAGAATCAGTACCTTGGTCTCGAAATCGGTTTTCCTAAGTTCCCTGAGCACGGTCATGCCGTCGATACGGGGAAGGTTGAGGTCGAGTACCACGAGGTCAAAGACTTCGACGCCCAGCAGGTCGAGCGCCTCCTGTCCATCGTGACAGCAGTCGACGCTGTACGCCAAGTTTCGCAAGCTGCGCGCGATTGCATCGCACAGTGCTCGCTCGTCTTCGACGATCAAAATACGCATTACAGTCTCCTTGCACATTCCAAATCGCGCTTAACACGGATTTTATAGTCGATATGGTCCAATGGTCGCGTAACGAAAGGAGTGGTTGGGTTGTTCAAAGCGGTAAAACCCGTGGTACAGGTCGCTTTGTTGATCGTCGGAATTGCCATGGTGTGCTTTGGTGTTATGCGTGGCGAGGCGGATGCCGTGCTGGCCAAAGCGATTAGGCTGTGCTTGGAGTGTATCGGAATTGGATAAAAGAGAAAACACTGCGTCGCATGTTTTGGCCCGATTTCGCGGATTCATTCAGGCGGCGGCGACGCTGGTCACCAATATTCACCTGCCAAACTTTGCCAAAGGCGGCATCTATCAGGGCGCGGGAAAAACAGTCTGCGTACCTGGACTTAATTGCTATTCGTGCCCCGCGGCATCGGGTGCGTGCCCCATCGGGTCGTTCCAGTCGGTGGTAGGTTCATCCAAGTTCAACTTTTCTTACTATGTTACCGGTACGCTCATTTTGCTCGGCGTGCTGCTGGGGCGCTTTGTATGCGGCTTTCTGTGCCCGTTTGGCTGGCTGCAGGAGCTGCTGCACAAGATTCCCGGCAAAAAGCTTTCGACAAAAAGGCTCAAGGCGCTTACGTATATCAAATACGTTGTGCTGCTGTTTGCTGTGGTATTGCTGCCTGTGCTGGTGGTCAACGATGTGGGGATGGGCGATCCGTTCTTTTGCAAATACGTCTGTCCGCAGGGCGTGCTCGAGGGTGCCATTCCGCTGGCCATTGCCAACGCCGGCATTCGATCTGCGCTGGGGCAGCTCTTTACCTGGAAACTCGTCGTTCTCATTGCCGTGGTAGTGCTGAGCGTTTTGTTCTACCGCCCCTTCTGCAAATGGATTTGTCCGCTCGGCGCATTCTATGCGCTCATGAATAAGGTGTCCCTGCTGGGGATTCGGGTCGATGCGTGCAAATGCGTCTCGTGCGGCAAGTGTTCAAAGGTTTGTCAGATGGACGTTGATGTGGTCCGCGCACCCAATCATGCCGAATGTATCCGGTGCGGAAAGTGCATTGGGGCCTGTCCCGTCGATGCCATCAGCTATCGCTATGGCCTGGATGTGTCGGCAGAAAAGCTCTCCCCGACCGCCGATGAAAAGTAAAACAAGCTTCGACAAAACGGAGGAATGACCATGAAGCTTTCTAAGATTGCGGCCCTGTTTATGGTGCCGGTGCTGGCCTTGTGTCTTGTGGCGTGTTCGGCGCCCGGCGGCAACGCGAGCGAATCTACGGGCTCCGATTCTAAGATCGCGGAGCTCATTGCGCAAGAGCCGGCCAATGCCGACGAGGCCGCCGAGCTGTATACGAAGCTCATGCAGAAGGAGAACGATATCCTTTCGAGCGATAATGCGCTGTGGGAAAAGGTATTCAATGCAGCAAATAAAGAGTCGACAATGATTGAGGACGGCAGCAATTACGGCGATTTCATGCTCAAGACTATCGACGGCGCCAAGGACGAGTTTACGGCAGATGAGTTTAAGACACTCAAGGCCGGCGCGCAGCAGATCAAGGAAATCGAGGACAAGCTCGAGAGCCTGGAAAAGAAGTTTCCCGGCTGTGGAAGCACGCCGAACGCAGGCGAGAGCGTTGACGCTTCGGCCGCTGGCATGACGGCTGGCGCCGATGCTTCGAGCGAGGCGACGAAGTTCCCCAGCTTTACGGGCAAGGACTTGGACGGCAACGACGTGAACAGCGACGAGCTGTTCTCTAAGAACAAGGTCACCGTCATGAACTTCTGGTTCACCACTTGCAAGCCGTGCGTGGGCGAGCTGGGCGATCTTGAGAGCCTGAATAAGGAGCTTGCTGAGAAGGGCGGCCAGGTCGTGGGTGTCAATTCCTTTACGCTCGATGGCAACAAGGACGAGATTGCAGATGCCAAGGACGTGCTGAGCAAGAAGGGCGTGACATATAAGAACGTCTGGTTCAAGTCGGATAGCGAGGCCGGTAAGTTTACGTCAAATCTGTTCTCGTTCCCGACAACCTACGTTATTGACCAGAACGGCAACATCGTAGGGGAGCCCATCGTGGGCGCCATCAGCTCCGCCGAGCAGCGCGCGGCGCTCGACAAGCTTATTGACCAGGCGCTGGCGAAGAGCGAGCAGTAAAGGCTGAGTACACGAATGTGACAAAGGGACAGTCCCTTTGTCACATTGTCAATGTTGTGTGCGGGACGGTGCGCTGTGTGGCGTGTCGTCCCGTTCGTTTTGGCGCGGTTCGTGACGTTTCTCACTGGTGTGGACTAAAAAACGGAATAGAGTAGGACAAACGCGTCGAATACGAACGGCGGGGGAGAGCGGGCGAGTGTACCCGCGCGGGAGAGGTTGCCGTCCATGCTGGAGCTCAAAGATATTTGCAAAAGGTACGTCACGCAGTCGTTTACGCAGGTGGCGCTCGATAACGTGAGCCTGGCCTTTCGAGACAACGAGTTCGTGGCCATTCTGGGCCCTTCGGGTTCGGGCAAAACTACGATGCTCAACGTCATCGGCGGATTGGATCATTTTGACTCGGGCGATCTGCTCATCGACGGTATTTCGACCAAGGACTTCCGCGACCGCGATTGGGACGCCTACCGCAACAACCGCATCGGCTTTGTGTTCCAGAGCTATAACCTTATTCCGCATCAGACCATTTTGGAAAACGTGGAGCTGGCGCTCACGCTCACGGGCGTTGGCCATGCCGAGCGTCGCCAGCGTGCGCGCGAGGCGCTTGAGGCAGTTGGTCTGGGCGAGCATGTGAACAAGCGTCCGAGCCAGCTTTCGGGCGGACAGATGCAGCGCGTGGCCATTGCCCGTGCCCTGATTAACGACCCCGAGATCGTGTTGGCAGACGAGCCGACCGGCGCCCTGGACTCGACGACGTCCGTGCAGGTCATGGACTTGCTCAAGGAGGTTGCGCGCGACCGCCTGGTCATCATGGTCACGCACAACCCCGAGCTGGCGTACCAGTACGCCACGCGCATCGTCAATCTCGCAGATGGAAAGATCACCGACGATTCCGACCCCTTCGACGCCGCTGGGGCTGCGCGTCGCGAAGCCAAGCCCACGCGCAAAACCTCGATGAGCTTTGTGACGGCGCTGGGGCTTTCGGCACGCAACCTCATGACCAAGAAGGGCCGTACGGCTATGACGGCATTCGCGGGCTCGATCGGTATTATCGGCATCGCGGCGATTCTGGCGCTCTCCAACGGCGTGAACAACTACATCAAAAAGGTCGAGGAGGATACGCTCTCGAGCTATCCGCTCACCATCTCCAAGCAGGATTACGACCTGTCGTCCATGATGGGTGGGCAGGAGGCCGCGGAGGATGACGGGGGAGCGAGCAGCGCCTCCGCCGGTGCGGACAGTTCGGCTAAGAAGTCCGATAAGATTCCCGTGGTCACGGCCGTAAAGGATATGTTTGCGAGCGTTAAGTCCAACGATATGACGAGCTTTAAGGCGTGGCTCGACGATGGCGGCGACGGCATCGACAAAGAGGTCAACGCCATTCAGTACAGCTACGGCGTGACGCCGGTCGTGTATCGCGCGGGCAAGGGCGACGAGAAGCCCGTGCGCCTGGTGCCCAACGCGATGACCGAGGCTATGAGCGGAGGCGCGAGCTCGGCGGCAACGGTGAGCATGGAGTCCATGGGGACCTCGGTCTTCAACGAGATGATTGACGACCAGAGCCTGCTCGACAGCCAGTACGACGTCGTCGCCGGTCATTGGCCTACGTCTGCCAACGAGGCCGTGATGGTGCTTTCGAGCCGTGGCACGGTGGGCGACTATACGCTCTATAGCATCGGCGCGCTGGATATCAATGAGCTCAACGACCTGGTCAACAGCGCCATGACGGCCGATGGCGAGGTCGAAACGCCCGAGACCGCCGCCGACTTTACCTACGACGATGCGCTGTCTACGACGTTTAAGGTGTTGTCGCCGGCCGATGCGTATCGCAAAAACGAAGAGACCGGTATGTGGACCGATATGTCTGGCGACACCGACTTTATGGCAGCCAAGGTTGCCGACGGTATCGACGTGCGCATTGTGGGCGTGGTGCGTCCCAACGAGACTGCCAATGCCAGTGCGTTGTCTCCGGGTATTGCCTACACGCACGCGCTGACTCGCCAACTTATGGAGCGCGCTGCCGATTCGCAGATCGTTCAGGAACAGCTTGCTCATCCCGAGACGGATGTCTTTACCGGCAAAACGTTCGACGAGCTGCAAGGCGAGGCCAAGCAGGGCGTGGACCTGGGCAGCATGTTCAGCGTTGACGAGGCGGCGCTCAAGAGCGCGTTCTCGTTCGATACGTCTGCACTCTCGGGTACGGCCGGTGGCATGGATCTTTCGGGCATCGATTTGTCGGGCTTGGATATCGACCTTTCGGGCGTGGGCAAGGACATCGACTTCAGCGACATCATGGCCAAGGCACCGACCCCCGATTTCTCGGGTGTCTTTGATGGCTTGGAACTCACGCCCGAGCAGATGCAGCAGGTGGGCACGCTTGCCAACCGGCTGTTTGTTGGCTTTATGCAGTCCAATCAGTTTAAGGCGCTGACGCCCGAGGACCTTAAGGATGCATCGAAGCTCGCTGCTGCGTTCTCGGCGTATCTTGAGAACGATGCTGCGGCGCAGCAATGCTTGGCGCAGCTCAAAGCGCTGGGCGGAGACGCACTGGCGGAGCGACTGCAGCAAGCTATGACCGACTACGTACAAAAACAGCTCGCGCCCTATTTGCAGCAGGCTATGGACCAGGTGATGCAATCGCTCAGCAACAGAATCGCAGCGACGGTGTCTTCCCAGCTCAAAGCGGGAGCGGCGGGGCTTATGGATCAGATGGCGACGCAGATGTCGTCGACCTTTGCCAGCCTGGCGAGCGCCATGCACGTGGATGCGAGCGCGTTTGCCCGTGCCATCCACTTCAACATGGACGCCGAGGATCTGAGCTCGCTCATGATGAGCTATGCAAAGGCGTCGAAGCTCACCTACGACAACAATCTGACCACGCTGGGCTATGCGGACGAGGCCGACCCCATTTCCGTCAAGATTTTCCCGCGCGACTTTGAGGCCAAGGAACGCGTGCTCGACCATATCGATGCGTACAACAAGCAGGTCAAAGCCGCCGGACACGACGAGCAGGCAATCTCGTACACCGACTATATGGGCATCATCATGGGCTCGGTGACCGATATTGTGAACACCATCAGTTTGGTGCTTATCGCGTTTGTGAGCATCAGCCTGGTGGTGAGCTCGATCATGATCGGCATCATCACGTACATCAGCGTGCTGGAGCGCAAAAAGGAGATTGGCATTCTGCGCGCGATTGGCGCATCGAAGCGCAACGTGGCCAACGTGTTTAACGCCGAGACGTTTATCGAGGGCCTTATCGCCGGCGTTTTTGCCATCGCCGTCGTGGTGCTCGTGAGCCTCCCGGTCAATGCCTGGGCGCTTGCGACCAAGCAGGTTCCCAACCTGATGAGCCTGCCCGTTCAGGACGCGCTGGCGCTCATCGCGATCTCGGTGGTGCTGACGGTCGTCGCTGGCTTGCTGCCGGCCCGCAGCGCGTCTAAGAAAGACCCCGTAGAGGCTCTGCGCTCGGAATAATGTGACAAAGGGGCTGTCCCTTTGCCACATGGGGGAAGGGGCAGCCCCCCTCCTGCGCCTAGCTCGTTTTACCCATCAACGTGATACGGATGCTTGGATGGGTGTACTCGTCAAACTCGTCCTCGGGATCCGTGTCAAACGAGTAATACGCTTTGACGGGGTCGTCGCTCGTCCTGATGGAGATTCTCTCGTAGAGCGAACCGTTCAAGAAAGCCTGCCTAAACTCTTCGGGGAGCTTTTGCGGTGCTAGGAGCTCGGGGCTCACGGTCTTGACGTCTGCGGTTTGGACGACAGAGGAAAGCTCGTCAAAGTCGAGCTCGATGCGGGCGAGGTTGTCCTCAAGGCTCGCATCGGGGTCGATTTCTGCTACGTAACTCACTTCCTTGAGCGTTCCCTTGTTGTCGAAATCCAGGTACGTATAGGTCTTCTGGGTATCGGAGTCGCCGTCGTGCAAGTAGCCGCGGACGTGATAGCCGTAATCTTGATATCGCTCGTAAGGGTCATCGGCAGACACGTACTCGCATGCGGGCTCTAACGTCTTGCGGGCGATGGCGATCTGCTCGGCCGCGGCCGCGGCGTTCTCCTGCATCTCGGTGTTTCCCTGCGCCAGCTGCGGGATATAGGCACCGCATACGATTGCGAGGGGTAGCGCCACAAGCGCGATGATCCACTTTTTTGCACGGGGGATAGGCAAGCCGCAGGCCTCCGCCATGGCCTTTGCGTTAGCGAAGCTCTCGGTAAGCACGTCTGCTGCGGTGGCAACGGCGCCTACGGCAGCGGCGACTTCTGCCGCGCTGCCCAGATTGCGTGCGGTCTCGTTGTCGCTGTTCTTGAGTAAGCGCGCGGCGGCCTGCGTACCGACAACGCCTGCGATTTGTGCCGAGCGGTCTTTCTCGGTCTGCTCGACGACGAGTCGGCGCTGCATTTTCTTCCACTGCTTGCCGCGCATACCAAAGCGTGGCGCGAGCGTGCAGTAGCAGAATATGACGAGCTCGATGGCGGTGAGCACCAGGGCGGTCATCATACCCGTCTCTTGGAAGCCTTCGTGATGAAAGACGATGTCGTCAATCATTTCGAAGGGAATGATCAAAAATGGCAGCACGAATGCCATGGCAAGCGCCGCACCGGCAATCTTGGGGTAGATGCAGTATCGCCGGATGCGCTTGCGTTCTTGTTCGGAAAGTGTAGCCATTGCCGGTCCTTGGTGTCGTGGCGGTCGTTGCGGCGCGCGGGGCGCGTCAGTCTGGGCTAGCGTTGGATAAGAGCATAGAGCAAGATACTCACCGCAATGAGCAGAAGGCCGATGTCCCCAACCAAGATGAGCGCGAGCAAGGATATCTGCGACGTGGTCACGGCGTTTTTGAGCGGCAACTGGAGCGTAGGCCTGCTCTGCAGCTCCTTCACTGTTTACCCTGCATCCCAAGTGCGGCGCAAGTGAGCAATAGCAAAACTTTGTCACGCGTAAAAGCAAGGAAGTCGCAAGGTCTGGGGCGGGGATGCTGGTATACGCCTCGGATACAATCGAAGCCATGCTAGAAAGAGGCTTCGATGATTAAAAAATCGTTCTTTAATCCGTTTTCGTCGCTGCTGCTTGCACTTGCCGGCTTGGCCTTTTTGGTCGACGTCGTACCGCAGGCGCAAGGCCAGACAGGAGTGTTCGCACCTGCCGTGCTGTTTTTGATGTGGCTGGTCGGCGGCCTGGTGCGCCTGTTCTACGAAAACGAAGCCAAGCGCAGCTTCGACCGGCACATGTTTAAGGCGAACCATGCGGCCGTTTGGAAACGTGTCGACGCTTGCTGGATTCAAGTCGATTCCGACCAGCTCGTGCCTGGCGATGTGATTCGCCTGTATGCCGGTATGCTCTGCCCGGTCGATGCGGTCCTTGCCAAGGGCGACCACATCCTTGTCTCCGAATCGTCGCTTACGGGCGAGAGCGGTCAGACCGTCAAGCGAGAAGGGGAGGCCGTCCGTGCTGGAACGACCATCATTGACGGAAAGGCTTCGGCAACCGTTCACGCTCGCGTTGCCGAGGAGCCGCCCACATCGCCGCGGCGCGCTCGGCTAGGCACGCAGTTTGGCGCTGGTGCCAGGAGCATCTGTGCCGCCCTGGTGAGGTGCATGCTCATCGTGCTGCCGTTTGTCATTATGATTCGAGGTTTTGTGCTGGGCGACTGGCCGCAGGCCCTGCTGTTTGCCCTGGGCACGGCCGTTGGCCTGGTCCCCGAGATGCTGCCAGTCGTCACAAGCGTGTGCCTTTCGGGCAGCGCGCATCGCCTTAAGAACAAACAGGTCATTGTTAAAAACGTTGACGCCATGGAATCACTGGGCTCCATGGACGTGGTGTGCGTGGACAAGACGGGCACGCTCACCGAGGACGCCGCGGTGCTCGAGTACTATACCGATATCCTGGGCAACGAAAGCGAGCAAACGCTCAACCTGGCGTATTTGGAGAGTACGAGCCAGGGGGCGGCCGCCAACCAGCTCAACCGGGCCATTGCCGACGCGTGCGCCGCGCCCGAGTTGCGTCTCGCCGCCAAAGACCTCGCAGGCGCATTTACCCTGCACGCATCTGATCCTTTCGACCACGTCACCAAGGCTTCGGGTGTTAAGCTCGATGCCATGCCTGGGGCGCTTGGTTGCCTGGGGCTGCAGACTCGCCCTGGCAATCACTTGACCATCGTAAAGGGCGAGGTCGAGAGTGTTTGCGCTCGTTGTGCCTGGGCCAACTTTAAAGGGGAACTCGTCCCCATGGACGCCGCGGGCCGCCAGAGCGCCTATGAGGTTGCCGAGGACATGCGTGCCGACGGCATCAAGGTCCTCGCCGTTGCCTACAGCACAACGTCTTCGGACTGGGGTGACCTGGTGCTCTGCGGCTTTTTGGGCTTTTTCGATCGGCCCAAGGCAAGCGCTCGCGCCGCCGTGCGCGCGCTGTCCGACCTTTCCGTTGAGGTGCGCGTGCTTACCGGCGACTCGGCTTCGGTTGCCCGGTCAACCTGTTCGCGCCTGGGCATTCCTGCCGATAGCGTTATCACCGGCAGCATGCTCGATGCCATGGAGGAGTCCGAGGCGCTTGTTCGCGTGGGGCGTACTCGTGTGTTTGCCGAGCTCACGCCCGCGCAAAAGGCTCATGTTGTCAGTCTCATTCGACTCTCTGGCCATACGGTCGGCTATATCGGCGATGGTGTGAACGATGTGCCGGCGCTTACGTCGGCAGATGTCGGCATCGTTGTGGACTCGGCGGCAGCGGAATCCAAAAAGGTTGCCGATCTGGTACTGCTCGAGCGCGACCTGGGCGTGGTCGCCGAGGGCGTCAGCGAAGGCAGGACTTCGTTCGCCAACGCTTCCAAGTACATTCGCATCGCGTCGAGTTCCAACTTTGGCAATATCTGCTCGGTTGCCGCCTCGAGTATCTTCCTGCCGTTTTTGCCGGCAACCGCCGCTCAGCTGCTTTTGCTCAACCTGTGCTATGACGCCACCTGCCTGGCGCTCTCGTGGGATAACGTCGACGATGCGGAGATCGCCCGTCCCAAGGCATGGTCGGGCAAGGGCCTCGGCAGCTTTATGCTTCACTTTGGCTTCGCGAGTTCGGCGTTTGACATCATCACGTTTGCCATTTTACTCCTGGGCGTTTGCCCCGCGGTGTGCGGTGGGTCCTTTGTCACGTTGAGTGCTGCGGGCCAGGCGGCCTTTATCGCGACCTTCCAGACCGGATGGTTACTGGAGTGCGCTTGGACCGAATCGCTCGTGCTCCTCGTCTTGCGAGCGCGGAACGTTCGCGACGGGGACCGGCCGTGTCGTCCGCTCGTGATAATGGTCGCCACCATGCTTATCGCCTCGGCCCTTCTCGCGCTGAGTCCTGCCGCGCAACTGCTCGGCCTTGTCACGCTGCCCATGTGGTATCTGGGCATCGTTGCACTGCTGAGCGTGTTGTATCTTGTTGTTGTTTCGACGATCAAGCGGGTTTACCTGTCCCGCTCGAGCAGTCTGTTCTAGGGCGGTTCTATGCGTACCAACAGAACCAACATAGCGATTACGCCGGCAGAGGCCGCCGAGCTCAGCAACGCGCTGTTCTCGTCCGGTAGCGCCGCCGCTCTCGAACTTGCACCCGTGTTTGCCGATATCGCATCGGGCGGGCTGACCGCCATAGAACTGACAGTTGCCGGCTCGCAGACAAGTGCCGCTGCGGAGCCCATCGTTATCGGCGATCTTTCCATCGATCTGGCTTCGCGCACCGTTAAAGTGTCGGGCGCGCCCGTTTCGCTCACGCCCAAAGAATTCGATATCCTGGCCTTTTTGGCGAGCAACCGGGGCACAGTCTTTAGCAAAGAGGAAATCTATCGCGCTGTATGGCAAGACGAATATCTGCTCGATGACAGTAACATCATGGCCTTTGTCCGCAAGATCCGAAAGAAGATTGAACCCGAGCCCGACAATCCCCGGTACCTGCTAACTGTTTGGGGTGTGGGCTATAAAATAGCCGAGTAACGCGTTGAATCGTCCGCTTCTATCGACCCCAAAAGCCACTCTGACAATCCTTGCCAAATCGCAAGAAAGCCGCAAGAAACCAGCCATGTGCCCGGTCTTGCGGCTTTTCTATTCTAAGGACAGTCGCAGACGCGAAGGGAAGGTGAGGACCGTGAGCGGCAGTGACAGTACCAGCAAGGCAGGGCGATGTCTGCCGGCGCAGGTCCACCTTAATGGCGGGCGTCGCGGCTAGACGGCTCTGCATCCGATCGACAGAACGGAGCAAGGCAATTGAAGAAGCTGAATATGCGCCATACGCCATCTGCAGTCCAGGCGCAAAACGAACTGATCAGGCATCGTGCAGAGGGCCGCATCCAGCATGCGGCAACTATCCCGCTGATGGACGCCATGTCCTGGGTGGGCTCGAACCTGGGTGGTCTGGACCGCGACGAGGTCGCGCACAGCGAGGCCGATAACGGACGCAACGTGGTCACGCGCGGCAAGAAAAAGTCGCTTGTCCGCAAGCTCGCGGATGCATTCGTCAATCCCTTTACGGCAATCCTGTTTTTCCTAGCCATTATCTCGGCAACGACGGACATGATATTCCCGGCGTTGTCGATGATGGGCAACACGCCGGAGGACTTTGACCCGCTGACGGTGATTATCATCACCACGATGGTGGTTCTTTCGGGCACGCTGCGCTATGTCCAGGAAGCGCGTAGCGGCAATGCGGCCGAAAAGCTGCTCGACATGATCACGACCACCGTGACGGTCACCCGCAAGGATGTCCCCAGGACCGAGATTCCCATCGACGACGTGGTGGTCGGCGACATCGTGCATCTGTCCGCCGGTGACATGATTCCCGCCGACGTGAGGATTATCGAGGCCAAGGACCTCTTTGTGGGCCAGGCCAGCCTGACGGGCGAGAGCGAGCCGGTCGAGAAGGTCCCCACGACCTGCACCGAGTCCGATTCGGCCACGTCGTTCGAGAACATTGCCCTCATGGGCAGCAGCGTGATATCGGGCAGCGCGACGGCGCTCGTCTTTAGCGTGGGCGAGCAGACCCTGTTTGGTTCCATGGCGTCGAGCCTGTCCGACGACGCTGCGGAGACGAGCTTTTCCAAGGGCGTCAACAGCGTCTCGTGGGTGCTCATCCGCTTTATGATGGTAATGGTTCCGCTTGTCTTTTTGATCAACGGCGTCACGAAGGGCAATTGGCTCGATGCCGGCCTGTTCGCCATCAGCATTGCCGTGGGTCTGACGCCCGAGATGCTGCCCATGATCGTTACCACGTGCCTTGCCAAGGGCGCGGTTGCCATGAGTAAAAAGCAGACGATCGTTAAGAACCTCAACTCGATTCAAAACTTTGGCGCGATGGACGTGCTGTGCACCGACAAGACCGGCACGCTTACGCAGGACCAGGTGGTGCTGGAGTATCACTGGAACATCGACGGCCAGGAGGATTCGCGCGTTTTGCGCCACGCCTACCTCAACAGCTATTTCCAGACGGGCTACAAGAATCTGATGGATCTGGCGATCATCAAGTGCACGGAGGAAGAGGAGCAAAACGACCCGAGTCTCACCGATCTTTCCGAGGCCTACGTGAAGGTCGATGAGGTGCCGTTCGACTTTACGCGCCGTCGCCTCACCACGGTGGTGCGCGATCGCAGCGGCAAGACCCAGATGGTTACCAAGGGCGCGGTCGAGGAAATGCTGTCGGTGTGCTCGCATGCCGAGATCGACGGCGGCGTTCATGTGCTGGACGACGAGGTGCGCGAGCGCATTCTGGCGACAGTTTCCGACCTTAATGACGACGGTTTCCGTGTGCTGGCGATTGCTCAAAAGTCCAACCCGTCACCCGCCGGTGCCTTTAGCGCCGAGGATGAGCGCGACATGGTCCTAATCGGCTACCTGGCCTTTTTGGATCCGCCCAAAGAGTCGACGGCCGATGCGATCGAGGCGCTGCGCAATCACGGCGTTGCCACCAAGATCCTGACTGGCGACAACGAGAAGGTTACGCGTACCATCTGCAAACAGGTGGGGCTGCAGGTCAACAACATGTTGCTCGGCAGTGACATCGCTGACATGGATGACGCCGAGCTCGCTCGCCGGGCCGAGGATGTGCAGGTCTTCGCCAAGCTCACGCCCGACCAAAAGTCGCGCGTCGTTTCCGTCCTGCGTGCGAACGGGCATGTGGTGGGCTATATGGGCGACGGTATCAACGACGCCTCAGCCATGAAGTCGTCTGACATCGGCATCTCGGTCGACACGGCCGTCGACGTTGCTAAGGAGTCCGCCGACATCATCTTGCTCGAGAAGGATCTGATGGTGCTCGAGGAGGGCATCGTCGAGGGGCGTAAGACCTACGCCAACATGATCAAGTACATCAAGATGACCGCGAGCTCCAACTTCGGCAACATGTTCAGCGTACTTGCCGCGTCTGCCCTGCTGCCGTTCTTGCCCATGATGAGCATTCAGCTGATCTTGCTCAATTTGATTTATGACTGCAGCTGCCTGGCGATTCCCTGGGACAACGTGGACGAGGAGTTCCTGCGCGTGCCACGTGCCTGGGATGCCTCGAGTGTCGGCAGGTTCATGATCTGGATTGGGCCCACCAGCTCCATCTTCGACTTTATGACCTACATCTTTATGTACTTTGTCTTCTGCCCCCTGTTTGTGAGCCACGGTGTACTGTTCAACGAGCTGGCGAGCGTCTACTCGGGTGCCGCGCTGGAGCAGATGCAGCTGGCCTACATCGCGCTGTTCCAGGCTGGTTGGTTCGTCGAATCCATGTGGAGCCAGACTTTGGTTATCCATATGATTCGCACGCCCAAGTTGCCGTTTATCCAGAGTCGTGCCTCGGCTCCGGTGATGCTGCTCACGATGACCGGCATTGCACTGCTCACGCTGATCCCGTTTAGCCCGCTTGGCCCCACGCTGGGTCTGGGAGCACTGCCCATCGAGTACTTCTTGTTCCTGATTCCGTGCATCTTGCTGTACATGGCGCTGGCGACGAGCCTTAAGAAGGCCTATGTCAAGCGTTACGGCGAGCTGCTGTAGTGACTTCGATGTAGAGAGGAGCGTTTACATGAACTGGGCTCAGATTTGGATCGATTTGTTTGGGACTACGGAGTGGCTTGGGCTCAACATGGGCTTTTGGGTGGCCAATGGTGTTGTCCTGGTGATTGTCATCATTATGAACGTCATCTTTTGGAGCATGAAGCCGCTGCCCAAGGACGAATAACATGCATGGGATTGCCTGCGCCGCTGTGCCAAAATAAACACTCGAATGATGTACAAATGTGACAAAGGGACGGTCCCTTTGTCACATTGATTTGAAAGTTGATGTTGATGATTCTATCGCTGGCCCCCATGGAGGGGATTACCGGGCATGTGTTCCGCCGCGTGCATGCAGAATGCTTTGGTGCGCTCGACTGCTACTACACGCCGTTTTTGCCGCCGCCGCGGGTGGGCAATCGCTTTGGCGGCAAGGCGTTTAAGGAGGTCGATCCTGCCAATAACCAGGGGCTTAACGTGGTGCCTCAGCTCATGTCCAAGAACGCGGATGAGTTTGTGTGGGCGGCACAGGTGCTCGCCGACATGGGATACCACGAGGTCAACCTCAACTTGGGATGTCCCTCGGGAACAGTCGTTGCCAAGGGCAAGGGTTCGGGTTTCTTGCGCAACCTGGATGAGCTCGAGGTGTTTTTGAGCGACGTGTGCGAGCGCTCACCACTGCCGGTGTCGGTAAAGACCAGGCTGGGGCTTGAGAGCGATGCTGAGTACGAGCGCGTGCTCGATCTCTACTGTCGTATGCCGCTTGCCGAGCTGATCGTGCATCCGCGCGTGCAAAAGGATCGCTATACGGGCTCGCCGCGCAAAGAGTATTATGGCGAGACGCTTGAGCGGGCGCCGTTCCCGGTAGCCTATAACGGCGACATTTTTGACCTCGAGGACATGGATGCGCTGGTTGCTGCCTATCCCGACACGCGCCATGTAATGCTGGGCCGCGGTCTGCTTGCAAACCCTGCGCTGGCACGCATGGTAAACGGCGGCCCTGCCGCCACCGTCGCCGAGCTGCAACGTTTCCATGACACGCTGTTCGCGGCCTATGCAGAAGAGATTGGCGGCAACGCGGTCTTTCGCATGAAGGAGTGGTGGTTCTACGCCAAGTGCGCTTTCGCCGATCCCGCCACCGTCCATAAGATCGTGCGCAAGACCAAGAAGGTCGACGAATACCGCGCCGCCGTCGACCGCGTCTTCCGCGAGCAACCGCTCGCATCCGCAGCCCGCTTCCGCGGCTAGTTAGACATCGGGGACGTTCTTTAGCGACTAGGCATTTAAGAACGTCCCCGATGACTACCCGCAAAAGCTGTACACCAGCATCCAAAGATGTCGAAAAATGTCGACTTTGGATGCTGGTGTACATGTTTGGGTCGTATGGGTTGGGGCCCTGGACGGACAGAGCGTGCGTACTAGAGCAGGTTTTCCTGCACCCACGCGATGATGTCGCTCGATTCGTAGAGTGGTTTGCCGTCGATGAACAGGCAGGGAACCTGGCGTTTTCCGCCGACGGCGATGAGTATCTGTTCGGCATCGGAATCGGTCGAGATATTGCGCTCGGGAATGGTCACGCCGTTATCGGCCAAAAAGTGCTTGACCTTTAAGCAATACGGGCAGCCGGTCATAACGTACAGCGCGAGCTCGTGATTAGTAGCCATAGGTCTCCAATCGGTTGAGGTTTTGATTGAAATACCCAAAGCCGCCGCGGTCTATGCGCGCGTCAACGAAGACTCGATGGCCTAGACCAGAAACGCCGTGGCTCCGGTGGCTCAGGGCTTGTCGTAGTAGTCAACAAAGCGCTGGTCGGCAAGATAACCGTGGGCGAGGCCCAGGTACGCCTCGTCTTGGGGCTCGCATCCCCAGTTGAGAGCAATCCAGCGACGATGCATCGCGACAAGCTTACGAGCCTCGTTGCTCTCTGGGTCGCCAATGCCCATGGCAATCGAGAGCTGGCCCAGAATAGCGCGTTCAAGTTCCTTCATGTCGTTCCATGTCTCGGGGTCCATGTCCAGCAACGCTTCGTTTGCTGCATCGATAGCCTCATCGCCGTAGCGCGCCCGCGCCTCGGCACCGTAGCGCGCCTCGTTTTCCTGCACGGTGCGCCAGCGCTCCAGTTGCGGCAGGACGGCGCCCATGAGCGAGACGGCTTCGTCGAGCGACATGCCGGTGTTTTGTGCCAGGCGCGGGGCACAATCCTCAATCATTGCCTCCATGGTGGTGTCATAGGTGTACTTGCCGTGGTCGTAGCACCACTTGCAGTAATGATCGGTCGCGGTGCCCGTGGCATCGGTGCCGCAGTCGTCGGGCGTGAGTATCATGCCGCAGCTCTGGCAATAGTGCTCAGGCATTTCGAGCAGGTGGGACAGCGGTTCTCCGGTTACGGCGGCGATGAGCTTCATCATGTCGATGCCCGGTGTGACCTCGCCGCGCTCCCACCGGCTGATGGCCTGGCGTGTGACGAAGAGCTTAGCGGCAAGCTGCTCTTGGGTAAGGTGATGGGCGCGACGGACAGCAATGAGCTTTTCTGCAAAGGCCATAGCGGCTCCTTTCTGCTGGTTGATGGCTTAAGCATACGCGGCGGCAGGCGCCCTTCCAAGCAACCGTTGGTTGCACGACGGGGGACCGCGGCGAAGAATTGCGCGCAACGCCCCATGCCTCTATGCCGTACAATGACCGGCATGGAACCTATTGCACACATACATACCGACCTGCCGCAGAAGTTCGGCATTCCGCGCAACAGCTTTTTGGCGCCTCATCTGCAGGGACGCATCGTTTTTGAGTCGGAATTTGCCTCCAATGCAGCGGTTGAGGGTCTGGACTCCTTCTCTCACCTGTGGCTGCTGTGGCGCTTCGAAAACGGAACGCCCGGCGGCACGGCTAAGGACATAGCCGCCGATGCCAAAACGCAGGACAGATCCGGTACCAACGCAAAATGGTCGAAGACCGTGCGTCCGCCGCGCTTGGGTGGAGCCGAGCGTGTGGGCGTCTTTGCCACGCGCAGTCCGTTTCGCCCTAATCCCATCGGGCTCACCTGCGTCAAGCTTGATCGCGTGGAGCTTACCGACGATGGCCCCATCATCCATGTGTTGGGGGCCGACCTGCGCGATGGCACGCCCATCTACGATATCAAGCCTTACATTCCATTTGCCGACTGTCACCCGGATGCGACCGGCGGCTGGATTGAGGATGTTCCGTGGCAAGAGCTCGATGTTGAGTTTCCGCAAGCTCTGCAGGATATGGTCCCGCCCGCAAAGATTTCTGGCTTGGTCGAGGTTCTACGCCAAGATCCGCGCCGCGCGGGCAGCAAGCACGAGCCAAACCGCGTCTATCATCTGGCCTTCGCCGGACTCGACATATCTTTTACGGTCGATGAAACCCAGCTAACCGTAGTCGCCGTCAACGACGCACAAGACTAACCAGCCATTCGTCCGCACCCGTCAAATTAAGCGCCAAACTCCGCGCCAAAACCGCCCACGCTGGTGGACAATAACGCCTACCAAAACAACCCGCTTTGCATGGGAGCTCAGCATGAAATACGACTTTACTTCGCTTATCGACCGCCACGGCATGGACGCCATCGCCGTTGACTCCTGGGGCGAGATTCCCGACATGGCTCCGAACGCACCCGACGAGGGCTTCGACCGCATCCCCATGTGGGTGGCGGACATGAACTTCGCCACGGTGCCCACGGTCCAGGAGCACATTATTCAGCGCGCCCAGCATCCCATGTTTGGCTACTTTAACCCGCGTCCCGAGTACTTTGACCGCATCATCGAATGGCAGAGGCGCCGCAACGGCGTTGAGGGCTTGGCGCCTGAGCATATCGGCTACGAAAACGGCGTGCTGGGCGGTGTCGTGTCGACGTTGCGCGCGTATGTCCAGCCAGGCGATGCGGTACTGGTCCATAGCCCCACCTACATCGGTTTTACCAAGTCCATCGAAGCCGCGGGCTATCGCATTGTCCACAGCCCGCTTAAGCTCGACGATCAAGGCGTGTGGCGTATGGACTTTGAGGACATGGAGCGCAAGCTCGCCCAAAACCACATTCATGCCGCGGTGTTCTGCTCGCCGCACAATCCCTGCGGCCGCGTATGGGAGCGCGACGAGATCGAGCGCGCTATGGACATTTATCGCCAGCACGATTGCGTGGTGATCTCGGACGAGATTTGGTCCGATATCATCCTGCCGGGGCACAAGCATATCCCGACGCAGTCGGTGAGCGAGGACGCCCGCATGCGCACGGTTGCCCTCTATGCGCCCAGCAAGACGTTCAACCTGGCGGGCCTGGTCGGCAGCTACCACATTGTCTACAACGAGACGCTGCGCGACCGCGTGTGCGCCGTGTCCAACAAGACTCACTACAACGAGATGAATGTCCTCTCCATGCATGCGCTTATCGGTGCCTACCAGCCGCAGGGCTACGAGTGGGTGGACGAGCTCAACCAGGTGCTTGCCAGCAATATCGAGTACTTCTGCGATTACGTGGACGAGCATTTTGAGGGCGTGTCCTATTCGCGTCCGCAGGGCACGTACATGGTGTTTCTGGACTGCACCGAGTGGTGCCGCGAGCATGGCCGCGATATTCAGTGGTTGCTCGACGAGGGGGCGCGCGTGGGCGTGGGGTATCAGGACGGCCGCCCGTTCCACGGGCCCTGCCACATTCGCGTGAATTTGGCGCTGCCGCTTTCGCGCGTAAGGGAAGCGTGCGACCGCTTGGACCGCTACGTTTTTAATGCACGGTAAGTGAGCACTGCATGCGGGGCCTTCTGCCAAGCCGGCTGGAAGGTCCCGCATGGTAAAACGTCTGTAACCATTGGGCGCAGACCTGCTGCGGAGGTTTATTTTTCTTGAATCTGCTTGCCGCAAAGATGCTCAATCGTAATCTCGTAGAGCTGGACGCCCTTAATGTCCTTGGCGATTTCCTCTTCGACTTCTTCGGCAGAAGGGTAGTACTTAAGCGCGAGCTGGCGAACTTTATCCTCGATAAACGCGGGGGTGTCATTCGCCAGGCGACAACGGCCAAAGACTACGGTACTCATAACGTAGGGAGCCCAGTCACCGTCCTTGTACCACTCGTTGCCGTAAACGGTAAAGCAGACCTTGTCATCGCGCTTGAGTGCGTCGACCTTGTGGCCAGCCTTGGCGCCATGGAAATAAATCTTGTCGTGCTCGGCGTCAAAGAAGTAGTTGACGGGAATGGCGTACGGGTAGCCATCGTCGCCGTTGACGGCAAAGACGCCGCGCTTGCAGGCAGCGAGCAGTTCGCGCGCTTCCTCGTCAGTGATGGCGCGTTTCTTTCGACGTAAGGGCCTAAACATCGTTGGTTTCCTTTCTGGTCGTGCGTGGTGGTTGAGCACAAACTATAGCGAAACGGATCCGTTTTTCTTGATGCGGGCGAGTATGTTTTTGAGCTTGTTAAAGTCGAGCGGTTTGGACAGATGGGCGTTCATGCCGGCATCGTGTGCCGCCTTGGCGTCCTCGGCAAAGGCGTTGGCGGTGAGCGCGATGATGGGGATATCGGCTGCATCGACCTTCTCGCTCAGACGAATCGCGCGGGTTGCCTCATAGCCGTCCATGCCCGGCATCATGATGTCCATCAGAATCGCATCGAAGCTGCCGGCGGGATGTGACAGGTACAGATCGACGACTTCGTTGCCATTGGCGGCGCAGGTGACCACGACGCCCTCGGATTCTAGCAGCGTCTGGGCAATCTCGGCATTCAATTCGTTGTCTTCGGCGAGCAACACGTTCATGTCGGCGAGCGAGCAGTCGAGCACCCTCTCGACCGTATCTGCCCGCGCCTGAGGGTTCTTGTCGATATCGAGCGGAATCTGGACGTTGAACGTACTCCCCACGCCAACCTCACTCGAAATCTCAATCGTACCGCCCATCAGTTCAATAAGCGACTTGACGATTGGCATGCCCATGCCGGTTCCTTGGAACTTGCTGCGCGCATCGTCACCTTCTTGGGCAAACGGCTCATAGATATGCTATAAAAACTTGGGAGTCATGCCAATGCCGGTATCCGAAACGCTAAAGCAAAAGAGCGCGCGCCCGTTATCGAGTGGCTTGGTCTTTGAGCTAAAGGTGACGGAGCCGCCGTGCTTGTTGTACTTAATGCTGTTGTCTAATAGGTTGATCATGATCTGTCGGATATGGGTGGGACTGCCGATCATGTATGGCCCCGTGGCGTACGGCAGACTATTGTCCTGCATGGTGATGCCGTTACTGGACGCGCGGAGCTTGCACAGCACCAGCGTATTATCACAGAGCTCTTTGAGGTTAAAAGGCGTATGCTCCAGTGTTAGCTTGCGGTCTTCGATTTTGCCCATCTCGAGGATGTCGTTGATCAGCGAGAGCAGGTGATTGGCGGCAACGCGCGCCTTGGCACGGCTCTCGCGGGCGACCTGGATATCG
Source organism: uncultured Collinsella sp. (assembly GCA_900541715.1). GTDB lineage: Bacteria > Actinomycetota > Coriobacteriia > Coriobacteriales > Coriobacteriaceae > Collinsella. Next base: position 73,180 of record UQLI01000003.1, read on the forward strand.
CCTTCCTTCAATTCCTCGATCTCGATAAGGCCCAGGATACCGTTGAGCGGCGTTCGGATGTCGTGGCTCATGCGCGTGAGGAATGCCGTCTTAGCGGCGTTGGCAGCATCGGCTTTTTTGCGCTCGGTTCGAGCGCGCACGAGCGCCCAGATGAGCAGGACGATGCCGACCGACAACATACCGATGAGGGTAGCTGCAATGGCGGTGCGGTTGCGATAAAGGAATTGAAGCGTGTTGGATTCCTGGGCCGTGTACGACGTGGAGGAGAAATTGCTTGCGGAGAGCGATTCTCCGGCATTGATGATGCCCTTGTTGATGATTCCCAGCAGCTCGGGCTTTCCGCGCGAAATCCAGCACGAGAGCTCACAGGTGTCAGGGAGCTCGACCGTCTCGCAGTCCTCGAGATCGTAACGGTCACCGATGGTTTTTACGCGTGAACTGGGAGCGACGATGCAGTGCGCCGTTCCCTTCCTGAGGGCGTCGAACGCTTCATCGTCGGATTGGTATTCGGTTACGGTCGCTGTGGGGAACAGGCTTTCAAGTGCATTTTTGTTGACAAACGATGATTTGGTACAGGCGATGTTCTGAAGGTCTTTGTTCAGGTTGCTGCCGGTGTAGATGGCGGTGAGGGATATGGTCCCCAACGATATCGACTGCACAACGCCTGTTTGCTCGGCAAACCAGTAATCTCGGTATACCGGCAGCGCAACGTCTATGCTTCCCTTTGACAGGGCCTTTGACATCATCTTGTAGCTATCAAAGGCGACGGTTTTGACCGTAATGCCAAATTTATCGTGTAGCGTCGTCGCAAGCGAGGCGAGCGACCCTTCCATTTCGCCGTCGTCATTTTGCGTGCAGTAGGGGAGTTTGTTTTTAAGATAGCCGATCGTGATGGTGTTGTCGTTTGCTTTGAGCCAGGAGCGCTCGGGGCCGGTGAGCGATGATGAGCCGCTGTTTTGGGCCGAGTAATTCGCCTTGACCTCGTCGTTATAACGTGGGTTGACGCGGGCGATTGCCGTCATGGCGGCATTGATATCGTTCATCAGGTCGGGGCGGCTTTTGGGGACGGCAAAATAGTAGTCACTCGAGCCAACGTAGAACATGGGCGACGCATCGGGTGACGAGATGGTGTCGTTCATGATGACGGCGTCGACTTCGTCGTTTGCGAGTGCGTCAAAGAGCATGGAGCCTCCGTCATACTCCCTGTATGTGCAGGTGATTCCTTCGTTGGCGAGCCACTGCTGGCCAACGAAGGTTTGCATAACACCGGAGTTGCAACCGATGGTAAGGCCCTGGAGCGCTTGGAGGTCACCCTTGGCCAGGTCGTCGCGATCGGGCTTGGCGTAGATGTAGTAGCGCTCGGTGCCCTCGGGGTTCGAGGAAAAGAGCAGCTTTTGGGTGCGTTCCTCGGAGTAGGAGATGTTGGGCATGAGGTCGATTTCGCCTGCCTCGAGCATGTCCATAAGCTCGGTGAAGGTGCCGGAGACGTATTCGTACCGCCAGCCGGGCGTGTAGTACGACAGGGTCTGGAGGTACTCGTAACCCCATCCCGATAGACGCTCGCCGGGGGTGCCGTCCTGGAAGCCCTCGTTGTTGACGAGCCAACCAACGCGGACCGTCTTGACTGGCTGGCTAGAGTCAGCGGCAAAAGCCTGGACAGGCGCGATAGAACTCAGCACGGCAAGCGCGGCGAGCACAATGGCCAGAGCGCGACATATAACTGAACGAAGGACAGTGGCAGCTCTCACATGCAATCCTAACGAATCGAGACATTACCGCATAAGGATACCAGCCCAGCCTGCCCAGGCGGCAGCTGGTAGTCATTGGGGACGTTCTTAAACGACTAGTCATTGGGGACGTTCTTGTTTGACTAGTCATTTAAGAACGTCCCCAATGACTAGTTTCGTTTGCGGGAGAGGCGTGGGACAATACCGAGCGAATGTGATTGGACGTCTGAGAAAAGGGGTCGCGATGAAAAAGCTCAGGACGCTTGCTGATGTTTTGCGCCAGGCCGGTTTCGTGCGTATCACGGGCCTGTTCCTCATCTTCTATCTGCTGTGCTCGACGGCCGTCTGGTTGTCCGAGCCCACGACCCTTACGTTTGGCGATGGTCTCTGGTTTAGCTTTGAGACGGTCTCGACCATCGGCTTTGGCGATATCCCGGCCGAAACGCCGGTCGCCCGCGCGATTACCGTTGTCCTGAGCGTTATCAGCATCTTCTACATTGCCATGCTCACGGGCGTGGCGGTGAACTACTGCAATACGCTCATCAAGATGCGCCAAAAGGACACCATGGCGCGCTTTATGGACGATCTGGAGCATTTGGAAGAGCTCGATCGCGACGAGCTCGCCGATCTTTCGCGTCGTGTGCGCGAGTATCGTCGACGCCAGCGCTAGAACGGGCGCTGCGCGTCATGACGAGGGGGACTGAATATGAATATCACGGTATACCTGGGCGCCAGCGTTGGTAACGACCCAGCATTTCTGCCTGCGGTGCAAGAGCTGGGCAACTGGATTGGCTCCAACGGGCACGCGCTGGTATACGGCGGGTCCAAATCGGGCCTGATGGGCGCGCTCGCCGATAGCGTACTCGAGGCAGGTGGACACGTGACGGGTGTTGAGCCGAGCTTTTTTATAGAGGCCGAGTTTCAGCACGACGGCATCGATGACCTCATCGTGACGAGCGATATGGCCGAGCGTAAGGACAAGATGATCGAGCTCGGTGATGCGTTCATCGCATTTCCGGGCGGCACGGGCACGCTCGAGGAGATTGCCGAGGTCATGTCCGCGGTGTCGTTGGGGCACCTGAGTGCTCCGTGCATCCTGTATAACCTTGACGGTTACTACAACGACCTCAAGGCGCTGCTCGGGCACATGATTGATAAGGGGCTTTCGAGCCCGAGGCGCCAGCAAGGCATCTACTTTGCCGACGATTTGCGCGAGATTGTCTCGATTATCAACGGATAAGTCTTGAGCCTGCCCCACTATGACTCCCAATGGTGCCGTTTGTGGCGCAGATGGTTGGCTTGTCTGGGCAACGCTCGCTCTACAATAAAACGTAATTATGTCGACTTTGACCGCGGGAGGACCCGATGGACAACCTTGCCAAACCCACAAACCGCGCGCTGTTTTTAGTTAGCGTTGCCGTGACCGGTGCGTTCGCAGGTGCCGCGGTCTGGCTGTTCTTTTTTGCGATGGAGCACGGTATCGACTATCTGTGGACCGAGATCCCCCACATGCTGGGCGCGGCGTCGCCCGAACTCGCCAGCGGCCCGTTTGGCTTTTTGCCGTACCCGTTTTTCGTCTGCCTGCTGGGCGGCCTGTTAATCGGTCTGTACGAAAAGATGACAGGCACCAAGACCGATGACCTCAACCAGGTGATGGCTAAGGTTAAGCAAGACGGGCGCTACCCGTACGACAAACTGGGCAAGCTTTCGCTCGCGGCATTGCTGCCGCTGCTGTTTGGCGGAAGCATTGGACCGGAGGCCGGCCTGACCGGCGTTATCGCTGGTCTGTGCAGCTGGGTCGGCGACCGCATGCGTCGCTTTGGCGCCGAGTTTAGGGAGCTTACGCTGCTGGGTACCCAGGCTGCCCTGACGGCGCTCTTTACCGCGCCCGTCTTTGGCTTTGTGGCACCGCTTGCCGGTAGCGCCGATGGCCAGGGCGAAGACGCCGACGATGAGTCCGCGTCCGGCGAGATCACCATCAAGTTGCCCAAGGCGCAAAAGACGGTGGTCTACGGCATCGCGATTGCCGGCGGTCTGGGCACCTACCTGCTGCTTGGCCAGCTTGTGGGCGGCGGCATGGGCATGCCCAGGTTCGAGTCCGCCGAGGTGGGCAATCTGGAACTTGTCTGGCTCATTCCGCTGGCGTTGGTCGGCACCGTATGCGGTTGGCTGTACTTTGTCTCCGAGCATGCGAGCGAGGCACTGTCACATGCAATAGGGGAGCGTCCTGTCGTCAAGGCCATGCTAGCCGGTTTGGCGCTTGCTATCTGCGGCACGGTCCTGCCCTACACCATGTTTGCTGGCGAGACCCAGGCCGACGTGCTCATGGAAACCTATCTGACCATTCCTGCCGGCGTGCTTATCGCGACCGGTCTTGTTAAGGCCATGCTGACGCCCGCCCTCATCAGCCTTGGCTGGCGCGGCGGCCACTTCTTCCCGGTTATCTTCTCGGGCGTAAGCCTGGGCTATGGCCTTGCCATCCTCACCGGCGCAGATCCGGTCTTTTGCGTCGCCGTCTGCACGGCATCGACGATGGGCGCCGTCATGCGCCAGCCCGTCATGGTCGTGGGCCTGCTGCTCATGTGCTTCCCGCTCAAGGGCATCGTCTGCATGATCATTGCCGCAGCCATCGCCGCCGGCATTCCACTGCCCAAGCCGCTGCGCAAATAGCGCGGTTAATCGCGAGTCAACTCCAGGGGTACGAGATGATCCTGTACTTTAGCGCGACAGGGAACAGCGAGCATGTGGCGCGTCGCATTGCGGCGGCGACGGACGACAGGGTTATGTCGATTGAGCGTTTTGATGCCGAGGCCTTTCGCCTTGCCTTGGCGGAAGGTCCCCGCCAACTGGGATTTGTTGCTCCGGTGTATGCCTGGGGTCTGCCGACACCGATGATCGAGTTTTTGAAGACTGCCGACCTGTCGATTGTTGCAAGTACAAAGGGCGGCGAGCGCCCCTATACGTTCTATGTTTCGACGTACGGTTCGACGACCGGCCAATCGGCCAAGTTTGCCCGCGATCTGCTACACGAGCGTGGGCTCGAGTTAGATGCGGCGATGAGCGTCAAGATGCCCGATACCTGGACGCCTGTTTTCGACCTGTCTGACCCTCAAAAGGTTGAGGGTATCAATAGAGCTGCCGAGGCGCAGATTGATGCCGTGATCGAGGCGGTGCGGGCACGCCGCACGGGCAACATGATGCGCCATCGCGTGCCTTTGTTTGCATCGTGCGCGTATCACGCAATTGGGCTGCCGCGCATGCAACAGACGAGCAAGTTTGCCGTCGATGCCGATCGCTGCATCGGCTGCGGCCTGTGTGCCAAGCGCTGCCCCATGGCGGCGATTGAGATGCGCGACGGCCTTCCCGTCTGGACAAAGCCGGAGTGCGCCGCCTGCCTTCGTTGCCTGCACTGTTGTCCCAAATTTGCCATCTCGCACGGTAAGCGCACGGCATCCCACGGTCAGTACAGGCATCCCAAGCCAGGTGTGAGGATGTAGCGGCTGCTGGCCGCGCTACTTCCAAACTGCGAGCGCTGCAGTGCCCAGGACGATGAGAGCGAGACCGATGGCGCTGCGTCGTGAGAGTTTTTCGTTGAATGCCAGGCGCGCAAATAGTACCGATACGACAATCGATAGTTTGTCGATCTGCACCACGACGCTCACCTGGCCTGTGGCGATGGCGTAGTAATAGAGCAGCCACGATGCTCCGGTCGCAATGCCCGATGCTGCGAGAAATACGAGTTCGCAGCGGTCTACGTGCACGGCTTGGCCCATCTTGTCTTTAGCTGCCACGATTGCCCATGTCATAACCAGTACCACACAGGTACGGATTGCCGTGGCCAGGTTGGACTCGACGCCTTCGATGCCAACCTTGGCAAGGATGGACGTGAGCGCCGCGAACGCGGCGGCACCGAGGGCGTAAGCGAGCCAGGTCCGGTCTTGCTGCTGCTCGGGTCCGGCGGACTGCTTCTTCTCGATCATTAAAAATGCGCCGAGGGTAATGACGGCGGTTCCCACGAGCTTAACCGCAAGGTTGCTCGTCTCGCCAAAAAGCACGATGGCGATCAGCGCGGCGAGCACGGTGCTCATCTTGTCGACCGGTACGACCTTATTGACGTCTCCGATGCTCAACGCCTTAAAGTAACAGATCCACGAAGCGCCGGTAGCGAGTCCCGAGAGGACGAGAAAGAGCCAGGATCTGGGTTCGATGCTGCCAATGGTTCCAATGGATCCAGAAATGCCCGCCATTGCCCAGGCGAAAACGAGCACCACGCAGGTGCGAATGGCCGTCGCGACATCGGAGTCGGTCTGCTTGATGCCGCATTTGGCCAGGATAGATGTGATGCCGGCAAAGAAAGCCGACACAAATGCTGCTGCGACCCACGACACGGGTGAAATGCCTCCCCAAAGAACGACCGCGCCAGATTTACGGCGCTCGTCCGATGATACCGTCCCGCCATGAAGCTTTGATATCGCTGTGGTGAGACAGGGGCCATAGTTCGAGAGGGCATTTGGTTAAGGCTCGAATCGAAGGTGAATGGTTTTCCGCGAAGTGAACGAGTAAATCTGGACCCCTGGAACATGCACGCTTTTTTCGAACAAAACTGCAGGATTCTTAGACAAAAACCGCAGGAATTGAGTCCTTAAAAATGTCGATGCTACAGGGCACTGTTTTTACTCGTTCACTTCTCGGAAAAGTATTCACCTTCGATATGCTGACGGTGTCTTTTTGGTTGCCAAGAACTAGACGGCCTGCTGTGAGGGGCGGTGGTGACGCTATGCCGCCTTGTTTCATTGAAAAAATAAGCGGGGTACCACCTAAGCTTTTTTAGCTGTCGATTACAGGTCGCGTACTCGATAAACCTTGGTGCTGACGGTGCAGCTGATTGCACATAGCGCGAGGGCCAGCACGGCAATTCCTGCGCACAGACAGCCCAGAACGGCGGGATCGGGATTTGCTCCGGCAATCGACATGAGCCAGTTGCTGATGGGGTTGGAGGAGCTCAGCGTGGCCATTGTGCCGCAACCAAGCAGGGCAAACAGGCCAACGGATAGGCGCAGCGCCTCCATGTGTCCAAATCGAAAGAACAGCGGCTGCGCCAAAAACACCATCATGAGGGAGATGAGCATCGATGCCGCCGAGGCCATTGCGGTCTCAAAGACGGCCTGTCCCGTCGAGGGGATGCCCGCACTGTTGAAAAGCGGGATGGAGACGATGCTCAGAAGCGCGGCGGCGCAGGCCATGATGGCCGAGAAGACAACGATGCACAGGTAGCGTGCGCAGATGATGTCTTTGCGCGAGAAGGGCAACGTTGCTCGATAACGCTCCCAGCCGTTTTGGTTATCGTAGCCAGCTAGCGAGTTCATGATTATGATGGGCGACATTGCGCTGACCGCACAGGCGCCGGCGCTCATGCCGGAATCGCATCCGACGCGTTGGCAAGGGTCAGCACGACAAACATGAACAGGCCGACGCCTGCAATGCTCGGGATAAGCGAGCGAGCGATGGCGAGCTCGGACATAAAGGCGCGTTTCATTTCGAAGCCCCTTTCAGCATGAGGCGAAGATAGTCATCAATGGTTGCCCGATCGCTGGGAATCTCGGGGAAGGCCTCGAGCGTTTCGCGACGGTTGGGTACGAGCACGTCCACGCTATAGGCGTGGTGGACGGCACGGGCGCCTTCGACGCAAGCCATAAGCTCGGCGGCCTGTGCTTGGGTGCAGTGGGCGATGCCGGCTCGGTCGGTAATGTCCTCGCGCGGCAGGTCAAAAATAATCGAGCCGTTATCGATGCAGATGACGCGGTCGGCGGCGCGATCGAGGTCGGACGTAATGTGGCTCGAGAGCAGCACGCTGTGCTGACCGTCGGCGACAAAGGCAAGCAGCTCATCGAGCAGTTCCTCGCGTGCCATGGGATCGAGGCCTGCGGTGGCTTCGTCCAAAACGAGCAGTTTGGCATTGTGACTGAGTGCACAGGCAAGCTGCAGTTTCATGCCCATGCCGCGGGAGAGGTCCTTGACTTTTGTCTTAGGATCGAGGCCAAATCGGTTGATGAATCCGGCGAACGTTTCGCGGTCCCACGTGGGGTACGCCGGGCCTACGAGCGACTCGATCTGGCCCACCTTGAGCGTGGAGGGGAAGGGGCACGTGTCCAGGACAAGACCGACGCGGGAGCGTAGATGGCGCTGCGTCTCATCGGGCGCGTCGGCGCCACAGCGCTGCCCAAATAGGTGCACCTCGCCGGCATCGAGCTTTATAAGCCCGAGGGCAGCTCGAATCGTCGTTGTTTTGCCAGCACCGTTGGCACCAACAAAGCCGACGATCTGACCTGGCTCCACAGCGAGTGTGACATCACGCAGCGAAAAACGGTCGCTTACACGGCGTGAGATGCCTTTGAGTTCTAAAAGGTTTTGCATGGTATAGCCTTTCTTGCAGATGGCTACTGCATGGTTTCGGGGGCTACCAGGTCGAGCATCTCGTGCAGCTTGTCGCGCGTGACGCCCAGGGTTTCGGCTTGGCTCGCCGCTTTCGCAAGTAGCTCTTCGATATGGCAGAGCTGGTTTTCGCGCAAGAGTTCTTGGTTGCCCTCGGCGACAAAGCAGCCCTTGCCCTGCACGGTGCAGATAAACCCGAGCTGCTCCAGGTCGGCGTAGGCGCGCTTGGTGGTGATGACGCTCACGCCAAGATCGCTCGCGAGTGCACGGATGCTGGGGAGTTTGGCTCCCGCAGCGAGCGTGCCCGATAAGATCTGAGCTTTGACCTGCGAGGTTATCTGCTCGTAGATGGGCTTATCGCTCGAATTGGATAGGATGATGTCCACAGCGGCTCCTTAGCTGTTGGGCTACACGTGTATATAACCGGTAAGCACAGTATATATACACTATGCACAGTTATGCAAGAGCTAAATGTGGAATAGACCATCGGCGCCGCGCTTGCTCCAAAACAATCTCAATCTGTAACATCTGGATCCGTTTTTGGTCGCCAGCTGTTACAGATTGAGATGTTATTTTCCCGCCTGCCTATTTGTCTCAATCTGTAACAGTAAGAGTCGATTTGCGCGGCTAGATGTTACAGAACGAGACATTGGCTGCCTGCCTTTCCGTTTATCTCGATTTGTAACAGCTAGACCCAATTTGGGCGGCCAGATGTTACAGATTGAGATTGTGTCGGCGGGCAAGTTTGTTTTTCTCAATCTGTAACGCCTGGGTCCGTTTTGGGTCGCCTGCTGTTACAGATTGAGACAGTCTGCTGCAGAATACTTTCGATAACTAGCCGTTCACGTTCTGACTGATGAATTTGTCCTGATAGGCGCCCTAGAGCGAGATTTCGCGGCTACAATAGTACGGTTACAACGACGTAATGCACTCAATGCAAGAAAGGATCCGCATGGCAAGCCTGTCGGATGAAATCTCGTCGCGCCGCACATTCGCGATCATCAGCCACCCGGACGCCGGTAAGACCACACTTACCGAGAAGCTGCTGCTCTATACCGGCAGCATCCAGACTGCCGGCTCGGTCAAGGGCAAGAGCTCGGCCAAGCATGCCGTCTCGGACTGGATGGACATCGAGAAGGAGCGCGGTATTTCCGTTACTTCCTCGGTGCTGCAGTTCACCTACAACGGCGCCTGCGTCAACATCCTCGATACCCCCGGCCACCAGGACTTCTCGGAGGATACCTACCGTACCCTTATGGCCGCCGACGCTGCTGTTATGGTCATCGACGGCGCCAAGGGCGTCGAGGCCCAGACCAAAAAGCTCTTTAAGGTCTGTACGCTGCGCCACATTCCCATCTTCACCTTTGTGAACAAGCTCGACCACGAGGCTCGCGATCCGTTTGAGCTCATGGAAGAGATCGAGAACGTCCTGGGCATCAATACGTATCCCATGAACTGGCCGATCGGCAGCGGCCGCAACTTCCGCGGCGTGTTCGATCGTCAGACCCGTCGCGTCA
>UQLI01000004.1 GCA_900541715.1 uncultured Collinsella sp.
GGTGCCGGGTCTGCCGCGGGCTCGGCTGCCGGTGGTGCGGCGACCGCCGCGGAGCCCGTCGAGGTGCACGTCGCCTCGCTCAAGGGGCCGACCTCGATTGGCCTGGTGCAGTTTATGGACCAGGCTGCCGATGGCGAGACGGACAATAAGTTCGACTTTGCGATCAACACTGCCGCCGACGAGATTGTGCCCAAGGTCATTCAGGGCGATATCGATATCGCCCTGGTGCCCGCCAACGTGGCGAGCGTGCTCTACAACAAGACCGAGGGCGCGGTGCAGGTCATCGACATCAACACGCTGGGCGTGCTGAACGTTGTGACGGGCGACGCGAATGTGGCCTCGTTTGGCGATCTGGCGGGCCATACCGTCTATATGACGGGCAAGGGCACCACGCCGGAGTACGTCATGAACTACTTGCTGGAGCGCGCGGGCCTGACCGGCCAGGTGGCGCTTGAGTTTAAGAGCGAGCCCACCGAGGTGCTGTCGGCGTTGCTTGTCGACCCGTCCGCCGTGGGCGTGCTGCCGGAGCCGTTCAAGACGGCGGCCATCGCCAAGAGCGAAGGCAAGCTGTCGGCGCCGGTAAGTCTGACCGATGTGTGGGATGAGCTGGCGGGTGACACGGGCTCCCGTTTGCTGACGGGCGTGACCGTGGTGCGCCGGGCCTTTGCCAAGGAACATCCCGAGGCCGTGGCGGAATTCTTGAGCTGCCATGCGGCGAGCGTTGAGGCCGTGAACGCGGCGCCGGCAGACTGGGCTCAGGCCGTGGTCGATGCGGGCATCGTCGATAACGCCGCGATTGCCGAAAAGGCGATTCCCGGGTGCATGCTCGTGTGCCAGACGGGGAAGGATATGAAGGCGGCGCTCGACGGGTATCTGCAGGTGCTGGCTGATGCGGACGCGAGCGCCGTGGGCGGCAAGCTCCCGGCCGATGATTTCTACTACATGGAGTAGCCCGTGCGTGCGTTTGCTCGACACATGACAGAGCGTGTGAAGGCGGTGGCGGCAGCAGGTGCCGTTGCCGCCTTTTGGCTTGCCGTGTGGGTGCTGGTGGCGGGTCTCGTGGCGCAACCATTGATTTTGCCGGGGCCGGTCGCTGTCGTGGTGGCGTTGCTGCGGCTGGCATGTGATGCCGGGACGTGGGCGATTCTGGTGGGTTCAGGCGCACGGATCTTGGGCGGGCTGGCGCTTGCCGCGGTGTGCGGCGGCGTGATGGCGGGAGTCTCGGTGCGATCGCTGACGTTTGCCCGCTTGGTGGCGCCGGCGCTTTCGTTTGTTAAGGCGACGCCGGTTGCCTGCGTGGTGGTCCTGCTGCTCATTTGGCTGGGGTCGGCGCGCGTGAGCATCGCCGTGGTCTTTTTGATGGCGCTGCCGGGCGTGTATTTTTCGCTGGTTGAGGGTTTGGCACAGGTTGATCAGCCGCTGGAGCAGATGTTTCGTCTGCATGGCGTGCAGGGTTGGCGTCTGTTTTGCGCCCATACCTGGCGCGAGGTCCTGCCGTTTGTGCTTTCGTGTGCGCGTGCCGTGATCGGCATGAGCTGGAAGGCCGGCGTGGCGGCGGAGCTCATCGGCATGGCGACGGGCACCGTGGGCGAACGCATCTATCAGGCGAAGCTTTTGATCGAGACGGCGGACCTGCTGGCGTGGACCGTGCTGGTCGTGGCGGCATCGTGGGCATGCGAGCGCGTGCTGGTGTGGTTGCTGCGGGCTTCGGGGCCCGTGGCGTGGCGTACTGCCGTGCGGGCGCATGGGCGCGGTGGCCGCGGGCGTGCGTGCGGCTCTGCTGGCGGCGGGGCTGCTGCGGAGCTTGCGCTCGCCGTGGGCGATCGCGCGCCGTGGGCTCCGGCACTGGACGGTCTGGCGCTCAACGTGCCCGCGGGCGGGCGTATCTGTGTGATGGGTGCTTCGGGTGCGGGCAAGTCGACGCTGCTTGCGCTAGCGGCGGGGGAGTCCGCGCCGTGCTCGATGGTGTTTCAGGATGCACGCTTGGTCGAATCCGCCTCGGCGCTGGATAACGTGTTGGTGTGCGCCGATGCGCGCGTGGATGCTTCGAGCGCCGCGGCATTGCTGCGCCTGCTGGTGCCAGGGATCGACGTGCATGCTCGCGTGGCCGAGCTTTCGGGCGGGCAGCGCCGTCGCGTCGAGATCGCTCGAGTCCTGCTGTTCCCGGGCGGCGCCGTTATTCTGGACGAGCCCTTTACCGGTCTAGATACCGCCGCACGCGACGCATGCGCCGAGGTCGTGCTCGACCTGCTCGACGGCCGCATGCTCCTGCTCGCCACGCACGATGTCGCCGACGCTCAGGCCCTCGATATCTCGGACATCATCACGCTCTAAATACTAACTCAGCTACAAAATGATTCGTTTTCCTCCGTTCCCATGGGGTCGGGTGTGGTATTCTATCTGCGGGGTAATACTTAGGAATACCAAGTAATACCAACGCCGCAGAAACAAACTCCGGATGCGGGCCAATCGGGTTGCCTTCACAGCCCGTCGCCCAGCCGCGTGGCCCGCATCTATCCGCACTACCGTCGTTTCAAAAAGGAAGCGCCATGGCAGAACACATGACCCCCGTAGTCGCGAAGGTCTTGCCCGAGGAGAAGGCAGCCTTCGCGGCGGCAACTCAGCTCGTGGGCACCACGCCGTCCAACGCCATCCGCATGTTTATCGCCGCGTTCAATCGCTGCGGCACCTTTCCGTTTGACATCTCGCCCAACGGGGCCTTTGGCAAAGAGTGTCCTCAACAGCTAGTCGTTGAAGAACGTCCCCAATGACTAGTCGTCGGGAGGAGGTCGGCATGCTCAATGCGATGATTTGGGCGCTTGCCTGTTTTGGCGTCGTCGCTGCCGATATTGCCCTGAGCGTGGTTTTGTTTTCCGCTCTGGGCGTCGCGTCAGTGTTCATGGGTTTTTCGATCGATGACCTCGACATTCAATTGCTTCAGGCCGTCGCGCAGACGGCATCGTTTTTGATGGCGCTACTGTGGTGGCGTTATCTGTGGCCGCGTTCGTTTATGGCACGCCGGCAAAGCGAGCATCCGCTCGGCGGGGGAGCACGTGGGGCGTGGAAGCGCATCGCCTGCGTTATCGTGATTGGCCTGGCCCTGCAGGTGGTTGTTGGCTACGTGACCGACGCCGTGCTGTCGCTGTTGCCCGAGGCCGCGGCCGACTACAGCGAGCTTGTCGAGGAAACAGGCATGGGCGACACCAGCTATCTCGCCGTCCTGACTACGGTGCTCGGTGCCCCATTTTGTGAAGAGCTGCTGGTGCGCGGCATTATTTTTGAGTTTTCGCTCCGAGCGTTTAATCCGCAGTGCCGCCCACTTTGGAAGCGCCGGCGTCGTGCGAGCGCGCAGGACGGCGCCATGGTGCCCTGGGCGGCCCCAAGCACGTGGGGTATCGCCGCGGCGATTGTGTTGCAGGCGGCAATCTTCGGTTTTATGCACATGAATTGGGTGCAGGGTTGCTACGCGGGTGCCGCCGGCCTCATCTTTGGTTGGGTGCTCGTGACCACCGGAAAGCTCCGCTACACGATCCTGCTGCACTTTGCCTTTAATGCCGGGTCGTATCTCATGGGGCTGCTCTGGTTTGTGAACACGCCGCTCGATGTGGCAATTACGGTTGCTATCGCCGGTGTCATCCTCGTTGAGGCAATGCGCTCGCTGCGCCACGCGTGTGGGATGGACGCAGCGAGCGCGCCGCTGCCCTAGTTGCGACGTCCGCCGCCGTTGGCGCCCTGACGCCCCTGGGCCGCGCGATTGCGGCCGGCAGTGTTCTGTGCGCGCGACATGCCGCCGTGCCCCTTGCTGCCCTTGGACCCCTTGCCGCCGGCGCCGCCATGCGGTTTGCCGCCCTTCTTGCCGGTGCCATGCCCGCCGCCAGCAGACGTCTCGCCCGGGCGCGGGGGCACGGGACGAATCAGGCAATGTTTGGTGTAGCCAATCAGATCGCGGCGGCCGGCTTTTTCCAGCGCCTCGCGCACCAGCTTGTAGTTCTCGGGCTTGCGATATTGGATGAGCGCACGCTGCATGGCCTTCTCGTGCGGGTCGCGCGCCACGTAGATCGGCTCCATGGTGCGCGGGTCCACGCCGGTGTAGTACATGCAGGTCGACATGGTGGACGGCGTGGGGTAGAAGTCCTGCACCTGCTCGGGCATGTAGCCCATGTCGCGCACGGCTTCGGCAAGGTCCACGGCTTCCTTCATGGTTGAGCCCGGGTGGCTCGATATCAGATACGGCACCACGTACTGCTTGAGTCCGTATTCGCGGTTCAAGCGCTCAAATTTACGGCAGAACGCGTCGTAGACGGCGCGGCTCGGCTTGCCCATCACGGACAGCACCGCATCGCTCACGTGCTCGGGCGCTACGCGTAGCTGGCCCGAGACATGGTGCTCTAGCAGCTCGCGCAAAAACTCGTCCGAGGCGTCGGCCATGGTGTAGTCGAAGCGGATGCCGCTGCGGACGAAGACCTTCTTGACGCCCGGCAGCTGGCGCAGGTCGCGCAACAGCTGCGTGTAGCCGCTCTCGTCGACTACCATGTTCTTGCACACGCTCGGCCACAGGCAGCGCTTGTTCTTGCACACGCCGTGCTTGAGCTGCTTGTCGCAGGCAGGGCGGCTAAAGTTGGCCGTCGGTCCGCCCACGTCATTGATGTAGCCCTTAAACTCGGGATCGCGCGTGAGCAGCTCGGCCTCGCGCATGATCGAATCGTGGCTGCGCATCTGCAGCACGCGACCCTGGTGGAAGGTGAGGGCGCAAAACGAGCACTCACCAAAGCACCCGCGGTTGGAGCTAATGGAAAACTTGATCTCGGCAAAGGCCGGCACGCCGCCCGCCGCGTCGTAATCGGGATGCCAATCGCGTGCGTAGGGGAGTTCGGCCACCTCGTCCATCTCATCGGTGGTGAGCGTCGCCGATGGCGGGTTCTGCACCACATAGACGCTGTTGGGGTAGGGCTCTACCAGGCGATGTCCGGTGATGGGGTCCATATTCTGCTGCTGCACATTAAAGCTGCGCGCGTAGTTGAGCTTGTCGGCGGCAAGGTCGTCCCAGCTGGGCAGCAGGTCGTAGTCGTAGACCTCGTCGAGCGAGCTGGTGCGGTAGACGGTGCCATTGATATAGGTGATCTGATCGACGGGCAGCCCCGCGTCGAGCGCGTCGGCGATCTCGACAATCGCGTGCTCGCCCATACCGTAGATGAGGATGTCGGCGCCCGAGTCGAGCAGTACCGAGCGCTTGAGCTTGTCCTGCCAGTAGTCATAGTGGGCCAGGCGGCGCAGGCTTGCCTCGATGCCCCCGATGATGATGGGGACGTCCTTAAACGTCTGGCGGATGAGGTTGCCGTAGACCGTGACGGCTCGGTTGGGACGGCGCCCCTCCTCGCCACCGGGGGTATAGGCGTCGGTGTGGCGGCGGTGCTTGGTCACTGAATAGTGGTTGACCATGGAGTCCATGTTGCCGGCACTGACGAGAAAGCCCAGGCGCGGTTCGCCGAGCGCGGTGATGCTGGCGGGGTCGGTCCAGTCGGGCTGGCAGATGATGCCCACCTTATAGCCGTGCGCGTCGAGGACGCGACTGATGATGGCCATACCAAAGCTGGGGTGGTCCACGTAGGCGTCGCCGCAGATGTAGACAAAGTCGCACTGGTCCCAGCCGCGCGCATCCATGTCGGCGCGGCTGACGGGGAGGAACTTATCGCGGCCCGGGCGCCAGGGACGGGCGGGCGCTGCAGAGGCATGCGTGGGTCGCGAGCCTTGCGTCTTACCGCCGCGCTTTTGCTGCTGGCCTTGTTTGCCCTGCTGACTGCGCTGGTTGTTCTGAGCGTGCTGAGGCTTTTTTGCCACGATCCCTCCCGGTGTTTGTATGCTGCACGTAATTGTAACCAGTCTTTTTGGGACGGCGCTAAAAAGACTGGTGGAGTACATGAGCTGGCGGATCGGCGCGTCGATGCGGGTGCCGTTTGTTTCCAGACTGTGTATCTGCGCGTTGGAGAACCCGTCTCGCGCGCACGCCATGTTGTCAATGGGTTACAGTATGAACGGCGGCTATGTTTCCGCCAACGCACGAGAGAGTCGTCAACAAGGAGGATGCACGACGATGCAGCGTGCCAAACAGATATCGGAGTCTATTGAGCTGGGCATCATCTTGGCGCTCGCCGGTGGCTTTATGGATGTGTATTCGTACATTGGGCGCGACCATGTTTTCGCAAACGCGCAGACGGGCAACATCCTGCTCGTGGGCGTGAGCATCTCGGAAGGCAACTGGGCGCTTGCGGGGCGCTACTTCTTCCCTGTGGTGTCGTTTGCCGTGGGCATTATGCTTGCCGACCTGGTACACGAACGTTTTGGCAGCGTGATCCACTGGCGTCAGGTGACGGTGTTCTTTGAAGCCGTCATCTTGCTGGGCGTGAGCTTTATCCCGGGCGGCAATTTCAACCTGCTCGCCAACTGCCTCACCTCGTTTGCCTGCGGCATGCAGGTCGAGAGCTTCCGCAAGATCCACGGTCACGGCATCGCTACGACCATGTGCATCGGCAACTTGCGCAACGCGCTGCAAAACGTGGACGATTACATCATCACCCACAGGCGCGGCTTTTTGGAAAACGGCCTGCTGTACTTTGGCGTGATCCTTACCTTTGTGTTTGGCGCCGTGTTGGGCAACTGGTGTATTGAGCGCATGGGCCTGCATGCCATCGTCGTGGCGAGCTTGCTGCTGTTTGTCGCGTTTGCCATCATGTTCATCGACCGCGAGCGCGACTTGCGCTTACGCTGGAAGGTTGCGGCCGAGGCTTGGAAAGAGGGCTGCCGAAAGTAACCGATTGCGGCAAAGGGGCTGTTCCTTTGCCGCACTGATCAATATTGGGGAGGGGACGGCCATCTCGGCCGCCCCTTTTTTGGAGTCTTAAGCGCTAAGGTGCATGTTTGTAATGACAAGATTTGACGTCAGCAAAGCGTGTTGTTTGAGGCTATAGAATAAAAATGTCATCTTTCCAGCTATGATTATTAGTTAAGGGGATGGACATATGTCAGAGCTTTTTATTCATAATAAGACGACAGTAATCAAGTTGATAATCAAGGCGGAGAACTGTCCTCTTTATTGCTTTGTAGAGCCTTTCTGAGCAGCTATTCTATTATTAGTCTGGATGAGTCTTGCAACAATTTAGATAGTGTTTCGATATCCTTTTTGAAAGTAGCGTTTACGCAGGAGTTGAAAAAACATACCACCATTACTGCGGATCATGGACGTGGTTTCGAACAATTTGCAGACTATGTAATACAGTTCCAGGAGCCAGAAAAAAACTATCCAGCTCCTGAATGTTGCTACGAACTGCTTTTTGCGATTTATTCGAGATGCTCTTCAATCCGAGCCCTAAGAAGGGCAATGGCTGTAGGTATTCCAATTGCGGCGGCTAATTCGGCTTTATCCAAAACCTGTATGCTAAAGCACGATTGTTTATCACATTGAAGGACGATAACTGAAGATAGTTTCACTTCCCGTTGGCTGAATATATCGTAATTTCCAAATAGGAAGTTACCTTTTATTGTGTAATTCGGTATGTTCGTTACGCACTTCATCTCAAGTCTGTTTAGACCATAATCAAACACCGCAACTTCCTCGTGTTCGATGATGAGCGCAACCCTGGGCATGTTGCTAAAACCACCGTCGACGACAGTGAAGAGTTTTTCATTTGCATCGTCATAAACGGTATATTTAAGACTCAATAGCTGTCCTAGTGGACCCGTGAACCCATGTTTTTTGATGTTGAGGCTGTCTCCCGCTGGGTTGACGAGAGCCAGAGTATGCGGATAAGGGTTACCTTCAATTGAGATTCGATATTCGCTTGTAGCCGCCTTGCTCGATTTAGGACCACTAGCCACCATGTATCATCGCCTCGATCGAATTGGAACCGTCTTCTGCCTCGTGCGGAGAATTACGCCGTACGTTGCAGTAGATGCAGCTGCAATAACCGCATGGGCAATTTCTAACAAAATGAATGACGTTATTTGCTGCATGCATGTTATTCACTACAAAGTATCTTGTTATAAACGTATTGTCAAACATATATTGCTAAAACAGAAACAATTTATAGACTGAGTCGGTCGTATTCTTTGGGCGATTGCTCCTATAATCTAGCCTTCGCTGCTGTCGGGAGGGAAGGACAGGGCTCCGTTATTCTGTTGAAACGCTTTAACACTTTTGATGTTCTCACGTGTTTTTTGTTTCAAAAGCGTTAGGATGGGACTCATAGCGTGGGGCGTAATGGGTGCCCCGCACACGATGGGAGGCTATCAATGGCTAATCGTTTCGTTCTCAATACCATCTCTTATCATGGTTCCGGCGCCATCAAGGAGATCCCCGGTGAGCTCCAGCGTCGCGGCTACAAGAAGATCTTCGTCTGCTCCGACCCCGACCTGGTCAAGTTTGGCGTTACCGCCAAGGTGACCGACGAGCTCGACGCCGCCGGCATCGCTTGGAGCCTCTACTCCGAGATTAAGCCCAATCCCACGATCCAGAACGTCAAGGACGGCGTCGAGGCCTTTAAGGCCGCCGAAGCTGACGCTATTGTGACCATCGGTGGTGGCTCCTCCATGGACACCGCCAAGGCCATCGGCATCATCATCAACAACCCCGAGTTCGCTGATGTCCGCAGCCTCGAGGGCGTTGCTCCCACTAAGAACCACGCCGTGTTCACCATCGCCGTGCCGACGACCGCCGGTACTGCCGCCGAGGTGACCATCAACTACGTCATCACCGACCCCGAGAAGGTCCGCAAGTTCGTGTGCGTCGACACCAACGACGCCCCCGAGGTCGCCGTCGTCGACCCCGACATGATGGCTTCCATGCCTGCCGGCCTGACCGCTTCCACTGGTATGGACGCTCTGACCCACGCCATCGAGGGCTACACCACCAAGGGCGCCTGGGAGCTCTCCGACATGTTCCACTTTGAGGCTATTAAGCTGATCAGCGAGAACCTGCGCGACTCCGTTGCCGAGGCCAAGTCCGGTCAGCCCGGCTCCGGCCGCGAGGGCATGGCTCTTGGCCAGTATGTCGCCGGCATGGGCTTCTCCAATGTTGGCCTGGGCATCGACCACGCCATGGCTCACACCCTGTCCGCTCACTACGACACCCCGCACGGCGTCGCTTGCGCCATGCTGCTGCCGATCGCCATGGAGTTCAACAAGCCGGTTTGCGCCGAGCGTCTGGCCAAGGTTGCCGTCGCCATGGGCGTTGACACCACGGGCATGAGCACCGACGAGGCTGCCGACGCCGCTATCGCCGCCGTCAAGCAGCTTTCCGCCGACGTGAATATCCCGCACGTCTGCGAGGCCATGAAGGCTGACGAGATCGAGGTCCTGGCCAAGGACGCCATGGCCGACGCTTGTTTCCCGGGTAACCCGCGCGAGGCGACGCTCGACGACGTCATCGAGCTCTTCAAGAAGATCTGCCCGGCTGCCTAACTTGGTTCGGCGGGCCCCTGCCCGTTAGCCCCACAATCGTCCTCGGACATGTCGGAAGCCCCCGCTGCGCACTTCGTGCGGCGGGGGCTTCCTCCGTCCTGCGGAAAGATTGTGGGGCTAACGGGCAGGGGGCCCGCCGGCTCGTTATCGTGGCGGGCGCAGTTCTGAAGAACTCAATGGGTCATCTCGCTAGGTAAAAAGATGGTTCGCGGTGGTATCGTTGCTGTGGGTTTAATTCGATATGAAAGGGTGACTTTGGTGTCCAAGATGGATTCTACGCTCTCCTATATTACTGACCAGTTGAAGGCGCTGACTTCTATTGCCTCCCCTACAGGCTATACCCGTGCGGCGACTGATTATCTGATGGAGACGTTGCGCGATATGGGCTTTGGGCCCGAGCGCTCCAATAAGGGCAATGTGCTCGTTGAGCTTGGTGGTGAGGGTGAGCCGCTCGTGTTGGCGAGCCATGTCGATACCCTGGGCGCCATGGTACGCTCCATTAAGGACAATGGTCGCCTGCGCCCCACGACCCTCGGCGGGCACCAGTGGTCCACGGCCGATGGCGAGAACTGCACCGTCTACACGCGTGACGGCAATGTCTACACGGGCGTGGTCCTTAACACCGAGCCTTCGGCGCATGTGGCCGATGAGCCGGTCAAGACCATCGAGAAGAACATGGAGATCCTGCTCGATGAGAATGTCGACAGCAAGGACGATGTGCTCGAGCTGGGTGTTCAGACCGGCGACATCATCGCTATGGACCCGCGCACCACAGTGACGGAGAGCGGCTACATTAAGAGCCGCTTCTTGGACGACAAGCTGTCGGCCGCCATTTTGCTGGGCTTGGCGCGTGCCGTCGCCGCTGGTGAGGTGACGCTTTCGCGTAAGGTTTCGCTGCTCTTTACCGTGTACGAGGAGGTGGGCCACGGCGGCGCCTTCGTGCCGGCCGACACGCGCGAGATGATCAGCGTTGACATGGGCTGCGTGGGCGACGACCTAGGCTGCACCGAGCACATGGTGTCGATCTGCGCCAAGGATTCGGGCGGTCCGTACAACTACGACCTGGTGACGGCGCTGTCCAATATCGCGCGCGAGCTTGAGCTCGATTACGCTATCGACGTGTATCCGCATTACGGTTCGGACGTCGAAGCCACGCTCTCTGCCGGCTACGACATTCGCCATGGTCTGATCGGCCCCGGCGTGTATGCGAGCCACAACTACGAGCGTAGCCACATGGACGGCGTGCGCAACACCTTCGAGCTCGTCCGCGCCTACGTACAGCGCTAGCGATGCAGCGGCCTCGGCTGATACGGCAGTACCGACCGAGGCCGTCCTCTCTAAGTTGCGGTGAAATAGGGACTGTTTGGCGGTTTTAAACGCTTAAACAGTCCCTATTTCACCGCAATTTATGAAGGGGATGGGGTTACTTAAGTGCGCCGGTCACCGTGCCGCCGCCGAGGACGATGTCGCCGTGGTAGACTACAACGGCCTGGCCGGGGGCGATGGCTCGCTGCGGCTCGTCAAAAGTCAGCAGCATTTGCCCGTCTTCGCCGCGCGTAAGGGTCGCTGCTTGGTCTTTCTGACGGTAACGGTACTTGGCGCCCACGCGAATGCCGCCGGCATCGAGTTCTGCCTCCATGCGGTCGGCAGGGGCGCTCCAGATCCAGTCGTCGGCCGTGAGTGCTGTGGCCGTTAGGTCCTCGGCCTCGCCCAGATGCACGGTGTTGTTGGCGGCATCGACGCCCGTCACATACACGGGATGCGCCATCGCGACGCCCAAGCCCTTGCGCTGGCCGATGGTATAGCGCAACGCGCCGTTATGGCGTCCGACCACGCTGCCGTCGCGCCACACAATGTCGCCCGGTGCAGCGGGATGTCCGCAGCGGCGCTCGATATAGCCCGCGTAGTCACCGTCTGGAATAAAGCAGATGTCCTCGCTTTCGGCCTTCTGGGCGTTGGTAAAGCCTTGCTCGGCGGCTATGCGGCGCACGTCGCGCTCTTTGTCTAGGCCTGCCAGCGGAAAGATCGTGTGCGCCAGGCGCTCCTGCGTAAGCGAATATAAAAAGTAGCTCTGGTCCTTTTTGGGATCTTCGCCGCGATGCAGCTGCCAGGTGCCGTCTACTGTCTGGCTTGTTTTGGCGTAATGACCCGTTGCGATGTAGTCGCAGCCCATGTCCAGCGCCGCACCGAGCAACGCGCCAAACTTTATGTGGCGGTTGCAGATGATGCACGGGTTGGGCGTCAGCCCCTCCTGGTAGGCGTTCACAAAGCGCTCGATAACGCTGTGGTCGAAGGTCTGCTGCAAGTCGAGCACATGGTGGGGTATCCCCAGACGCTCGGCGACGGCCTTTGCATCGGCGATGTCGCGGTCGACTTTGCTCATACCCGTTGCAGGATCGGGCGCGGGGCAGGTGAGGCGCATGGTGGCGCCGACGCATTCGTAGCCCTGGCTTTTGAGCAGGTACGCGGTCACGCTGGAATCGACGCCGCCGCTCATGGCGACGAGCACGCGCTTGTTGTGCATGGGGAGGTTCTCCTTGGTGGCATGTGGCCAAAAAAGAAAAGCGGCGCGGGAGGCTGGTTCCGCGCCGCAGACATTGTAGCAAGTTCGGGCGTCCTGTGGGACGCCCTAATGAGATGGGCTCAGACTGCCGGGAGAGAGAGGAGACCGGCTCGTCCGTGGGCTCAACCTATGGGCGACAGGCTCTAGTCCTGGAACAGTGCCGTGGACAGGTAGCGCTCACCGGTATCGGCGAGCAGGGCCACGATGGTCTTGCCCTCGTTCTCGGGGCGCTTGGCCAGCTGCAGCGCGGCCCACACGGCGGCGCCGGACGAAATGCCCACGAGCACGCCCTCCTTGTGGCCCACGGCGCGGCCGGTCGCAAAGGCGTCGTCGTTCTCGACGGGGATGATCTCGTCATAGACCTGGGTGTCGAGGACGTCGGGCACAAAGCCGGCACCGATACCCTGGATCTTGTGCGGGCCGGCCTGGCCCTTAGAGAGCACCGGGGAGGTAGCGGGCTCGACGGCGACGATCTGAATCTCGGGGTTCTGCTCCTTGAGGAACTCGCCCACGCCGGTCACGGTGCCGCCGGTGCCGACGCCGGCGACGAAGATGTCGACCTTGCCGTCGGTGTCATCCCAGATCTCGGGGCCGGTCGTGGCCTTGTGGATGGCAGGGTTGGCGGGGTTTACAAACTGACCGGCGATAATGCTGTTGGGTGTCTCCTTCTGCAGCTCCTCGGCCTTGGCGATGGCGCCCTTCATGCCCTTGGAGCCGTCGGTGAGCACGAGCTGTGCGCCGTATGCCTGCATAAGTTTGCGGCGCTCGACGGACATAGTCTCGGGCATGGTGATGATCACCTTGTAGCCGCGAGCCGCCGCCACCGAGGCGATGCCGACGCCGGTATTGCCGCTCGTGGGCTCGATGATGGTGTAGTCGCCGCCGCGCACGAGCTTGCCGGCCTTCTCGGCCTCGTCGATCATGTTCTTGGCGACGCGGTCTTTGACGGACCCGGCGGGGTTGAAGTATTCCAGCTTGACGAGCACGCGGGCCTTGAGGTCCTCATCGGCCTCAAAGTGAGTGAGCTCCAGAAGCGGGGTGTGGCCGATAAGCTGATCGATGGACGTATAAACATTGCTCATGGTGAACCTCCAAAGTGTTCAAATGACTGGATACCGTGTGGTTTTACGGTGTGTGTAGCAGCGAAACCCACAAACCTTATGGGTTGTTCGTTTTGCTGTTGGCAAGCATAGTAGACAGTAAAGCCTAGTAACGCAATAGGAAATAGAAGATTATTACGAGTCGATTAACCATCTTGACCGGAACGGGTATTTTCAAAACCAATATTTCGGCTAGAATTTCTACGGACTAAATGACCGAAAGGCAGCACTATACATGTTGGTTTCTACTAAGGGCAGATATGCCCTGCGCGTTATGGTCGATCTGGCCGAGCACCAGGCAGCCGGTCGCATCCCGCTCAAAGAGATCGCGGCGCGACAGGGGATTTCCGAGAAATATCTTGAGAACATTTTGGCTACGCTCGTGCGCGCCAACATGCTCTCGGGCATGCGCGGCAAGGGCGGCGGCTATGTGCTCACGCGCCCGCCCGAGCAATACACGGTGGGCGAGATCTTGCGCCTGACCGAGGGCAGTCTGGCGCCGGTCGCCTGCCTGGATGGCGACTGCAAGGGCTGCTCGCGTTCGGATGAGTGCCCCACGCTCGACGTGTGGAAGAACCTGGACAAGCTCATCAACGACTACCTCGACGGTGTGACGCTCGATCAACTTGTCGCTCCCAACCATGGCTACGACTACGTCATCTAACCCACACCTGCATTTGGGGACGGGGTGGAAATGGTAGATTTTCTCGCCCTTTGAGACTTGGCAAATAAGAAGGCCGCCCATTTTTGCGATGGGCGGCCTTCGTTTTGGGCTGTTGAGACGGACACGGCCGGAATGGCCATTTTAGTCCTCGGCGATGCTGTCGAGGATGCTGCGCGTGATGGACACCAGGATGCTGCCCATAAAGGCTGATCCAAAGCTGGCGATGGAGATGCCGACGCCCAGCAGGTTGACCGACAGGTAACTCGCGAGCTCAAGCATAAAGCTGTTGACGACAAGCTGGAAAATGCCCAGCGTAATGATCGTGAGCGGCAGCGAGATGACCGTGAGGAACGGTTTGACGAACGAATCGACAATGTTCAGGAACAGTCCCACAAAGGCAAAGCAGACCCAGGTCTCGGCAAAGCCGAAGGGTTGGATACCGGGGACGAGGAACGTGGCGATCGCGATGGCGATCGAGGTGAAGAGCCAGTTAAGCATAAAGCGCATGGCGTGAATCCTTTCTTGCGCCGGGATTGCTGGCGTCGCGTGAAGCGGCTTACGGCGGCGACCTGGATGGTTGCGCGGGCGCGCCGCGGTGTTTGGGCGCCCATTGTCTCAAATATTCGTGGAGCTTACGTGCGCATATGGTTTCTAAACGGCGTTCGTCCTGAAAAACGCGCCGCTGGCAGAGAGTCTTGTCGCTTTAGTTTGGTGGTGTGCTACACTGCTACGGGCAAAAGCCACAGGCGTTGCCCTATTGCATAGAACGGGTGAACGATGCCCGATGCCAGTATCAACTTCGATGCCTTTTGGCGGGTTTGGCGGTGATCGATGAATATCGAGAACATGTTTGACAAGCCTGATGTCAAGCAGCTGGTCCACGCATTTAGCCTTTTGGACGACGAGAAGGATATCCAAGCGTTTTTGACCGATATCTGCACGCCGCGCGAGATTTGCGACCTTTCTCAGCGTTTGCAGGTTGCGCGCTATTTGGACGAGGGCGAGCCTTATGTTGAGGTTCAGGCCCGTACCGGCGCTTCGTCCACCACGGTGAGCCGCGTTTCAAAGGCGCTGAACGGCGAGTACGGTGGCTACCGCAAGATCCTCATTAAGTTGGAGGATGGCGAGTAGGCCAGCGACAACATTGAATTACGAAGAACCGTCCCTCCGGGGGCGGTTTTTATATGCCTGCAATCGGCTGGTGCGTTGGGTTCAGGTTGCTTTGTACCAAAAGATGGAACTGCGGTGGCAATGTGTCCGCTTGGGCGGGTAGGATGGATGCATTGATTATTGCGAACGGTTTGAGCGGAGGACCATGCCTGTTCGAATCTATACCACCAATGCCGGCACGGATTTGAGCGATGCCGAGTCGGCGCTGCTTGCCGACCTTATTGCCCGTCACGGGCGTGCCGTGTTGCTGGCACCAACGTTTGCCGAGCTCGATCTGTGCCGTCATGATGCGGCGGAAGCCGGCATTTCGCTGGGTATCGACTACAAGACACCCGCATCGTGGCTTCGCTCGCTTTGGGAGCTTTTGGGCGACGGGCGCGGTTTCGTCGACAACCTGCAACGTCAGATGCTGTTTTCGGATATGATTGCCCGCCGCGACGATGCCGACCTGCAGCCGCTTTCGCGTAGCCAGGGCACGGTGCGCATGCTCGCACGCATGGCCCGCGATGTGCTGCCGGGTGTGGCGGGGACGACGGCCGAGCGATGCGGTGGCAACAATTGCCAGCCTGAGCCAAAAAGCGATGCCGAGGCTCGTGTGTTTGAGCTTTTGCGTGCCTACGCGGGCGGTTTGGACCGTCGAGATATGGTCGAGCCCTGCGAGGCAGCCGACATTATGGCCGGTGCCCTGGCCGATAGCCTGCCGGCGTGCGCCCGCGCCGTATGCGTGCGCGGTACCACGTCGTTTACGCACGGTCTACTCGAGCTGCTGTCTGCCGTGGCGAACAATGGGGGAGAGGTCGTCGTGCTGCTTGCCCGCGAGCAGGCGGCGATGCGCGAGGAGCTTGCCACGGCATTTGATGCCCGCGGTGTGCTGTTTGAGATCGCGCCGCTGGGGGAGGACGCCGTCGCGTCTGATGTCGCTTGCGGGGCCGCCGCTCAGCCTGCCTTTATTGAGGTCGCCGGCCCCCATGCCCGTGCTCATGTCTATGCGGACGCCATCGATAAGTTGGTGAAAGCGCACAAGGAGTCCAAGGCCGATAAAGCTACTGCAACGCCCGCCGACCCCGTGCGCGTGCTCGTCGTTTCTGCCCGGGCACCCCAGCTGTTCGGCGAGCTCGCCGCCCGTTTGGCGGCGCGTCACATTGCGGCCGAGACGACTGAGTTCACGGCGTTTTCCCAGTCCATCGCGGGCAGGCAGTTTACGGCGCTCGCCAACCTGATCGAGCGTATGAAAGCCGCCGACGAGGGCACCGCTTCCAAGACTGAGTGGTGGCCCGCGCCGGAGCTTACCGACTGGATCTACAGTCCGCTTTCGGGCGCTGATGCCGTCAATGCCCGTACCTTCGATAAGAATATGCGTCTCTCGCGCAGCAAGACTACCGCGGGCGTCAAGAGCCTGCTGCAGAGCGTTCAGGGCCAGGTGAGGGGCGCGCGCA
The DNA here is from genome assembly GCA_900541715.1 of uncultured Collinsella sp. Lineage (GTDB taxonomy): Bacteria > Actinomycetota > Coriobacteriia > Coriobacteriales > Coriobacteriaceae > Collinsella. The sequence continues at coordinate 16,387 of UQLI01000004.1, forward strand.
AGGCGACGAGCGACGATAACTGGTTTAAGAACGTACCGTGTGTGGTCTCGGACGTGTTCCAGGCGCTGTGGCGTGACAAGCCCGTGACGGCGCTTAAGGCCATGCTTGCCGTTGCCGAGGCGTTGCCCGATCGCGCTCTAGGCGGCCTTGACGGCCAGGCCCGTCGCCAGGCAGAGACGGCTTTGCTGCGCCATGCCATCGACATCCTTATGAACGATGCTCGCGCGCTCGACGTGTCGCAGGCCGCGACCGTGCCGGTTCTCGACGGCGTTCGAACCAAGGTGGACAAGCGCAGTACCGCCTACGATTACGAGACCTATGAGGTCGATCGCACACCACGAGCACAAGTGCGCTTCGCGTCGCTTGCCGATGCGTCGGTTCTTCGCCCTGGCAGCTACGATGCCGTGCTGTTTGCCGATGTCGACCTGGACAGCTATCCGCTTTCGCACGAAGAGGGCCCGCTTGCCACGTTGACAGCCGAGCTGCGCCGCGACGGCGTGTCTTTGGAGCCCGCTGCCCTGCTGCGCGTGCGCTTTGGCCGTGCGATGCAGGCGGCGAGCGGTCCGGTCGCGCTCGCCCGTGTGACGCACGATCGCCAGGCACGCGAGTGCTACCCGGCAGCCGTATGGACCGAGCTGTGGGCACATGCCGAGGCCGCTGGCGCTGCCAAGCCCATGCGCGTGGGCGAGGGCGATATCATCGCCGACTTTGATCCCGCGGCAGGTGAAGGCTTCAAGCGCGAGCGCGTGACCTGTGAAGCCCCTCAGCATCTGAGTGCCGAGGCCGTGCCGTATTTGGTCCTGCGCCGTCGCGATGGCGAGGGTGAGGACGCGCCGCTCGTGCCGCGTCTGACGTCCGCCTCGCAGATCGAGGCCTATTCGACCTGCCCGCTATGCTGGTTCGTCTCGTACCGCGTGAAGCCCCAGTCGATCGACGCGGGCTTTGGCAACATGGAAAAGGGCAACTTTGTCCACGACGTGCTGGAGCATCTGCATGCCCGTCTGCCCCAAGAGGGCATGGAGCGCGTGACGCCCGAGAATCTGCCGCGCGCACAGGAGCTGCTGCACGAGGTCTTTGACGAGACGTTGGCCGAGCACGCCGGCAAGCGCGGCACGGAGGGCCCGCTGGTGCCGCTCTCTGCGGTGGAGGAACGCCAGGTGGCCGAGATCTTGCCGCAGCTGGAGGGTGTGCTTGCCTACGAGTCCGAGGCACTTGCCCCCTTTGCCCCGCGCTACCTGGAGTTCGCCTTCAACGAGCTCAAGGTCGAGTATGCCGGTTGGCCGCTTGGCGGGCGCATCGACCGCGTGGACGTGGACGCCGAGAATCGTGCCGTGGTGATCGACTACAAGCATCGCACGGGCGTTGAGGAGTTTAAGCTCGCCGACCCCACGGTGCGCGACGAGGAATCGGGCACGGCGCCCATCGACGATCCGCGCTGGTTGCCACCACATACCCAAACGCTCATCTACGCCCAGGCCATGCGCCGGGCGCTGGATTTGGACACCCGCGCGGCGCTCTACTTTTCGACCAAGGGCGGCAAGCCGGCGTTGCGCGGTGCCGCGAGCGCCGAGCTGCTCGAGGAAGAGCGCGGCGACGGCCGCATCCCGGGCCTTAAGAAAGGTTTCCCCGGCGAGGGTGGCAGCATGGACTTCGACGTCCTGCTCGATCGCGTTGAGGCCGGCATCGCCGAGCGCCTGCGCGAGCTCGAGGCGGGCGACGTCGCCGCTGTCGATCCGACGGCGGCGCAGACCGCGCATGCGCGCTGCTCGTATAACCACGAAGGAACGTTTGTAAGGAGGGACGTGTAGACCATGGATCTTTCGACTTTGATGCCGCAACAGCTGCAGATTGTCAAAACGCTCGACCGCCCGCTGTTTGTCTCGGCGGGCGCCGGTTCGGGTAAGACCTTTACCCTCACGCGCCGCATCGTCTATGCGCTCTCGCCCGAATCCGGTCCGTTCGTTGAGCATCTGGACCAGGTGCTCGCCATTACCTTTACCAAAGATGCCGCGGCCGAGATCCGCGACCGCGTGCGCCGTGCGCTTATCGACGAGGGTATGGACGAGGAAGCACTGACCGTCGACGACGCGTGGATTTCGACCATTCACGGCATGTGCTCGCGTATCCTGCGCGCGCACGCGCTGGAGCTGGGCATCGACCCCGAGTTCACGGTGCTCACCGATACCGACGAGCTCATGGATCAGGCTGTTGAGCATGTGCTGGGTCGCGCGACGGCACCCGATGCCGCCCCCGAGCTCGCGGCATCGCTCAAGGCCCTCTATGCCTGGTATCCCATGGCGGGCGAGGGCGGTTCCTTTGGCGGCGGTACGACCATCAAGGGTCTGGTGCGCGACCTGCTGGAGCTGTCGAGCCAGTTGCCGGGCGGTATGGACGACGTGCGCGTGGCGCGCGGCCAGGCCGATACCTCGGCACTCGCCGATGCCTATCGCGCGGCGCTGGGTGCGAGCAAGGCCTCGACCGAGAAGGCGCAGGCGGCGCTCGATGCCATCGACGCGTTCGAGGCGAGCGGCAAGACCATGGCCGATGCGGCGCGACTCATGATGTCGTGCACCATGCCGCGCGCGAGCAAGGCATTCCCTAAGGAGCAGGCCGAGCTGCTCAAGGCCGAGGCCGCCGATGCGTTTATCAATATCGTGCTTGCCTGCGGTGGCCCGGCGCTCGATGCGCTGGTGGGCCTGGCCCGTTCCGTGGAGGCGGAGTACCGTGCGCTCAAGGCCGACCAGTCCGCGCTCGACAATAACGATCTGCTGCGCATGGCATATGAGGCGCTGCGCGATTATCCCGCCATCCGAGCCGCCTACGAGGGCCGCTTTAAGATGGTCATGATCGACGAGTTCCAGGATACCGACCAGATGCAGGTCGACCTGATCCGTTACCTGACCGGCGCGGGGGAGCGTGCGCTTTGTACCGTGGGCGATGCGCAGCAGTCGATCTACCGCTTCCGCGGCGCCGAGGTCGAGGTCTTCCGTCGCCAGGAGCGCAAGGTGGGCTCGTCTACCGCGCCCGAGGCGACTGCCGCGGCCGACGCCCCTGCTGGCGAGCTCGTTAAGCTCGTGCGCAACTTCCGCAGCCATGACGAGGTGCTGCGTTACGTGGCGCGCGTCTTTGATGGCGACGACGGCGGCCTGATGCAGGGCTTTTTGGATCTTGAGGCGAGCGACGGCCGCAAGGACACGCAGGTGGCAGACGCCTCGCGTCGCCAGGCCCTCTTTGTTGCCGGCGGCAGTACGCAGGAGCGCACACAGGCCAAGGCCCGTGCGATCGCCGAGCGCTTCCGCGCGCTTGCCGATGCCGGCCAGCCCCAGGGCGGCATGGTGCTGCTGCTGGGCCGCATGACCAACGCCGACGTCTACGCCCAGGCCTTCCGCGACCAGGGGCTCGACTGCGTCATCGCGGGCGGCTCGGTCTTTGCCCAAGCAGCCGAGGTGCAGACGGTGCGCGCCCTGGTTTGTGCGCTCGCCAATCCGGCCGATACGGCGCAGGGCCTTATGCCGCTGCTCGCCTCGCCGATGTTTGCACTCGGCGCCCAGGAGTTCCTGGCGCTGGCGACCAAACTCGACGAGCAGACGGGCGAGACGTCGCGCCGCAACATCGATGCGGGCATCATGAGCGATTCCGATGTGCCGGGTTTGCAAGACTTGCCGCTGGTGACGCGCGCCCGCGAGGTGCTGCGGTATGCGCTTCGTCGCGTGGGCCGCGATTCGTTCGCCGCCATCGCGCGCGACGTGGTCAACGCCTCCGGCTGGTTTGTACGTCTGGCACAGCGTGGTCCCGAGGGCAAGGCCATTGCCGCCAACGTGCTCAAGGCGCTCGATGCCGTGGCCGAGGCGGAGGCCGAGTTCGGCAACTCGCCGCGTTCCATCGTGCTGGCCTTCGACCGCTTCTTGGCGGGCAAGGAAGCCCCGGGTGCCCTCAACGAGGAGGGCGACGGCGCGGTGCGCATCATGACGGTGCATGCCTCCAAGGGTCTGGAATATCCGGTCGTGGCGGTCGCCGAGTGCTTTGGCGTGCGTAAGTCCTCGGGTGCGGCACAGATGGGTCGCGTCGAGGGCGGAGCACAGGTCGTGGCACTGCCGGCACGTTTCGACGGCGTTAAGCTCGCCGACGGTACCTTTGTGAAGGGCGACGACGTCAAAAAGCAGTTTGAGCATGCGTTTAAGGGCAAGGGCACGTCGCTGTGGCTGCCGCCGGAGCTCATGGAGGACGTCTGTGCGACGGGCTCTCCCGCCGAGGCATTTGCCCGCCTGCGCAACGACGACCTGCGGCTTTCGCTCGAGGAGCGGGCCCGCTTGCTCTACGTTGCCATGACGCGTGCGCGCGAGCTGGTGATCTTGGCGATGGATGCTGGCGTGAGCCGTGGCAAGGTGACGGCGCCGACCTTCGATGTCGAGACCGATCTGACCTACGACGTGCTGCGCCGTATTTTGCCGACCGACGCTCTGGACATGCCGCAGCTCGATGCCGACCGCCTGGTGTTCGACAACTCCCAGCCGGGCGACTACGAGCTCATTTCGCTTTCGGACTTTACCTTTGGCGAGCAGGCGTTTGAGGCCAACGCTTCGCTGGATGCCGAGGGCAGGCTTGTTCGTGGCGATGCCGATGCAGATGCTGCCGACGATTCGGCCAGCACAATCGTCCCCGGTCCTGCCGACCCCAAGCCCGATTCGTTTGAGCTTGTGTATCCCCAGGCAGTGGGCGTGCGCATGGGCACCTGTCCGTTCCCGGCGCGTGACTCGTATAGCTACTCGTCAATCGCCGCGGCGCTCCATGCCGAGACGGAAGACCGTGCCGCCGAGGCTCGTGTTCCCATGGACGAGTCCGGCGATGATGCAGAGTCGGATGGCTCGGAAATAACCGATGCAGACGTGGCCGCTGTCGAGCCCGCCGGCAATCCCATGGCGCTGGGCTCGGCCTTCCACGCCGCCTGCCAGTGGCTCATCGAGATGGGTGCCGACGCGTTGCCCGCTGCGCGCGCCGATGCGCTGGCGCGTCTGTGGCGCCTGACGCCGGAGCAGCGCGAACGCTTCGACGTTGCCCTGAACCGCTGGCTCAAGTCGGCTGTTCGTGCCGACCTGCTCGCGTGGCCGCGCATTCACGCCGAGGTGCCGTTCTTTTCACTGGGCTGCGAGGACGAGGACATCGCTCGCTACGGCGCCTATGCCGAAGGCGCCATCGACGCTTTGGCGACGAACCCGGCGGATTCGTCACGCGCGCTGGTCATCGACTACAAGACGGGCGGCACACCGGACGAGACACCGGAACAGCTGCAGGAGAAGCACGCCCTGCAGGCGCGCGTCTACGCTGATGTTCTGCACAAGGCGGGCTTTGAGGCCGTGACTGTCAAGTTCGTCCGCGTGGAGCAGGCGAATCCAACCATCTTCGTCGAACCCGCCGAACCTCAAGTAGTCACCTACAATCTCTAGCCCTCAGATAACTTGCGGTGGAATAGTTCCTGTATTGCGGTCCAGGTGACCCAAGCGGGAACTATTCCACCGCAACTGCAAGAGGAGCCGTGTTGGTTTGGCTAGGTTCGGGTGCCGTCCGCGCCGTGCGGTAAAATCGTTCAGTCAGAACACGAACCCGCATCGGAGCTCATCACATGGCATTCGTCCATCTGCACAATCACACTGTTTTCTCCATGCTCGACGGCGCAACCCGTATCCAGGATATGGTCAACCGCGCCGTAGAGCTGGGCATGCCCGCCGTGGCCATTACCGATCACGGTTACATGTACGGCGTACCCGACCTGGCGCTGGCCTGCGACGCCGTCAATCACAACACGCCCGAGTACAAAACCTGGAGCCACGACAAGGCCTTCTTGGAAAAGGACCGCCGCGACGAGCTGGTGGAGCCCGATCCCGAGGAAAACCCGCGCGAGCATGCCCAGTATGTGAAGGACATGGCCATGTGGGACGAGAAGGGCAACATCGACGAGCTCAAGCCGCCCCTGGTCATCAAGCCCATCTTTGGCTGCGAGGTCTACTTTACGCCGGACGAGACCCTTGCCCGCGACCACAAGCCCGAGCTCTATCATATGATCCTCCTGGCCAAAGACCAGGAAGGCTACGTCAACCTGATGCAGACGGTCTCCGAGGCCGCCGTGCAGGGCTTTTACTACAAGCCCCGTGTGACGCTCGACAACCTGCGCCGCCATGCCAAGGGCATGATCTGCACGAGCGCCTGCATCGCGGGCATCATCCCCAAATACATCGACCGCGGTGACATGGAGGGCGCCATCAAGTGGGCTGAGACCTTCCGCGACACCTTCGATCCCGGCGACTTTTATATCGAGATCCAGGAACACGGCATCACCACCGACAACGGCCTGACCGACGAGCAGATGGACCGCACGCTCATCGATATCGCCAAGCAGGTGGGCGTCAAGGTCATTGCCACCAACGACTTCCACTACCTGCGCCGCGAGGATGCGCCCGTGCAGGATGTCATCATGTGCATCGGCATGAACGCCAAGGTCGACGACCCCAACCGCATGCGCATGACCGGCTCGGAGTTTTACATGAAGACCGAGGAGGAGATGCGGGCGATGTTCCCGTATTGCCCCGAGGCCTGCGACAACACGCTCGAGATCGCCGACAAGTGCTACGTGGAGCTGGACTGGGACTCTATCATCCTGCCGCGCTTCCCGTTGCTCGATCCCGGCGAGACGCACGAGAGCCAGTTCCGCCGCGAGTGCGAGAAGGGCCTGCGCCAGCACTATGGTGACGACTGGGCCACGCGCGAGATCGGTGGCGTCAACATCAAAGAGCGCTTTGAGTACGAATACAAGGTCATTTGCGACAAGGGCTTTGCCGCCTACTTTTTGATCGTTGCCGAGTACGTGCAATGGGCCAAGGACAACGGCATCGGCGTCGGCCCCGGCCGTGGCTCTGCCGCCGGCGCTATCGTCGCCTACGCCATGAACATCACCGCGTTCGACCCGCTCGAGAACGGCCTGATGTTCGAGAGGTTCCTGTCCCCGCAGCGTACCGAGATGCCCGATATCGATATGGACTTCGACGATGAGCGGCGCCTCGAGGTCGTGGAGCACGTTCGCCAGCTCTACGGCCCCGAGAAGGTCACCCACGTCATCACCTACTCGACCATCAAGGCCAAGCAGGCCATCAACGACGCCGCGCGCGTCCTGGACTACCCGGTCTACATGGGCCAGCGCCTGTCCAAGATGGTCTCGAGCGACCCCAAGGTCAAGCTCAAGCAGGTGCTCGAAAAGCAACCCGGCAAAGAGGATCTGTTTAACCCCGATTTTGCCGAGGCCTATAAAAAGGACGACGACGCCCGTCGCATCATCGACACGGCGCTCTCGATCGAGGGCCTCACCCGTGGCGAGGGCGTGCACGCGTGCGCCGTTCTGATCTGCCGTGACCCCGTCAACGAGCACGTGCCCACCAAGCTCGATACCAAGGGCGGCGTCGAGATTACCCAGTACGAGGGCCATACCGTCGCCGACATGGGCCTGCTCAAGATGGACTTCCTGGGCCTGCGCACGCTGACGGTTATCTCCAAGGCCAAGGCCAACATCAAAAAGAACTTCGGTATCGACATCAAAGAGGAAGAGATCCCCTTTGACGATCCCGAGATCTTTAAGCTCATGGGCTCCGGCCACACCGCCGGCGTCTTCCAGGTCGAGTCCGCCGGCATGACGGCCACGATCAAGAACATGAAGCCCACCGAGTACAAGCACGTCGTAGCATTGATCGCCCTGTACCGCCCGGGCCCGTTGGGCGCCGGCATGGTCTCGTCCTACATCAACCGTATGAATGGCAAGGAGCCGGCGGTCTCCTACGACGACCGCCTGGACGACATCCTGGGCGAAACCTACGGCACCATGGTCTACCAGGAGCAGGTTATGCTCATCTCCGTCGAGATGTGCGGCTTCTCCAAGGGCGAATCGGACTCGCGTATCCGTAAGCCCGTGGCTAAGAAAAAGATTAAGCTGCTCACGTCGACGGTGCTGCACTGGGAGGATGGCTCGGACGAGACCACCTACGACCACTGGATGAACGGCGCTATCAAGAACAACTACACGCGCGAGGTCGCCCAGAAGATTTGGGACGATGTTCTTGAGTTCGCGTCCTACGCCTTCAACAAGTCGCACTCCGCCGGCTACGCCATCCTGGTTATGCAGACGGCGTGGCTCAAGGCGCACTATCCGCACGAGTACATGGCGGCCGTTCTGACGTCCTATACGGGTAAGACCGACAAGATCGTGCACTACGTCTCGGCATGCCGTCACGACGGCATCCCCGTGCTTTCGCCAGATGTCAACGAGTCCGGTACCGAGTTCACGGCTACCAAGGAGGGCGTGCGCTTTGGTCTGGCCGGCATCCGCGGCGTGGGCACCGGCGTGGCGCAGGCGATTATCGCCGAGCGCGAGGCGGGCGGTCCGTTTAAGACGCTGCACGACTTTGTCGAGCGCGTGGACTCGAGCCAGGCCAACCGTCGCGTGATCGAATCGCTGATCAAGGCAGGCGCCTTCGACTCCACGGGGTATCCGCGTCGTCAGATGATGCACTTTGTGGACAAGAACAACCCCGAGAACATCATCGATGCCGCGGTAAAGCGCCAGAAGGACCGCGCGAGCGGCCAGACGTCGTTCTTCGATATGTTTGGCGACGTTGAGGGCTCGGGCTTTGAGGTGAGCGTGCCCGATCCGGATGGCCAGGAGTGGGACCGCCACCTTAAGCTGAGCCAGGAGAAAGAGGTTCTGGGCATCTACGTCTCGGACCACCCGCTGCGCCCGTTTGAGTATGCACTAGCCAAGGCGCGCGACTTCTCGTTCTCGCAGATCGACACCGGCTACGAGGTTCAGAATCCTACGGGCGGCACCATCAACCAGGAGATTCCCGAGGGTAAGGCGCTGTGGTGGGCCGGCATGGTCTCGAGCGTGTCCAAGCGCGTGACCAAAAACGGCGACCCCATGGGTATCGTGCAGCTCGAAGACATGGAAGGCGAGGCCACGGTCGTGGTGTTCCCCAAGACCTACAAGGAGGCCGAGGGGTATCTGTACGGCGAGGTCGATCCCGAGACCGGCGCGCAGCTGTCCGACGCGTTTGTGCGCATTAAGGGCAAGCTCGAGCGCTCGGACCGCGGCGACCAGATCATCGCGCAGGAGATTGTGCCGCTGGAGCTTAGCGAGGAGAAAAACAAGCCCAAGGTCTTTGAGGTCATGGTGCCCAACAGCCGCTTTAGCCAGGGCAATATGGCGCGCCTGGCCACGGTGCTCACCACCAACCCGGGCGGCGACCGCGTGGAGATCTTTATTGAGCAAGTCGACGGGCGCGTGCTGCGCGCTGAGGTGCCGGCCAAGGTCAATGCACGCTCGATTCCGCTGCTGGCAGAGGCAAAGGCGATTGTGGGTAACCAGGGCCGCGTGACGGTTATCTAGGATGCCTTTGCCGGGGTAGCTAATTTGGGACGGGGCTATTTTAGCTACCCTTTGACTGACGGCGAATGAGTCGGGGTCGGAATGCATCTCAACCGACATATGGGGGTAGCTAAAATAGCCCCGTCCCAAATTAGCTACCCCGGGTGAGATTGGAGGAAGTGATGGCGCAGGGGACGTTTGTGCAGGCGCTTCGCAAAGAGGCGGCGTTGAGAGGAACCTTTATGAAGGGGCGTTCGCTCATGCTCAACGGCGCCGTTCTGTCGATCGAGGACAGCGGCTCGCGCTTCTCCAAAAACGTGACGGTTGAGGGCTCGGTGCGCGGCTCGCGCGGCGACCTGTACAGGACGCACGTGGCGCTTGACATGGACGAGCACGAGGTGATCGACTACGACTGCGATTGCCCCGCTGCCTATCGCTACCCCGGCATGTGCAAGCACGCCATCGCCACGGCGCTGGCGTACCTGGACGCCAGCGGTGCCGAGCCCGTCGAGGGCCTGCGCACGCCGGTCCGCACGTTTACGGCGCAGCCGAAACAGCCCGCGCGCACCGCGCCCAAAGCGCCGGCCGTCAATCCCAACTTTCCCTTTCCGGCGCCCGTCCCCACGAGTCCCAGCCTCATGGCGGCGCTCTCCGATCTTTCGGACGCACGCATGGATGAGCTGGCGAGCATGCGCCGCAAGCTCGCTGGCAGTGTGGATCCCGATGCCCCCAAGGCGGTGTTGGAGCCCTCGTTGGTGCCGTACTACAATCTACTGTTTGCCGACCGCTTTAGCTGGGCGCTCGAGCTTCGCATTCGTTGTGGATCGGTCTCCTACGTGGTCAAGGACATCGACGGCATGGCCGATGCCTACGTGCGCGGCGGCACCTTCTCGTACGGCAAGAAGCTCACGTTTGTCCATACGCCCGAAGCCTTCGAAGACGTGTCGACAAAGCTGCTCAACCTTGTTGTGACGACAGTTGCCTATCTCGATGACATCACAAGCTCGCGTTCGGCGTCGTACGACTTTGCCCGCAGCGGTTTTGTCGCCGAGCGTCAGTTGCCGCTGTCCGAGCATAGCATCGTATATGTGCTGGACCTGCTGCGCGGCCAGACCATCTCCTTTGAGCCCGCTTGGTCGCGGGGGACGACGACGCATCGCACCTATGACGTGGCGGTTGAGCTGTCTCCGCAAGGGGAGGACGAGGCGTCCGCTAAGCGCCCACCGCTCCTTGCCGCCAAAATCGCGCCGGCGGCTGGTGGTAGCTACGATCTGCGCCTGCCGGCCGATGCATACTGCTTTGCTTCGGGCGACGTAGCTTATCTGGTCGACACCCGCCGTGCGCGCCGCACCGATGTAGCGTTTGCCCAGCATGCGGCGCCGTTCCTATCGCGCTTGCTGCCCTGTCGCACGCCAGTCCATATCGCTGCCGACCAGGTGGGGGAGTTCTGTCGTATGGCTCTGCCCATTTTGCGCGACTATACCGACCTTACCGCGCCCGCTGCGCTCGATGCCGTGGCGCCCGAGCCGAGCTTTGCTATGGCAATCGGCGTCGACGATGGGCTCGTGACCTGCAAAATTACGGTTACCTACGGCGACTGGTCGGCAGACCTCTTTAGTCTGGGCGCTCCGGGCAGCCCCTTCGAAGAGCAGCGCCCGGGCGTGCCGCCCCGCGACGAGGTGGCGGAGTTTCGCGTTATGGACACGGCGGCTCTGTACTTCGATTTCTACGAGGGCGGTCTGGCGTTTGAGGAGCGCGATGACGAGAGCTTGTTCTGCCTGCTGACCGAGGGCCTATCCGCCCTGTCCAAGCTTGGTGAGGTCATGCTCAGCGACCGTCTGCGCCAGATTTCGGTCCGCCCCGCGCCCAAGCTTTCGGTGCGTGCGACCGTCAAGAGTAACCTGCTCGACGTCGAACTGAGCGCGAGCGGGCTTTCGGCGGCAGACCTTGCCATCTATCTGGACTCCTACAAGCGTCACCAGACGTTTGCGCGCCTTACGTCCGGCGACATCATTCGCCTGGACGAGGGCGCCCGAGCCGCGTTTGGCCTCGCCGAGGATCTGGGCGTCGATGCCGTCGACCTGCTCGACGGCGTGTTGCTTCCCGCATCGAGCACCCTGTTCGTCGATAGCATGCTCGCGCGCACGCCCGCGCTCGAGGCCGATCGCGACGCTGCGTTCCGCCGTACCGTCGAGCGTCTGGATACGCTCGGCAAGATGGACTTTACGGTGCCCGCCACGCTCAAGGCCACGCTTCGAGGCTACCAGGTCGATGGCTACCAGTGGCTCGGCTCGCTCGAGCACCTGGGTCTCGGCGGCATTTTGGCCGACGATATGGGCCTGGGCAAAACGCTGCAGATGATCGCACATATCCTGGCGCGTGTGGAAGCGGGGGACATTAAGCCCACGCTCGTGGTATGCCCCGCGTCGCTCGTGTACAACTGGACCGCCGAGCTGGAGCGCTTTGCCCCGTCGCTCGATGTGTGCGCCATCGTGGGTGCCAAGGCGCAGCGCCGCGTGCAGATAGCCGGCGCTGACGAGCATAACGTGGTCGTGACGTCGTATGACCTCATGCGCCGCGATATCGACGAGTATGCCGAGCAGGACTTTGCCCGTGTGGTGCTCGACGAGGCCCAGTACATTAAAAACCCGCTCACGCAGGTGGCGCGCGCCGCAAAGCGCCTGCCTGCCGGCGTGCGCTTTGCCCTGACGGGCACGCCCATCGAAAACCGCCTATCCGAGCTCTGGAGCATCTTCGACTTTTTAATGCCGGGCCTGCTCGGCACGCGCGAGTCGTTTGCCAAGCGCTTCGAAAGCCCGGTCGAGCATGCCGAGGGCGACAGTGCCGCTCGCCTGCAGGCGCTCGTGTCGCCGTTTGTGCTGCGCCGTGTCAAGGAGGACGTGGTGGCCGACCTGCCCGAGAAGATCGAGGATACGGTCATGGCGCAGCTCACCGGCGAGCAGCGCAAGCTCTACCTGGCCAACCAGGACCGCATCGCCCAGCAGGTGCAGCACCGCGAGTCATCCGAGTTTAAGAAAGACAAGCTCAAGGTGCTCGCTGAGCTCACCAAGCTGCGCCAGATCTGCTGCGACCCGCGTCTACACTACGAGGATTACAAGGCGGGGAGCGCCAAACTCGATACGTGCATGGAGCTCGTGCACGGCGCGCTCGACGGCGGGCATCGCATCCTGTTGTTCAGCCAGTTTACGGGTATGCTCGATATCATCGGTAAGCGCTTGGCCAAGGAGGACATCGCCTTCCTTAAGCTCACGGGCGCTTCGTCTAAGGAGAGCCGCGCCAAGATGGTCGCGCAGTTCCAAGCGGGCGAGGTTCCGGTCTTTTTGATTTCGCTCAAGGCGGGTGGCGTGGGCCTTAACCTGACGGCTGCCGACGTGGTCATTCACTACGACCCGTGGTGGAACGTGGCGGCGCAGGACCAAGCGACTGACCGTGCACACCGTATTGGCCAGCAACATGCCGTGACCGTGTACAAGCTCATCGCCAAGGACACGATCGAGGAACGCATTATGCAGATGCAGGAGTCCAAGCACGACCTGGTCAACAGCGTACTCGGCGGCGACGGCATCTCGTCGGCACTGTTCACGCGCGAGGATGTTCTGGCGCTTCTCGGCGGCGACGGGCGCTAGCCGCGCGCGGGGTGGGACTGCTGGAGTGGGCAGGACGGTCGACGCATTTTGGCCCGACCGCTTGCCTGATCCGTTATGTGTTCATTTGCAATGCCGTGGATGGTTTGTCTGCCTTTGGGCATAAGAACCATCAAGAACATTGGCACATCAGCAAAGGAGAACATCATGGCGAAATTCTTTAAGGACCCCGACGGTAAGCTCATCGCTGCCCTTGGCGACGACGTTGCGACCCCTGCCGGTTGCACGGAACTGACCGCAAACACTGAGGACGCGGCGCACGAGAAGCACGTGCCTGTTGTCGAGACCGAGCGCGACGGTCACGTGATTCGTGCACGCGTTGGCTCGGTCGAGCACCCCAGCCTGCCCGAACACTACATTGAGTGGATTGCGCTTGAGGCCGAGGGCCGCTTAGAGGTTCATTACCTTGAGCCCGGCATGAAACCCGCGACGTTTTTCGCGGGCGGCTCCAAGACCGGTACCGTCTATGCCTACTGCAACCTGCACGGGCTGTGGTCCGCGACATTCTAGGAGCGCGCCCCCGCTCGGGGTATCATAGCTAGCATATGCACATGCAAGCGCCGGCTGCATTATGCGGTCGGCGCTTTTACTACGATTTCGATGGTTTACGACGGAAAGGGCTGAGCCATGAAGCTCGCGCTTGCACAGATCGATATGCGCCTTGGGGATGTTGAGGGCATTTGCGGCCGCATCGAGGACCAGGCTCGTCTGGCCCACGAGCGCGGGGCGCGCGTGCTGTGCGTTCCGGCTCCGCTCTTTATGGGCGCCATGCCCGGTGGCCTGGTGGGCGCTGCCGACTTTGAGCACGACGTGCTTGCCGGTTTGACTGGTGTCGCCGAGCGTATCCAGGAGCTTGACATGATCTGCATCGTGCCCGCGGCGGTTTCGTTTGAGGGCCAACCGCTGCTCGACTACATGATGCTCAAGGACGGTCATGTGGTGCCGGCGCGTTCGAGCATTGCCCTGCAGCGTGGCGAGAACAACGACACGCGTTGGGCGCCGCCGGTGTTCGACGTGGACGGCGTGCGCATCGCCGTGATTTTTGACTTGGACCGCGAGCTCGAGATGTTGCCGACCGGCGTCGACCTCATCGCGTATTTCCAATTCAACGCGTTTGACATGACCGACCGCGAGACTGCCGCCATTGCCGCCGTTCGCAGCGGCGCCTACCGCAAGATCGCATCCAAGCGCAGCGTGTGGTTTGCCTGTATGGCGCCGGTCGGTGCCTATGACGAGTCGGTGTATACCGGCGGTTCGTTTGTGCTCGACGACTGCGGTCGCGTGGTGGCCCAGGCGCCGTGTTTTGAGGAGAGCCTGCTGGTTCAGGAGATTCAGCGCGGCGTGATGCTCGATGCCCTGGAAGATCACGAACTGCCCGAGTTCCGTTCCGAGGAGTGGTTGTGGCAGGCGCTGGTGCTCGCCGTGCGCGACAACGCTCGGGCCCACGGTGCGTCGCGTGCTGTGGTGGCACTCGAGGGTGACCTGCCGTCATCCCTGCTGGCGGCGCTGGCCGTTGACGCTCTGGGTCCGCGTAACGTAATTGGCCTGGTGCTGGGGCGCAACCGTATCTTTACGCCGGCGCAGGAAGAGGCCGAGGCTGCCCGCTGCGCCGCCGTCCGCGCCATCGCCGAGCGTTTGCACATTCGCACCGTCGAGCGCGATGCACCGGATGCGGCGCGTGTGCTCGATCGCGACGTGTCGGCGGGCGATGCCGAGCGTCTGCGCTCGCGCACGCTGGGCCTCATGCTGGAGGACACGGCGCTCGAGCTGGGTGCGATGGCGCTGAGCCCGCTGTCCAAAACCGAGTACGCGCTGGCGGCGCCGGCGCTTTGCGGCGGCTACCAGGGCGACTTTGCGCCCTTTGGCGATGTGTACCTGTCGACGCTTGAGTTTGTGGCGCGTGTGCGCAACCGCACGTCTGCCGTGGTGCCCCAAGAGCTCGTGACGCTCAACGCGGTGGAAGATTGTATGGAGCGAGTGCTGGCGCAGGCGCTCTCGACGCTCGACGGTCCGGTCGATATGCTCGACCGCGCGGCACAGCTGCTCGGCGGGCTTGAGCCGGGTGAGGTCGATGGCGCGCTCGAGGCGCACGTGGACCGCAATCGAGCTTTCGACGACATCCCGATGGCCGCTGGCAAGCCTGAGGCTTGCTCGCTGCTGCTGATGCTCGTTCGACAGGGTGAGACTGCCCGCCGCATGTTGCCGATGGCGCCGATCGTCTCGGCCCGTTCGTTTGCCGAGCGTGCCTGGCCGTATATGCTCGCGTGGTCCGACCTGGGGCTTAACGGCAAGGAGCGTATGACGGTCGATTCGCTGGCGCGCGCCGAGGTGCGCCGTTTTGCTGACGAGGATACGAGCGAGCGCGTGCGAAACGAGATGATGGGCGTGCTGGGCGAGCTACTGGGTATTTCGCCCGAGCAGATGGAGGAGCTGCGCTCTGAGGACGGTCAGCGTCGTTTGCATGAGGGAATGAAAAAGTTCGAGGGCGAGGTTCAGGACGCCATCGATAAGATGATGGGCGGCCAGGGCGGACCGCAGGGTGGGCCTCAGGGTGGTCCGATGCCGCATCCGCCGGTTGATCCCCGACAGTTCCCATTCTTCTCGCAGAACTAAACTGGGGATGGGATTCGCTGCCAACCCCGATACTTCAACTAAGCATCTTGACCCCGTTGTGTTATTCTAGAACAGACGTTCGTGAATGATGCGCGGGGCCTTGCCTTGTGCTGTGCTGGTGACGAGGGGAGGTTGGCTTGGTTATCTTGGGCATTGACCCCGGTTTGGCCCATACGGGTTGGGGGATTATCGAGGAGCGGCGTGGCGAGGTTCGCTGCCGTGCCTACGGTTGCATCGAGACCAGCGCGGGCAGCCCGCTCGCGGTGCGCCTGTCGCATATCGCCCGTGACCTTAAGGATGTCGTCGAGCGTTATCGACCCGACACGGCTGCTGTCGAGAGCATCTACTTTGGCGCCAACGTTCGTTCGGCCATCCCCACGGCGCATGCCCGCGGTGCCGCGCTCGTGGCGCTTTCGGAGTGCGCGCTCGAGATTGGCGAGTACACGCCCATGCAGATCAAACAGGCTGTGGTGGGCACCGGCGCCGCGGACAAGCGGCAGGTCGCCTACATGGTACGCACGCTAACACAGCTCGACCACGACCCGCATCCCGACCATGCCGCCGATGCCCTGGCCTGCGCCATCTGCCACGTAAACCTCAGCCGCACCCGCGCACTCACCGGTGGCGAGTTCTATCAACAGAGAGGAACCGGATACTGATGATTTCCCAGCTCCACGGAACGCTTGTCGAGGCCACGATGAGCTCGGCCGTCGTCGATGTGTCGGGCGTTGGCTTTGAGCTCGGCATCTCGGGCAGCACTGCGGCCACGTTGCCGACGCCCGGCGGCGAGGTCCGCCTCTACACGCGTATGCAGGTGCGCGAGGACGCCATGACACTTTTCGGTTTTTCCTCAAAGGATGAGCGCACGATGTTCGACCGGCTCGTGTCCGTCTCGGGCGTTGGCCCGCGCTTGGCGCTCGCCGTGCTTTCCACCTATACCGTGGGGCGGCTGTATTCGCTGGTGATGGCCGAGGACGACAAGGGCATGGCCAAGGTACCCGGTGTGGGCAAAAAGACAGCTCAGCGCCTGATCCTGGAACTCAAGAGCACCTTTGCCAAGGATAAGGGCTTTGTGCCGGTCGACGTGATTCCCGGCCAGGTTGCGATGCCGGTTCCTGCCGCCGCTCCTTCGGCGATCGATGATGCCCGTGCGGCACTCCTTTCCATGGGTTTTAGTCCGCAGGAGACCGATGTTGCCCTGAGCGGGTATGATGGGCAGGATATGCGTGTCGAGGACTTGCTCGGCGCGGCGCTTAAGCGACTCGGAATGGATGCGTGATGTGGGAAGCCGATGACTCTCAGGACCTGTGGGCGACGCCCGGCAACTCGCCGGCGGCATCCATGGCGCACGGCGAGCGCATGGTGGGCTCGGAGCTAACGCCCGAGGACCTCGATGTCGACCGCACTTTGCGCCCCCAGCGCCTGGACGACTACTGTGGCCAGGAGCACATCAAGCAGAGTCTGCGCGTGTTGATCGAAGCGGCGCAGAGCCGTGGCGAGACGCTCGACCACGTGATTTTCTCGGGTCCTCCGGGCCTGGGCAAGACCACGCTGGCCACCGTTATCGCCAACGAGCTGGGCGCTCAGATCAAGACCACGAGTGGCCCTGCCATCGCGCGCACGGGTGACCTGGCGGCCATCCTTACTAACTTGCAGCCGGGTGATGTGCTGTTTATCGACGAGATCCACCGCCTCAACCGTTCGGTCGAGGAGGTCCTGTACCCCGCGATGGAGGACTTTGCCCTCGATATCGTGATTGGCAAGGGTCCGGCGGCTCGCTCGATTCGCCTGGATATTCCCAAGTTTACGCTGGTAGCGGCAACGACCCGCTCAGGCATGTTGACCGGCCCGTTGCGCGACCGCTTTGGCATTTCATATCGCCTGGATTACTACACGGTCGAGGAGCTCGCGCAGATTGTGACGCGCTCGGCGACTATCCTGGGCGTGACGATCGACCACCCCAGTGCACTCGAGATCGGCTCGCGTTCGCGCGGCACGCCACGTCTTGCCAACCGCCTGCTCAAGCGCGTGCGCGACTATGCGCAGGTGCGCGGCAACGGTCCCATTGAGCTCGATATCTGCCGTCAGGCACTCGAGTTCTTTGAGATCGACGAGCTCGGCCTGGACTGGATGGATATTCGCATTTTGGAGACGCTCGCCAAGACGTTCTCCGGTCGTGCCGTGGGACTTACGACCCTTGCCAGCGCGGTGGGCGAGGACCCGGGCACGCTCGAGGATGTCTATGAGCCCTATTTGCTGCAGTGCGGGTTGATGATTCGTACGCCGCAGGGCCGTCAGGCAACCCTTCGCACCTTTGAGCACCTGGGGATTGAACCTACCGTTTAGGGCGCTTTATTTTGGCGGGCTGTTGGGCTATCGCTGGGCATCGGGTAAACATATCGCCGTTCATCGGTTATGGGCGTTTTACTATTGCGCGCCCGTGCTATGCTGAATTGGTCTTTTTCTCATTCGGTAACGAAAGGACCGCCCATGCCTACTGACATCGAAATCGCACGTTCTGTCACGCCGCTGCCTATTACCGAGGTGGCCAAGAACGCCGGCGTCGACGTTAAGCACCTTATTCCGTACGGCTTCGACAAGGCTAAGGTCGACTATTCACTGCTCAACGAGCCGACTGATCACCAGGCCAAGCTCGTTCTCGTGACCGCTATCAACCCAACGCCTGCGGGCGAGGGCAAGACCACCACGACCATCGGTCTGGCCGATGGCCTGCGTCGCCGCGGCGTCAAGAGCGCCGTGGCCCTGCGCGAGCCTTCGCTCGGCCCCGTCTTTGGCGTTAAGGGCGGTGCTGCCGGCGGCGGCTGGGCTCAGGTCATCCCCATGGAGGATATCAACCTGCACTTTACCGGTGACTTCCATGCTATTGGTGCCGCCAACAACCTGCTGGCCGCCATGCTCGACAACCATATTCAGCAGGGCAACCAGCTCGGTATTGACGTTAAGCGCATCACTTGGAAGCGCGTCGTCGATATGAACGACCGTCAGCTGCGCCACGTCATCGACGGCATTGGCGGCAAGGCCCAGGGCGTGCCGCGCGAGGACGGCTTCGATATCACCGTTGCCTCCGAGGTCATGGCGATCTTGTGCCTGTCCACGAGCATCAACGACCTCAAGGAGCGCCTGGGCGAGATCGTCGTCGGCTACAGCTTTGCCGGCGAGCCCGTCCGCGCCCGTGACCTTAAGGCTCAGGGTGCCATGGCGGCCCTGCTCAAGGACGCGCTCAAACCCAACCTGGTGCAGACGCTCGAGGGTACGCCCGCGTTTGTCCACGGCGGTCCCTTCGCCAACATTGCCCACGGCTGCAACTCCATCATGGCCACGCGTATGGCGATGCGCTTTGGCGATGTCGCCATTACCGAGGCCGGCTTCGGTGCCGATCTGGGTGCCGAGAAGTTCCTCGACATCAAGTGCCGCATGACGGGCGTTCGCCCCAGCGCCGTCGTGGTCGTCGCGACCGCTCGTGCGCTGAAGTACAACGGTGGCGTCGCCAAGGCCGACCTCAACGAGGAGAACCTCGAGGCACTCAAGGCTGGCATGCCCAACCTGCTGCGTCACGTCGACAACATCCAGAACGTTTATGGTCTGCCCTGCGTAGTCGCCATCAACCGTTTCCCGACGGACACCGAGGCTGAGCTTGCGCTCATCGAGTCCGAGTGTCAGAAGCTCGGCGTCAACGTTAAGCTTTCCGAGGTCTGGGCCAAGGGCGGCGAGGGCGCGCTCGACCTGGCCGATGAGGTCATGCGTCTGATTGAGCAGCCGAGCGAGCTCAAGTTTGCCTACGAGGACGGCGCCGATGTTGCCGATGCCCTCGAGGCCGTCGCCACCAAGGTTTACCGTGCCGACGGCGTCGACTTTACGCCGGCTGCCAAGCGTCAGCTCGCCGAGCTGCGCGAGAACGGCTTTGGCAACCTGCCGGTGTGCGTCGCCAAGACGCAGTACAGCTTTAGCGACAACGCCAAGGCCCTGGGCGCTCCCGAGAACTTCCGCATCACGGTGCGTGAGCTCAAGGTTTCCGCCGGTGCCCACTTTGTGGTCGCACTGACTGGCAGCGTTCTGACCATGCCGGGCCTGCCCAAGGTCCCCGCGGCCGAGAACATCGACGTCGACAACGACGGCAACATCACCGGCCTGTTCTAAGCCTGCTGTCCATAGCTGCTAGCCCGCCCCGCCGCGCCCACAAGGCACGGCGGGGCTTTTTGATCCTTAGGCCCGCGCATGTCTTGTAGATACCGACGGACTCTGCCCATCATAGGCTTTTGCGCGGGTAGAATGCATGGATAACTTGAGGCTCACGCGCGACGGAAAGGAATCGTTGCATGGATCAGGACAAGACAACCGTGATGGGCGGCTACGGTTCCGCGCAGGCTGGCGATAGCGCCGATGCGACCCGCGTTGTTCCCAACCCCGGTTATACCGACCCCGCCGCGACGCAGCCTTCTGCCGAGCCCACCCGGGTTATGGGCTATGGCGACACGGCGCAGGATTCTTACGCTGCATCTTCGCAAGGCCCCTATGGCAACGCAGCTCCGGATCCGTTTGATTACGCGCCGCAGGATTCTTATGCTGCCTCGACGCCGAATCCCTATGACAACCTGCCGCAGAATCCCATTCCGCAGCCTCAGCAGACGACGTATATGCCTCGCACGGCGCAGCCTCGCTACGAGTCGCGCGAGCCGTATCGCGAGTACCCCAAGTCGATTCCGCAATATGACGAGGACGAGGAGAAGAAGCCATCGCGTTCGTCGAGCGTGATCAAGAAGATCCTGATTGTGCTGGCGATTTTCTTTGCCCTTTCGATTGTGTTCGCCGTTGTGTCGGGCATGCTCAACAAACGAGGAGCTACAACCAGCACGACGGCCGAGCAGACAGAGGTCACCCAAGCGGGTTCAGTAGAGCTGAGCGATATTCCGGGGCAGTACTGGTCCAACGCCAAAAAGCTCCTCAAGTCGCGCGGGGCCGATCTTTCGAATGCCGTGGTCCTGACTGATGATGGCTCAACGCCCGTCGTCGATGCCAACTGGGTCGTTACTTCTGCCTACTATAACGACAGCGGCAACCTTGAAATTCAGCTCACGCACAAGAACGGCTTGGGCAACTCGTCCGACGGACAAAGCGGTACCGACAGCTCGAGCTCCAACACGCTGGAGGACTTGAGCAACAAGGCACAGGAGTTGGGAGACAAGGCGCAAGAGCTGGGCGATACGGCCCAGAACCTGGGCGACACCGCGCAGAACTTGGGCGACATGGCGACGGATGCCTGGAACGCCCTGCAAAACGGCATCTCGGGCGCGCAGGGAAACTAGCGGACGAGCGGAGCGGGGCTACAGCTGCTCGGCCGGACGCTCGGGCGAGCTAAAGCCCGAATCGAACGTGACGACGCACGAGACGTCGGGCCGGCGCTCATGCACGATGCGCGTGACGAGCTCCAGCAGCTCCTCGTCGGATATGTCAAAGCCGTCGGGACGCACCAGGTCAAACGAAACGAACCCGTCGTGCTCGTGCAGGTCGTGGATGGAGAGCGCGGGATCGATCTGCATGACGCCGCGCTTGACCCAGCCGCGCAGGTCGTCGCCGGTTGTCGCGATGGGGTCGCAGTGCAGCGTGATCCCAATGCCCATCTGGCGCTTGATGTCGTGCTCGATGGTGTCCAGGATCTCGTGGTGCTCAAACGCGTCGCCCTCGCCGGGCATCTCCACGTGGGCGCTGGCAAACTGACGACCGGGGCCGTAGTCGTGCACCATCAGGTCGTGTGTGCCCAAGACCTGCGGATAGGACATGATCTTGTCGCGGATTGCCTGGACGAGCTTGGGGTCGGGCGCTTGCCCCAGCAACGGGCTGATGGCGTTGCGCACTAGGCCCATGCCGCTGATGCAGATGAAGATGCCCACACCCAGGCCTGCCCAGCCATCGAGGTCAAAGCCGGTCGTCTGCGAAATAAGCGCCGCCACCAAGACCGAGCCCGAGGTGATGACGTCGTTTTTGGAGTCCTGTGCTGTGGCGATGAGCGTCTCCGAGTCGATGCGATCGCCCAGCGTGCGGTTGAACGCTGCCATCCAGAGCTTAACGAGCATGGACAAGACGAGGGCGGCTAAGGAGAGCACCGAATATGCAGTGGGGGAAGGCTTGATGATCTTAGTGACCGACTCGAGGATCAGATTGATGCCGACGGCGCAAACCAGGACGGCGACGAACAGGCCGGCGAGGTACTCATAGCGACCGTGGCCATAGGGGTGGCCTTCGTCTGCCGGGCGGCTGGCAAGGCGGAACCCGAGCAGGCTCACGATGTTGCTCGAGGCATCGGAGAGGTTGTTGAAAGCGTCGGCGATGAGGGAGACGGAGCCGGCGAGCAGGCCCGCGATGCCCTTGGCCAGGCACAGGGTGATGTTGAGGCCAATGCAGACGAGGCCTGCGGAAAAGCCCGCGTTGGTGCGGCAAGATGCATCGACCGGCTCGCTCTCGCTGCCGGGAACAAGCGTATGTACCAGCCGATTTACAAATAGCATAGCGGTCGTCCTCACAATCATGTTTAAGGGGATAGTGTAGCTCGCGCGGGGGCGCCGTGCACCGATGCTCAGAAAATGCAGCAATAGTCTGCCGGTGCTAACGAGCGAGCCTTCTCGTCTGCCTGGGTGGTCCATTTTGGGCCACATGGGTATGGGCATGTGCCTGTTTGCTCGACATACTTAATGTCGACAGCCCCTGTGCAAAGGAGGACGTTTCCATGGACGAGATGTTTGCCATTAAATGTCAAAACTGCGGCGGCCCTATGTACTCGCACCAAGCTAAGCGCAGCTTTGAGTGCGCTTATTGCGGTGCGGTCATTCCGTGGCAGGCGGACGCCGGAGAGCCCAAGAGCGCTTTGGGCATTCGCCATACGCCGTTGACGGTAGTGGATGGACTGCTCAAGCTCACGCATGTGTCGCAACTCGAGCGCCCGGAGGACCCGGACTGGTATTTCTTCAATTCGCACTGGCGCAATCAGTCGGTCCTGGAACATCTGCTGTGGGAGGACCGCGGCACGGCGCAGGAGTTCCAAGAAGCGACGCACGTGAGCATTCCTTGTCCCTTCTGCGGAGCGTCCTTTGAGGGCGAGTCAACGCAGCGTGTGTTTGAGTGCCCGTCCTGCGGCAACAAGATCGGCATTGCCGACCTGCTCAAGCCCGGTACCTTCAGCAAGCGTCTGACCATGGGCGTGGGTGCAGAGTATGTGCCGGAGCAGGGTATTCCCTGCGAAATCTCGCCGCAGCAGGCACGTGCCAACGCGCTGCAGCTGGTGCGCCAGTATCCGGATGCCTTTGCCGGGCACGACGTGGAAGACGCGATCCAAAACGACATGATGCTCTTCTATTTCCCCATGGCGCTGGCGGACTTGCGCATGATGGCGAGCTTCCCGGGCAAGGGCCTGAGCAAGGAGGCCTTGGTGTACTACGAGGTGCTCGACTGGGCATACCCCAGGGCAAACTACCTGGACGTTCGCCTCATGGGCATTTTGGAGCCGTGGGACTTTGCCAAGGTCGGTCCGTTCGATCCCGCCATGCAGGAAGGTGACTTTCGCGTTGTCTCAGTCGATGCGTCTACCAAGGACCAGGTGGTCATTGATAAGTTGGCGCTCGACGTTGCGGGCAACGACGCCGAGGCTGTACTGGGGCTCAATAAAAAGAGCATTCGCATGTGGGCGCGCAAGGCCCGCAAACATAAGGACGGCCTGGTGATGGTGCCGGTCTACTTTGTCGATCGTCCGGCGACAGACGGCCGCGATGGCGAGCAGGTGCGCATTGCCGTAAACGGCCAGACGGGCCGCGCGGCCGCGGTGGTGTTTAGCGACAAGCGCGAAACGCATATCGTGGCGCCGCTCAGCCCGAGCCTGCATCTGTCCGGTGAGAGCACCGTGCACGCCACGCCCGTCGAGGTCAAATACGTTAAATCGCCCTTCCTGTACCAGATCGTGCGCCGTGGAGGCGGCGAGCAACCGCGCCAGGTTGCAGCCGCCGTCGAGGGTTCCTACCGAGAGGAGAAGCCCAAACGCCGCGGTCTGCTGGGTGCGCTATTTGGGAAGTAGGGGAGTAGCACCGGTTGTTGCCGTAAGGTGATGGCCGGGGGTGCGGGGCAGCTCTCAGGAGTGCGGGCTGCCGTCTGATTGTTTGAGGGTGCCAGATGTAAATAAACAGTGGAGCGGCTGCAAAAGAGCCTCCTCACTGGGTAAAATCAGGTTGCGCCGCGGAACCCGCTCCTCAGCTAGTCACACTTCGGAAGCGCGGGCAACGCAGGTATTATCGTCTAAAGGGCCGGCTGCAACCGGCCCTTTTCTGTGGCAGCCAATGGACCCACATCAGACGAAGGCCGCGTCTTTGCCTGTCAGGTCACGCTCGCCAGCCACGGCTAGAATGTCGTTGCCGGCGTCCATGACCGGTATTGTTTCGTAGCGTGCGTCGCAACCGCGAGTGCGCCTGCGACGGCTGCGGTGGCTTCGGTCGCAACGTGCTGCTACCCTTGCGTTTCGCCATTGGTCGCTTCGTTGATGGCGCGGTACTCGGCACTCAGCTCGCGCGCCAGCTCTTCCTTGCTTGGAAGATACGGCAGGTATTTGGCGGCAAACACTTGGTCGTTGTCTTCGGGCAGCGTGTACTCGACAATCGAATCGCTTTTGTCCGCGCAGAGCACGATGCCTATGGGCGGATTGTCGCCTTCGTTCATGAGCTCGCGCGTGTAGTAGTTCACATACATTTGCATCTGGCCCAGGTCCTGATGCGTAAGGTCGTCCGTCTTAAGGTCGATGAGCACGAAGCAGCGCATCAGATAGTTGTAAAAAACAAGGTCAATATAGAAATGGCGCCCATCAAAGGTGATGCGCTTTTGGCGCGCCTCGAAAGCGAAACCACGGCCAAGCTCCAGCAGGAACTTCTGAAGATGCGTGATGAGCGCCTGCTCTAGATCGCTCTCGCGAAACGCAGTATCGTCCGAGAAACCTAAAAACTCCAGTACATATGGGTCGCGGATGATATCCTCGGGGCGACGAGCCGGGGCGCTCTTTTGGATTTCCTGGGTGACGGCCTCCTTGTCCTTGCTGGCAAGTAGGCGCTCGCGGAACATGGTGTTGATCTGGCGTTCGAGCTGACGCGTGCTCCAACGAGAATCGGCGCATTCGTTCATGTACCATGTTCGAGCATCAGGGTCGGTTATACGCGATAACCTGCGGTAATGTGTCCAATTCAATTCGGAACGCAGCGCGTTCCGGATTGGGAACGCAAGATAAAACTGACGCATGTATCTTAAGCTTCTGGCGTTGAAGCCTCTGCCAAAATCCTTAGTCAATCTAACGGCAAGTTCGTCGATCAGTGCATCGCCATACTTGGCGCGCTCCTCTCCGCCCTGTTCATCAACAATACTCTTGCCGATCTCCCAATATGCCTCAACCATCGCAAAGTTAACGGCGGTATAGGCCTTGTCGCGAGCGGCGTTGAGAATCGAGGAGACCTGCTTGTAAAAACCTTCGGGCACGATTGCCGATTCTCCACGGTTTACTAGTTCACCCATCACTGTCGCCCCACTTTCCTCTTGTGGAATGCATCTTTAACGCATTTAGTTTGAAGCCTCGCGCGGACACGAATTGCTATGTTGTCTGGCACCTTCGCATGGGAGCCTTGCGGTGGTTAAAATGTGACCATAGAGGCAGTTTTAGCGAACCCCGCGGGAGTGACGCGTATGGACAACAACACGCTGCTGTTCCAGGACAAAGGTTCGGGTAGGTTTAAAGACGTCAAGATCTACCCTAACCGCATCGAGGTGCTCAAGAAGGGCACTTTTGGTGGCAAGCACACCGAGATTGTTTATCTTAAGGACATTACGGGGGTCAGCAGGATCAAGGGCCGCGACGTTTTCCTACGTAACAGGCTGTTGACTGCCTGTGTCTTTAGTCTGAGCAGCCGCTCCCAAGCTCAGGAGTTCGTGAATGCGCTGAACATGGTGATGTAGCCGATAACGGTGTTCGGGCTAAGGTAAAAATCGGGGCGCAGAACGGTATTCTGCGCCCCCCCAATTGAGTCGATGTGTCTAAAAGGCGGGCTTGCCTATTCGCTGTCGTCCCCAACATTTTCGCGGTCATTGGCAAGCATCGCCGCGCCGGCGACCGTTGTCGCCACGGCGGCGGCAGCGAGCCCGGCGGCAACGCCAGAGCCGTCGCCCGTGTCGGCGAGTTTTCCGGTCGAGCCCTTGCTCTTGTTGCCGCCGCCGTTCTTGTCGGCGCCGTCTGCGTTGGAACCCGTGCCGCTACCGGTGCCGCCTGCACTGCCCGAGGCCGCTACGGTAAAGCTTGCGGCTCCATCGCTGGCGAGCGTGTAGCTCTGCGCCGCGTCGCCCAAGAGACCGTTCACGCGCACCCAGTACGTTCCCGCGGTAAATGCCTCGCCCTCGGCCATCGCCGTTCCCGGAGCGCCGTTCGCGTCGTGCACAAACTCGAGCTGGGCCGTGCAGGCGTCGGTTTCGAGCTTGCCCTCGAGTGATGCCGCAATCTTGGCGCGCACGTCTTCGCCGGCCTTAAGGCCTTCGAGTCCCTCAAATGGGGCGTCAGCGCGCGTGGATCGATATCGATGGGCACGGAGCCCCGCAGCTCCGTAACGGTCTCGTTGCCCAAGGCGTCGACATCCACATATTCGATGGCAAACGCATGGCCCGAAGCTGCCACGTTGAGTACGTTGCTGCTGTCGACGAGGCGGAAATGACCCTCGCCAACGGTCTTGCCGTCCTGGAATGAGGCATCGCTCAGCGAGTCGCCGTACGTCATGCGCATGCGGGTCGGGAGATAGTACGGGAGATAGTACGAAGCCGTCTGCTTGTGCTCCGTATCGTAATTGCGCTGGTAGATGCTCCGGGCCAGCGCCGCATCAACAAAGTCGGATGCGATGATGCCAATGTGCTTGAGGTAATCTGACTTTGTATCCTCGATGCCGCTGGGATTGATGTACGGGCTCTTATACAGATGCTCGTTGACTACTCGTGCCGAGGTAAAAGGATTGCCTCCGTGCGACAAGCCCGTGCAGCTGGTGTAGTTGATAGACCAGCAACGCTCCAGGACTTTCTCCTTGGCCCCGTTATCGTCCTCGACATCTACCTCGTTGCGCGTGCGCCCGGTCGTTTCCTTCAGCGCATTATCGACCCAGCTGAGCTTGTCGGTTCCCGTGAGTTTGTACTTGTCCTGGGCGTATACCTTGGTGCAATAGGGCTCTTTGTCGCCTGTTTCCCCCGCGGCTTCAAAGCCCCGCGCGTCTTGGACGAGGCACATGGAACTGCTGTCGGTGTGCGCTGCGATTTTGTTATCCCATTCGGTGAGGTCGAGTCCCCACGTGTGGCCGCTTACGCTGTCGCCGTCGAGTCCAAATCGACGTAGCAGGACGATCTTTCCGCGCACCTCGCCCAGTGTGGGAACGCGGCTCGACGTATAGAACAGTTTGGGGTTGTCGTCCAAAACCTTGGCGAAAGCCGTCGTAACACTTTCGTCGGTAGCCTCGTCGTTGCCTCGTGATACAAGCATGATGAGCGCTTCTGTCGGGTTTTCGTTCAAAAACGTTTTGAAGTAGCCTATGACATCGGAAAGATGCAAAAAGTACGCGTCTTTTTTGAGCAGGTAGTACATCCCATGGTCGATGCCAGGGTTGTCGCCCTTTCCGAGACGGATATCAAAATAGCGAATGCCTTCGAGCAGCTGCGTGGGAATGTAATCCTGCTGGCATTTTACTTGCGAGGATTGGGGCTCAGTGTCGTTGTCCACGCTGCAGGTGCCCGAATCGTGCGTACCCGGGATGCTCAGCTCGTCGAGGAACTTGTTGTCCTCGACGTATTTCATCCAACATGGCCCATCGACGTAGCTGCTGTACGTGATCCAGTCGAGGCTGCTAACCGTGGCATCGTTCTTTTTCATATCGTAACCGATAAGTTCGAGCTCCCACGGAATGCTCTTACTCTTATGGCAGATCTTATTGTTGTCCTGGTCTTCGCCGTTCGATTCTATTGCCAGGTACTTAATGTCTTTTTTCTCGGTTTCTTTCTCGACCGTGCGGTCTCGGATGATATAGGTTCCGTTTGATTGCCGCTCGAACGCAAAAGAGCGACTGGGCTTGCCGTCATGCTCGCCACTCCATACGTGGATGACCTTTCCGTCTTTGTCCGAGTCGCCATCGACCGACCAAATGCTGTAGCCCGTCTTTTTATGCTCTTCGAAATTGAGCAAGGTGCGGATAGCATACCAGTTTGTATCGTCATTCTTGGTCGTTACGTTCTCAAGGATGAGCTTGCTGGACGTGCCGTCATTAAATAGGTGGCAGACGTTGCCGATGACGTTGCCGTCTTCGTTGACGCTCGCGGTGCGAAAATAGCCCGCGGGGCGAAGGCGAATGACGAACTTGTCGAGGTTGGCCGCCGGTGTGGGCGTGTCTTCTGCAAATGCCGCGCGCATGGGAAGGCCCAATCCCGCGGTTTCGGGCAGGCTTACAAATGGCGACAATGCTGCGAGTCCTAGGCCCAACGTGAATGCTCGACGGCTGATGGCGTGGTGTTCGGTCATAACTCCTCCGTTCGCAGGGTGCGGTTATGCGCTCGTTTTGGTAACTATACTGCTTTGACATTAAGAAAGGGAGGGTCGGTTTTCCGGCCCTCCCTTGGTACGAAGCGTTGGGACACCGTCGCCTGCTTGCCTTGCGTCCGTGTCTCCCGTAGCGCTCGCCAGTCGCTTAGCGCTTAATCTCGATGTCGTCGAGCTTAACGTCCATGGCCTCGGTCTTTGCCTCGGCGATGTCATCGGCAAACTCAAGGGACTCCATCATGGTCTCGACGGCGTCCTTGTGCTCTTCGACGTTGTCGATGCGCACGTACACGCTGCCGCCGTCAACGTCGGTGAAGTACTCGGTCGTCACGCCGCCGGAGTGCGTGAAGTAGGCGCTGCGCCAGGTCTTGCCGTTGTACTTGACGGGGTCGCTCTCGGTCCATCCGGAGCTGGCCTTCCACTTGGCCTCGTAGTCGAACAGCTCGTCAGCGTTCTTGTCGGGGTCGAAGACAGGGATGAAGCGATCGCTGGCGTGCTCGCTCTCGGTGAACTTAAACTGGGCTCTGTCAGCGGTATCGCCGGCGACGTCGGTGATTTCGACGCCCTCGGGGACCTCGACCTTAAACCAGATGAAGTCGGTCCTCATATCCAAGGCTGGCTTTTCCGCGCCGCCGCTACCGCCACTGCCGGCAGCGCCGCCGCTTCCGCCGCAGCCCACTAGGGCAACTGCGGCAAAGAGGCTCATGCAGAGGGTGAGAATCGCTAAGGCCTTCTTTTTCATGGTCGTGTCCTCCTCGATCTGTAACCGCCCATGGATTACCTGCCTTTACTGTACGCGCGAGCGGCTCGTTCGGGTGGGCCATGTGTCCCATTCTGGGGGCCGGATTTGCGCCGTTAAGTGGCAATATGCGCGGACGCAAAAGAGGGGAGGGCCGATGCTGTCGGCCCTCCCCGGGGTTTGGTGCCCACGCTTTTAATGGAGCGCGAGCACGGGCGTGCGTGGACAATTGCTACTTGATCTCGATGCTCGAAATCTCGACGCCGCGGGCCTCTTTCACAGCCTCCTTCATGTCGTCAGGGAACTCGATGGAGTTGAGGAGTGCCTCGGCTTCTTTCTTATGCTGGTCGAAGTTCGGGATGAGGATGTAGATGCTTCCCGGCTCAACGTTGGTAAAGAGCATGGTTGAGGTGCCGCTGTTGTCCTTGTACGTTCCGGTGAGCCATGTCCTGCCGTTGTACTCGACGGGGTCGCCGTCTTCCCACTGGAACGTCCCCGTATGCCTTTCGGCCTGCTCGGCAAAGGACTCTTCGGCCGTCATCTTCTCTTGCCAAACGGGGATGAATTGGTCGACCGTGGTGTTCTCGTTCTCGGGGAAGGTGAGATGGACTCTGTCGGCGTTCTTACCGGCGGAGTCGCTTACGCCGACGCCTTCGGGCATCTCGACCTTAAACCAGATAAAGTCGGTCTTTTCGGCGACAGGAGCTTTTTCCTTGCTCTCGCTCTTGGCGGCGCTGCTGCCTCCGCTCGAAGCGCTCCCGCCGCAGCCCACAAGGGCGAGCGCGGCAAAGAGGGCGATGCAAAGGGAAAGGATCGATAGGGTCTTTTTCTTCATGGTGGCGTCCTCCTTGTCTGTTGGCGACATCGCGGCACCGCATGCTGCCGGGGCGTCGATTGTGTTTGCGGCGGATGTCTTTGTGCGTGGGTTGTATGAGTGCGTTAATACCTCCGTTCGTGGTTTGTGGTCGTTGCGCAGCCGTGCCCCAACGGGCTCCTTATTTATAGATATGCCCCGGTTTGTGCTGCCAGAGAGTCTCGAAAGGTGGGCCATGTGTCCCATGTTTGTGTTGCCGCCGCCTATCGCGTGCCATAGAAATCCGCGATGGCCAGGTGCGATGACGCACATGTGCTTATGGGCTAGACTTAGCACCATTATGTGATCGATGCGGTCGGCAGGCGGTTGCCACCCGACCGATATATACGACTTGAAGGTGCATGCGTATGAGCCAAGAGATGATGGATAAAACCTGTCGCGGTTTTGCTGAGGCATTGGCTGCGCGCGAGCCGGTTCCCGGCGGTGGCAGCGCGAGCGCCTTTGTGGGCGCGCTGGGCGCCTCACTGTGCGGAATGGTTGCCCGCTACGGTGCGGCCAATCCCGCGCTTGCTGATCGTGCGGATGGCCTGACGAGCGCATTTGCCCAGGCGGATGAGTTGGCGCAGGAGCTTGTCGACTTGGTTGCCGAGGATGTCCGTGCCTACGGGCAGGTGTCTGCCGCATACGGTATTCCGCGCGATGACCCGGCTCGAACCGCTGCGATTCAAGATGCGCTGCACGTGGCCGCCATGCCGCCGTACCGCATTATGGATGCGTGCGGTCGTGCGCTGGCGCTACTCGAGGACATGGCCGATAAGGGTTCGCGCCAGCTGCTGTCCGACGTGGCGTGCGGTGCCGTTTTCTGCCGCGCCGCCATGCAGGGTGCGAGCCTGACGCTCTTTGCCAATACCACGTCCATGAAGGATCGCGCACGTGCCGAGGAGCTCGAGGCGACGTGCGATGAACTGCTCGATACATGGCTGCCGCGTGCCGATGCGCTGGCGCGTCGCGCCGCCGACGCTGCAAGGAAGAGGGGATAGCCATGGCTGATCTGCTAAAGGGTGCTCCCGTCGCCCGTGCGTTTACCGAGAAACTAGCCGCTCGCTGTGCCGCTCTGCGCGAACAGGGCGTCGTGCCGACGCTGGCTATTGTTCGTGTGGGCGAGCGCGAGGACGACCTGTCCTACGAGCGTGGCGCCCTCAAGCGCTGCGAAAAGGTGGGCATCGAGGCGCGTCGCGTTTTGCTTCCTGCCGATGTTTCGCAGGACGAGTTGTTGGCGGTGATAGGGGACATTAATGCCGATCCGACTGTCCACGGCTGCCTGCTGTTCCGTCCGCTGCCTGCTGCGCTCGATGAGGACGCCGTCGCCGCGGTGCTCGATCCCGCCAAGGACGTTGACTCGATGACGCCGGCTTCGCTGCTTACGGCGCTTTCGGGCCGCGGCGAGGGTTTTGCCCCTTGCACTGCCGAAGCCGTGCTGGCGATTCTGGATCACTATGGCGTTGAGCTGGACGGTGCCAGGGTTGCCGTTGTCGGTCGCTCGCTGGTGATCGGGCGTCCTGTTGCCGCCATGCTTACGGCGCGCAATGCTACCGTGATGACGTGCCACACGCACACGCGCGACCTTGCTGCCGAATGCCGTGCTGCCGATATTGTGGTCGCCGCAGTCGGACGCGCGCGCACGATTGGTGCGGATGCGGTTCGTGAGGGCCAGACGGTCATCGATGTGGGCATTAACTGGGACGAGGCGGCCGGTAAGTTGGTCGGTGACGTCGATTTTGATGCCGCGGAGCCGATTGCTGGCGCAATCACGCCTGTCCCGGGTGGCGTGGGCGCCGTGACGACGGCGATTCTCGCCAAGCACGTGATCGAGGCGGCCGAACGCGCGGTAAAATAGGCGTTTGGAGGACGTTTAGGGGGTTGGTTAGATACCCCGTGGTCAAAAAATGCCAAATATGAGTACTGTTGCCTCGTTGGTTACATATCTTTGAGGTAGTTTTGACTCCCTAATGATAGTGAATATCATTAGGGAGTCTCTAATATTGAACACATGTGGAATTACTTTGTTCAACTTTTGGACAAGTGGGGATTTCTGGCGTCCAAGATAGCGGGATTTGCTGCTACTAAATTGGTGACAGTACTCATATTTGGCATTTTTTGACCACAAGGGTTGCCGGGGTCGCGGTTTCGCCCTTTTTGTGTCGAAGCGATACACTGTTACCGTTTGATTTCTTCGCTCAAGGAGGATGCGCATGCCGTGCACAACGATTTTGGTTGGTAAGAACGCGAGCTACGACGGGTCGACGCTGGTTGCCCGCAACGAGGACTCGTCCAACGGGGTGTTTGAGCCCAAGCGCATGCGCGTGGTGCATCCCGACGAGCAGCCGCGCGTCTATACGAGCGTTCTGAGCCATCTGACGATCGATCTGCCCGATAACCCCATGCGTTACACGAGCGTCCCCGACGTTGTCCCGGGCCACGGCATCTGGGCCGAGGCCGGATTCAACGAGCTCAACGTGGGCATGTCCGCAACCGAGACGCTCACCACCAACGAGCGCGTCCGCGGTGCCGACCCACTCGTCGACTACGTGCCCGCCAAGGGCAACGAGGGCGAGGACGGCTATGTTCCGGCACAGCCCGGTGGTCTGGGCGAGGAGGACATGGTGACCCTGGTCTTGCCGTACGCCAAGTCCGCCCGCGACGGCGTGCGCATCTTGGGTGACCTGCTCGAGCGCTATGGCACCTACGAGAACAACGGCATCGCCTTTAGCGACGTGGATGAGATCTGGTGGCTCGAGACCATTGGCGGCCACCACTGGATTGCCAAGCGCGTGCCCGATGACGCCTATGTGACCATGCCCAACCAGCTGGGTATCGATAGCTTTGACCTGGACGACGCCGAGGGCGCCCAAGCCGACCACATGTGCTCCGCCGACCTGCGCTCCTGGATGGCCGAGTGGCATCTGGATTTGACGCTGGGCGTCGAGGGCGACGGTCCCGCAACGGTCTTTAACCCTCGCGAGGCCTTTGGCTCGCACAGCGACAGCGACCACGTCTACAACACGCCGCGCGCCTGGTACATGCAGCGCTGCCTCAACCCCAGCGATGTGTGGGACGGTCCCGACGCCGACTACACGCCCGAGAGCGACGACATCCCCTGGAGCCGCGTGCCCGAGCGCAAGGTGACCATCGAGGACATCAAGTACGTGCTCTCGAGTCACTACCAGGGCACGGAGTACGACTGTTACGGCAGCAAGGGCACGCCCGCTACGCGTGGTGCCTATCGCCCCATCGGCATCAACCGCAACAGCCAGCTCGCCGTGTTGCAGCTGCGCCCCTATGCGCAGCCGGCGTATCGCGCCGTGCAGTGGATGGCCTTTGGCTCCAACTCGTTTAACGCGCTGGTCCCTCTGTACGCCAACGTCGAGACCATGCCCGAGTACTATGCCGACACGCAGGCTCGCGTGACGTCCGAAAACTTCTACTGGGCCAACCGCCTGATCGGCGCCCTGGCCGACGTCCGTTTCCATGAGTGCGGCCGCGCTGTGGAGGACTATCAGGAGAAGGTCGGTGGCATGGGCCACAAGCAGATTCACGATGTTGACGCTGTCGTAGCCGCGCTGCCCGAGGCCGAGGTGCCCGCCGAGCTCGCCCGCGCCAACGAGGCCTTTGCCGAGCTCGTACGCGTGGAGACCGATGCTCTGTTGGGCAAGGTGCTCTACACCACGAGCTGTGCCATGAAGAATTCCTTCGCGATGAACGATAACGTGAGGTAAAGACAACCTTGCAGCGAACGAGCGGGGCAAACGCCGTCAAAGGCTTTGCCCCGCTCGATTCCTATCTTGGCGGTAAAACGATTTTGTGTCGTTCGCCCAATCTTGGGTACAAGAAGGCCAATGCAATTGTTCATGATTGGAGTCAACCATGGTTATGAAACTCGATCAGCTTGTTAACGGTGCCATCAACGTGGGCTTCGGTGCCGCCGCCGTTGCCGTCGAGGGCGGCAAGAAGGTTCTCGACGACCTCGGTACCAAGGGTGAGCAGGTCCGCAAGGATGCCGGCACCCCCGATATCGCCCGCAGTGTATCCGACATGTTCGAGCAGGCCGGCGGCACCATCTCCGACCTGACCGAGCGCCTGGGCATGCAGGGCGAGACCGCGGCACAGCGCGTGCTCGACGAGCTTATCCTGGCCCGCGTCCGCGTCATGACCGCCCCCGAGCGCACGGCCTTTTTGGCCCATGTGCGCGACATCGTCGATTCGGTCGAGGACAACGTGACTTCGGTGCCCGTCGAGTCCGTTGAGCCCGACGACGCAGAGGACGCCGAAGAGGCCGAGTAGCAGCGCAGATGGCAGATTCCACTACCGATTACAACAATCTAGATCCCTTGGGTGACGAGACGGCGGTTGTCGATGAGGTTGAGGCCGCCGTCTCGGGTGCTCGCAAGAAGCCGCGCGCTGTCGATATGGTCCCCGAAGAACCCGACGCGATGGCGCCGGACGAGGAATACCAGCTCACGCCGGCGGCCCGCCGCGAACGCATCGGGCAGATTGTTCGCCTGGTCAAAAAGTACCGCGTGTGGGATAACCTCACGCCGGTGCGCCTGCGTCGTCTGCTCGAAGAGCTCGGCCCCATGTTCGTCAAGATGGGGCAGATCCTGGCCAACCGCTCCGAGATCTTGCCGCAGCGGTTTTGCGACGAGCTGCGTCGCCTGCGCTCCGACGTAGAGCCGGTGCCGTATGAGGTAGTGCTCCGCTGTCTGGAAGAGGAGTACGGCCAGCGCTTGGGGCAGATGTTCGACGCGATCGACCCCAACCCGCTCGGAAGCGCGTCGCTCGCGCAAGTTCACCGTGCCCGTCTGGTGACGGGCGAGGACGTGGCCGTTAAGGTGCAGCGCCCCGGCGCGCAGCAGGTCATGGCGCAGGACATCGACATCATTCGTTCGGTGGTGCGCATCGTTTCCAAGTTCGTCAACACCGACCAGTTTGTTGACTTGCATGCCGTCGTCGAGGAACTGTGGGCCTCGTTTCGCGAGGAGACCAACTTTTTGGCTGAGGCCAAAAACCTCAACGATTTCTATGAGTTCCATAAGAGCGTCCATGGCGTGTCGTGTCCTAAGTCCTACCTGGATCTTTGCACCGAACACGTGGTGGTCATGGACTACATTGACGGCATCTCGATTGCCGATCCCGAGCGCCTGGTGGCCGAGGGCTATGACCTGGAAAAGATCGGCTCGGCGATCGTCGAGGACTATTCGACGCAGGTGCTCGATGACGGCTTTTTCCATGCCGACCCGCATGCGGGAAACATCATCCTCAAAGACGGCATCGTCTACTTTATCGACCTGGGCATGGTCGGGCGCATGTCGAGTCACGATCGCGGTATCGTCAAGGACATGATTTTTGCCGTGGCCGAGGGCGACGTGCCCAAGCTCAAGGATTCGCTCATGCGCTTTGCCGTGACGCGCGGCGATTCTGCCGAGCTCGACCATTCGGCCTTTTTGTCCGACTTGGACTTTATCGTCGCCGACTTTGCGGGGCTCGATCTTAAGGATCTTGATATCGGCGAGTTTTTGACCTCGCTGCTAAACCTGGCGCGCAAAAACGACGTTGAGCTGCCGAGCGTGGTGACGATGTTCGCCCGCGGCATGGTGACGCTCGAGGGCCTGCTGACCGAGTACATGCCCAACGTTAACATGATCCAGATCATCCAGACGCACATCAAAAACGAGAAAAGCACCTATGCGCGCGTGCGCGATATGGGGCGTGATCTTGCCGCGAGCAGCTATCGAGCGGCAAAAGGCTCGCTCGAGGCGGCCGAGTATCTGGGCTTGGCGTCGCGCATGCTCACGCGCGGCCAGCTTAAGGTAAACACACAGATCATGAGCAGCGATAAGG
Source organism: uncultured Collinsella sp. (assembly GCA_900541715.1). Taxonomy (GTDB): domain Bacteria; phylum Actinomycetota; class Coriobacteriia; order Coriobacteriales; family Coriobacteriaceae; genus Collinsella. The sequence goes on from UQLI01000004.1 coordinate 52,114, forward strand.
CGCTGCGACAGCTGGGCGGAATCATCGACCGCATGTCGATGGCGATTGTGATCGCCGGTCTGTTTATCGGTTCGTCGGTGGTGTACTACGCACGCATCGAGCCGGTTGTGTTTGGTATCCCAGTCATTGGCTTTATGGGCTACGTGAGCGCGCTGGTGCTGGCGCTTATGCTGGGTCGCAATATCTGGCTCAACAGCCACGGCGGCAAGCACTAGAGGCTGTGACCGTCACCGCATTTTCCTATCGCAAACAATAGCTTTTACCTTGGGCTTCGCCTGCGTGCGGGGCCCTTTTGCGTGATAGCATATTAACGGTTTTAATCGATGGCCTAGATGGTGGTGCGGAGACGCACGAATGCGCGGTTTTCCTGCGCGTTTGGGAGAATCGGAGTGCAAGTCCCCGGCTGTACCAGTAACCGTAATTCCTCTTGGCTCGGGATGTTCGCGTCGCAGATCGGACGGCGCGCCCGAGTCGTTAAGGTTAAGTCGGATCGCCTCCCATCTTGCATGCGGCTGCGGCGTATGCCGCCGGTGTGCATAGGGCTCTGGAGGGAAGGGGGACCCCGATGGGGGAACTCGAGCGCAACATGCGCGATGACGTGGGGCAGCTTCAAGGCAACGCTCCAAGTACAGACAGTAGGAGACAAATGGATATGTTTGAGGACGAGCGTGAGCGCGCCTCGTTGCATCGTCGTGGCGCGATTGCGCGCGGTGTAGCCAAGCGCGGCCTGGTGGCATTCCTGGCCTTCGCGATGGCCTTTGGCACCACACCGGCTCAGCTGTGGGCCGAGGGCGCCGAGGGCATTGCCGAGGCTGTGGCTCAGGCGGCACCGCTTGCCGAGAACGGCTCTGGTGAGTCCGCGACAAGCCCTGCTGCCGACCTCAATGCGAGCGGCATGGTGGCGAATGGGGGCACTGCCGAGCAAGATGCCACTGCGACAGCTTCGGGCCCTACCGACAAGACTGAGGACGATAGCGCTGCCGGCAATGAGGCACCGGCTGCATCGACGTCCGATGCCTCGAAGCAGGACACCGCCGTTGTCTCTGCCGCTGGAGAGGCCAAGGCTCAGCCTGCCAAGGCAGAGAGCCAGGAGGTCTCTGCCACGTGCTCCGTCGTCGGCACCGACGCCAAGGGCGCCCAGCAGACCTGGGCCGCCGCGCAGCGGATCACGCTGAAGGAGGGCTCGACCGCGGCCGACCTCTCCGAGCAGCTGTTCAAGCGTGCCGGCCTCAAGGCCGATTACAACCCCAACGGCACCTGGGGCTGGGCGCTCAACACGATCACGTCGCCCTTCGATAAGGACCGCAAGCTCGGCTATGACTCGGCGACCGGCGCGTACTGGCAGCTGTTCGTCAACGGCAGCGCCTCCGAGGTCGGCGCGGGCGGCTACACGCTCAAGGACGGCGACTCCGTCGTCTGGTGCTACTCGAAGTACGGCGACCCCGCGCCCGAGCAGGTTTCCGTCACGATGGAGATTATTGGCAAAAAGGCCGGGATGGCTCAGCGTTGGACGAGCCCGTCGACCCAGGTGTTTGTTAAGGGCACGTCGATCAAGGATGCCTCCGCTACCTATTTCGACGCCCTTGGCATCGAGTCCAAGATGTACGACCAATTCGGCTATTGGGGTGTCCATAGCCTCGTTTCTCCGCTTGATGGTACCGAGCTGTCCGGCGCTTGGTCGTTCTTTGTCAACGGCGTTCCTGGAACTCAACTCGATAACGACTACGTGCTTAAGTCGGGCGATAAGGTCGTTTGGGCTTACGCCCCTGGGGATACTTTGCCCGGTGTCGACAACGTTGTTCTTAATCCGAGCGCTGCACGCCCTAACTGGGATAGCGACTGGTCGGGCTTTACAAGTGCCGACAAGGTTACCGACGCACCTGTGCCCACTAAGGATGCAGATGAGAAATGGGTAAGCGAGCTTAAGACGCGTGCGGACGGCAATAAGGGTGTTTCCGATGCGTTGCTGATCGGTGACTATCTCTATGTGGCAGTTGGTTCTAAATTGCTCAAAAAGGATGTCGAGACGGGCAAGACCGTTCTAGAGTCACCTTTGGCTGCTGCAATTGATTCCACCTCACGCATGGTATATACCAATGGTGTTGTGCTTGTTCCGCTTTCAGGCGGTCGTCTTCAGGCCTTAACGGTTGATGTGCTTGCGACGGTTTGGGTTACCGATGGGTTGCCGGCCGGTCCCGATGGCGCGCAGCAGTCGCTTGCTTCTGTTTCGGTTCGCGATGGCTATGCCTATTTTGGTACCGCTTCGGCCGATTGGATTGACTCGAGTGACGGCTACCTGCTTTGTGTTCGTATTTCTGACGGTAAAGTCATGTGGCAGCACAAGAATGAAAACAGCAAGGGCTATTACTGGGCTGGCATGGCGTTCTCGGGCGACTATGGCGTTATCGCGGATGATTCAGGCACTGTCAGCACGGTTGATCCTTCGACTGGAAAGACCGTAGCAAAGCTTAAGATCGCCGATCGCGTTCGCGCGAACGTGCTTGTTGATGGGGCTACTGCTTACGTTGTGAGTGCCGATGGCACGCTCCATAAAATTGCTATCGCTAATGATGGGGCCCTTTCAGAACTGGGTAAAGTTACGTTTGGCAGCAGCTCGACCTCTACACCCGTGTTTGTCAACGGTAAGATTGTAGTTGGCGGCACGTCGATTGAGTCCTTTATGGGCGGTCCCCAAAACAGTCTTACGAGCCACTATGGTCAGCTTGCAATTATCGACGCCGATACGCTTACGGTCGATTATTCAATTTATAAGGCAGACGGTAACTTCATCCGCGAGGATTCTTCTGCAAGTGGTTTTACGGGCAGCGGCGATGTTAAGTCACAGCCTGTGGTTTCCATTCAAGATGGTCATACCTATGTATACTTTACGTCCAACAATAATCCTGGCGGCATTTATCGCTATCGCATAGGTGACGAAGAGGCTGAGCTGCTCTATAGACCGTCGGCCGAGAACCAGCAGTACTGCATGTCGTCGATTTCGGTCGGTTCTGATGGTTCACTCTACTACGCTAACGATTCGGGCAAGTTGTTCGCGATTAAGGGAAATGGCCAGAAGGTCAATCGCTATACTGTCTCGTTTGACGCAAATGGTGCAGATTCTATTGTGCTCGATTCCCAACGTATTAAGGCTGGTAAAACTGCTACGGAGCCTGCTGTAAAACCGCGTCGCAAGGGCTATACCTTCGGCGGTTGGTATACCGATGAGGCGTGCACGCAAGCGTATGACTTCAGTACGCCGGTGACGGCCGATCTGACGCTGTATGCCAAGTGGACCAAGAATGCCACCAATTCTGGTGACAATGGCGGTTCTGGCTCCAGCGGCGGCAGCGGTTCTGGTACTGGTACCGGCACGGGCACTGGTACGGGTTCCGGCGCTGGTTCCGGCTCTAAGGGCCCGCAGGCCGGCGGCGCTATCGCCCCGGGTCAGAAGCCGGTGACCAAGACGACGGTGTCGACCAAGACCGAGACCAAGGAAAACAAGTCCGACAAGAAGGGCTCCGATAAGTCCGACAAGAAGGATGAGAAGAAGTCTGAGAAGAAGGACAGCAAGTCCGACAAGAAGTCCGATTCCAAGTCCGATACGGGCGCTGCTTCCACGACCACTGCTAAGAAGTCCTCTGGTGCTTCCGAGCAGGAGACGGGCACCAACCCGCTCGCCATCGTTGGCATCGCCGCCGGCGTGATTGGCCTTGCGCTCATCGCCGTCTTCGTGCTGACCAAGCGCGGCAAGGGTGACGGTAATGCCCGATAAGCCCAAGGAGACCAACGGGCAACAGCCCGACTCCTCGTTTATCCAGCTCGATGATCCAAAGCAAAAGGGCGCCGCTTCGGCGGCGTCCGCTCCTCGACGGAAGGCGCTCCTTGGCGTTCTGACTGCCGCATGCGTCGTTCTGATCGTGGTCTCTCTGGGCTTTGTTCATCCCTCCGAGAGCGGTGCTTGGTCCATTGATTGGATCGTCCAGACCGTGGCGGGGGAGAGCATCGTCGCCAAGGATGGCAATGGGTCCGGCTCGACTGTCGCTTCGGGCAAGGCCGGGTCCAAGGATTCCAAATCTTCTGATGATACGAATGACGGGTCTAGGGGTTCTGACAAATCTGACTCCAAGAAAGATTCCGAGTCTTCGGACAAGGAATCGGACAAGAACTCGGATAGCAAGAAGTCCGGCGAAAAAGGAGCAGGAAATAAAAAGACTGACAACAGTCAGTCGGCTTCTCAGAATTCGGCAACGTCCGGTGGGCCTTCTGCCGTTCCTGATAACAGTAATGCCCCCTCGGGCAACCAGAGCGTCTCTCAGGAGTCTAGCTACGTTACCGTGACTGTCTCGGTTACTTCGAGCGCTGTGGGCAATCCTGTGTCCGCTGGTGGTACCTACACCTTTAATGAGGGAGCAACTGCCTACGACGCTCTCTGCGCGCTGGGTATTTCTATAAATGCGCGTGGCTCGTCGTTTGGCACTTATGTTGCCGCCATCGGTGGCCTGGCCGAGAAGGATGAAAACTATGGAAGCGGTAGCGGCTGGTGTTATTCCGTCAACGGCACAACGCCCATGACAGCCTGCAGCAACTACGTTCTCTCAAACGGCGACAACGTGGTCTGGTATTACGTGACAGGCTAGGGGCCTCGACATATCGCATCAAACGGGCGGTTCGGACAAACATCCGAGACGCCCGTTTTTATACGAATGGGACGTCATTTCCCAATCGAGGCTCAACCGGAAATTGCATCCCGCCCTGTAGGCGAATTCCGGGACGCAGCTTCCCGTTGGGGCGGGTTTCGGAAAGCGTGTTCCGCTCTGAGGGCTCATTCCGGGATAGACTTTCCGAAGCAGCGCCCATTGGGAAGCTGCGGACCGTATTGGGCATCGATTTTGGGATGCGCTTTCCGCTAGAGCCACGTTGCGGAAGCTGTGTCCCGTTCTGAGGCTGCAATCTGGGACGCGCTTTCCGCGGGGCGACCATGGGGAAACTACTACCCATTCCGACGCTGCGGCCCGCCTTGTGCGCTTTCCTCGGCAGGCTCTGCAAACAAAAAACCGGTTGGAACGGGAATTCCAACCGGTTATACATTCAAGCAAATAGTGAATCGACTATGACCGTGCGCCCTCGAGGAAGAAGCGGCGGCTGAAGTAGTTGTACCAGGTGACGAGGAACGTGGCGATGGCCTTCATGGCCTGGTAGCCGATGCTCAAAAACGTGACGCCCACAAACATGTACAGGTCGTTGAGGCCCAGGCCGATCACCGACAGGATGGTGAAGATCGTGAACTCGCGCTTGCGGCTCATGCCTTCGCGGTGGTCGAACACGTACTTCATGCTGAGCCAGTAGTTGACCACGACGGACGTGATAAACGAAACCGTGGTGCTCATCAAAAAGTCGAGGTGGAACAGCTCGACGAGCGCAATGAGCATGCCCCAGTCGATGCCAAAGGAGATAAGACCCACGACAGCAAACTTGAGGAACTGCTTGGTATGAGGTTGTGCCAGCGCCTTGCGCACGTAATCACATCCAATGCGTTGATGAATCGAGCAGAGGATACTTTAGAGCTTTTACAAGGGAAACGTAAGGTCTTTGCCAAGAACTATATGAACTCGCCAAATTTTCAAGAGCTAATCCGCAAACGTTGAAAATTTGCCCGTAAACGAGCGGCACCCACGGACGATACTGCGCTGAGTGCACGTCGTCCGTGGGCGCCGTAATGCTGCAGGGGTTTCGAGCTACTTGGTCTCGTCGCCCTCCAGGAAGATTTTTCGGGTCACAAAGTTGTAGACCATGACAAGCGCGGTGGCGCAGATCTTGGCGATATTGGCCTCGAGTCCCAGGCCGGCGTTGAGCGCCAGCACGATGCCGTCGTTGAGCACCAAACCGATCACGGACAGCACGACAAAGATGATGAACTCGCGGCGGCGGCTCATGCCTTCCTTGTGCGCAAACACGTACTTCATGCTTGCGAGGTAGTTAAAGATGAGTGAGATGATAAAGCCGCTGGTGTTGGCGATTAGGATGTTGAGGCCCAGACCGTAGTGGAGCAGATTCATAATGCCAAAGTCGATAACCGTGGCAATGACACCGACGACGCCAAATTTCATGATCTGCGCAAGGAGCTTTTGCATGGTACCTGCCTTAGGGTGGCGCGGGGACGCCGTGGGGATGACAAACTCAGCAAGTTTAGCCAATCCCCGCGGGTGGGGCTAGACGCGCTCTTCGATAGCACCGTTTCTATATGCATCGAGCAGCTGGCGCAGATCCTGGATCTGGCTGCGAATCTTGGCGCCAGTATCGGTGTCGCTCACCATGCGGCGACGGTCTGCTTGGTCAAAACGGTTGGTCTCGCTTTCGATGTCCACGTTGCGCGTGAGTGCCTCGGCAACCGTCGTAAAGGCCCGGTGCGACTTGAGGCGGCAGCCGCGCGAGCTCGAGATGAGCGTATAGCCGGCGATGCCCGTCTTGGGATGGTAAGCGCGGCAGAAGCCGCCATCGATGACCAGCAGCTTGCCCTCGGCGCGGATGGGCTGCTCGCCCTTGGTGGTTTTAACGGGCGTGTGGCCGTTGATGATGTGGCCGGTCGGCGAGCATGCCATGGGCGTGACGCCAAACTCGCGCATGATATCATCGCAGACCGAGGGCGACTTGGTAAGCGTAAAGTACGGGTCCATCGGCTCGACCCAGGTGCTCTTATCGGCGATATAGGCGCGCTCAAAGGTACGCACCAGGCGTCCGCTGGCGGGTGAATTGAAGCCAATCCACAGGTACCACATCCAGTCGAGGGCATCGCGGTCGCCCACGCGCCACGCGCGGCGGGCGATGTGGTCGCAAAAATCGAGATAATCGCGGCCAGCGTGCCAGGTGCCCAGGCAGTTCATGCTGCTAAAGGTGCCGTCTTCGTTGAGCGGAACGCAGCCGTGGAAGAGCAGGTTGCCGTTGGCGACCTTGTACATCGAGCCGTGGGTGTAGAGGAAATCGATATGGCGATGCAGGTGATCGGCGGTTACAAACTCGGACACGAGCTTGTCGATGATGTGCTGCTCCTGAGACGTGAGCGTGTAGGGGTCCGCCGGGTCGACGGTGGGGAAGTCGTTGGTCGTGAGCGGCCACACGCTGCCGTCGGCGAGCGTGACCGTGCCGGTGTCGTGGTCGATCTTGTCGAGTAACAGGCGGTCGGTCATATCGAACTCGGGGTGGCGCTGGATAATCTGGCCCTCGAGCTTAAAGAGCAGCACGTTGATGGCCTTGATCAGCGGGGTGATGGACTCACCGGCGGTGTAGGTGGCATCGGCAAAGGCGACAAGCTCACGCAGCGAGATGCCGTAGTCGTTCTCCAGGATCTCGTAGTTGTCGTAGCGTAGGTTGTTGCGCAACACCGTGGCGATGCAGGCGGGCTCACCGGCCGCAGCGCCCATCCACAGCAGGTCGTGGTTGCCCCACTGGATGTCGAGTGAATGGTAGGTGAGCAGACGGTCCATAATTTTGGCCGCGCCGCCGCCGCGGTCGAAGATGTCGCCCACCAGGTGCAAGTGGTCGACGGCCAGGCGCTTGATGAGCGAGGCGAGCGACTCGATAAAGTCGTCGGCGCTGGCGGTCTCTAGGATGGACTCCACGATGCGCTCGTGATAGCGCACGCGATAGTTGTTCTCGTCCGGGTGCGTGTGCAACAACTCGTCGATGATGTAGGCGTAGTCGCGCGGGATGGCCTTACGCACCTTGGAGCGCGTGTAGCGGCTTGAAAGTGAGCGAGCGACCATGATGAGCTGGTCAAGCATCGTCTTGTACCAGGTTGGCGAGTCCTCGCGCCGGCTGCGGACCAGGTCGATCTTCTCGCGCGGGTAGTAGATGAGCGTACACAGCTCGCCCTTTTCGTCAAAGGAGAGCGTGTCGCCAAAGATCTCGTCGACATGTTCGCGCACGACGCCCGAGCAGTTGTTGAGGATGTGCATAAAGGCTTCGTACTCACCATGCACGTCGCTCATAAAATGCTCGGTGCCCTTGGGTAGGTTGAGGATGGCCGAGAGGTTGATAATTTCGGTAAATGCGGATTGTTCGGTGGGGAACTGTCTCGACAGCAGGCGCAGATACTTGAAGTCTTGCGGGTTGCGATCGAATGCGACCATGAAACACCTTCCGATGGGGCTGGTAAAACTGATAAACAGCGTCAAACGTTTACCAGTATGCGCCGCTTTTGTTTCGATTTTGCGCCAGCGGCTGAATTGTCGGCTGAACGGTTTGGTAAATCGATTTAGTGAAGGTAGATGTGTTGGTCGGGTGGAGACGACAGAGGGTGTTTTCTCAGATATTTATGCGTCGGGTCGGTGGAGACGATGGTGGTAAAGATGTTCACTATTTTTGGTTCGATTTGGTAAATAGTGGACATATGTACCGCATGTAGGCTCACTGTGCGATAATTTGCGCAGCAATGAGTAAGGAGCCTCATATGAGTGATTTTGTCCTGACCTGTGAATCCGCCGCCGATCGAACCCGTGAGTTCTTTGCGTCGCGCAATATCCCTGTCGTGTGTTTTCATTACGAGATCGACGATGTTGTCTATACGGACGATCTGTATCAGTCGATTACGCCGGACGAGTTTTTTGCCCAGATTGCCGCGGGCGCCATGCCCAAGACGTCTCAGGTGAGTGTGGGTGAGTACGAGGAGTTTTGGGAGCCGTTTGTTGCCGAGGGTAAAGACGTGCTGCACCTGGCGTTGTCGTCGGGTATTTCGGGCACGTATGGATCGGCCTGCGTTGCGGCGCAGATGCTTGCGGATCGCTATCCCCAGGGCGGCAAGGTGCGCGTTATCGATTCGCTGGCGGCGTCTTCGGGCTTTGGCCTGCTGGCGGAATGTGCCGCCGACGTTCGCGATAGCGGCGCTTCGCTCGACGAGACGGCCGCTTGGATTGAGGAGCATAAACTCAACTTGCACCACTGGTTCTTCTCGACCGATCTGTCGAGCTACCTGCGCGGCGGTCGTATTTCGGCCGCGAGCGCGATCATCGGCACGGCGCTCAAGATTTGTCCGCTCATGACGGTCGATTGCGAAGGTGAGCTGGCGCCGCGTGAGAAGATTCGCACCAAGAAGCGCGCGATCTCCGAGATGGCCAAGACCGTGATGGCGCATGTGCAGGACGGCGCGAACTATTCGGGCAAGTGCATCATGTCGCACTCGGCGTGTCGCGAGGACGCCGAGGCCGTTGCGGCACTGATAGAGGAACGGGTTCCGCAGCTCAAAGGTAAGATTGAGATCAATAGCATCGGTGCTCTGATTGGCTCGCATACCGGCCCTGGCACGGTGGCCGTCTTCTTTATGGGCGACAAACGCGTGGACTAACGTTCGTGGGCTGGCTGACGGTTTTAACCGCTGCGCCTGTCCCTCCTGACATTCGATAACAGAAAAAGGCCCGTCCCGTTGTTTGCGGGACGGGCCTTGCTGTTGCGGCTAGCGTTTCTTTCCGCGGAAGAAGAAGCCGTGCAGCGAGGGCTTGAGGCCGCGGTTGGCGCGACGCTCCTCGATATGATCGTGGATCGAAGCGACGCGTTCGATGACTTCGTCGGGGATCGGCACGTCGGGATTCATGTTCTCGACCTGGCTAACCTCGGCGGCGGCGACCTGGTCGATAATGGGCACATCGTCGTGCGAGATGACGGGCGTGGCGTCTTCTTTCATCTTGCGGTAGCGCTGCATCATGTCGGTCTGAAGCTGCTGGGCAGATGGCGGCGTCCAGATGATGGCATTGGCGCCAGCGGCGATGGTCTCACGGATGCTCTCGGGCGTCTTGCCGCCCGGTGCGATGAGCGGCAGGTTGGGATAGTGTTCGCGCAGCTCGCGCAGGACCTGCGGCGTGTTCTTGCCGGCGGCGATGTTAAGGATCTTGGCTCCGGCGCGCACCTTGGCGTGAGCATCGTCGTCGCAGCGAACGACCGTGGCGATGACGGGGATGTCGGCGATGTTGGTGATGTGCTCGACCATTTCGGCAGTAGCGGGGGAGTTGACCACGCAGCCCGCCGCGCCTTGCATCTCGGAAACGGCCGCCATCTGCACGGAGCGCTTACCGGTGGTGGTGCCGCCGCCAACGCCCACAAAGACCGGGCACTCGGCAACGGTCAGCAGCGCCTGCGTAATGGCGGGCTGCGGCGTGAAGGGGTAGACGGCAAACACGGCGTCGGCATTGGAGTTGCGGATGACCGCCACGTCGGTGGTGTAGATGAGCGATTTGATGCGGCGGCCAAAGAGCGTAAAGCCGCTGGCCTCCTCGATCTCATCGGGCATACGGAGGGCCGCCTTGCGCAGGCGTCCGTCGATGGGCAGCGGCTCCATGGGCAAAAGGCCGTTGGGGGTTACGGCCACCTGGGGCTCGGTAAATTCGTCTGCAAGCTCAACCTCGGAGAAGTCGACCGAGGCGACGACGTCTTCGTGAACCTCGGCGGGCACATCGATGGGGGCTTGATCGTCGGTCGCGGCGGGCGTATCGAAGGAGCTGGTGCCGACAAAGGCGTCGACGCGCTCGTTCAAATCGTTGAGAGAATCCATGGCGGTCCGTTTCTATGTTGTGCGCCCGTCAGCGTGCGACCGGCGCAACGATTGCTAAATCGTTTGACGAGTTGATTTTTCCCCGCCGCGCCATCCGTTAGACTGAAGGGCTGGCGAACGTGAAGGAGCTGTGGTGGCGGGAATCGAGGTGCTATCTTGAATGTCCCGTATACAAAAGAGAGGTGACGCGGTATGGAATTCTCGACAATGTTAGGCTCGATTGGCCTATGCGTGGGCGCAATCGTTGCCGCCGCGGTCATCTACTTTGCGGTCACGGCCATTAAGGGCAAAAAGGCCGAGCGCAAGGAGCGCGAGGCACTTAAGCAGTGCCGTGACCAGCAGGACAAGCGCGCACGGAGATAGTTTGTTGAGTTTTGAATCCGTGCGCTAGCCGCGTTTTCGGACCAGGGCGATATAGAAGCCCTCAAAGTCGCGGCTGGGCGGAATGGTCAGCGTGCCGGGCATGCCGTTGGCAATGGCCGAGACGTGGCCCGCGGCAATGGCCTCGGTAAGGGCGTTGCACTCGATATGCGGCTTGTCGCCGGCATCCTGGGCGCGACGCGCTTCGCTTTCGCTCGGCGTGCCGTCGAGAGGGATGAGCTCGCAGTCCATGTGCTTGTCGAGGGCCTCTTGCAGGGCATCTTCGTTTTCCTGCGGCAAGATCGAACACGTCGAATAGACGAGCGTGCCGCCCGGTTTGAGGGCCCCCATGGCGCGGTCCAGAAGCGCGCGCTGCGAGCGGGCGCACTTGACGAGCAGCTGCTCGGTGAGGCCGCGCAGGCTCTTTTCGTTGCCGCTGATGACGGTGCCCGTACCGGTGCAGGGGGCGTCGAGCAGAATACGGTCAAAGCGGAAGAACTCGTCAAGCACGCGTGCGTCAATGCGCATGACGGGCACGTTTTTGGCGCCCTGGCGACCCAGATTGGCCTCGAGCTTTTCGGCACGGGGAACGCTCATCTCGCAGGCGGTGAGGTGCGCCTGTCCCTGGGTGAGGGCGGCGATCTGCGTCGTCTTGCCGCCGGGGGCCGCGCACATGTCCAGGATGTCCTCGCCGGCCTGAGCGCCCAGCACGAGTGGCGGCATCATCGACGACAGGCTCTGCAGGTAGATCTTGCCGTCACGGTAGATGTCGAGGTCCCAAAGGTCGGAAACTTGGGCCTCGGGCAGGATGAAGGCATCCGGGTACCATGCGACGGGGCGGTGTGCGATTCCGGCGGCGTCGAGTGTCGCGGCGATGTCCTCGGCGGTCGCCTTGAGCGTGTTGGCGCGCATCGTGACCGGGCGCGTGGCTGCGGCGACAAAGCCCTCGATCATGAGCTGAGCATCGGCGGGTGCATAGGCGCCGGCGACCGTGTCGACCATAAAGCGCGGTAGGTCGGCGGCGGAGTGTTGGGCGGCAAGCTGGTCGGAAAGCTCGGTGGCGGCAAACTGCCTAAGCTTGAGCTCGGGCTTAACCTGCTTTTTCTGCTTACGACGACGCGGCTTGGACATCCGTCTTTCCTTCCACCTAAATGATTATTCTGGGACGGGGATTAAAAAATCATTCCATGACCCCCGTCACAAAAAGACTGTACTGTGGCGCCCGGGAATGATTATTTAATCCCCGTCCCAGAATAATCATTCCCGGGCGCGTTGCGATTGCCTAGTACTGGCTCTCGTGCTTGCTGAAGAAGTCGAAGCGCGGGGGCAGCGGCTTAATGCGGTGCTCGCCGGGCTTCTCGCCCAGGCTCTCCACAAACTCGTCCGTTGAGGCAAAGATGTTGTCCCAGCTAAAGAAGGCGACCGGGTCGACGTCGAAGTACTCGCAGATGAGCTCGCAGCCGGCCGGGACGATGCCGTGCATCAGGACGGTCGCCACGCGCAGCTCGGTAAAGGCGTCGACCAGGGCCTGCTTCATGGCGGCGTTGGCCGGCTCGCCCTCGAGCTTGTTGGCGGCCTTGGAGGCATCGCTCCAGCGCTTGTTGGCGGCGCGCAGGTAGTCGTCGCACACGGCGAGCGCGCGGTGCGTCTCGAACTTGTACATGGCCTGCTCAAAGGCAAGGGCGGCCTGCTCGGCAGCCTCGACCACGGCGGCAGAGGCTGCGCCGGCCGGAATGCAACCGTTGCGGTACGGGCTCTCGTCGCCCTCCTTGACGGCGACGCCGTAGAAGCAGCTGCGGGCCAGGCGGTTGAACACGCCGGTCAAAAGGGCACTCTCCTTAAGGGCCGGGTCGATAACGCGCTTGTCATCGCAGGCGCGCACCTCGTTGCCGTCCTTGTCCTTGCCGGTCACGCGGGTGTCGTATGCCTTGGGGCTAAAGCTCACCGGCTTCTCGGACAGGCCGAGCGACAGCCAATGCGCGCGCATCTGCTCGCAGGTGTAGTGGTTGAGCAGGTCGTCTGCCGGCGGGGGAGGCGTCTGCGAGGAGGAGCTGGCCTTTTTGCCCATGTAGAGCAGGTGGTAGCAGGCGCTGACGGTGCTCTGCGTGAGGTTCCAACCCAGGGCCTCCCACATGGCGGTCTGCGCGATGCAGTAGAAGTAGATGTTGTCCTGACCGATGAACTGGTAGATCTGTGCGTCGTCAGAGCACCACCAGTCGCGCCAATCGAGCGAACTGTGCTGGTAGGTGGGTGCGGGTACCTGCGTGGAATCGGCAGCGGGCTCGCCCATGAGGGCGGCGTCCTGGGCGGCGACACCCTCAGTTACGCCGGCGGCTTTGGCATCGCGTGCGAGCACGGTACGCGTATAGCTGATGGGCGCCCATAGGCTCTCGGGCCAGCACCAGCAGGTGACGTCGGTCACGCCGTCGACCTCGGGCACCGGAACGCCCCAGTCGATGTTGCCGGTGATGCGGAAGGGCACGAGCGCCTTGCCGCTACGGAAGCGCACGCCGCCGTTGGCGAGCACCGCGTGGGCGTCGTCGCGCTCCTTCCAACTGGGGAAGGTGACGGTAAAGCTGCTCTTGTTGCCCTCAGGCTCCAGCACGGTGTGCTCGGGCAGTTGATCCTCGACGGCGTCGAAGGCCTCGCGGAACTTGTTCTGGATGTAGAGCTGTGCCGGCAGCAGCCACTCCTCCATGGTCTTGGAGACCACGGAGCGGACCTGCGGGTTCTGGGCGAGCTTGGCGGTGTAGGTCTTCATAAAGTCGAGGTAGGCCGGCAGGTCGAAGTAGAGGTTGTCGACCGGGCGCAGCTCGGGCACCTCGCCGGTGAGCTGGCTCTTGGGCGCGATGAGCTCCTCGGGCTCAAACTGGTGACCCAGGTCGCACTCGTCGGCGTAGGCTTTCTCGGACTTGCAGCCCTGGATGGGGCAGCGGCCGATGACCTGGCGGCCGTTGAGGAACGTGCCGGCCTTGGCGTCGTAGAACTGCAGCGTGGAGCGCTTGGAGATGGTGCCCTGCTCGTGCAGGCGCTCGATAATCTCGGCGGTAACCTCGTTGTGAATCTGCGCGGCCGGCTCAAGGCCCGAGCCGCCGTAGATGTCGCAGCTGATGTTGTAGTTGTTGAGGGTCGCGGCCTGGCGGGAGTGATTGGACTCGACATACTCGCCGATGGACTTGTCGTAGCCCTCGTTCTCCTTGAGCTTGCGGTAGCTCTCCATGATGGGCGAGCCGTAGCAGTCGGTGCCCGAGGTGAAGATGACGTTCTCGCGGCCCAGGCGGTCGCGCAGGAAGCGGGCGAAGAAGTCGGCCGGGACAAAGACGCCGCCAACGTGGCCAAAGTGAAGGCCCTTGTTGCCGTAGGGCTCGCCGGCGGTAACGATGGCGCGGCGAGGCCAGCTGGGACGGTCGTTCATGGAGTATTTGGATGCCATGGGACTCCTTCGCATATGGTGAGAGCGCGGCCGGGCGCGGGGCTCGGCGGCGCGGTGGTCAATTCGTGCATATCGTTCGACATTATCGCACATGCGGGCGGGTGCGTGGCAGGGGCGCTATCCTAAGATGCTATGAATGAGATTTCCAACATACATGCGTTTGAGGACGAGGATTTTCTGCACGCTTACTTCGTGTGGGGGATGGTCGTAGTCGGCGTGTTTGCCGTGTGCCTGGTGCCAGTGTTTATGCTGCTGGGCGGGCCTGCAGACTTGGATGCGGCTGACGCGGGCGGCTGGATGGCTGTCGTGGGCTGGATAGTCGGCTTGGCTGCGGTTTCTGCGGCGTCATTTGCCGTGCACGAGCTGGTGCATGCAGCGTTCTTTAAGTTGTTTGCGCCCGCGGGTGCGCACGTGACTTTTGGAGCGAACCGTGAGACGTGCATGATTTATGCCTGCGCCGAGGGGATTGTGTATTCGCGCCGGCGGTATATGGCGATTTGCCTGGCGCCGACGGTTGTTGTGACGACAGCGTTTGCCCTGGGGTTTGCGTTTTCGGGCTATCCGCTGCTGTGCTATCTGGCGGCCGGCTTGCATTTGTCAGGCTGTGTGGGCGACTGGTATTACGTGCGGACCATTTTGCGCGACCGCCGCATTGTCGCCTGCGAGGATACGTCCTTTGGCGTGCGCTTTTTTGGGTGAGGAGATGTCGATGAAGTCGTTGTTGCTGCATGCGTGCTGTGCACCATGCTCGCTTGAGCCGGTTCGCCTGCTGCGCGAGGAGGGGTTTGAGCCCACGATTTGCTGGACCAACCCCAATATTCAACCGCGCGATGAATGGCAGCGCCGCTTGGACGAGCTGCGCCGGTGGTGTGCCGAAGGCGACATCGAGCTCATCGAGGCAGGGGAGGACCGCGATCGCTGGGAGACCGGCGTGGCACCGCTGGGCGCCGATCGGCCCCGTCGCTGTCGCGTGTGCTATGCCTTGCGCTTGGCCGAGGCGTGCCGTGTGGCCCAGGAGCGCGGGTTTGAGTTTGTGGGCACGACGCTCGCCGTCTCGCCGTATCAGTTGTTCGAAACCTGCAATGATGTGTTGGAGCGTCTGGCTGCCGCCCGCGGTCTCACTCCGGTGATTCGTGATTTTCGTCCGTATTACCCCGAGGCCACGCGTCGTTCGCGCGAGCTGGGCATGTATCGGCAGAACTACTGCGGCTGCCGATTCTCGGCCGTCGAGGCGGCCATGGACCGCGCCCGCATCCGCGACGAGCGCAAAGCGTCCAAAAAGTAGTTCATTTGGGCTGGGGCTTTGAGCTGTCTGTGCGGTACGGTCGTTTTTGGGAAAGTCGATTTAATTAAGCGTGTGATCGTGGCTCGCTTGATACCAAACGACGACTCCTATGATTCTAATCCTCCGTTTGTTAAACATCAGATCCGGACTTGCTGTTGCATATGAATGGGACGACAGCACAATCATGTCGTTTCCTTCTGCAAATCGCCTAATTACCGGTGTTTTACCGTCTGCGAGCGCCAATACAGCACAGCCGTTCCAAGGCTTTGCGGTGGTATCGACAAGTAGTAAGCTGCCGGGAGGGTAAATGCGGGACATTTCGTCACCTTTGATTTTAACGAAAACGCTATGTGGGTGACGCTTGGCTACGTCTACAGGCGCGCAAGCATTTTGTTGGCTGTGCGTGATGCGGCGCTTTTGAGAATCGATATCGATGACGGGAAATGCGCCCTCCATTTCGTGGATAGCAGGGTCTTCGTCGGTGACGATTCTTTTATTTGCGAGCTTTACGGCCAAACCGTTTTCCTCGCCAACAAGTTCATCGCGGGTGCAACCGAAGAGCGCTTGTAACTTTTCAATATGGCGCTCACGGGGGGCATACCGACTTTTTTCCCAACGACAAACGGTCTCTTTAGATACCCCCAACATCTCTGCAAGTTGCGCCTGACCAAGATGCTCCATGGTGCGGAGTTTACGAATATTTGCCCCGAAGCCCATGGCTATAGATCCTCTCGCCACAGAGGGAGGCATAGACAGTTTGTGCCACCATAGCCTTTGGTGAGCTCGTCAATGGATAACGGGAATAATTCCATTCCTGCTTTCTCAAGCGCTTCGTTGGTCCAAACGTTTTCTTCATATACGCATAGTTTTCCTGGCGAGAGCGCAAGGATAGACGTTGCGTTGTTCCGGCGCTCTCTTTCGTAGGCGGTTTGATTCCCGCCTCCGCAGTCAATTACTTTTATTGGTTCGCAACAGGCTGCAGAGAGTATTTCCGGAATCGTGCGATCGATAGGAGTGATCGTAAGGCCCTTTCCGGATCGTTTTAGTTGAATGCTGTATGCATCAACGGCATTGCATATCTCACGATCGATGAGGAACGCGTCGTGATCAATTCTACTTATGAACGTATCGAGGTGGATACGCAGCCCGTCAGAGGGGACTCGAATCGCAATTAGCTCGGTGGTCTGGAATTTATTTGAGGTCAGGAGCTCTTTGGCAAGTGACTCGACGGCGGCGGGTTCAGTTCGGTCAGAGATTCCAACTAATAATGTCTTAGCACTGATAACAAGAATGTCTCCGCCTTCGATATGGTAACTACTCCTGTTCAAATCACATACCGGGGTTTCTCCCATGATCTTGTGGTGGGTGAATATCTGCCGGTATAAGGCGACCTCACGATCACGCTCAGGCCAATACATATGATTTAGGATGATGCCGTCTCCGACTACCACAGCAGGATCACGAGTGAAAAAAAGCGTGTTGAGGGGATTGACCAAGAGCGAGGCGGGGTCAAATTGCTCGTGCACGAGCGCCCGTAGTGTTTCCGACTGGTTTGAACATAGCTCAGTGTCTCCAAAGCGAATGCCGTTAAGTACTATATTCACCAATTCCTGGGTGTTCTTAGCGTTCTCAAACAGCTGGGTTATTGTCTCGAGGAACTCTCTGCCTGTTGCCCCACTGCAACGGAGGTAGTCATCAATAAAACATTTAAGTGATTGGGGCTCAGTTTCAAGTGAGTCTTCGAGAAGGTCCCTAATTTCAATGGTTTCTACGCCATGCTTCTCAAGCAATTGAACCATGGAATCGTGCTCATATATTGCTTTGTCGAGGTCAAAACGACCGCTCCATTTTCGCAGGGAGAAAACTTGGCTGAAGTCGGCATCAGGGTAGTTTTGTGTTTCAGTTCCTGGTCGATGGACAAGTACGGCTTTTAAATGACCGATTTCATTTGTTATGTGTACGCCTTGCATGTCTGTCTCCTGTCCTGCTGGTTTTTATATAAGGCTAAGGTAGGTTCCTTGTTGTGTTGCGGAAAAGTTAAAAGACGTATGTAATTGATAAATAACATCAATTTTAAATATCAGATTGATTAATAACGTCACTTTAGCTGCCGTTCATAGGTGAAAAGCGACACGATGGCGATGGTTGGCCGACCACCGCTGAGCAACCTCATACATTTATGGTGCCAGCTGGATAGATGGGAAAAGGAATGAAGGAGGAGATATGGCAGCGGAAAGTTCGAAAGGCATCAAGCAGTTCAAGGTCCCGCACGTATATGCGATCATCTTTGCACTTATGGTCATCTTCGCTGTTCTCACGTGGATTGTTCCCTCTGGGTCCTATCAGCGTCAGGAGGTGAACGGTCGTGAAGTCACTGTCGCAGGTACGTATGAGCAGAGTGAAAAGACATATATTGACGAGGAAACCGGGGATGAAGTAGATCTCAGACAAGGCGTCTTCGATGTTCTTCAGGCTCCAACGCGCGGTATACAAGAGGCAATTGAGGTCGTTGCATTCATCTTGATTGTGGGCGGTTCGTTTCAGGTTATTACTAAAACGGGCGCTATCACGAGCGGAATGGGTCGTGTCGTTCGCCGCTTTAAGAACAAAGACATTCTAATTATTCCTATTGCGATGGTTCTCTTTGCATTGGGCGGAACGAGCTTTGGCATGGCGGAAGAAACTCTCCCGTTCTTTGCGATCTTCATGCCAATTATGATGGCTATGGGCTTCGACTCGATGACGGCGTTCATGGTCGTGTTCGTTGGAGCGCGCACGGGTTACATCGCCTCAACGATTAATCCGTTTAATGTTCTCATTGCGCAAGGTATTCTTGGTATTCAGGGCAACCCCCAGCTGTGGCTGCGTATGATTGCCTGGGTTGTTTTGACTGCCGTTGCAATTACTTGGGTTGTCCTCTATGCACGAAGGGTAAAGAAGAACCCTGAGTCATCGATCACATTTGAGGATGATATCGCCAAGAAAGTCGAGTTCGCTGCCGATGAATCTGCCCTTGACGCGGAATTTACGGGTCGTCAAAAAGGCGTGCTTGCGGTATTTATCGCTGGTATGTGCCTTATCATCTGGGGACTTGTGACCCAGGGCTGGTATATGAACGAGATTTCTGCGGTCTTTTTGGCCATGGGCCTGTTGGCTGGTGTTATTGCGGGCTTTAGTCAGGACGTCATCGCTCAGGAATTTGTTGCGGGTATCGCTGACTTTGCTTTCTCGGCAATTGTCGTTGGACTTGCGCGTGGCATCCTTGTCATTGCCTCTGACGGCATGATCATCGATACCATCCTCAATGCGCTCGCCACTGGTCTGGGCGGCATCCCGGCGGTTCTCTTTACTACGCTTCTTTATGCGGTTGAGAACCTCCTGGCGATTCTGGTTCCCAGCTCATCTGGCCTTGCAGCGCTGACCGCTCCCATTTTTGGACCTTTGACCGAACTCATGGGCCTTAATCCCGAGGCCGCCGTGTGGGCTCTCTCCATGGGTAGCGCGACGATGTCTTTGATCTGTCCTACTAGCGCCATTCTTGTAGCGGGTTTGGGCGTGTGCAAGATCAAGCTTGGCCAGTGGTGGAAGACCGTTTGGAAATTCTTCTTGGTCGTGTCGCTCATCAATATCGTATTCGTAGCAATCTCGGGACTTATTGCCCTGTAGGTTTCATGGCTGAAATGGAGTAACAGGAATGTCTAAAGGACTGAATGTACACAGCGAGATTGGTAAGCTCAAGAAAGTTGTGCTTCACCGCCCCGGTCGTGACCTTGTGAACGTAAAGGCAGAAGAGTTCGAGGATGTCTGGATTCACGACTGTTTCTATCTTGATGTGGCTCAAAAGGAGCATGATGCCTTTGCGGATCTTCTGAGGAGCGAAGGTGTTGAGGTTCTCTATATGGAGAAACTCGTTGCTGAAGCGCTGGATGCATGCCCCTCGGCTCGCGCTGAGTTTACCGATACATTTATGGCTGAGAGCGGGATTGTCAATCCTATGCTTGAGCAGGCTGTTCGTGAAAAGCTCGATGCTATTTCAGATTCGTATCAGTTTGTACTTGAGGCTATGGGGGGGTATCGTTATCGTGACCTTGAGCTGCCTCGCGTTTCGACTATGCTTAGTATGATGGATAATGAGGATGCGAAGCCCGATGATTTGGTGTTGAAGCCTCTTCCGAGTTCATATTTCTCTCGCGATCCTCTTGCTTCCGTGGGCAAAGGCGTTCTGCTTCACCATATGTATTGGAAACAGCGAGATCGTGAAGTGCCCTTCTACGAAGCGATTTTCAAATACCATCCCGATTATGCAGGGACTCCGATTTGGTACGACCATAAGAATCCCTGGCATATCGAGGGCGGTGATGTGCTTAACATTAACGCTCATACCTTGGCTATTGGAATTAGCCAGCGAACTGAGGCGGCTGCGATTGAGGAGCTTGCAAAGAATTTGTTCTGGGGATCTGGGAATTCTGAGATCGATACCGTTTACGCTATTAAAATCCCCAACGGCTATGCTTACATGCATCTTGACACCGTTTGCACCATGGTGGATTTCGATAAGTTCACAGTTTATCCCGGTATTTTTGAGACCCTTCGTGTTTATCGTCTGACTCGTGGTGACTCTGAGGGAATGGTCGCTGTTCAAGAGATTGATGACACGCTTGAACATATTCTTGAAATGGCTACTGGCGTGGAGAAGGTGCAGCTTATTGAGTGCGGTGCCGGCGATATGGTTGAGGCATCTCGCGAGCAGTGGAACGACGGGTCGAACACTCTTGCCGTTGCTCCTGGTAAAGTCTGTGTTTACGAGCGCAATGTTGTCACAAATGATGAGCTCTACAAGAACGGTTTGGAACTTTTGGTCGTTCCCTCCGAGGAACTGTCCCGCGGTCGTGGTGGCCCGCGCTGCATGAGCATGCCCTTCTGGCGCGAAGATATTTAGTTGCAAATCCACTGTGATGGGAGATGGCGAATATGGGTGTTAATATCGCTGGGCGCAGTTTTCTGAAGCTGCTTGATTACACGACGGAAGAGATTGAGTATCTGCTTGAGCTTTCTGCTAACTTCAAAAGCATGAAGCGTGCCGGTGTTCCGCATAAATACCTTGAAGGCAAGAATATTGTTTTGCTATTTGAGAAGACTTCCACGCGTACTCGCTGCGCCTTCGAAGTTGGTGCACTTGACCTTGGCATGGGTGTAACTTATTTGGATCCGGGCTCGTCTCAGATGGGCAAAAAGGAGTCGATTGAGGACACGGCTCGCGTCCTTGGCCGCATGTATGACGGAATTGAATACCGCGGCTTTGAACAGGCGAAGGTTGAGGAGCTTGCTGCAAAAGCTGGGGTTCCCGTTTGGAATGGGCTGACTACTGAATTTCACCCGACTCAAGTGCTTGCCGATATTCTGACCATGCGTGAAGAGTTTGGAGAGATTAAGGGCAGGAAACTTGCATTTTTCGGTAAGGCGGCCGGAAACGTCGCTGATTCGCTCATGGTCATTTGCGCTAAGCTCGGCATTAACTACTGTTCTTGCGGCCCAATCGGGGGAAATTCGGAGGGGGCTACATCCTATGATCCTGAACTCCTTGCAGAATGTAGTCGTATTGCGGCCGAGCATGGATCGACGATTACCATTACAGAGGATATTGAGGAAGGCGCTCGTGATGCCGATGTAATTTACACGGATGTTTGGGTTGGCATGGGTCAGCCCGCAGAGCTGTGGGAAAGCCGCATTAAGCTCATGTCGCCGTATCGTGTGACCGCTGAGGTGATGTCTATGGCAAAGCCCGAGGCGATTTTCCTCCACTGCCTTCCGAGCTTCCACGATACTAATACTACTGTTGGTGCCGAAATTGCTGAGAAGTTTGGAGTTACCGAAATGGAAGTCACGGACGAGGTTTTTGAGTCCGATAAGTCTCGTGTTTTCCAAGAAGCGGAGAATCGCATGCATACGATTAAGGCGGTGATGTACGCAACGCTTAAGTAGCGGGGCGTTGAGAAAGGTTGATTTCCGATCTCAGCCGAACACATTAGGCGGACAGGCCGTTCCCGCAGCT
>UQLI01000005.1 GCA_900541715.1 uncultured Collinsella sp.
TAGATGATGGCTGCCGTGGCAATGGAAAGCGGCAGCGCCATCGGCTGGTTGAGGATGTAGACGTTGCCCACCTGCAGCGTCATGTCGCGCAAAAGACCGCCGCCCAGACCGCAGACCACCGCGAGCGCGACCGCGCCCACCAGGTCGAGCTTGTGCTCGCGCGCAACCAGCACACCCGAGATCGATGCAGCGACGACGGCGAACATTTCGAGCCAAAACGGGATGGCGACCATGGCATCCGTGGCGTGTGAGGTAACGGTCATAGCGGCGACGACGGGCAAGATGGGGTCCTTTGGATTACGGATTTGGACAATGCCCGTACATAGTACATGTTCAGCGCCGATTGCGACCCTATTGCTCGGCAAACGGTCGGGACTGGATGCGTGCGTAGGCACCAAACGTGTACATCAGCCTCCAAAGATGTCAAAAAATGTCGGTTTTGGAGGGTGATGTACATGTTTTGGTTGGGGCGTGCTGGGATGACGTTACTCGGAAGGCGTGTCTTCGCCCTGCGCGCTCTTCCAGTTGCGGATAAGTGCCTTGCGCAGTTCGTTTTGCTTTCGCTGGTACTCGGCGTCCGTGCAGCGGGGCATACCGAGTGCTTCGCGAATGCTGTTCATGGCGCGATGAAAGGCAAGTTGACTTGCGAACTGTGCCGAGGTGAGTGTAACGATTCGATATCCCATTTGGGCGAGTACGGACTCTCGTTCCGCATCTGCGCCCTTGCGCTCGGTCTCGTCGTGAAAACCGCCCTTATATTCGATGCCGAGTTCTCTGCGCTGATAAGTAACAAGAGCGTCGATTTTGAGCGTTCGAGCTTTGGTGCAATGCCAAAGACGTTGAGGGATTTCGAGCGGTTTGTTGAGCTCGATACCTCTGATACCAATGCCGCCTTCGCTTGTTGGGAGCGAGAGGGTGATGGACGATGCGGTCTCCATGGGCGAGGCTGAGTGGTCGTAGATGTGTCTGAGCGCGAGTCTGGCGCGTGTGGCGCCGGGTTTGCCAGGGTGCCGATCGAGTAGCTCGACAATTTCGTCCTTGGAGGTGGTGGCTGGTTGCTCAGTGTAAGGGTCAGAGGAATTGAGCCCCATGCGATAGTCGCCGCAAACTTCGTAACCATACTCGAGGTATTCGATCCTATACATCCACTCGGCAGCGAGCACGAAGGTGAAGGCTTCGTCGGTGATAAAGATGCCGGGCGTAAGCTCGTCAATATGGTCGTAGGGTAGGTTTTGGCCGAGAACGTGGTAGGTGACACCGTTGGTGCGAATTCGCTCGAAAGCAAATACTACGGAGATGTCGATAGTCTTGAGCATGGTGGACGGAATGCCGCAGTCGGTAAGTGCCTGCCGAATGCGCGCGATGCGTTGCTGGGTAGAGAGGCCCCGCACACCTATCTGGTAGTCGCGCTGTGCGACGGCCTGAACCAGGTTCCGCGGTGCATGATGGACGAGCCACGCCGTTTTATGCGAAATGAGAACAGGAGTATCCATTGGGGGCCTCTCGCTTCGAGCTGACACCAAACTCTTATGTCCGTTGAGGTGGGGAAATATACCGGATGCAAGCAAATCGACTCATGCTCGGTGCGCGTCGTATGCAAACGTGTACATCACACTCCAAAAACGACATTTTTTGACATCTTTGGAGGGCGGTGTACATGTTTGAGATATGGGCTGGGATCGACCACGATGGGGGCGTGGCTGAATAGGAGGGATGTTCAAATTTTGAGCTTTGCTCAAAATTTATCCGGTCGGCTTACGCCGACCGCGCTGCGCTAAAAACGCGCCACGGGCGCGTTTTCTTTACGCTCCGCGCCCTGGCGGGTTCGAATCCCTCCTCCTCCGCCGTATTTGCTTGTAAGGGACTCAAAAAAAGCTCCCATTCTTGGGAGCTTTCTCAACCAAAATGGCGGAGGAGGAGGGATTCGAACCCTCGTGACCTTATACAGGCCAAACGGTTTTCGAGACCGCCGCATTCAACCACTCTGCCACCCCTCCGCGTGGGGTAAAAACAAAGCAGGCTCAAAGGCCTGCTTTGGAATTAACTGGCGGAGAGTCAGGGATTTGAACCCTGGAGACGCTTTTGACGCCTACACGATTTCCAATCGTGCTCCTTCGGCCACTCGGACAACTCTCCGTTAAATGCGAAAGTTAGTATACACGAGGAATCGCAAGGTGCAAGCCGAAAACTTAGCATTTTTTAAAACGCTTGGCCGCACTTGGCGTTGCAGTGGGGTTTGAGGTGCCAAAAAACGGCTTCCGACCAGCGTGGTTGATCAACTCAATTGTTCAAAAAGGGTATTCATAAGCGACTTGGCAATGAATTTAAAAATCTTTGATTGGCGCTGTGGGCCACTGGTATGCATTTTGCGACCACAGCCTTGTGCCCGTTGACCTGCGGCTTGGCTCAGCTTGTCCCCGCGGCACCGTATCTTGTCCACAAATCCGTCAAGCATTTGGTCGGCATTTGGTTGGAATGCGCATGAAACACCGTGCGAGTATGGGCATATGTGGAGGTCATGAGGTTGTAGCTGCATATTCTTGCAGCCTAGGAGGTTGAAAGATATTATTACCAAGTCTTTTCCTGCTTCAGGCGCACCTTCACGACCTGAAGCCACATTTGCCCAGAGGAGGTGACAATATGAAGGCTTATGAACTGCTGTTCTTTGTTGACCCGTCGCTCGACCCCGAGACTCGTCTCGCTGTTATGAAGCGTATCGATACCACGATCGCTGAGGGCGCTGGCAAGGTCGACTCCGTTGACGAGTGGGGCAAGCGCAAGCTCGCCTACGAGATCAACGACCTCACCGATGGTGACTACACCCTCATCAACTTCCACGCAGATCCTACCCAGATCGCCGAGCTTGATCGCGTCCTGCGCATCACCGACGCTGTGGTCCGCCACATGATCGTCCGTCGCGACGACCAGGAGTAAGACTGTCGTTTTGGACTGGGCTTGTGCCCCAAGAGGAAGTAGTGAGTTATGAGCATCAATCGAGTGAACATCACCGGTAACCTCACCCGCGATCCCGAGCTGCGCGCCACCGCCGGCGGAACCCAGGTTCTGTCCTTTGGCGTCGCCGTGAACGATCGTCGCCGCAACGCGCAGACTGGCGAGTGGGAGGACTATCCCAACTTTGTCGACTGCACCATGTTCGGCACCCGCGCCGAGGCCGTGAGCCGTTTCCTGGCAAAGGGAAACAAGGTCGCGATCGAGGGCAAGCTGCGCTACAGCTCTTGGGAGCGCGACGGCCAGCGCCGGAGCAAGCTTGAGGTCATCGTCGATGAGATCGAGTTTATGAGCTCCCGTGGTGGCCAGGGTGGCTACGACCAGGGCGGTTACGCCCCCGCAGCTTCCGCGCCCGCAGCACGTCCTGCCGCGCCGGTGGCTACGCCGCCCGCGGTCGACGTCTACGATGAGGACATCCCGTTCTAAGGGTTGTTCGCCTGTTTTTGAGTGAGAGGCGGCTTCGGTTCGCCGAAGTTGCCAAATGAAAGGTATTTTGACATGGCTAATGATTTTTCTGCACGTCAGCCGCGTCGTAAGTACTGCCAGTTCTGCAAGGAGAACACTGAGTTCATCGACTATAAGGACACTCAGCTTCTCCGTAAGTACATGACCGACCGTGGCAAGATCAAGCCCCGTCGCGTCACTGGCGCTTGCACGCAGCATCAGCATGACATCGCCAACGCCATCAAGCGCGCCCGCGAGATGGCTCTCCTGCCGTACACCGTCCCCGTGGTTTCCTCTCGTGGCAACCGCGACCGCGGCTAAGAAGGGAGACGCATCATGAAGGTTATTCTTCTCGATGAGATCAAGGGCAAGGGCGGCGAGGGTGACGTCGTAGAGGTCGCTCAGGGTTACGCTGAGAACTTCCTGTTCCCCAAGAAGCTCGCTGTTGCCGCCACCAAGGGCAACCTCAAGCAGCTTGACGAGCGTCGCAACAACATCGCCAAGCGCGAGGCCGTCCGTCTGGCTACCGCCAACGAGACCAAGGCTGCCTTCGAGGGCAAGACGGTCACCGTTGACGTCAAGGTCGGCGACGAGGGCATCCTCTTTGGCTCCGTTACCGCCGCTATGATCGCTGACGCCATCAAGGCTCAGCTCGGTATGGACATCGACCGCAAGCGCGTCGAGCTCGGTAAGCCCATCAAGGTTGCCGGTGCCCACACCGTTGCCATCTCGCTGTACCGCGAGATCAAGGCCGAGGTTGTCGTTCTCGTCGGCGTTACCGCCGAGGAGCTCGCTGCCGAGGCTGAGGTCGAGGAGGCCGCTGAGGTCGCCGAGGCCGAGACCGCCGAGGTCGAGACTGAGGCTGCTGCCGAGTAGCATTTGCTGCAACGCAACAATCTTGTTCTAAGAAGGGCGCTCTGGGAAACCAGGGCGCCCTTTTGTTTTTTGCGCTGAGTGAGTGTCATGGTGAACGTTGCGTCGAAGTCCTATATACAGGACCGTTCATCCGTTTGGTTCGGTGATGATTGGCGGCGCGCGGCGCGTTTTGGGACCGTAGCTGATACTATGGATGCTCGCAAGCGATATGAATGAGGATGCTCATGGCATATGACGATAGGGAGACCGGGTTGACGGTTGAGGACCGCGGCTCAAAGTTGGGTCTTCCCCAAAACCAAGATGCAGAGGCCAATGTACTGGCCGCTATGCTGCTATCGCCCGAGGTGGTCGAAGAGGCCCAGGTCGAGCTGCAGCCCGATGACTTCTACCGGCCCATTCATAAGACCATCTATACCGCGATGGTCGATATGTACAACAGTCGCATTCCCATCGACTCCATCTCGCTGATCGATTACCTGAGAAGCATCAACAAGCTCGATGCCGTGGGCGGCGAAGCGTACATTTTGGAGTTGATGGGTCAGACCTTGTCGCTCGTCAACTGGCAGCACCATGCCGCCATCGTTCGCCGCGATTCGATGCTGCGTGAGCTGATCGGCGCCACCAACGAGATCAACGCGCTGGCATATAACGCCCCCACCGACACCAAAGAGGTCGTGGAGCTGGCCGAGAGCAAGCTGCTCAAGGTTACGGCGCGCGAGGTCAAGTCGAGCTACAAGACGCTGACCGAGTTTATGGTCGAGGCCTATAACGAGGCCGAGGAAGTGTGCCAGGCCGGTGGTCAGGCGGCGGGCGTGCCCACGGGCTTCCCGTCGCTCGACCGCATGCTCATGGGCTTCCGCGAGGGTCAGCTCATCATTATCGGCGCCCGTCCTGCTGTAGGTAAGACGTCGTTCGCTCTGAACCTGGCACTTAACGCTGCCGCTGCTGGTTATACCGTCGGCTTCTTCTCGCTGGAGATGTCGGGCAAGGAAATTGCCCAGCGTCTGATTTGCGCCTACGCCATGATCTCGATCAGTGACTTCCGCATGGGCCGTATTAGCCCCGAACAGTGGGCCAATATCAACGAGGCCACGCAGACCTTGTCCAAGCTCGATATTCTGATTGACGATACGCCCGGCACCACAGTGACCGAGATTCGCGCCAAGAGCCGCCGTATGCTCCATAACAAGGAGAAGGCAATCATCATCCTGGACTACCTGCAGCTGGTGAGTCCTCCGCCGGGACGCCGCTCCGAGAGCCGTACCGTCGAGGTTTCGGAGATGTCGCGTGGTCTGAAGATCATGGCCAAGGAGCTCAAGATCCCGCTCATCGCGCTGTCGCAGCTCTCGCGTCAGGTCGAATCCCGTACCGGCAAGCGCCCGCAGCTTTCCGACCTTCGTGAATCGGGCTCCATCGAGCAGGACGCCGATATCGTCATGTTCTTGGACCGCTCCGCCGACGAGGCCGAAGCCTCGCGCGACGATCGACCCGACGAGGGCGTTACGCGTATCGTCGTGGCCAAGAACCGTTCGGGCCCGATCGGCGACGTCGACCTGATGTTCCTGCCGGCATCCACCAAGTTCTATGAGCTTGATGGGGCACATGCCGAGGAGTAGGACAGGCGCCCGTTGCACGGGTATACTGGGAATGTTTTGTGCTTCTGCGTGCCGGCATGGCGCGTAGACAGTCCATGAATGTGAGGAGTAAACATGCCGTCAACCGTTTTGGTCGGTGCCCAGTGGGGCGATGAGGGCAAGGGTAAGATCTGCGACCTGGTCGCCGGCGACTTTGATGCCGTCGTGCGCTATTCGGGCGGCAACAACGCCGGCCACACCATCGTCGTCAACGGCAAAAAGTACGGCCTGCACCAGGTGCCCTCCGGCATCATGTATTCCGACCACGTGTCGGTGATCGGTAACGGCTGCGTCGTCAACCCCAAGGTTGTCCTTGAGGAGATCGACATGTTCGAGGCCGACGGCATCACCACCAAGAACCTCAAGATTAGCGGCAACGCGCATGTCATCATGCCGTACCACATTGATCTGGATGGCGCCTTTGAGCAGAAGCTCGGCAAGAAGAACATCGGTACCACCAAGCGCGGCATTGGTCCGTGCTATCAGGACAAGATGGCCCGCATTGGCCTGCGCATGCAGGACATGCTGGACGAGACGCTGTTCCGCGACAAGTTGGAGACCGCTCTCGCCCGCGTGAACCCCGAGCTCGAGCTCATCTACAACCTGCCCACCTACACCGTGGACCAGATTTGCGACGAGTACCTGCCGATGGCCGAGCGCCTGCGTCCCTACATCACCGAGACGAGTCTGCTGCTCAACAACATGATCGACGAGGGCAAGGACCTGCTGTTTGAGGGCGCCCAGGCGACGCTGCTCGACATCGACCACGGCACCTATCCGTACGTGACGTCTTCCAACTGCACCGCCGGCGGTGCCATCACCGGCTCTGGCGTGGGCATGAAGAACGTCGACCGCGTGCTGGGCGTCATGAAGGCCTATATCACCCGCGTCGGTTCGGGCCCCATGCCCACCGAGCTTTCCTATGAGTCCGAGGCCGGCCACACGCTGACCGAGGAGGGCTATGAGTACGGCGTGACCACCGGTCGCCGTCGTCGCTGCGGCTGGTTTGACGGCCCTATCGCCAACTATGCCTCGCGCGTCAACGGCCTCACCGACATCGCCGTGACCAAGCTCGACGTGCTTTCGGCTTTCGACACCATCAAGGTGTGCGTTGCCTACGACGTCGATGGCGAGCGTTACACGAGCGTGCCCGAACACCAGGTGCGCTTTGAGCATGCCAAGCCCATCTACGAGGAGCTCCCTGGCTGGAAGTGCGATATCACCGGTTGCCGCAGCTTTGAGGAGCTGCCGCAGGAGGCTCAGGACTACGTGGCGTTTATCGAGGATCTGGCACACACCCGCGTGACGTTCATTGGCGTTGGCGCTGGTCGAGAGCAGATCATCAACCGATTCTGGAAGTAATCGGGACTATTTGGTTATTGCGATATACCCCTTTGCAGCCCGGACGGGCGGCCGAGGGGTATATTTGCTTGCAAAGGGCTCGCGCGGAGCGGGCCGTTCATCCATAGAGGAGGCACCCTTGAAGGCGGACACTCAAACCATCGACATCCTGTTGTTGGGCAGCGGCGGCCGTGAGCATGCTTTGGCAGCTAAGCTCGCAGCATCACCGCGCGCCGGCAAGCTCTACATTGCGCCGGGCAACGGCGGCACCGCGAGCTGCGGCGAGAACGTTGTTCTCGACGACTGCGATCCTGCGGCCGTGGCGGCGTTTGCTCAGAGCCACGGATGCGGACTCGTGGTAATTGGCCCCGAGGCTCCGCTCGTGGCGGGCGTGGCCGACGCCGTGCGCGCGGCGGGTATTCCCTGCTTTGGCCCGGGTGCCGAGGGTGCCCGTATGGAGGGCTCCAAGCTATTCTCCAAGCAGCTCATGGAGCGTGCCGGCATTCCGACGGCCGCCTACGGCTCGTTCACCGACGAGGCTTCGGCTCTCGCCTACGTACGCGAGCAAGGCGCCCCGCTGGTCGTGAAGGCTGACGGCCTTGCCGCAGGCAAGGGCGTTATCGTGGCGACCGAACTTGAGCAGGCCGAGGAAGCCGTGCGCGAGTGCTTTGGCGGCGCCTTTGGCGATGCCGGCAACACCGTGGTTATCGAGGAGATGCTCGTTGGTCCTGAGTGCTCGCTGCTGGCCTTTACCGACGGCAAGACCGTGCGCCCCATGGCCACCTCGCAGGACCACAAGCGCGCGCTCGAGGGCGACAAGGGCCCCAACACCGGCGGCATGGGCGTCTACAGCCCGGTGCCCATCGTGACTGACGAGGAGCACGCCACCATGGTGAAGGTCATGGAGCAGACCGTGGCCGAGCTCGCTGCCGAGGGTATCGACTACCGCGGCTGCCTGTACGGCGGCTTTATGCTCACCCCCGCCGGTCCCAAGGTGCTGGAGTTCAATGCCCGCTTTGGCGACCCCGAGACGCAGGTCGTTCTGCCGCGCCTTAAGAACGACCTGGTCGAGGTCATGCTCGCCTGCGCCAACTGCGAGCTCGATCAGATTGAACTCGACTGGCGCGACGAGTGGGCCGTGGCCGTTGTCCTGACGAGTGCGGGTTATCCCGGCAGCTACGAGAAAGGCAAGGTCATTACCGGTATCGCCGATGCCGAGGCCATGGAGAACGTGACCGTGTACCACGCGGGCACTGCCGTGGTGGACGGCCAGCTCGTGACCAATGGTGGCCGCGTGCTTGCCGTGACCGCTCTGGGCGACACGTTCGAGAACGCTCGCAACCTTGCCTACGAGGCCTGCGAGAAGATTGATTTTGAGGGCAAGACCCTGCGTCACGACATCGGCCTGCGCGCGCTGCGCGGCCGCGACGCCTGGGATGCCTAAAATCCGAGAGGAATGAGACGGATGGACGAGAAGAACGAAGAGCTCGTGGACGCGCAGATCGTCGAAGAGGACAGCCGCGTGTATGGGCACGCCGAGGGCGAGCCTGGTGGCGAGGTCGCTGACGAGCCGGCGCTGGTGCTGGGCGATGACGACCCGCACGATGCCGAGCTGCACGAGAAGATTCTTTCGGAGGAGTGCGCCTGGAAGGGCAAGATTCTCGACGTCCACCGTCTTGAGGTTGAGCTGCCCAACGGTCACCGCAGCGCCCGCGATATCGTTCGCCATCCGGGTGCGGCGGCCGTTGTGGCACTGACCGAGAGCGGCAAGATCGTACTGGTGCGTCAGTACCGCACCGCCATCGACCGCGTGACGGTCGAGATTCCCGCCGGCAAGCTCGACCCGGGCGAGGACCCGCTTGATTGCGCCAAGCGCGAACTGCATGAGGAGACGGGCTTTAGGGCTGGTCGTATTCGCTTTTTGACGTCGATTGTCACGTCCTGCGGTTTTTGCGATGAGATCATCCACATCTACTTGGCTACAAAGCTCGAGTTTGATGCGCCCAACCCCGATGATGACGAGTTTGTCAACGTGGACCTGGTGCCGCTGCACGAGCTGATCGACGCCGTGCTCGACGGCAAGATCGAAGACGCCAAGACCGTCGTAGGCGCACTTGCCTGCGACAGCATCGCGCACCGCCTTGGGGGCGCGGAGCTTTAACGAGTGGGGATAGCCCTGGGACAAGTACTACTGATTGCTTTGTCCCAGGGCCTTACGTTGCTGATATTTCTTTGAGGATCACATGCTGAAGAGGTTTCTTTCGTACTACAAGCCCCAGATGGGGCTTTTTGTTGCTGATACTGTTTGTGCTCTGGTGCTTGCCGCCATTGACCTGGCGTTCCCCATTATCCTGCGCAATTTGACCGGCGGGCTATTTGCTCAGGGTCAGGCTGCCATTATGCAGGCGCTCGGCATGATCGCGGTGGGCTTGGTGCTGATGTATGCCGTCCGCTGCGCCTGCCGCTACTTTGTGAGCTATTGGGGTCACGTGATGGGTGCGCGCATGGAGTCCAAAATGCGCGAGGACCTGTTCGACCAGTATGAGCGCTTTAGCTTTGCGTACTTCGACCGCAACAGCTCGGGCGACATGATGAGCCGCGTGGTCAACGACCTGTTCGATATCTGCGAGGCGGCGCACCACGTGCCCGAGTGGATCATCATCTGCGGCATCGAGATTATCGGCTCGTTTGTGATCCTCTTTACCATCGCCCCGGTGCTGGCGCTCGCCATGGCCGTGGTGACGGCGGCGTTTGCGGTCATCATGTTTTGGCAAAACATGCGTATGCGCGAGGTCTTTAGCGACAACCGCAAAAAGATCAGCGGCATCAATGCGCAGCTGCAGGATTCGCTGGCGGGCATGCGCGTGGTCAAGAGCTTTGCCAACGAGGAGACCGAACGCTTCAAGTTCCGCGCCTCCAACAATCGCTATCTTTCGTCCAAGGAGAACATGTATCACGCCATGGGCGTCTATACCGCGACGTATGGCCTGCTCTCGGGCGTGCTCTATGTGATCGTGGTGCTGCTGGGCGGCTGGCTGGTCGCCCAGGGACAGCTGCAGGCGGTCGATATGGCGACCTTTGCACTCTATATTTCGCTGTTCTGCACGCCGCTTGAGACGCTCGTCAATTCGGCCGAAACGTATCAGAAGGCTATCGCCGGCTTTAAGCGTATGGACGAGGTGCTCTCGACGGCGCCGGATATCCAGGACAAGCCGGGCGCCACTGATCTGCAGGTGACTGCCGGCGCCGTGGAGTATCACGACGTGTGCTTTAACTACGAGGATGTCGAGCTGGGCGAAGGCTATGCCGACGAGCGTCCCGTTATCGACCATATGGACCTGTCCATCAAGCCCGGGCAGACCATCGCTTTGGTTGGCCCTTCGGGCGGCGGCAAGTCCACGACCTGTTCGCTGCTGCCGCGTTTTTATGACGTGTCTACCGGATCCATTAGCATCGACGGCCAGGACGTGCGCGATGTGACGCAGCAGAGCCTGCGCCGCGCCATCGGCCTGGTGCAGCAGGATGTCTATCTATTTGACGGTACGATTGGCGAGAACATCGCCTACGGCAAGCCGGGTGCTACGGCAGAAGAGATCGCCGAGGCGGCCCGCCGCGCCAATATCGATACCTTTATCGAATCGCTTCCGCAGGGCTACGACACCGTGGTGGGCGAGCGCGGCAGCCGTCTTTCGGGCGGACAGAAGCAGCGCGTTGCCATCGCGCGCGTGTTTCTCAAGAACCCCAAGATCCTGATTTTGGACGAGGCGACGAGTGCTTTGGATAACGAGAGCGAGGAGGCGGTGCAGGAGTCACTCGAAGAGCTGGCACGCGGCCGCACCACGATTATTATCGCCCACCGTCTTTCGACCATTAAGCATGCCGATGAGATTGCGACCGTTGAGCATGGTCGCGTTGTGGAGCGTGGCACGCACGAGGAGCTTCTCGCCCGTGGCGGCACCTATGCCCGTTACTATCGAATGCAGTTCGAAGGTGCGCGTGCGCACGAGCTCGACTGATTGATATGACAGGAAGTTTATGGCTGACAAGAACCCTTTGACTCCGGAAGAAGTGACGGAGTTATTCTCCGAAATCGATGCATCCGGCGTCTTGGATCCCACGATCGCCAAAAAGCGTACCGAGCGCATGCGTGAGAAGGAGGCTGCGGCCAAGCGCGGTGACAAAGCGGCGCTAGCGCAGCTGCGCAGCGAGGACCGCGCGAGCCAGGCAAAACATATCGACCCGCTGTCCGAGGACGATCCTTCGGGCTCGCAGGTGAGCCATACCATTACGAAGACCGCGATGGCCGTGGTCATCGGTATTTTGGTGCTGATCGTGGGCATGCAGATTGGCTACGGCGTGATGCGTCGTCTGAACACCGCCAACCTGTCCGAGAGCGTTTCGGTCGATACCGTTTCGACCGCGCTCAAGGGTGGACTTGAATGGGGCAACGGCTTTACGCAGTTCCCGCTCGACTTCACCGTCGATGAAGCCGATGAACGCACGGGCACGGTCGAGGTGACGGTGTTGGACACGTCTTCTGCCAACGAGCTCGAGCTGTTGTCCAACGGGCAGATTCAGGCCGCGGCGCTTGCGACCAACGCGTTGCTCAACGACAAGATCGACCGCGTGGTGTATAACGTTCACGCCTATATCGACGAGGATAGCAACATTCAGCACGATTCCTTCTTTGGCATGTTCCCCGCGCGCGGCCACCAGAGCGCCATTTTGACGTTCGTGTGGACCAAGAGCTCATCCAACGCCACGAGTATCGACTGGAAGATGCGCATCGTGAGTATGGATGACACCATCGCCGAGCGCATTCAGAAGCAGGTGAACTCGGTGTCGTCGTTGATTGAGGACCCGGTGGTGAGCCAGACCAAGATTGACGAGGAAAAGGCCGAGCGCGATCTGGAGCATCGTCTGCATGGCCGCGAGATTTTCCGCGGCGGCAAGCCCGATCGCACACCGTCCGAACTGCTGGAGCAGGACAAGAAAAAATAAGACGCCATCATCCCGCGTGAGCCACAAGCCCTGCGGGATGATTTTTCTGGGACGGGGATTAAAAAATCATTATGCATAGAAAGTCATAATTATCATTTCGTAAACATTTCGATGAAATTAACGCCATGAGGCATGCTTACGGTTACAATACCGCGAGGCCTAACTACACACCTTTAAGCCGGTCCTGTGAGACCGGGAAGGAGAACTATGGCGAACAACCATACCGCGGGCGCTGCCGCCCGCACCTTCGCGCCCAGCGAGCTTTGCCAGCGTATGCTGGCCAAAACCAGCAAGGGCACCTGTGGTCCCTGCATCCTGTATCTTGAGGATGGGACCATTTTTTATGGACGTGCATGCGGCGCCGAGGGCACCGCGACCGGCGAAGTCTGCTTCAACACCTCGCTCGAGGGCTACTTTGAGGTCATGACCGACCCGAGTTATGCCGGCCAAATCGTAACCATGACCTATCCGCAGATCGGCAACTACGGTATCGACGAGACCGACGTCCAGTCGGCCTTCCCCGGCGACGCCGTGCGCTCTGCGAGCGCTCCGGCCATGCGCGGCATGATCGTTCGCGACATGTGCGCCACGCCTTCTAACTGGCGCTCGGCCGTCAGCGTGCCGGAGTACCTGCGCGCACACGGCATCGTTGCTATCGAGGGTGTCGACACCCGCGCTCTGGTGCGCCATCTGCGCGACAATGGTTCCAAGATGGGCATTATCTCGACCGAGATCTTCGACGTCGACGAGCTTGCCGAGCGTCTGGCCGCAGCGCCTACGCTGGTAGGCGAGAACCTGGTCAAGACCGTAAGTTGCCCCGCGCCTCATGAGTTTGTGGCCGCCGACCTGCCTGCCACGCATGGCTTTGCGCTTTCGGCTGCCGCTCCTGCCCGTCACAACGTGGTCGCCTACGACTGCGGTGTGAAACGCGGTATTCTGGAGGGGCTGGTCCGCGCCGGCTGCGACCTTACCGTCGTGCCGTGGGACACGCCCGCGAGTGAGGTGCTCGACATGAATCCTGACGGCGTCTTTTTGTCCAATGGCCCCGGCGACCCCGACGCCGTGGTGGAGACCTACGAGCAGGTGCAGCAGCTGATCGGCAAGGTGCCGGTCTTTGGTATTTGTCTTGGTCACCAGATGATCAGCCTGGCCTGCGGCGCCCAGATGGAAAAGCTTAAGTTCGGTCACCGCGGTGGCAACCAGCCGGTTATGAACCTGGTAAGCCGCCGTGTGGAGATCACCGCACAAAACCATGGCTTTGGCCTGCTGTTCCCCAGCTTGGGCAAGCTTGTCCCCGAGCTTTCCGGCGGCGAGACCGAGCATGCGGCCGATGGAGATCTGCGCGTCTGGGTGCGCCGCGGAATCGCGCCGGTCGTGATGAACGAGCGCTTTGGTCGCATTCGCCTGACACATGTGAACCTCAACGACGGCACCGCCGAGGGCATCCAGCTGCTCGACGCCCCGTGCTTCTCGGTCCAGTACCACCCCGAGGCCTCGCCTGGCCCCACCGATGCTCACTATCTCTTTACCGCCTTTACGCGACTCATGGACGGCGAGGAGAACTACCTGGACATCGACACCGCGAAGGACCGCCTGGCTGGCTGGAATTTCGCCGAGACTGAGACCGAGGAGAACTAACATGCCTAAACGTACTGACATCAAGCGCATCCTCGTTATTGGTTCGGGCCCCATTGTTATTGGCCAGGCCTGCGAGTTCGACTACTCCGGCGCCCAGGCCTGCAAGGTGCTCAAGGAGGATGGCTTTGAGGTCATCCTGGTCAACTCCAACCCGGCGACCATCATGACCGACCCGGGTCTTGCCGACCGCACCTATGTCGAGCCCATCACCGCCGAGTTTATCGAGCGCGTAATCAAGAAAGAGCACCCGGACGCGCTGCTGCCCACGCTGGGCGGCCAGACCGGTCTGAACGCCGCCGTCGAGCTGGCAAAGGACGGTACGCTCGACAAGTACGGCGTCGAAATGATCGGCTGCGACCTGGCCGCTATCGAGCGCGGCGAGGACCGCAAGCTCTTTAACGAGGCCATGGCCGAGATTGGCCTGGAGGTCGCGCGCTCGGGCTATGCCTACAGCGTGGCCGACGCCGAGGCTATCGCCGAGCGCGTGGGCTATCCCTGCGTACTGCGCCCGAGCTTTACCCTCGGCGGCGCCGGCGGCGGCATCGCTCACACCCACGAGGAGCTCGTCTCCATCGTGAGCCAGGGCCTGGAGCTCTCGCCCGCCCACGAGGTGCTGGTCGAGGAGTCCATCGAGGGCTGGAAAGAGTATGAGATGGAGGTCATGCGTGATCACGCCGGCAACGGCATCATCGTGTGCTCCATCGAGAATCTCGACCCCATGGGCGTGCATACCGGCGACTCCATCACCGTGGCGCCGGCGCAGACCCTCTCCGACCTTGAGTATCAGCGCATGCGCGTGGCCTCGCTCGCCATTCTGGAGAAGATCGGCGTCGAGACCGGCGGCTCCAACGTGCAGTTTGCCGTGAACCCCAACACCGGCCGCCTGATCGTCATCGAGATGAACCCGCGCGTGAGCCGTTCGTCCGCGCTGGCCTCCAAGGCCACGGGTTTCCCCATCGCCAAGGCCGCCGCGCGCCTTGCCGTGGGCTACACGCTCGACGAGATCGTCAACGACATCACCAAGGCTACGCCCGCCTGCTTTGAGCCCACGATCGACTACTGTGTGGTCAAGGTGCCGCGCTTTGCCTTCGAGAAGTTCAAGGGTACCGACCCCACGCTCACCACGCGCATGAAGGCCGTGGGCGAGATTATGGCGATCGGCCGCACCTTTGAGGAGGCCTTTGGCAAGGCTATGCGCTCGCTGGAGGATGGCCACCAGGGCATTTGCGCCGGTGGCAAAGAGGGTGCCGATAAGCTGAGCGACGACGAGCTTGCTCAGGCCGTGGCAACCCCGACCGAGCATCGCATCTTCTTTGTGGTCGAGGCCCTGCGTCGTGGCTGGGACATCGCTCGCATCCATGCCATCTGCGGTATCGATCCGTGGTACCTCAACCGTATCAACGATATGGTGCAGGTCCAGGAGAGCATCCGCGACCTGCGTGTGGAGGATATCGACGCCGACGCGATGCGCCTGCTCAAGCAGTACGGCACGAGCGATGCCGAGATCGCTGCGCTGACCGGCTCGGACGAGCGCTTTGTGCGCGCCTATCGCAAGGGTCTGGGCGTGGTTCCCAGCATGAAGACGGTCGATACCTGCGCTGCGGAGTTCTCGAGCGCCACGGAGTACCACTACAAGACGTACGAGAACATCTACCGCACGAGCCCGGATGCCAAGAAGTGCGTGGCTCCCGACGAGACCACGCCGGCGGACAAGCCCAAGGCGATGATCCTGGGCGCCGGCCCCAACCGCATTGGCCAGGGTATCGAGTTCGATTACTGCTGCGTGCACGCGAGCTATGCGCTGGCGGCCCGCGGCTTCGAGACCATCATGGTCAACTGCAATCCCGAGACCGTTTCGACCGACTACGACACGTCCGACCGTCTGTACTTTGAGCCGCTCACCTACGAGGACGTCATGGATGTCATCGATGTTGAGCGACCCGACGGCGTCGTGGTGACGCTCGGCGGCCAGACTCCGCTTAAGCTGGCGCGCATGCTCGAGGAGAGCGGCGTGAACATCATGGGCACCAAGCCCGATGCCATCGACTTTGCCGAGGACCGCGAGCGCTTTGCCGCCCTGCTCGACAAGCTGGGCATTATGTATCCGCCGGCGGGCCAGGCAACCTCGTTTGAGGAGGCCGAGGCCGTGGCCGCGCATATTGGCTACCCGCTGCTGGTGCGTCCGAGCTACGTGCTGGGCGGCCGCGGCATGATGATCGCCTACGATGCCGAGCATCTGCGCGATT
The DNA here is from genome assembly GCA_900541715.1 of uncultured Collinsella sp. Classification (GTDB taxonomy): domain Bacteria; phylum Actinomycetota; class Coriobacteriia; order Coriobacteriales; family Coriobacteriaceae; genus Collinsella. The sequence goes on from UQLI01000005.1 coordinate 16,190, forward strand.
ACATGGCCGAGGCTGCGCGCATTAGCCCCGACTACCCGGTGTATCTGGACCGCTTCTTGGAGGGCGCGATCGAGTCCGATGTCGACGCCCTGTGCGATGGCGAAGAGGTCTACATCGGCGGCATTCTGGAGCATATCGAGGAGGCCGGTATTCACTCCGGCGACTCTGCGACCTGCATTCCGCCGTTCAGCTTTAGCGAGAGCCTGCAGGCAAAGCTTCGCGAGACTACGCGCCGCATCGCGATGGCGCTGGGCGTACGCGGCCTGGTCAACGTGCAGTACGCCATTAAGGGCGAGACCGTCTATGTGATCGAGGCCAACCCGCGTGCCAGCCGTACCGTGCCGTTTATCTCCAAGGCCACCGGCGTGCCGCTGGCCAAGTGCGCGGCGCGTATCATGGCAGGCGATTCCATCGCGAGCCTGGGCCTGCCGAGCGACGAGCGTCAGCTGGACTGGTTCTGCATGAAGGAAGCCGTTATGCCCTGGGGCCGTTTCCCGGGCGCCGACGTTATCCTGGGGCCCGAGATGAAGTCTACGGGCGAGGTCATGGGTATCGCCAAGAGCTATCCCGAGGCATATGCCAAGACGCAGCTGGCGATTGACTACAAGCTGCCCGACCCGAGCGCCGGCAAGGTGTTCATTAGCGTGTGCGACCGCGACAAGCGTCATATCCTTTCGGTCGCGCGTATCCTGCGTTACCTGGGCTTTGACATCTGCTCCACCGAGGGCACGGCGCGCGTGCTGCGCGGCGGCAACGTGACCTGCGAGGTTGTGGAGAAGATCAGCGGCCCGCACGACGGCGAGCGTCCCAACATCGGCGACCTCATCGCCGATGGCAAGATTGCGGTGATCATTAATACGCCATACGGCCCGGGCTCGCGTGGCGACGGTTATCTGCTGCGCACCGAGGCCGTGCGCCGCGGCGTGACCTGCGTGACCGCGATGTCTGCCGCCAACACGTACGTGAGTGCCATCGAGGCCGTGCGCGAGGACCAGCAGGGTCACGGCAGCGCCAACGACATGGGCATGGACGTCATCGCCCTGCAGGACCTGCCGCAGCACACGGTGTAGTTGACCTGGCCGGCCGGGGCGGCAGCCGGACACTTTCTCTCGGAAACTGGGCTTCGCGAAGTTTTCCGAGAGAAAGGACCGCCTCCCGCCCCGGCCTGCGGTGACTTGGTTGTGCCGTGTGCTGCAGAAGGGGCTTTGTGCGTCCGGTGGCAATCAGGGTTCCGGCAACGGTGGGCAGACATCCGGCGGTTCGAACGATGGCGCCCAGGCGGGAAAGCCCGCTGGTGACAAGGCTCAGGGTGGCAAGTCCGCTAACTCACTTGCGAGCACCGGTGATCAAACGGTGGCGACCGTCGCCGCGATCGGCGGCCTGGGTGCCGCGATCGCCGCAATCGGAGTCTTCCTTGCTCGTTTCCGCCGCAAGGAAGACTAGCGCGAGCGATTGACAATCGCACACGTTTCCCAAGAGGGCCGCGGTAACCGTCGCGGCCCTCACTTTACCGGAGCGGTCTGAGGACTCGCGTCTTTCGCTTCGGACTGCTGCGCAGGGTCAATCAGGCGGAGATCTCACCCGTGTCGGGTTTGCGATAGCTTGGCGAATATAATTACGCGAAATCTAGGATTTCTCAAAAACGCGAAGTAGATGATATATTGTACTTCGCGTTTTTCAGTTAATCTTAATTTTGCGAAGTGGATTGCCATGAGACTTATTAATCGACCGTTCTATATGGATAAGCTCTCCAAGGTGGCGGGTTCGCCAGACATCAAGGTGATTACCGGAATCAGGCGATGCGGAAAATCGAAATTGCTTGAGGCGTTTGCCAGCCAACTTCGTTTAAACGACCCCTCGGCCAACGTCATACACGTCAACTTCAATCTACTTGAGTTCGAGCCGTTGGCGGAATACCATGCGCTGCATACATATGTGGAAAAGCATTATATCGAGGGTTGCCGGAATATCGTCATGATCGACGAGGTCCAGATGTGTGAAGGGTTCGAGCGGGCTATCAACAGTCTTCATGCGTCAGAGAAATATGACATTTACATCACGGGGTCGAATGCCTTTCTTCTCTCAAGCGACCTCTCGACGTTGTTCACGGGAAGAACGGTGGAGATCGAGGTCTTTCCGTTTTCACTTGCGGAGTTCTCGGCGTATCACGAGATCACTTCTCCAGCCGAGGCCCTTGCTCGCTATGTCCGCGAGGGAGGAATGCCGGGTTCCTATATCTACCAGGACGAAAGGATGCGTTTCTCATACATCTCGGATGTGCTTGAAACTCTTATCCTGCGCGACATCAGACAAAAATATCGTATACGTAATGCGGAGCAGCTTAAACGTTCCTGCGAGTTCCTGATGGATAACGTCGGAAACATCTCTTCTCTCAAGGGGATGGCGGCTGAGCTGTCACGAGCGAACCTTAAGATAAGCGACAAGACGCTGGCTGTGTATATCGACTACCTGTGTGATGCGTTTGCGTTCTACCGGTTTCGTCGCTTTGACGTCTCAGGAAAGAAATACCTGTCGACGGGAGATAAATACTACCTGGCCGACCACTCGTTTCGCTACGCCGCGCTTGGTACGAAAAAGCTCGATTTTGGCCATGTTTACGAGAATATGGTGGCAATCGAGCTTATGCGCCGCGGATGGGAAGTCTACGTGGGCGTTCTCTACCAAAAGGAAGTAGACTTTGTCGCCATCAGGCGTGACCGCCGTGTCTATATCCAGGTGAGTGACGACATTTCCCAAGAAGCGACGCTTGAGCGTGAGCTTGATCCGCTGCGACGGATTCGAGACGCCTATCCCAAGTGCGTCATCGCCCGAACAGGGCACGAAACGACTGATTGGGATGGCATCAAGGTCGTCGACCTGGCACGATGGCTTATGGGTGAATCAGGCGAGCTGGCCGTCTAGCACGCGATGACGCGGGCTGGAACGAACGAGCGAGGATTCCGTCCCGCGAGGAGGCCAATACGGCCCTCTTCGAGGGACGGAATCCTCGCTCGATCTCTTGGCGGGACATTTTGCTCGGTCGATGATCAACGGTTGGTGGAAAGCGATGCCTCGTCCGTGCCACTATTCCGTGATTGCTGGTATTTTCTGCATGCTAAAATGAATGCATAAAAGACTTTATATTTGGAGGTCTCGATGCCTGCTTTAAAGATGCTCGACAATCTTGTTCCCATCAGCGATTTCAGTCACGGTAAGGGTCCCGCTGCGTTTTCGAGAGTGAGCAACGACAACCCGGTTGTAGTTTTGAAACACAACAAGCCGGCGTTCGTTATCGTGACGCCCGATGAATACCGAGAGGCTAAGCAGGCGGAGGAGGACCTCGCCTTGTTGACGTTGGCCCTTAAGAGGACGGCTGCGACAAGCGATGATGAACTCGTTTCCCTATCTGATGTTATGGCAGAGTTGGGTGTGGGCCAGGACGAACTCGATCAGATGGATGAGGTCGAGTTTGAATGAGCGGGTACGAAGTCGCTTTCTACACGGATACTCTCAAGGATCTCAAGCGTCTCGATGGTTCCCAGCGAAAACACGTGTTTAAGGCTATAGAAAGAATCAGAACGAACCCATTGCCGCAGAACGAAGGCGGATTCGGCAAGCCTCTTGGAAACAAGGCAGGCACGGATTTGACGGGCTTCATGAAAATCAAGCTCAGGGGAAGTGGCATTCGGATTGTGTACCGCCTCATTAAAATCAAAGGAAAAATGGCCATCGTAGTGGTAGGCGCTCGTGAAGACATGGAAGCGTACCGAACCGCCCAAAGGCGTGCGATTGATTTCGAGAAGTGGGCGGAAGAGGCTCTCTAACTTCATGGGCGAAAACAGGAATGCAGCGATGTGCTTCAGGTGTGCGAGTTTTGAAAGGCTCTGGTGATTCGGAGGTCCGCCAGAGCCTTTTTCTATCTGTGGACATTCCTCTTGGACAGTTAGTTCAGATACGTATTTTTCAGAGGACGTGTGGAGGCCAATTTGGGCACAATTGAGCTATTTTTGATAGTCTGGACCGACAAGGCCGCGCGGGCAATAGCGAGAAAGACCTATTATTAGATCTAAAGCGACTTAAAACCAGTTTGTTAGCGCCAATTAGCACCGCCAAAATATACGTATCTGAACTAACTGTCCACCACCCTCCAACAACCTCCTATTTCAAATCAAATCAGCCACCGTGCGTCATGGATATTCCCGGTGGGTCGCGGGGTGGCGGCTACGACTTTCCCTCAGGATAATTCGCGAAGCCCGTTTTCCGAGGAAAGGTATTGGTTATGTAATACCAGTTAAACAGTAAAACTATGCTTAAGTGGTATCTGGCTGGAGAACCAATTGGTATGGTTGATTAGACCCACTTCGCCATCTACGTTCATTTTTATACCGCTGGGAGAATTCCAAACTTAATTTGCGCAACTGCTCACGTATGCTGGTTCAACCTTATAGGTGGCTATCTGGTTACTACCAGTTGACCCCTTGGTAACGGGTGGGCCAATTGTACGGAATGTACCGAACACCCCCCCCGTTTGATGCGTTCGCCCATGCTGCGGGGCGCGCGTCCGCGACACTTCCGCATGTCGGAGGGAAGGAGTCCAGGTGCGTAGGAATTCCATTTTTACGAAACGATGGGTGAAGGGAAGCGCAGTCCTCGTTGCCACGGCAGCGACGCTCGTGTTCGCCAGTCCCCAGCAGGCGGTTGCCACGCCACTCAAGGGCGTCGAATCGGCGACCGTGTCTCAGTCTGCCTCGAACGTCGTTGACATCGATTTCGCCGGCGGCATCAAGGGCCGCATTACGTTCCTCGAGGACGGTATTTTCCGTTACAACGTTGATCCCAAGGGTGAGTTTTCCGAGTACGCAACGCCGCGCAGTAAGTCCCACACGGCTAAGATCCAGGCTCAGCCCGATACCTCGGACACCTACAGCAAGCCGAGTGCGACGGTTGCCGACAAGGGCGACACTATCGAGATCACCGGCGGAAAGGCGACCGTGATCCTGGACAAGGCGACTGGCAAGATGAGTATCAAGTCAGGCGACCGTGGCGTGGTTTCTGAGTCTGCGCCCCTCGACCTTGATAAGAAGGGTACCGTCCAGACGCTCGCCAAGGAGAAGTCCGAGAACTTCTTTGGCGGCGGCACCCAGAACGGCCGCTTCCTGCACACCAACCAGACCATCGCCATCTCCAACACTAACAACTGGACCGATGGCGGCGTTGCCTCGCCCAACCCGTTCTATTGGACGAGCGACGGCTACGGCGTGCTCCGAAACACGTTTGCAGAGGGTTCCTACGACTTCGGTTCCACGGACTCATCGACGGTCACGACTTTGCACAGCGAGAATGAGTTTGATGCCTATTACTTCGTGGCGACCAACGAGGGCGCCTCGAACGTGGCAACCGAGATGCTGCAGGACTACTACAAGGTGACCGGCAATCCGGTGCTGCTGCCCGAGTACGGTTTCTACCTGGGTCATCTTAATGCCTATAACCGTGATGGCTGGTCAACGACCTCGGGTCAAAAGAAGTGGGAGACCAAGGGCAGCAAGTCCTCGAGTGAGAAGGGCGACGTTAAATACGAGTCCGGCATGTCGACGGGCTACAAGCTCGACGGCACGCTTGCGGCCGAGACGCTCAACGGTGAGGGCCCTACGGTTGATACCGAGAACATGAAGGCGACCGATTTCGACCGCCAGTTCTCCGCCCGGCAGGTTATCGATGACTACGAGGACAACGACATGCCGCTCGGCTGGTTCCTGCCGAACGACGGTTACGGTGCTGGCTACGGCCAGAACGGTTACTACAAGACCGGCGGCGTCAACTCCGACGGAACGAGTTCTGCCGAGCGCCTCAACGCCGTGCGCGCCAACGTCGACAATCTTAAGAAGTTCACCGAGTATGCCAACTCCAAGGGCGTGAGCACCGGTCTCTGGACCCAGTCGAACCTCGAGCCCGATAGCAACTCCGAGACCCCGTGGCATCTGCTGCGCGATTTCGATTCTGAGGTTAAGACTGGTGGCATCACCACGCTCAAGACCGACGTCGCTTGGGTCGGCTCCGGCTACTCCTTTGGCCTCAACGGCATCAAGACGGCCTATGACACCGTGACCACCGGCGCCAACAAGCGCCCCAACATCATCACGCTTGACGGCTGGGCCGGCACGCAGCGCTTTGGCGGCATCTGGACCGGCGACCAGTACGGCGGTAACTGGGAGTACATTCGCTTCCATATCCCCACGTATATCGGCCAGAGCCTCTCGGGCAACCCCAACATCGGCTCCGATATGGACGGCATCTTTGGTGGCGATCCCATCATCTCCGCTCGCGACTACCAGTGGAAGACATTCACGCCCTCTATGCTTGACATGGACGGTTGGGGCACCTACCGCAAGTCGCCCATGACGCACGGCGATCCATACACGGGCATCTCGCGCTTCTATCTCAAGCTCAAAGCACAACTCATGCCCTATATCTACACGAGCGCGGCCTCGGCGGCCAACATCGACACGGGCAACGGCGATACCGGCCTTCCAATGATCCGCGCCATGCTGCTTTCCGACAACTCCGAGTACGCCGCAAGCACCTCGACGCAGTACCAGTACATGTTCGGTGAGAACTTCCTGGTGGCACCGGTGTATCAGGATACCCAGGCAGATGAGAACGGCAACGATGTCCGCAACGGTATCTACCTGCCCAACTACGGTACCGACGAGAATCCCACCATCTGGATTGACTACTTCTCGGGCAAGCAGTACCGCGGCGGTCAGGTCCTCAACAACTACGAGGCTCCGCTTTGGAAGCTGCCACTCTTTGTTAAGGCCAACGCCATCGTGCCGATGTACGCCGAGAACAACAACCCCGAGGCTGTGACCGAGACCAACACCAAGGGCACCAATCGCAGCCAGCGTATCGTCGAGTTCTTCGCCACCGAGGGTGAGGGCAGCTTTACGCAGTACGAGGATGACGGCTCCTCCATCGAGAACAACACGACCGAGGACGATTCCTACGGCACAATCGACAATATTTCCTACGGTGAGCATGTGAGCACCGTCTATAAGTCGAGCGTGGTGGGCGGCACGGCGACCTTTACCGCCGAGGCATCGCAGGGCGGCTACAGCGGCTACGACTCCAACCGCACCACGACCTTTGTGGCCAACGTCTCCGCCAAGCCCACGAGCGTCTCCGCCAAGAACGGCGGATCCGCGCTCAACGTGGTTGAGGTCGACTCGCAGGAGGCCTTTGACGCCGCGACCCCCGAGGCCGGCCAGGCGGTCTACTTCTACAACGAGACCCCCAACCTCAACCACTACGGTAGCGACGCAGGCAGCACCGAGGCCGAGCAGGGCGAGAGCTTCAACAACACCAAGATCACCACGAATCCCAAGGTCTACGTCAAGTTCGCGAAGACCGATGTCGCCACGGCAGCGCAGACGCTCGAACTGGGCGATTTCGTGAACGCCGATGCCACGCTCGCGGCCGACCGCTTCAACGAGAACCTCTCCGCACCCGCGAACCTTGCTGCCCCCGAGGACGCCACGACCCCCACGAGCATTAAGCTCACCTGGGGGAAGGTCGATGGTGCTACCTCCTACGACCTTAAGGTAGACGGCACTGTGTTCGCCGTGGGCGATGCGGCAGAATTCACGCATACCGATCTTGCCTACAACAGCAAGCATACCTACCAGATTCGTTCGCGCAACGCCGATGGCTACTCCGCATGGAGCGACGTGCTTGAGGCGAACTCTGCGCTCGACCCGTGGCGGAACGTGCCTGAGGCCGAGGAAATCACTTGGGAGGGCTCGCTCTACGGTAGCCATAAGGCCGAACTCGCCTTCGACCATGAGTTCCAGTCGGGCGACGGCGGTTTCCACTCCGGTGGCAACGATCTGGGCAAGGCGCTTACCGTTGACTACGGTCGTGCTTACAAGCTCGACAAGCTCGAGTACTATCCGCGCGATGATGCCGGTAACGGCACTGTGACCAAGATGCGCATCGAGACGAGCCTCGACGGCGTGCATTGGACGACGCAGGAGGTCGACTGGGAGCGCTCCGCCGCTTGCAAGACGGTGGCGTTCGACGGCGCCGTGGCCGCGCGCTACGTGCGTATGACGCCGCTCGCGTCCGTGGGCAACTTCTTCTCCGCCTCCGAGATCGCCATCTACAAGACCGACGGCACGGACGGCTTCGCTGTGGGCTCCAACCTCAACAAGGCCACGGTCTCCGACGGCGACTACTCCAACATGAAGAATTACCTGGGTCTTGAGAACCGCGAGCCCGACACCTCGACGTTCGACTCCCAGATCCGCGCCCACTTCGCCGACCTCAACGGCAACGGCGTCTACGACGTGTACGACTACTCCTTCACCATGGCGGCGCTCGACGGCGGCACCAAGCAAAAGGGCAAGGCTGCTGGCACCCTCGCGGTGATCCCGAGCAAGATGGAGGTCGAGGCCGGCGACGAGATCACGGTCGACGTCTACGCCACCGACGCCGAGAACATCAACGCGCTCGGTGCGCTCGTCAACTTCAACAGCGACCAGTTCGAGTATGTCTCCGAGAGCATCGCGCAGGATGCGTCGACGGCGGGCATGGAGAACCTCTCGCGCGAGAAAGTGCAGTTCACGGATGGCCACCAGACCATCAACCTGGCCTTCGCCAACCGCGGCGACGCCAAGCTCTTCAACAGTACTGGTGTGGTCGCGAGCTTTAAACTCAAGGCTAAGACGGCCGGCAAGGTCGAGCTGCCCTCGACGTCTTGGCTCGTCGGCCCGGCGTGCGACGCGCTCGAGTTCGTGAGTGATGGCACCGTGACGATGCCCGGTGTCCCGCAGCCCACCAAGTCCGAGTACGGCCGCGACGCCTTTGACATCACGATGACCAACGACGAGCTCCCCACCGACGACGGCACCAACGTCGAGAAGCTCATCCAGCAGAAGAGCTATGACGGACTGTTCGACAACAATGAGGGCGGCAACGACTTCGAGTTCCTGTGGAACTATGGGCCCAACTGGATCGACGGCAAGATGCCGACCTACGTCAAGCTGCCCGCCACGATGACGTTCGCCTTCAAGACGCCGTCGAAACTCGATAGCGTCGAGGTCGTTAACCGCAACGGTGGCAACGGCACCGTGCAGAAGATTAAGTCCGTCGTGACGTTCGAGGACGGCTCGACCCAGGAGTTCTCGGGCGGAAGCTTTGATTCCTATCAGGCTCGCTACGCCTTTGGCCTCTCTGCCGAGAACAAGGGCAAGAAGGCGACCAAGGTCGAGATCACGCCGCTTGAGGCATCGGGTGACCAGATGCTCACGCTGCGCGAGATCAACTTCAACTACACACAGGGTGTCGAGGCCATCGAGGGTGTCGAACTGGGCAAGAACCAGACCGAGTTCTTCGAGGGCGATGTGACGCTCGTCGACGCCAAGGCCACGCCCGAGAGCGCCGGCTACCCCTATGTGACGGTCGAGAGCTCCGATCCTTCTGTGGTGAGCGTCTCCGCTGTCCAGGCCGGCGATAGCGTGAGCTACTACCTGCGCGCCAACAAGGCCGGCAAGGCAACGATCACGGTGGCGTCGGTGCTCGATCCCTCCAAGACCGCATCCTATGAGGTCGAGGTCAAGGCTGGTGTCGACACCTCTGCGCTCATGGCAGCGCTTTCCAAGGCCGCGGGCTACAGCGAGTCCGTCTACACCAAGGATTCCTATGCAGCCCTCACCGCTGCGGTCGAGGCGGCTCAGAAGCTCCTCGATGGCGGCCAGGGCAGCTATAGCAAGAAGGATGTCGCAGACGCCACGGCCAAGATCGAGAAGGCAATCGACGGCCTCAAGATGCGCCCCGTCGATGAGAAGAGCCTCATCAACACGCCCGAGAACCGCGAGAACGTCAAGGTGACCGGCTTCTCGAGCGAGGCCGACTATGAGGGCAGCAACGCCGTCAACGCTCTTGACGGCGATGAGCAGACGCTCTGGCACAGCGACTGGGCCTATAAGGCCGGTATGCCCCAGTACCTGACCGTCGACCTGGGCCGCGACTACGATCTCACCGACGTCACGTTCCTGCCGCGCCAGGACGGCGGCACGAACGGCGATATCTTTGAGGCCGAGGTGCTGGTTTCCGACACCGCCGACGGTTATGAGATGGGCACCGCCACGTCGATGGGTACGTTTACCTTCGACAACGACGGCCGCGTGCTCACCGACCGTGGCGACTGGAAGCAGATGAGCTTTGGTGCCGCGCGCGGTCGCTACGTGACCGTCAAGGTGCTCCACGCCGGCGGTGGCAGCGTTGACGCCTACTGCAGCATGGCGGAACTCAAGTTCTACGGTGCGGCCGTTCCCGATCCGGTGGCGAAGGACGACCTCACTGCCGCGATTGAAAAGGTTGATGCCGAGGTTGCAGCCGGCGACCTTAAGGCCAGTGACTACACCGAGGCTTCCTGGACCGCGTTCCAGAACGCCTTGGCGAGCGCCCGCGCCATCCTGAGCGACGAGAACGCCACGCAGGACGAGGTCGACCAGGCACTCAAGGCGCTCGAGGATGCCCGTGACGCGCTCGAGAAGACCCCGGTGACCCCGGTCGAGAACCCGACCAAGAAGCAACTCAAGGCCCTGGTCAAGCAGGCGAAGGAGACTGACACCAAGGGAAAGACGGCCGAGTCTGTCAAGGCCCTGACGGATGCCATTACCTACGCCGAGGATGTCTTGGGTGATGAGAATGCTTCCGACGCCCAGCTCCAGGCGGCCTATGACCAGCTCAAACTGGCCATTGAGGGCCTTAAGGATGCCGACTCCGGCAACCAGGGCGGCTCGGGCAACACCGGCGGCTCGGGCAACCAGGGTTCCGGCAACGGCTCGAACGGCGGCGGCCAGGCGGGCAAGCCCGCAGGCGACAAGGCCCAGGGCGGCAAGAAGAACGGTTCGGCGATCCCCGTTACTGGCGATCAAACGGCGGCAACTGTCGCGACTGTCGGTGGCCTTGGAGCCATCATCGCTGCGATCGGTGCCTTCTTCCACCGTCGCAATAAGGCTGAGTAGTCCCAGCGACAACTAAGCAAACGTGCCCGCCGTCCCACCCAAGGACGGTGGGCACGCTTTTTTATTTCAGCTAACGTACGTCATGGCAATCCCCGGTAGGTCGAGGGGTGCTTTGCGGGCGGGCCAGGCTTTATCTGAACGACTTTGCGAAGCAACCGGAGTGAAGATAAAGCCTGCCCCGTCCGCAAAGCACCACGCAGACCGCAGGGACGGGAGCGGCTATACTACTCTCAGTAGTTAAGGGTCGCGGATTCGCTGCGTCACCGCTCTCAACAGGAGGTCTTTGTTTATGGCAGATCAGAAGCCGGTTGTCGGGATCATCATGGGCTCCAAGTCCGATCTGGGCGTTATGGAAGGTTGCACCGCCGAGCTCGAGGCGCTGGGTGTGCCCTATGAGCTCGTGATCGCGAGCGCGCACCGCACGCCGGCGAAGGTCCACGAGTGGGCCTCGACTGCTGCCGACCGCGGCATCAAGGTGATTATCGCCGCCGCCGGCAAGGCTGCTCACCTGGGCGGTGTCGTGGCTGCGTTTACCCCGCTGCCGGTTATCGGCGTGCCCATGAAGACGAGTGACTTGGGCGGCATGGACTCGCTGCTGTCGATGGTGCAGATGCCCTCCGGCGTCCCCGTGGCCTGCGTTGCCATCAACGGTGCCAAGAACGCCGCAATCTATGCCACGCAGATCCTGGGCGCCTGCGACCCCGAGTACCGCAAGGTTATCGAGAAGATGAAGCAGGAGATGGCCGACGCCTAGGCGCCCCGCCATCCTATTTGCAGCATAAGGAGAGCCATGTCCGACTATCAGGGAAAACGTTTTTCGGCTTCTCAGATTCCCGATCCGTCGAAGCCAGACGCTGCCCATGCGGCGCAGCAGGGCCGGACATCCTCTCCTCAGCAGCCGCGTGCGCCGCGCCCCGTGACGCCGGCGACGCATCGCCGACAGGATACACCTGCCGCGTATCGCCCCTCGTCATACAGCACGGCCAAGAAGCCGCCCCGGTCTTCGTCGCACGCCGCGCCGTCGGATTACGCCGAGCCGCCGCGCAAAAAGCGCCACTCCGTCATCCCCATCTTGCTCATCATCATCGGCATCGGTCTGATTGTTGCCGCCGCTGCCATCTTTATCAATGCACAGATTGGCTACAAGCAGGCGAGTGAGTCGTATCAAAAGATCGAAAAGCAATATGTGAGCGACAAAGACGCCAGTGGTGTGCCGATTATCGACTTCAATGCGCTCGCTCAGACAAATCCCGAGGTTGTGGGCTGGATTTACGCACCCGGCACCAACATCAACTACCCCGTGGTGCAGACCAACAACAACTCCAAGTACCTCAATACGCTGTTCGACGGCACCGCCAATGCGTCGGGTGCCATCTTCTTGGATAGCGACGATACCGCGCCGGGCATGGTGGATCAGCAGACCACGATTTACGGCCATCACATGAACGACGGGTCGATGTTCAACGTGATTTCGGACACGACCGATCAGGCGACGTTCGACAGCATGGAATACGTGTACTACATCACGCGCGACGCAACGTATAAGCTGCGCCCGCTGGCGACCAAGGTGGTCGAGGATACGTATGCCAAGGCGCGCACGCCCAACTTTGAGGGCGATGACGGACTGAAGAATTACTTGTCCGAGATGCTCGACGGTGCCTCTGCCGTGGCGAGCGATGCCACTGATCGCGCCGCTTCGGCAACCAAGGTCGTAACGCTTGTGACCTGCCGTTCGCTGTCATTTAGCAATACGCGCGCAGTCATGGTGCTCACGCCGGTCGAGGAATAAAGTGTCCGGGAGCCCTGTCCCAAAAAGACTACCCTGGAAATCAAAAGGAGAAATGATGCTTGAAAGTGGCAAATCGATGCCTTCGGTTGATGCTTGGCTGCGCGAAGCCAAGGCCGATGTTTCGGCGGCTGATTGTGGGATGTACCTGACACACAACGGCGTGGTGCGTGCGACACCTAAGTCCGAGGTGCGTGGGGTCGAGACAGATGGTGTGGCGCCTGGACATAAGGTGGGCGGCATGGTGTTTGGCTTCGATTCCGAAAAGGTGCAGGCCGCTATCGAGGCAACGCGTGCGATGCCGGGTATCGGCTATGTGCGCGTGTGGCTGGCGAGTGGCGAGCTTACCGTGGGCGACGACATCATGCTCGTGCTCATTGGCGGAGACATTCGCCCGCATGTGGTCGATGCGCTGCAGGCACTCGTCGGTACCATCAAAAATGAGTGTGTGAGCGAGGTCGAGCGCGAGGCATAGGACTTTGCGATCAATTCGAGTCCATCTATAGCAAAAGCCCACTGGCAGTTCAATCAGTCTGCCAGCGGGCTTTTCTGTGCGTTGGAAAATCTCGGCATTGCGTGGCGCTACACGCGCGTCGCATCCTTGGGGCTCATGGTCATGCTCTGGAAGCGGTTCTCCATGTAGTCGTTATCGAAATACTTGCCGTAGAACTGCGCGACGGGAATATCCGGCTCCGTGCCGTTGACGCGCTGGTACCAGTAGTCGAGCGACTGCAGCGTCATGACGCCGTCGACCAGCATAATGACGGTAAAGATGACGGTAGCCGAGTAGCGACTCTTCCACGGAATCATGTTGATGAGCTTGAGCAGCCTCGGCAGCAGCAGCTTGATCCAGATAAGGCCACCCAGGCCCCACAGGCAGGCAAAGCCCGTGCAGGTGCGTCCGCCCGTAAGGACGGCGAGCGGGTCGGGCATGCCGAACAGCTTCATGTGCGAGTAGCTCCACGAGACCACGCCAAATGAGGTCTGCATAAACCAGCCCACGAACACCTCAAAGCTCGCGCCGAGTACAGCGCTTACCAGGAAAATGATGATGGGGTTCTTTTTATAGAAGCGGTTGAGCACCATGGTCATGAGTACGGCGCCAAAGCCATAGATGGGGCTGAAGGGACCAAACAGCATGCCGGCGCGGTCCTGGTAGACGCCTGGGTCGTCGACCGTCATGTGCCAGATGTCCTCGGCGATCAGGCCGAGCACGCAGCAGACGAGGAATACCCAGAACAGGTTGAAGTAGTTGAGCTTGATGTAGCCCTTGCTGGTTTCATCGCGGCCGAGCATGCCCTCGGCGGCGGCGTCGCGGTCGAGCATCTCCTGCAGGCGGCGCTGCAGTTCGCGCTCCTGGCGAAGCGTAGGATCGACGGTGGCTGAAAGCGCGATGAGGATGCCGAGCTGGATGGCGGGGCGTAGCAAAAAGAGACCGATACCCTGGAGCATCACGTCGACCAAAAGCTCGACGACGGTGAATGCAATAAGGATGTAGGACAGGCGGGCGGCGTTGCGGCGCTGGTTTTTGATAAGGTCCAGGCCAAAGATGATCAGGATGACGGCACTTGCTGCAGAGAGCATGATGCCGGCGACGATGAGTCCAACCGAGACCAGCATATTGTCGCCGAGCTTTTCGGCGGCGTTGCCGTTGATGAGCGCGGTGATGACCTGCCACATAAAGGCGGCGACTGACGGGAGTGTGCCCACGCCGGACAGGATGCACAGGACGGCGTACACCTTGATGATGAGGGGAATCTTCTTGACCTCCGTGGCGCTGGGGACGCTGGGGTCGAGTTCGTTTCGATCCATACAGAACCTTTCTCGCTTTGTCCTAGGTTACAAGGATACGCCGCCGATCTGCCAAAAGACAGGACGAACGTCCCAATTGCAACAATGCAACCCTCAACGGTGGGCGCGGCGCGGCACTGGCGTCCATGTCGTGTAGCCAAATAAATGTTTGGCCGCAAAACGGATTATTAGCTCGGTGGGCTTTTAAAAAGCGCTGCTCATGCGCTGGGGAGCGCGTCGCGCCGTGCGTATAATAAGGCGGGTAACGCCAAAATACGAGGCTCTGAGGGGATGCCATGTCTCAAGAAACCATCCGCGCGGCCGAGCGTGCCGCGGGACAGGTGAACGCCATGTCGACGTATGATCCGGACTACGACCAGCTGCATGAGGAATGCGGCGTTTTTGGTGTCTGGGCGCCCGATCGCGACGTGGCTCGACTGACGTACTTTGGCCTGCGTGCACTGCAGCACCGTGGCCAAGAATCGGCGGGAATCGCTGTTGGTGACGGCGGTACGGTTATGGTCCGCAAGGATCTGGGCCTGCTCGACCGCGTGTTCTCCAATGCCGACTTGTCGACGCTCTCCGGTCAGCTGGCCGTGGGTCATGTGCGCTACGGCACCGCCGGCGCCAAGAGCTGGGAAGCCTCTCAGCCGCACCTCTCTACCATCAATAGCGTCATTATCGCGCTCGCGCACAACGGCACCCTCGTCAACACCGACGAGCTGCGCCGCCAGCTGATCGAGCTGGGCGTGCCGTTCCTCTCCAACTCGGATTCCGAGGTCGCGACCAAACTCATCGGCTACTTTACTCAGCGTACAGGCCATCTGCGCGAGGGCATTCGCAAGACCATGGAGCTCGTGCGCGGCGGCTACGCCATGACACTCATCAACGAGCAGGCACTCTACGCATTTCGCGATCCGCACGGCATTCGCCCGCTCGTGCTGGGCAAGCTGGTGGACGAGGGCCTGGACCAGGCCGATGCCGCATCCGTTTCGCAGCTGCCGTCGCAGGACGGCGCCGCGACGGTCGACGCCACCACCCATGTCACCCGCGCCGGCGGCTGGGTCGTCGCCTCCGAGACTTGTGCGCTCGACATTGTGGGCGCCGAGTACGTCCGCGACGTCCGTCCCGGCGAGATTTTGCGCATCAGCGCCGAAGGCCTTGTGTCCGAGCAGGGCGTGCCTGCCGCCGAAGAGCCTGCTAACTGCATCTTTGAGCAGGTCTACTTCGCTCGCCCCGATTCCATCATGAACGGCAAGAGCGTCTATGCCTGCCGTTATGACATGGGTCGTCAGCTGGCACATGAGGAGCCCGTCGAGGCCGACCTGGTCATCGGCGTGCCCGACTCCGGCCTGCCGCCCGCGGAGGGGTATTCGCACGAGAGCGGTATTCCCTTTGGCGAGGGTCTTATCAAGAACCGCTACGTGGGCCGTACGTTTATCGAGCCCACGCAGGAGCTGCGCGCCATGGGCGTGCGTATGAAACTCAACCCGCTGCGCGACAACATCGAGGGCAAGCGCCTGGTTGTCATCGACGACTCCATCGTCCGCGGCACCACCATGGTGCAGCTCGTCAAGATGCTGCGCAACGCCGGCGCCAAGGAGATTCATATCCGCATCAACTCGCCCGAGGTCATCTGGCCGTGCTTCTACGGTATCGATACCGACGTGCAGTCGCAGCTCATCAGCGCCAACAAGACGGTCGATGAGATTTGCGAGTATATCGGCGCCGATTCGCTGGCCTTCCTTTCGGTCGAGGGCCTGCTGAAGGTCATGCCCAAGGGCGGTTACTGCGATGCGTGCTTTACCGGACGCTACCCCGTGGCGATTCCCGAGAGCTTTGGCCGCGACAAGTTCATGGAGGGCTTCAAGCCCCGCAACCTGGACAAGCCGCTGCACTTTGACGACGACGCCGTGGTCGAGAAATACGACGACCGCAGCTGGGAAGAGGAGCACGGCGAGGCCTAAAACCTGCCATTTACGGACAGGTTTATTTTGGTAGGTTTTACCTGCTGTTTTGTTGATATGACGGCGCGTGTTGTTATGACGCGCGCCGAATCAAACGCAACTATGAGCACCGTTTGGCGCCTGGGCGGCGAACGGTAGTGGGAGAGGAAGGCTCAGATGAGCGACAGCAAGCATGTGACGTATGAGGACGCCGGCGTCGATACCGCCGAGGGCGGCCGCGCCGTTGACGCTATTAAGCAGATGGTCAAGGACACCAATCGCCCCGAGGTTATCGGCGGCATTGGCGGCTTTGGTGGCCTGTTCTCGGCCGCCGCGCTTAAGGATATGGAAGACCCGATCCTGATCAGCGGCACCGACGGCGTGGGCACCAAGCTCGTGCTCGCCCAGATTATGGACCGCCACGAGACGGTGGGCCAGGACCTGGTCGCCATGTGCGTCAACGACATTCTGGCTTCGGGCGCCGAGCCGCTGTTCTTCCTGGATTACGTCGCCATCGGTCACATCGAGGCCGAGCACATGGCAAAGATCATTAAGGGCGTGGCCGACGGCTGCAAGCTTGCGGGCTGCGCGCTCGTGGGCGGCGAGATGGCCGAGCACCCGGGTGTTATGGCTCCTGCCGACTACGACCTCGCCGGCTTTACCGTGGGCGTTGTCGATCGTCCCAAGATGCTCGACCCCGCAAACGTCCGCCCCGGCGACGTGATCTTGGGCCTGCCTTCCACCGGCGTTCACTCCAACGGCTACTCGCTCGTGCGCAAGGTTATCGGCGTTGACGGCATCAAGCCGGGCACGCCCGAGGCAGCCGCTAAGGCCGAGGAGCTGAGCCGTCCGCTCGAGGAGCTCGGCGGCGCATCGCTCGCCGACGCTCTGCTGGCTCCCACGCGCATCTATGTGAAGCCGATTCTGGAGTTGCTGCGTGGCGGTGCCAACGCTCACGCCATCGCCCACATCACCGGCGGCGGCATCACCGAGAACCTCAACCGCGCGCTCGCCGACGACGTCGACGCCGTGGTTACCCGCAACGGCGCCGAGATGGGTTGGGACGTTCCGCCCGTCATCACCTACGTGTCGAGCCAGGCCGAGCTCGCGCCCAACGAGGCATGCAAGACCTTCAATATGGGCGTTGGCCTGTGCCTGATCGTCGCTCCCGAGGACGAGGCTGCCGTGACCGAGGCTCTGGTCGCGCTGGGCGAGAAGCCGTTCCGCGTGGGCGAGTGCGTCGAGGGTTCCGGTAAGGTCGTGTACTCCGATGAGCGCTAACGAGCAGATGGCTGCCGCCGAGGACCTGGGCTTTGCGCCCTACACCCGTCCGACCGGAACCGATATGGCCGAGCCGCTCAAGATCGGCGTGCTCATCAGTGGCTCGGGCACCAATCTGCAGGCACTCATCGACCTGATCGCCGCTGGAAAGCTCAACGCATCGATTGAACTTGTGGTGTCGAGCCGTCCTTCGGCCAAGGGCCTGCAGCGTGCCGAGCGCGCGGGCATCCAGACGCTCACGCTGTCCAAGGATGTCTATGCCGATCCCATCGCCGCCGATGAGACCATTGCGCACGAGCTGCTCGAGCGTGGCTGCGAGTACGTGGTGATGGCTGGCTACATGCGCATGGTGCACACACCGCTGCTAGCAGCGTTCCCCAACCGTGTGGTCAATCTGCACCCGGCGCTGCTGCCGAGCTTTACTGGCGCCCATGCGATTGATGACGCGTTTGCGCGCGGCGTCAAGGTGACCGGTGTGACCGTGCACTTTGCCAACGAGATCTACGACAACGGCCCCATCATCGCTCAGCGCGCGCTGGCTGTCGAGGAGGGCTGGGACGTCGACACACTCGAGGAGCATATCCACGCGATCGAGCATGTGCTGTACCCCGAGGTCGTGCAGATGCTCGCCGACGGCCGCGTCCACGTGCTGGAGAGCGGCAAGGTCGCAATTGATGCGGCGCGTTAGTTCGTGTAAAAGGGTCGCCTAGGTTTCGTTGAGGCGTAAACAATCAGAATAGCCGATTGGGGCATATGGAATCACGTGTGACCCAATCGGCTTTTACTATCTCTTTGATTTCGGGCTCCTGATAACGTGACGGGTGGTCTCGAAAAATGAGGGCGGTTGGCTGCGCGCATGATATGGATATCAGCGGCGATATCTCCATCTCGATAAATAAAGATGGCTTCAAGTTGAGCATCGGTTCGGACTTCGAGGTGCGGCCCTGTTCAGCGAAAGTTCTTACACTAACACTCATGCCGTGAGCTAGGATAACTAGCCGGTATAGGGTCACTTGAGCGGGTATGCGTCTGTTCAAGCGGCCTATTGGCTTGCTTAAGAAATAGTTAAACTACGTAGCGTACAGCGCGTGAGTGACTTACGACTCAGCGAAACTAAAGGGAATCGGAGAAGAAGGCCCATGTTTTGCCCCAAATGCGGTAGCAAAATAAGCGACGATGCGCGATTCTGTACCGAATGCGGCCTGCCCTTGGGCGGGCTCTCGGGCAAGACTGCGGCCGAGGAGGGGCCCAAGGCCGAGCCGTCGGAGCGAGAATCATCGTCCGCTGAAGTCATATTGGAACCCACAGATACCGAAACGGACTCTGCGATAGGATCCGCGAATGCCGGGTCCACAGCAGAACCGAGTCTCGAACCGGTCTCGAAGACTGCGAGTAGCGGTCACTCCCAGATGTACAACTTCTTTATGCAACGCTGTCAGGTCGGTAACCGCCTAGTGCCGCAGTTCGCTATCATGATTGCCGCATTTATCGCCGCGGCAGGCATCGCTTACGCTGCTTTCATGCTCTACAAGAACGTCATCGAGCCCAATCTCCAGCAGCAATCCGTGCAGCAGGAGCAAACGACCGAAAGGCCCAAGAAGGACGAGAGAGCGGCCGAAGAAGTTGTCTATACGTTGGAGGCAAAATCATTGACGGTGTCTGCTCCGGTCGACCCTATGTTAAATCGGGGCGAGCGGACTGACATGGAATGGTCCTATCCGCAACTTAAGAGCTCCGCCAAAGACGACATCACAGACAAAATTAACAAGGCGATTCTCGAGCCACTTCAAATTGATGCGGAGCGAACGAATCGAGCATCAGATAATGAGCAATCAAATGCTGGGTTGTACCCCGACGGCGAATTTCCCTGCATATCGAGAAACGTGACGGTTACGTACATGGATGAGAACTATTTTTGTATCCGTGACGAGCGCTATTCGACGGGATGGGGCCCGCATGGCGACACGGTTGTGACTGGTGTTATTTTTGATTTGCATACGGGTGATACTGTTAGTCCTCAGGACATGTTTGGCATTGATACCGAGGATCTTGCCAGTTCTATGAGTTCGGCAGTTTGGCCGTATCTTACGGAAATAGGCAGAGAGTATCCGTCTGACTACAACTCTATGCTCATGCGGAGCAATTCTTCAGACTATTCAATCAAGGGTTCAACATGCTTGTATGTGACATCCAAGGGGCTGGTGTATCGCACCGAAGACTATGAGCTCGGTACTTTTGCGGACGGCAATTGCGAGATTTTGGTTGCGTCCTGGGATGATGAGTCTCAAGTTGGGTCCGAAGTAACCCCTGATGAGGTCAAGGACGGTACAACGGTGAAAGTCGATAAGGAGGACTAACATGTTCTGTCCCAACTGTGGATTTGAGCTTGATGGCGATTTACGATACTGCACCGAGTGTGGCTATGCACTCGAAGATGCAAAGGCGGTGCTGAACTCTGCCAGCAACGAAGTGGCAGAAGAGCCTTCCGTTATCAATGAGGCTGCGGAAGAGATTTTCGCTAGTGACGAAACGGAGAAGGAGCCTTCCGCCGGTGCCGAGGCGGGGGAGGAAAAGTCGCCCGTGGAGAGCGAGCCCGTAGCGGACGAAGAAGACGACCAGCCCAAAGACGACGTGTCGTCCGGTGCAACGCCTTCGATTCCTGCCGTGCGCGCCGACCGGCCAAAACCGAGCAATCCGGTCGCCAAGCCCGTCGCGGCGCCAGCCCCTGTTCCTGCGGTGAATGCATCCGCACGGAAAAAGGAGCCCAAGGCGCTCTATATCGTTGGTATCGTCGTTGGTCTGGCGGTCGTTGCCATCTTTAGCTACCTGCTGTTCTTTGGCAAGTCCGGCGGCGACGTTGCCCATTACGGCCAGGACAAGGCCATCGTGGTGGTCCAAGAATCCAAGATCACCCCGACCGACGCAAAGGGCGAGAAGCTCAAGAAGTACTCGGTGACCCTGAACGGCGATAACGGCTACAGCACCAACGCTGAGGTTAAGGGTGACGAGGGCTTCACGGTAAGCCAGTTTCCCAATGTCAAACCGGGAAAATACACCCTTACCGTTAAGGACTCCAAGTCAAAAGTCGAGTGGAGCATTCCTGTCAAAGTCGTCGATAACTCTAAATCCGCTGATGCCGAAAAAGAGGTTTCCCTCGAGGTGCCTAAGGCCAACGAGGCCGATACAAAGACAGACGAAGGCGACAAGAAGGATGGAGGCACCGCTGCGGACAATACCGCTGCGTATGCCGCTTACAAGCAAAAGTGCCAGGAATACCTCGCGTGCTATGGAGAGCCACAAATTGTTGAGGTGACTGATTCTGTCTATGCGATGCGAGGGCTTTGTCTTGTCGACCTCGTTGATTTTGATCAGGATGGCCAGCCTGAGTTCTTGACCGTTTTGAACGGTATGAGCGATGACGAATTAAAGAGTGCTTGGAATGGAGATACAGAGGGACTTCAGAAGTCCTACACCGTAGAGGTTTGGTCGGCAGTTGATGGTGGCGTCAAGAGACTTTACAGTCAAAATTGGCTTGATAACAGCAACGGAGGAACGATGTTTCTTCCACTGATTAAAGCGGATGGCGGCAGCATCCTCGTAAGTCAAAGAACATATGAGATGAGCAATGCGATTACGGCATTGCTTGCTGGCAGGCAGGCTTTGGCCGGGGACAATACTTCGGTATATGGCAAGAAAGGCGATGTTTTTTCGCTTGTAGGCAACTACGAGTCCTGGGGAGTTGCGCCGAGCGAGGGCAATGGCTACGAAGGCTATTATGCGTCGGAGGGCAAGGAAATTTCCGAGACGGACTATAATGCCTTATATCAGCAATTTGGCTATGGGCACAATTACCGGACATACTACTTCCTTGATTTCTCGACCTCAGGTTTCGACTCTATTTCGGGGGAATCCCACGTCGATCCCAATCAAGTTGCGGAAGTCACCAAAGATACGCTCAAAAAGGTGGGAATCGAATAAAAACTGAAAGGGGCTTGGAAAACTGTTTCCAAGCCCCTTTCTTATGGTAGTCGCTCGAGCCCAACAAGCCTCACGCTGCCTGTTTGAGCCGCTCTATTTTGACACGCTTTGGTAAATCCACTCTTGCTAAACAAGTAGTACTGTTTGATCGACCGGCCCAGCAGCGCCCCGCGCCGCTCGAGTGTTTCAAGAACGTCAGTATCTACAGGCTCGTTTCTCCATTTGCACTCGCCAACGATGAGCTCCCCATCGGCGTCCTCAAGCACAACGTCAATCTCTTCTTGCCGGCGCGTGTTCGGGTTCGTGCCCCACCAAGAGCCGATTGCCTTGGGCAGCACATCCAGCTCGCTCTCAACAACCTGCCGCATCAACCACTGGCGGCACACTTCTTCAAATGAGGGACCCACAAAGGTGGACAAATCATGCTTGGCGATACGCGCGGCCACAGCGGCTCCGAGCCCCTCCTCAATTGTTCCCGCGTACTGTGGAACAAACCGATACCAAAACCTAAACAAGTTGTCGCAGATCCGATAGATTACTTGACGTTTTGTTGCATTTACAACAGGCGTGACGCGCTCAACGATTCGCAGCTCGATCAATGCGTCGAGCAGTCGCGCGACCTGTGGCGTTGCGAGGTGGGTAACATCGGCAATCTCTTTGGAGCGTACATAGCCGTTGGCAATGGCGGTTATGACGGCATTGTAGATAGCTGGGCTGCGGACCTCTTGCAGCAGATAGTTCTGGGGTTCGGCATACAAAAACGCATCTTGACGCAATAGCGCATGTTCAAGGTTCCATTGAGTGGAACGCGTGCCATCGAGCTGCGATAGATAGAGCGGCATCCCGCCAACAACGGAATACAGCTCGATGACCCGTTCGATGGGTGCATCGGGAAGCATGAGCGCCACGTCAAAGATGGTGAAGGGGTCAATGCGCAGCTGCATGGTGCGGCGCCCATAAAGAGGGCTTTGGTGTCCTAGTACCTGGTGTTCCATAAAGCTCATGGACGATCCGCAGAGTACGAGGAACAGCTTGCTCGTGTCTTTATGTCGATCGATAAGTGTTTGCAGGCACGACGAGACGCCCGGGTCGCTCTCGGCGAGGTAGGGATACTCGTCAATAATCAGAACGATTCGCTCTGTCTTGGCGTGTTCGAAGACGGATTCGAGTGCAACCTGGATAGAGGGGAACGCTGCTCTTGCGGCGCTATTGCCAAGTATCTCGCGGCTGAGCAGCGCGAGGTTTTCGCTTGCAACGGTTTGCTGCCCGGTAAAGAAGATCACATGGGGTTTGCCCTGTGTAAAGACGCGAAGCAGGCTGGTTTTACCCACGCGACGCCTTCCATAGACTACGGCAAACTGAAAGGAACCCTTTTGATAGGCGGTTTCCAGGGATTCAAGCTCTTCCCGACGTCCAACAAACATGATGTGCCTCGCTCATATACGTATTACTAACATATATATTACTAACACTTATATGAGCAACTTTTCACCCGTCAATCGGATGGCAAAGAAATGACAGCGTTTCTACTTAACGTGGCGCTTGAGTCTGGCATAGTCCTGAACCTGCTTTTTGCGCTTGGCGTTGAGGAGGTTGTTGAGGTCGAGCTTCTCGGCGGTGCAGCGTTTGAGTAGCTCGGAGCTGTCAAAGCCGTTTGACTCAATGTCTTCATCCAGATCGTGCTTGAGCTTGGTCCATTTGTTGAGCTGCGAGCGCACGTAGGCCGCGGGACGTTCTATTTCGTTGGCGATGTCGCGTACGCCGGCGCCCGTTCCAAACAACTCGCGTATCTTTGCCGTCTCCTTGCGCGTGCGCTCGTTTTTGGCATCGGTCTTGCATCGATCGCTGCAATAGTGCCGTTTGACGCCACGATGCCCGGCAAGTGAGTAGGCGCGTCCGCACTGCTCGCAATAGCCAATTTTGACGGTGCTCAGCTTACGCGAAAAATCAAACCAGAGCCATGAGAGATAGCTGTCAAAGGAGAGGAACCCTGTGGACTCGTTGCCCTGGAACACATCCACGTGCGCGCCCGAGAGATGCGAGATCACGAGCGCCTGTACCAAAGCGGTGAGTGCATCGCGGTCATCGTTGTCAAGTTCTTCGCGGCGCTCCTGGATATCTGCTTGAGGGTCGATTACATAGAAGCTCTCCTCGCTATTGTTAACCTTGAGTCGCGCTGAAATCTCCAAGCTGGAGTCTTCGTCCATGTAGAACATCGCCTGCAAAACACTGAAGTCATTGGCGGTGAGCTCGAGTTCAAAAGAGAGCACGTTGAGTGCAACGAGGGATTCTTCCTCGTCGATCATAAACATAAAGGCGTAGAAATATCCCGCATCGGATTCGATTTTGCGCACGATAGGCAGGCTTTTGAATGAGTCGGTATAATCTCCGCCCGCCCTCAGGATAGTGGTGTAGATCTTGAAGGATGACCCGTTTGCCGCGCAGGTCACCACTGATTTCTCGATTCTTTCCAATGCAGAGACCTTTGCGATGGTGCAGCTCCCGTTGAGGTATTCCTGGATGCGCATGGCAATAAGTGCTGCCATCGCGGCATTGGCCCAATCGCGTACGGATTCTATTGCGTGCTTGCCAAAAAGCGGCCCGGTCTGTTCGGCGTAATCAAGTACGCTAAAGAGGCTTGCGCGGAAGGGCTGCTCTTTAACGGCGGTGGGTTCGATGCATGATGCCAGCCTGATCAGATCGGCATGGCGCTCGCTGTGTGCGGGTCCTTCATTGCTTTTGCTGCCGGCCAGCTCGGTGGGCATGTAGAGTTCAAAGACAAGCTGGGCCTCGCCAACGGGCCTATTGGGTTCGTTCTCTATGAGGTTGACTTTCTTAAACGGAATCGAACCTTCAACGGTGCGTATTTGGGAGAACTCAAACATTGTTACCCCTGTCTTTAGCTGCAGATTTAATAGCGTAGCACGTTTAGGAAAATTACCCGGTCAAAATCTCTATATCGGATAAACGACAAACCGTATCTTGTGATCGTCAAGAAAAGGGGTAACGAGAAAGGACCCGATTATGCATTGCAAACAGTGTGGAGCAGAGATTAACGACGGCGCCAAGTTCTGCGGCGTGTGCGGAACGCCTACGGTCGCGGCTGCGGCCAGCACAGCGGGAGATGCGATTTACGTCGAGGCCCGGCCAATTGAGAGCCAGTCTGTCGAGGCTCAGTTTCAAGCGGCGGAGGATGCAGAGGACGCTTCTTGCCTGCAAGATTCACTTCGCGAGTCCATCGGGTCCCTTGCGCGAGCGTCGGTGATTTCGTTGCTCTATGTGCTCTTTTTCAATTACGTGCTGGGAGGTGGCTCGCTGGGACTTAACAATATGATTCCGCTGGCGCTGCTTCTGATTGGTCCCTGGAAGGTGATTATCTCGCTGTACCGCAGCGGTGTAAGGCTTCCCTTTGTCTATGGTAGCGGCATTATCGGTATCACGATTATGCTAATCGAGCTTGTGGTTCTCGTGGGCCTTCCTGTCGTGGTTCTGATGCTTTTTTACTGGTTGGGCAGCGTGATTCACGGGGCGGTTCCTGTTATTCCCGAATCGGTTCCGATGACGATCGTGGCGCTCTGGCCTATTGCCTCGGTTGCCAACATCATCTTCAAGGCAATCAAGCTGCACATGGCTCGCGCCTAGCAAGTAGCCCGTCGCATGCCTTCCGCGTGGGGTCAGGCGAATTTGAAAGGTGAAAGAAAAGGTTTACAGTCGAGCAAATTGCTCCTGGGCCTTTTCTGTTTGCAGGCTGTGGGCTATCGTTTCGATATGCTGAAGTTCTAGGGGGATTTATGTACTGTGCAAGCTGCGGGGCAAAGATCAAAGACGGGGCGCGATTCTGTTCTGCATGCGGAAAACCGTTGGATGTGGATGATGCGCCGGCGAATGCTCAGCAGCCGCTTCCTTCAGGTACACCAAAGGCGTCTGCTGATAGAAAAGCGACAAGCGATCTTGCTGTATCTCGCGCAGAGGGCCCTTCTCCGGCGCCCTCTGATCATATGTCCTTTGCGGCCTTTATGATGCAGCGTCGGCAGATCGGCCGTTTTGCTGTGCCTACGTTTGTCACCATTCTTGCAGCAATCATCTTTACCGCTGGTGTCGCT
Organism: uncultured Collinsella sp.; assembly: GCA_900541715.1. Classification (GTDB taxonomy): domain Bacteria; phylum Actinomycetota; class Coriobacteriia; order Coriobacteriales; family Coriobacteriaceae; genus Collinsella. The sequence continues at coordinate 42,102 of UQLI01000005.1, forward strand.
TACGCCCTGGTCAAAGCTTACGAAGCCTTTGTGCTGCCTCAAGCGCAGCAGCAGGAGCAGCCGGCTGCAGTCGAGGAGAAGTCGTCTAAAAAGAAGGTCGCGGCAACAAACAAGAAAGCACGCAGGGCTTACGAGGGCGTGGTTGCGCGTTACGAGGACTTTGCGAGCTATTGCGAGCGGAAGGGGGCTGGTGCTGCCAGCTACGGCGACTGGGCCCAGGGACGCGGTGATGATTCTGGACTGGGGCAGATATTCGTTTATAACAACCAGACTGCCCCCGGCTTTTTAAGCTACTACTATGCTTTCGATGATTTGAATGGCGACGGAATTGACGAGCTGCTTGTTGGGTTTGTCGATGCGCAGAACGATATTTCGGCGATTGTGGGTGCCTACTGCTTTGTTGATGGAGAGGCCGTTTCGGTTATGCCTTCGTCAGAGATGGTAGAAGGCTCCAGCAATATGACGAATCAGTATGACGGTTTTATTGCTCAGGGTGAGAGCCAAGTCATTACTGTCTGTAAGGACGGCATCGTTAAATTTACTTGTAGTCAGGATTGTAACCAGGCAGATTTCTATATTTCGCTTACTGCAAAGGGTCCTGAGGTCGTAGACGCGGTGCAAATTCAAAATAAGGAATTCGATAGGCAGAATGGCGCCTACTTGGTGAGGACAGTTGAGGATGGTGGCAAACCGCAGGAGGCGATGGTCCAGGGGCGTGAGGAAGCGTGCAGAATTCTTGACGAGCTCGCCGGGAAGTATCCGGAGGCCGACATTGAAATGCCGTCCGCAAGCAGCGATATGTGGAAGGCATTCAAAGGGGTGGAGCCTTCGGAGGGCTCTTTGAAGGACGGCTCTGGCACTGCGGACGATCGATCTGGCGCATCTCAAGCACCATCTGAAGCGGCATCCGATAGCAGCGACGATGGGGAGGCCGCTGCGCGCGGCGATGGCGTGATCGCCGACATGGATGCGTTCATTGCAAACGCCAAGCGCGAGTTGATTGTGCCAGATGACGCCTCTATTACGTTCAAGGTCGCTGATAAGCCAAACTATTGGGAGGGGGCGGCAACGTACGTTTGGTACGTCGAGTTTTATAAAGACGGAAAGGTCGTAGCGTCTGCGGAATGCGGCTCCGAAGGGTACCCATGTCGGTCGATTATGGCCTATCACGAGAGCTGGTAACTTTAACCGAGCCGTTTTGGCATTACAGCGCGCGCAGCTCTTATGCCTTTCCCCTTGTTCCATCCGACGAGTTTAGTTGCGGCTAAAACGGACGTTACGAAGAGCTGACCGAGAGGCCGAACGCGCTCGCCCGCTCAGCGGGTATGCCCCAAAAGGGCATCTGGGGTTCGAACCCTCCCGGTTCTTCGTCAGTTGACCAAAGGTGCGACATTATTGCCGCTCATCGGGGGTGGCTAAATGAGATGACTTGAGGGCTATAATTAGCCAAGCTAAGTTGGGGACAGATTGAGGCGCACAGGCTTTCGATGCGCCTGTCGACTCGGCAGTTCACAATTTATTAGACACGCGGAACGCGTGGTTTGGGATTAACGAAAGGAATCAGCATGTCACTGTTCCATAGCGATAACGAAAAGGAAGAAAAGCACAGCGGAATTCTCGGTGCCTTTTCTGTCGACAATATCAAATGGGAGCCTGGCAACGACGAAGATGCCTCGCTTGTCTCATTCCGCTATCCCTACGAGGATTTTCCCAACGGGTCCTATCTTCAGGTTGCGCAATCGCAGATTGCCGTTTTTACCAACAATATGGGGGCGGGCAGTTCTACTGACGCTACGGGTGCCGGCGATTCTCAGGTAAGCGTGTTTGTCGGTCCGTGCAAGATCAAGCTCGACACGGGAGACAGCCGATTCGCCCCGTTCCGCAATGCCGCCCATTCGCTTACCGGCGGTAGCTCGGCGTTTCATTCCGTTGTGTACTTTATCAATACTAACTACATGAACGAGCTGCGCTGGGGCACGACCGAGCCCATCATCGTCCAAGACCCTGAGGAAGACGTCAACGTTCATGTTCGCGCCTTCGGTTTGTTTGGCGCGCATGTCGAGCAGAATGACTCGAGCCTGGTTCCCATTCAGGTGAGGAAGTTCCTCGTTAAGGTCGTGGGCACGCGAGATCGCTATACGCGAGAAGAACTCACTTCCTTTATGCGGGCAAAAATCCTTGAGTATGTTCCTGACCTGCTTGCCAAGGCGATTGTTGACCAGGAGGTTTCCGTTCTTAAAATTGCGACGCATCTGAGCGACTTCTCGTCTCAGATGCAGGGCAAGCTCGTTAACTATTTCGATGAGTTTGGTCTCACGCTCGATAACTTCTCGTTCAACAGCATCAAGCCCTTCGAAGAGGATCTTGCCGCCATCAACGAGATGAAGATCCAGCGTAAGCGGAGCATTCTCGAGGCGCAGGGTAACGCTGCCCAGATGGACATCGAGTCCGAGGCACTTGCCAGGAAGCGTGCGCGCGAAGGCTACAACTATCAGCAGGAGCGCGGCATGGACGTAATGGAGAGTGCTGCGGGCAATGAGGGGAGTGCCGCATCGGGCCTCATGGGAGCCGGCATGGGACTCGGCATGGGCGTTGGCATGGGCGGTGCATTTGGAGCTGGCTTCTCCAACTTGGCCAACCAGACCATGGGCGCTGTTGCTCCCATGGTTGGAACGGCTTCCGCGTCCGCAGGTATGCAAAACGGTCCCGTGTGTCCCAGTTGCGGAAACGTTAATCCGATGGGTGCTAAGTTCTGCCTGGAATGCGGACAAAAGCTCGAGCAGGGTGTTGCGTGTTTGGCGTGTGGGCATCTTAACCCGGTCGGTGCCAAGTTCTGCCTGGAATGCGGGAACCGGTTGATCTCGCCAAGGTGCCCGAGCTGCGGAGCCGAGTTGCCCGAAGGGACCAAATTCTGCCCCGATTGTGGAACTAAGATCCAATAAGGAGAAACAAAGATGAACGGTTCTGTTAAACGTGTCATTTTGGGCGAGGCAATCGTCTTGGTGGCGTGGCTTGTAATCATGTTTGTCTGCAAAAACGCGCTGATGAACCCTATCGTCTTTGCTATGTCGCTTGGCTTTGGGGTTTTGGCTTTTGCGGCGGCTTCGATTTCGGCTGCCATGTCCGATAAGCAGTCCACGGTCAAAAGCACGACCGAAATCCATTATTTGCCGGTCGCATCCAGCTGTGCCTACTTTGTCGTTGCCCTTCTGGCCAACACGTACTTTGTGTTTGCGGCATATGGGTGGGGCGGCAGCACGATTCCAGTCGTCGTAAACGTTGTCCTTCTTGCTGTGCTTGTCCTTGTGCAGATGGGTCTAGGCTTCAATGGCCGCCAGGTTGACCAAAAGGTTGCTGCCGTGGCCGCAAAGACGGTTCAAACGGCGCAGTTCGGATCGTATGTGGGACAGCTCCTCGCCGTGGCGCAGGACGCTCAGGTCAAAGCCGAACTCAAAGCGCTTAAGGATGACATCTCCTTTAGTTCCAACATGTCGCAACCCCATGTTCAAGAGATCGAGCGACAGTTCTCCGCCGCGCTTGAGGCGGTCTCGAATTCCATGAGTGCCGATGAGCCGGCAGATGTTACGGTTGGCCTTGTCCATGATGCGCGCAATATCTGGAAAAAGCGCAATGCGGCGCTGACCGCTGTCAAATAAGGGCTCGCGCTGCTTTTTGCCAGGGCACTTTGATGGTTGAAGTGGGGGAAGCTATTGGAAATCAACGGTATAACTTGTGAGGGCTGCGGCAGCACCGATGTCGAGTTTGACCCCGCAACTCGAAAGGTTCATTGCAACCAGTGCGGTCGCGAGATGTACTATTCGCGGGCGCGTCTGGGGGCCACGGGCAAAATCGCGTTTGCCAAGGACAATGCCATCAAGTTTTTTAAGGGTGGTAACTTTCCGGAGGCCCGCAAATTTGCCGCGGACGTGCTCAATATGATGCAAGACAACGCGGCAGCACAGTTTATGGTTGCGTACTGCGATGAGTTTTGCGAAGGTCTTTCGGGTTCGATGACGGTTTTCTTTAAAAGGGCCGAAGATATCCCTCTCGAATATGACGAAGTGCGTGACTTGATCGACTTGTTTGAGTCGACGCTCTACAACATGCGTGACTTTGAGGTTCAGATGGTATCGCTCGTGGTCGCCAATATGCAGAGCATGGAGGATCGGTCTCGGCTTGAGAGCTTTATCGATGCTGTGTGCCCGTTCTGCATAGCGCGGTATGCTTCGGAAGACTTTATGACCGCAGAGCGGGAGAGCTTCTATCAAGATATCGCCGCCAACTGCAACATACCCAAGACGTGTCTCGCACTACTCAAGGGCATTAGGGAGAACCCCGGGTCCCCCTATAAAACTGGTTCGTTTGCGTTACGAAGAAGGACCTCGTACTTTCTCGAACACTATGTGGAGCCCGTCGGGCGCATCGTCAATTCGATGAAGGCAAGCCAATACAAACAGAAGTTTCTCGTGGCCTATCAGCAGGTGTCCGAGCAATACCGAAGCATGGCCTCTCAATAAAGCGGATGGCGGGTGCTTACTCGCTTAAAGCTATTGGATGATCTAAACAGTTCAAACTGAAAGGTGGTACAGATGAGTGATTCGGGATTAGATACTGCCCTTATCGAGCGCAGGATCGCCGCTATTGGAACAAAAGTTGACCAGATGACCACGAAGGTCGATAAGGTCGAATCCCAAATGGAGGAAGTGCGGAAGGACCTTAAAAAGCTCCGAAAGGACTTTCTCGAGATGATGCTCGAACAGCGTCGTACCGCCGCACTTGAGCAGGCGACTACGGAGCTCGTGAGCGTCCGGCAGGAGATGGACAAGAAGTTCGGCAACTACTCGGTGGTTCGAAACACCATGGTCGGTATTCTCCAGGCAACCGATGCAGCGCTCGTGCGCAAGGCGACGATTTCGACGGTCTCCGAGGAGTTAATGATTTCTACCCCGGACTACTGGCTGGCGCCTGTCCTGGTTGCCCTTGCGGCATGGATCAACAACAACCGAGATCTTGCAGAGCGCGCAATACGCGAGGCTGTCAAACGTGACAACGAGCACACGTCGCTTGCGATGGCTCTGATCTGCAGACGTAATAACCGCACGGCTACGTGCTACGAATGGCTAGCACGCTACTTCTCGACGCAAAACGCCGCCCGCATCGATGCCGATGCGATGGTCTACATTGATGCCTATATCAACGGCATCTTCGGAACCGACGAAAAGCACCTGTGCGATGACTATATGGCGGGCTGGATCGAGCAGATCAGAAATCAGAGCCCTGAGTTCGAAAACGAGCAGTCTAAGTCATGGGCGGAGTATTTTATCGGCTACGAGGAGGATATGAGTTCGAGATATCCGGCGCTCAAGGTGGTGGTCAAGGAGTTTGACTACATCAATAAGTATCTCGGAAAAGTCGAGGCAATCGAGAGTATCTCCAATGACTTCGCCGCCCTCAAAGCTTCCGATGTTGACGAGAGGACGCTTGCCGAGCAGGTTGACAGGCATCTGATGGAGCTCGTTAACTCCGATGACTCCAAGGAGCGAAATTTGCGTCGTCAGGAGGAGTATCTTCTTGCGGTCAAAGCATTTGGCGGAGACGTGGACCGCGCCCGAGAGCTCGTCAATCGTCGCCGTGATGAGAAGCGTCAGCAGACGATGAATATCATCGACCAGATGACACGCTCGATGCGCGACCAGAGTGCGTCTGTGGATGTGCATAAGAAGAAGACCGCGATTCAGTTTTTGGGCTCCTATATCAACGGTGGTTTCAACCGGTATCGCAAGAGCGATATCCCCGAATTTCCGCAGGCGATCACCCTTGACTTCGACGGATGGACAAGCAAGGCGGTTACCGGCGATGAGGGTAATGCGCTGCGCGGCGATTATGTTCGCTATGTCGGTGAAGAGAAGAAAAAGGAGCTCGCTGAGCTTGATGTCAAGGTTGCGAAGGACAACAAGAGCCACAAGATAGCGGCCGTTGTCCTCGCTGTTTTGGGAGTAGCTCTCTTTGCATTTGTAAACCAGGTTATTGGCATTCTGCTTCTTGCGGGGGCTGGCTATTGTCTAGTAAAGACGGGCCTCTCGAGCAAGCAGCGCGCTGCGGAGGCAGAAGAGATTGAGGCCAAATACTCCAAACGCATCCAGGAAGGCTGTTCCGAGATCGATCTGGCGCTTAATCAGTGGAAGAGCGCGAAGGAAGCGGCGGCCGAGCGCAGCGACTTGCTTAAGCTCGATAAGGTTGCCTAGCCGATAGGATTGACTCGATAACCATGAATGGAGTGAAATAGATGACTGATGAAGTGACTGATTTCGACCATAACGATGCCGCGATGCAGGACTTCGATGCATTGAGCGAGCTCGATAGTCTGTTTGAAGAGGACGAGCGACTGAAGCAAGCTGAGAACAATGTTTTGACTCAAAATCTCTCAGGCTTTGCAAACTGCTTTCCCGATTGGGATTTGCATCCGCCGGTAGCGTAGAAAAGCGCTTGAAACACAAGCTGCGACCATTTGGAAACATCGATGTTTCTGCGGGCTAGAAGCCATGGGGCTTTTGGCCCGCTGTCTTTCATATGCCGGTCGGCGGCATAGGGCATCAACCGTATTTTAGGTTCTTGGACGCCAGGCCGACTCGCTTCGGATCGGGCACTACACCAACTTTCTCGAGACTACCAATCTGACAGGGCCTCGTCCGTGCTCGGGCGGGGCCCTTTTGTGTGGTCTAACAGGTTTGCTATACTGCTAGCACGTAGAAAGGAGCCGCTATGGGAACGGCAACGGTGCAGCTCAACACGCGAATCGATCCTATGCTCAAAGCCGGTGGCGATGCGGTCCTAACTCGCAATGGGTTGGGGCCGAGCGATGCCATTCGCGCGCTGTGGGTCTATCTTGTCGAGCATCAAGCGTTGCCGGGATTTATGCTGGCGGATAAGCGCGAGGCGCCCCGTGCGGAGAGCCTGGCCGAGCAGGGGTGTGGCCTAGCTTTTTCCTCGTTGGGGCTAAGCGCTTCGGATTTCGCATCGGCGGAATCTTCGGCGGACAACTGGGATGCCGTACGAGATGATATGTATGACGCGATGATTGCCGACATCGAGGCGAATTGCCGATGATTGAGGCAAAGCACCTGCTTGTGGATACGAATGTGTGGCTTGATTATTACCTGCAAGAGGGGGCATTCCACGAAGCGAAGCGCCTGGTGGAGCTTGCCGAGGCGGGAAAGATTGACCTTCTGTACGCGCCGACGACGGCAAAGGATGTGTTCTACATTTTGCCTCGGCGCCTAGCCCGGCGGAATGCGAATGGGATTAACGTGTCGTTTGCCTCGGCGTCGTGGGCCTGCATTGAGCACATGATGCAGGTGGCGACGGCCTCTCCGCTTTCGTTGGCAGAGTGCGAAATGGCGCGCATGCTTGGCAAGCGCATGCCGGATCTTGAAGACAACCTCATCATCGCTTCGGGCGAGACGGCAGATGTTGACTACGTAGTCACGAGTGACCGACGCATGCTGGAGGCAATGCCCGAGGTTTGCCTGACGCCCGCGCGTGCACTCGAGATGATCGAGATCCTCGACTAACCTTGTCTGTCTGGTTTCGCTATCATATGGGGCAATGTGAACCCCATGCAACTTTGGAGGACGGTATGGCGGATAACGCCGAGGCGCTTTTCTCGCCTGAGCTGGTGTTTTTTGATTGGGAGTGTGCGACGCCGGATGAGGTGTTTGCGCAGCTCGAGGACGAGCTCGCTCCGCGCGGCTACATTGCCGAGGGTTGGCTCGACGCCGTCCGCACGCGCGAGGACGCCTATCCCACGGGTCTCGCTATGCCGGCGGCAAACATCGCCATTCCGCATACCGATCCGGGATTTGTGGCCAAGCCCTATATCGCGGTGGTAAAGCCCGCTGCACCTGTGACGTTCAACGCGATGGCGGGTATGGGCGCCCCGGTGCCGGCGCAGATTATCATCAATCTGGGCATTGCCGAGCCGGGCGGCCAGGTCGAGGCCCTGCAAGCGTTTATGAATATCTTTATGGATGCCGACGCTGCAGCCGATGTACTCGGCCAGACCACGCCGCAGGGCATGGTCGACGCCATCCGCCGCCACTTCTAAAGTCGGCACTGGGGGCTGTCCCTAGCTGCCGGCAGAAAAGGAACGTCCCTAACTGCCAACTGCCAGACCTGTCCCCTTTGCACCAAAATGGTGCAGATTAACCCGTCTCCCATGCACCAGGTGTGTCGCGGGGGCTGCGTTGTGACACAATGGCGTTTGTTCGATTCGTGATGCGAAAGGCCAACTATGGCAAATAAGAAAAAGAACTCCGAGGCCGCGCCGACGCCCGAGCAGCAGACTCGCGCTGCCTCCAGCTCTCGCAAGAAGCAGCGCAAGACGTACGTGTCTAAGACCGTCAAGATCGTCCTGGTGGTCATCGGCGTGCTGGCGATGCTGCTTTCCGTCTCGGCCATGGCGTGCTCCGGCCTTATGTCGCAGGCCGAGGACACCTCGGGCTACAAGCTGACCGGCGGTGTTGCTGCTACTATCAACGGCACCAACCTCACCGAGGACACCGTGACCAAGCAGATCATGAGCATGCGCACGTCCTACGGCTACACCAAGGACAAGGATTGGGCGCAGTATCTGGTTGACAACGACCTCACGCCCAAGAAGTACCGCAAGCAGCTCATCGACTCCTACACGCAGCAGATTCTGCTTCAACAGGCACAGAAGGAGAACGGCGTGACGGTGTCGGATGAGGAGGTCGAGAAGGCTTGGAAGGACGCGTGCAAGAGCGCGGGCGGTGCCAAGGCCTTTAAGAAGACCCTCAAAACCTACGGCTATACCGAGGACACCTACAAGGACTCGCTCAAGGAGAGTCTGGCGCAACAGAAACTCAAGGATGCCGTCGCGCCCACGAGCAAGCCCAAGGACAGCGAGATTGTCGATTACATCAACGAAAACCTGTCCAGCTACAACGACGCCCGCCGCTCGTCGAACATCCTGATCAAGGTTGATTCCGACGCTTCCGACGAGGACAAGGCTGCCGCCAAGGCCAAGGCGCAGGAGTGCCTGGACAAGATTAACTCCGGTGAGCTGAGCTTTGAGGACGCCGTTGAGCAGTACTCCGAGGACACGGGTTCCAAGGAGAAGAAGGGCGATGTGGGCTGGGATAAGCTCACCACCTTCGTCGACAGCTACCAGACGGCGCTCGAGGGACTCAACAAGGGCGACGTGAGCGAAGTCGTCGAGTCGACCTATGGCTACCACATCATCAAGTGCACCGACTACTTCCATGTCGATAATCAGGTTGATGACATTAAGCAGGTGCCCAAGGACATCAAAAAGTACGTCTCCAACGTGGTGAAGACGCAGGCGGCCAGTGCCGCGTACAGCGAGTGGCTGGAGCAGTACAAGAAGGATGCCGACATTACCGTCAACCCCATGCCCAAGGACGTACCCTATAACGTGAGCCTGAAGGGCGTCACCAAGAGTTCGACCGACGATTCGTCGACGACTGAGTAATCATGGGGCGATGCTCGCGCGAGTGCCGCCCACGCTATTAGAGAGGATTTGCAGATGACCAACGAAGAGCTGCAGAAGGAAATGATCGCGGCCATGAAGGCCAAGGACAAGGTTCGCCTGTCCATCATTCGCCAGGTCAAGGCCGAGGTGAAGAATATCGAGGTCAATGAGCGCCGCGATGTGACCGAGGAAGACGTCAACAGCATGATCAAGCGTCTGATCAAGCAGACGAGCGAGACGCTGGAGATGTCCATCAAGGCCGGCACCGACCAGGAGCGTACCGACAACCTGACCGAGCAGGTCAAGATTCTGGAGAGTCTGCTGCCCGCACAGGTTTCGGGCGAGGAGCTCGAGGCGCTGATCGAGCAGGTCATCGCCGAGCTGGGCGCTACTTCCAAGAAGCAGATGGGCCAGGTTATGGGCGCACTCGGCAAGGCCACCGGCGGCAACTTCGATAAGCCTGCCGCGGCAAAGATCGTCGGAGCAAAGCTTGCGTAAGGGCCGAGCGGTACACAGTTGAGGCTGAGGGGGCGTGACCATTGCGGTCGCGCCCCTTTTTTGCTGGGCGGTGCTCATTGGGGACAGGCTTAAATGAGTGCCCAATGAGCGGGTACTCATTTAAACCTGTCCCCAATGAGTGGGTGGAAGGTTGCGGGTTCTTTACGGGAATGTAGTGTGGGCTGCGGAAACGTGATTCTTTCCGTACAATAGTTCAACTCGTGTAAACGCAGGGAAGGGACATTCATGGCAGACATGATCGAGATCAAGCATCTCAACAAGTACTTTGGCGACCTGCATGTGCTCAAAGATATCAACCTCACCGTCAAACGCGGCGAGAAGCTCGTAATGATCGGGCCTTCCGGCTCGGGTAAATCGACGCTCATCCGTTGCGTCGATTATCTGGAGGAGCCCACGTCGGGCGAGGTTGTCATCGACGGTACGCCGCTCACCAAAAAGAATCACCTGGAGATGGCTCGCAAGTATAGTTCCATGGTGTTTCAGCAGTTCAACCTGTATCCCAACATGACGGTGCTGGGCAACCTGACGCTCGCGCCCATCAAGCTGCAAAAGAAGAGCAAGGAGGAGGCGACCGAGATCGCCATCGCTGCGCTCAAGCGCGTCGGCATGGCACATAAGGCCGGCGAGTATCCGCAGAATCTCTCGGGTGGTCAGCAGCAGCGCATCGCCATCGCCCGTGCCCTGTGCACCAAGCAACCCATCATCCTGTTTGACGAGCCGACCTCGGCGCTCGACCCCGAGATGGTCCAGGAGGTTCTGGACGTTATGATTGAGCTCGCGCAGGAGGACATCACCATGATCTGCGTGACGCACGAGATGGGCTTTGCGCGCCAGGTGGCCGACCGCGTCATCTTTATGGAGGACGGCCGCATTCTGGAGGAGGGCACGCCCGAGCACTTCTTCGATAACCCCGAGAACCCGCGCTGCCGCGAGTTCCTGTCCAAGATTCTGCACTAGGCGCGGTGATGGACATGACGGATATGACGAGGGCGTCCGTGTCGCGCCGCCACTTTTTGCAGCTGGCGGGCGCCGGCATGCTTGCGCTGACGGGGACCGCGCTTACCGGTTGCGGCAACTCCACCAGCGGCGAGGGCTCCGACAAGGGGTCCAAGCTTGCGGCCATCAAGTCGCGTGGCCATCTGAATGCCGGCGTTAAGAAGGATGTTCCCGGCTATGGCTATTACGACACCGCCAAGGGCCGCTTTGAGGGCATGGAAGTCGATTTGTGCTACCAGATCGCCGCTGCCGTCTTTGGTGTGAGCTACAAGGAGGCCCGCGCCCAGGAGCTTGTCGAGTTTACCGACGTAACGCCCAAGACGCGCGGCCCGCTGATCGATAACGGCCAACTCGACGTGGTCGCGGCGACCTACACCATCACCGACGAGCGCAAGAAGAGCTGGGATTTCTCGACGCCGTACCGTACCGACTACGTGGGACTCATGGTCAAGAAGCGTTCGGGCTTTACCTCGATTGAGGACTTGGACGGCAAGGTCATTGGCGTGAGCCAGGGTGCCACCACGCAGGGCCTGATCGAGCAGATGATCAAGGACAACGGCTTTAGCTGCAAGCCCGAGTTTAGGGCCTTTAGCGGCTACCCCATCATCAAGAGTTCGCTCGACGCCGGCAATATCGACGTCTTTGCCATGGACCGCTCCACGCTGGCCGGTTACATGAACGAGACCGTTGAGCTGCTGCAGCCCGAGGTCAAGTTTGGCGAGCAGGGCTACGGCGTGGCGACCAAGAAGGGCTGCGACCTTTCGGCCGTGGTCGATCAGGTGATTTGCGATCGCCTGGCCGACGGCTGGCTCGACCAAGAGGTCAAGACCTGGGGTCTTGTATAGGCGCATCGTCCAAGGAAGGAATCAAATGCTCGAAGGATTATTTGACGCCGACCGTTGGTCGACGACATTTCAAAACATGGGGCCCTTCTGGGAGGGCTTTGGCGTGACGCTGCAGGTGGTCGTTGCCGGTCTGCTGCTGTCGCTGGTGCTGGGCACGCTGCTGGGCGTGTTCTCTACCACTCGCTCGCGCGTGCTGCGCGCCATAAGCCGCGTGTACGTGGAGTTTTACCAGAACACCCCGTTGCCCGTGCAGGTGCTCTTTATGTACATGGCCGGTCCGCAGTTTTTGCAGGCCATAACCGGTGCCGACCAGCCGGTGCGCATCGCGCCGTTTGTGCTGGGCTTCTTGGGCGTGGGCCTGTATCACGCGGCCTACATTTCGGAGGTCATCCGCACCGGTATCGAGGCGGTTCCGCGCGGTCAGATGGAGGCGGCCCAGAGCCAGGGCTTCACCCGTGCGCAGGCGTACTGGTACATCGTGCTGCCCCAGACGTTCAAGATCATTTTGCCGCCGCTGTGTAACCAGGCGCTCAACCTGGTCAAGAACACGTCGGTGCTGGCGCTTGTGGCCGGCGGCGACCTTATGTACCGTTCCGACAACTTTGTGAGTCTGTACGGTTACCTGCAGGGATACATCGTCTGCTGCCTTATGTATTTCATCATCTGCTTTCCGCTCGCCATGCTGGTGCAGTGGCTCGAGCGCCGCTCCAAGGAGCGTCCGCGCGGTGTGAGCCTGGCCGAGCTGGGGCTCGACAACGTAGAGGAGGCCTAGCGCATGGAAATCTTCAACGCGACCAACCTGCTCTACATTTGGGGCGGCTTTGTTAAGACCATAGAGATCTCGGCGCTGTCGATCTTTTTCTCGCTCATCTTTGGCACGGTGCTGGCGCTCGTTAAAAGCTATGCGCCCCGCCCGTTCCGTATTTTGGTGAGCGCCTATATCGAGCTGTTCCGTTGCACGCCGAACCTGCTGTGGATCCTGTTTATCTACTTTACGGTGCAGGGTTTGGACATTGTGATTTCGACCATCGCCTTTACGCTGTTTACCAGCGCTGTTATGGCCGAGATTGTGCGCGGTGGCCTCAACTCGATTCCGCGCGGCCAGTTTGAGGCAGCGCAGAGCCAGGGCTTCGGCTTCTTTGCCACCATGCGCTACATCATTCTGCCGCAGACGTTTAAGACGATCATCCCGGCGCTGTTTAGCCAGTGCACGACCGTCATCAAGGACAGCTCGTATCTTTCGGGCATTAACGTGGCCGAGCTCATGTACACGGCAAATGTCGTGATGGCCCACGCGATTGACCTGTCGCAGGTTCTTATGCTCTACGGCCTGGTGTTTGCGATGTACTTTGTGCTCAACTTTGGTATCTCGCTGCTGGTGAGGGCATATCAACGCCGTATTGTGGCAGCGTAGAATGTGACAAAGGGACTGTCCCTTTGTCACATAGAGAAGGGAATCGCGATGAGCGATCTGGAGAATAAGAAGAATCCTGTGGTCATTACCATCGCGCGCGACTTTGGCGCCGAGGGCCACGAGATTGGTCGCATGCTTGCCGACGAGTTGGGGATTCCGCTGTACGATAACGAGCTGCTGGTGCGAGCGTCGCTGCGCGCGGGCGAGTCGCTCGATAAGATGGCCGCCTACGACGAGCGACTGGCCGTGGAGAACATGGCGTTTTTGCCCGACCGTTACGACGCCCGTTCGTACTCGGATAAGTTGTTCCAAAAGATGAGCCAGGTGATTTTGGATCTGGGCGAGACCGAGAGCTGCATTATCGAAGGCCGTCTGTCCGATTACCTGCTGCGCAACAACCCCAACCACATTGCCGTGTTGGTGACCGCACCCTTTGAGGACCGCGTCGAGATTGTGCGCAAGAAGCGTGGCCTTAACAAAAAGAAGGGCGCCAAGCTGGTCAAACAGCAGCAGAAGGCGCGTGAGGCGTTCTATAAGCGCTACAGTGCCGGTAAGTGGAAGATGACGAGCGGCAAGGACATCGTCGTCAACCGCGCCAAGCTGGGCCGCGAGGGTTGTAAAGACGTTATCGCCGCTGCCTACCGCTACAAGGTGGCGCAGCTCGAAGGCTAACCAGTTGAAACCACCACAAAGGGGACAGGCACCTTTGCGGTGGTAGGGCGATCGGCATAGAAAAAGTCCCCGCCGGGCGTGTGCTCGACGGGGACTTTGCCGTTTGATGGCTAGCGTTGAGGGTGATTACTCGCCCAGCAGGCTCTTGGTGATGGAAGCGGCGGCCTTCTTGCCGGCGCCCATCGCCAGAATGACCGTAGCGGCACCGGTGACGATGTCGCCGCCGGCCCAGATGCGGGGATCGGTGGTCTGGCCGGTCTCCTCGTCGGCGACGATGTAGCCCCACTTGTTGAGCTCCATCTTGCCGCCGATCTTCTTTGCGAAGGGGTTGGCGTTGGTACCGATAGCCGAGATTGCGACGTCGCAGGGAATCTCCTCGATGGCGCCCTCGATGGGCACCGGGCGACGACGGCCGGACTCGTCGGGCTCGCCGAGCTCCATCTTCTGGACCTTGACGGCGCACACGGAGCCGTCCTCGCCAGCGACAAACTCGAGCGGGGAGACGAGCGGCAGAACCTCGACGCCCTCGGCCTTAGCATGGTGCAGCTCGGCGCGACGGCAGGGCATCTCGTCCTCGGTACGACGGTAGGCGATGATGGCATGCTCGGCGCCCAGGCGCTTGGCGGTACGGACGGCGTCCATAGCCACGTTGCCGCCGCCAAAGACGACGACGTTCTTGCCGTGCTTGGTGGGGGTGTCGTACTCGGGGAACTTGTTGGCCTTCATCAGGTTCACGCGGGTGAGGTACTCGTTGGCGAAGAAGACGTTGGGCAGGTTCTCGCCGGGGACGTTGAGGAACTTGGGCAGGCCAGCGCCGGTCGCCACGTAGATGGCGTCGAAGCCCTGCTCGAACAGCTCCTCGGCCGTGGCCATGTTGCCCACGACGGAGTTGTACTCAAACTTGACGCCCATGTCCTCCAGGCCGTCGATCTCGCGCTTGACGACTGCCTTGGGCAGACGGAACTCGGGGATGCCGTAGACCAGCACGCCGCCGCCGGTGAAGAAGGCCTCAAAGACGGTGACGTCAAAGCCGTTACGGGCGAGCTCGCCGGCGCAGGTGATGCCGGACGGGCCGGAGCCGACGACGGCGACCTTCTTGCCGTTCTTGGGGGCCATCTTGGGCGTGGAGGCGAGCTCGGGGCGGTCACCCAGGAAGCGCTCGAGCTGGCCGATGGCCACGGGCTCGGACTTCTTACCACGGATGCACTTGCCCTCGCACTGGTTCTCCTGCGGGCAGACACGGCCGCAGATGGCGGGAAGCATGGAGTCCTCGCGGATGGTATCGAGAGCGCCGCCGAAGTCCTTCGCGCGGATCTGCTCGATAAAGCGGGGGATGTTGATGTTGACGGGGCAGCCCTCAACACAGAACGGCTTCTTGCAGTTGAGGCAGCGCTCGGCCTCGGCCAGCGCCATCTCCTCGGTGAAGCCCTTGTCGACGGGGCGGAAGTCGCAGGCGCGCTCGGCAGCCGGCTCCTCGTTATCGGGGGTACGGGGCGACTTCATATCGGCAACGAAACGACCGTTAACTAGTGGCATGCGCAGCTCTTTTCCTCATAGGCCTTGAGGGACTCGCCCTCTTCGGAACGGTAAGCGGCCTGGCGGGCACGAAGGTCATCCCAGTCGACCAGGGTGGCATCGAAGTCGGGGCCGTCGACGCAAGCGAACTTGGTCACGCCGCCCACCTCGACGCGGCAGCAGCCGCACATGCCGGTGCCGTCAACCATGATGGGGTTGAGGGACGCGGTGATGGGGGTGTCGTACTTCTGGGCGGTGAGGGTCGAGAACTTCATCATCGGAACGGGGCCGACGCAGAAGACCTGGCTCACGGCCTTGTCCTGCAGCAGACGCTCCAGCGGAGCGGTGACAACGCCCTGCTCGCCGTAGGAGCCGTCGTCAGTGGTGATATGGATGTGGTCCTCGTCGAGGAGCTCGCGGAACTGGTCCTCCATGAGCAGGAGGTCCTTGGTGCGGGCGCCCATGATGGCGTGCACCTCGTGGCCGGTCTCGACCAGGTGCTTGGCGACCGGGAAGGCAATTGCCAGGCCGACGCCGCCGCCAATGACGGCGCAGGGGCCCTCGGCCATCTCGGTGGGAACGCCCAACGGGCCCACGACGTCGCGCAGCGACTCGCCGGCCTCGTAGGTGGAAAGCATTTCGGTGGTCTTGCCGATCACCATGAAGATGAACTCGACCCAGCCCTCGTCACCGTTCCAGCCGGCCAGGGTAAACGGGACGCGCTCGCCCGTCTCGTTGGCGCGAACCATGAGGAACTGTCCAGCGTGCGCATGCTTGGCGATTGCGGGCGCCTCGATGCGGAACTTGAACACCTTCTCCGAGAACTGCGTCTTCTCCAGGATCTTATACATAGAACCCCTCTCTTGTTAGGGCCGCCGAACCGTGCCTCCACGGAAATGGACGGTAGCCCGAATAAAACCGTACGCGCACAGGCGTTGTGCAGACATACGGTGCAAATTATACCCTCATGGACATGTCACTTACGTGTGTCTTCGGCGGTTGGGAGCAGGGTTTATCCACTTTGGCCTACCAAAGGGGGAGAGGTTTATTTTGGTCGGTTTTATCAGGTAAAACGGCAAATGGGGCCGGCCTCGGGTTGTGATGAGGCCGGCCCCATTTGGGGTGCTATGCATGTATGTCGGCGCGCGGTTGATTGCGATGCCGCAACTGGGGCGTTTCCGCAGGTAAAACCTGCCGAAATAAACCTGTTCCTAAATGATAGGTTTTAGTGCTTGCCGTTGGCGGAGGCGGCGCCGTTGACATGGTCGCGGGCATAGACCACGCCGTGCACGATCGCCAGGCCGGCGGCGTCGGCCGCGCGGGCGCAGGTGTCCTGGAAATCCTCGGCCTCGCGGGCGCGCAGCTGCTTAAGAACGTAGTCGGCGACGGCCATCTTGCCGGGAGGGTTGCCGATGCCGGTGCGGATGCGGCTGAAGTCGCGGCTGCCCATCTTGTCGATGATGGAACGCAGGCCGTTGTGACCGGCATGGCCGCCGCCCACCTTAACACGCACGTCGCCGGCGGGAATATCGAGCTCGTCGTGGATTACGAGCAGCTCCTCGGCCTTGATCTTGTACTCGCGGCAGAGCTTGGAGATGGGGCCACCCGAGGTATTCATATACGACTGCGGCTTGACCAGTACGATCTGGCGCTTGCCGTTCTCTTCCTCGGCATCGTTGATATTAATGAGCGCGACCTCGGCGCCTGCCTGGTTTTTCCAGTACGTGACGCCGGCCTGACGGGCCAACTCGTCGATCGCCTTGAAGCCAGCGTTGTGGCGGGTTTCGGCATACTCATCGCCAGGGTTGCCAAGTCCGGCAACCATGCGAATCTTAAGCGGCTGTGCAGCTGCCATGTTCATCCTTTCGTTGATTTGTCGCCTGCTATGGTGAGCGACCCTGTTGCCGCTGTCAAATGGAGGGCAATTGAGGGCGTTTAGGGGCGTTTGGACGGCCGTCGAAATCAGAGGTGGACAGTTAGTTCGGATACGTATAAGTTCTGAGAACTCGAATTGCTCGATTTAATGCCGATACGTTGTTTTGGAGCTTTAGTTAGTCCATATGACGCTGTTTTGAAGTCTACCCTGCCTTCAAATAGGGCGAATGGTATAGAGATAACTGCAAAACAGCCTAATTCAATGTGTCCATTTATACGTATTTGAACTAACTGTCCAGCCCTGCTCGACGGTGCACGGGTGATTCGCCGTTTAGACCGGCGCAAGGCCGATTCCGGCCCGCAGGGCGTTGAGCCAAGCGGCCTGACGCTTGCGATAGCCCTTGATACGGTATCGGAATCGGACTCCCGCGAGTCGATGCATCGTTTGGGCGAAGGCTTCGAGTGCAACAAGGTCTTTCATTTGGTCGCGATTGATAACCAGGACGTGGATGCCCATTGCCTTGAGGCCATTATTTCGATTGCCATCGTGGATGCGAGCGTTTTGAAGCTCATGCCCAATTCCGTTGTATTCGTTGTCGACTCCGGCGGCCGGGCAATATAGGTCGCAGATGGCGTAAGGGATGCCGGAGGACATGTTGACCGCAAGAGTGTCGAAGTCGATTCGATAGTTGAGTAGCAGGCCTCCCATGGGCAGGCTGCAACATCCGAATCCGCCAAAGCGCATGGGCGCTCCGAGAACGGCAAACATTAGGGATTCGGCTGGGGATGCAGATCCGGGTCGGGCGAGATTGACTGCCGTGCGAAACGAGGTGTATGAGCTACTTTTGGCGAAGCGTGCGACCGCCTCGAGCTCTTCGATAGTTGTGGCGGGCTCGCATTTGTAGTGTGCCTGTTCGTAGCGGGTTTCGTTCTGCTGTTCGGTCGCCGACTGGTCGCCCCGGCAATCGAGGTCGTCCATCGCTTCGTAGTCATCGCCCTTGGGCCAGATGTCGTCATAGGCAATGGGGTATGTTGCCCCGGGAGGAAGGGAGTAGGTTCCGAGCAGCTCCATAAGGAGCATCAAGGTTTTGGCGACTGATTCATTTTTGGAACAAAGCATGGCTGTCATGGCAGGAGACGTTGCGTAGATGTCGGCCTCGACGTGCATAATTGCACCTTCAGGAAGAGGAGTGGAGAGAATATGCTGAAGAAGTCGCTTGTCGGGGCGCCTGTTGTCTTCGTTTGAAACGAGAAGATCGAGCAGTTCGGAATCATCTTCATTCCAGGCGTCGAGTATCGAAAGTGCGCCAAAGTCTATCGCGTCATTGTTGGGAATGCAGCCAGCCAAGGCCTGTGCTTGCTGTTCGCTATCAACGGAGTCCCAGGGTAGGGCAGAGTACGCCCGTCGTGCGCGACGAATTGCGCGGAGGGCGGAGAGATGTGAAATCACGGTCGTCATAGCTATAACGTACTAAGTTGGCGGCAGAATGCGACCGCCATACCGTTCTTTTCGCTCAGCGGGGCGCTGCGCGCCATGAACGGCTGGGTGTTATGAAATCGGTGGAATCGGTTGAGGGGATTGCAGGAAATTGAGCTCTGCCGCGAAGGTTGACGATAGCTACTGGACAGTTAGTTCAGATACGTATAAGACGGCGGGCGTTCGAGGCGTTTCTAAGGGCTTTCTAGGGCGATTTGAGGGTAAATATGCGGCGGTCGTACTCGAAAGCGATGAGCTTTGGGCAGTATGGCGTTCGCCGGGGAGCTCAGAACGGCCTTTGGAGCTTTAAAAAAATACGTATCTGAACTAATTGTCCAGGGAAGGTTGTCGAGGGGTGGAAAAAGGGTCGGAAGCGAGCTTCCGACCCTTTAAAAACACCAAAGATGATGAGATGCACGCTGGATTACAGCGCGAAGTCGCCGCCGACGAGCGTGGAGACGGGCTCCTCGTGGTAAACGGCGGAGATGGCCTGAGCGAACTCCTCGGCGACCGAGATGGTCTTGATCTTGCCGCCGACCTCGACGGGAATGGCGTCGGTGACGAGGCACTCGACGATCGGGGCGTCGTTCAGACGCTCGATGGCCGGACCGGAGAAGATGCCGTGGGTGGCGCATACGTAGATGTCGCCGGCGCCCATAGCCTTGAGCTCCTTGACGTTGGCGCACAGGGTGCCTGCGGTGTCGATCATGTCGTCGTTGATGATGCAGGTCTTGCCCTTGATGTCACCGATGATGCCCATGACCTCGGCGGCGTTGTGGCGCGGACGGCCCTTGTGGGCGATGGCCAGGTCGCAGCCGAGCATGTCGGACAGCTTCTTGGCGGCCTTGGCGCGGCCCACATCGGGGGAGACGACAACCAGGTTGTCGGTGTCGAAGTGCATGTCGTTGTAGTACTGGCCAAACAGCGGCAGCGCGGACAGGTGGTTAACCGGGATATCGAAGAAGCCCTGAATCTGGCCCTGGTGCAGGTCGAGGGTGATGATGCGGTTGACGCCGGCGCGCTCGAGCAGGTTGGCGACGAGGCGGGCGGTGATGGGCTCACGCGGGCCGGCCTTGCGGTCCTGACGGGCATAGCCGTAGTGGGTGATAACGGCGGTGATGGAGCGGGCGGATGCGCGCTTGGCAGCGTCGGTGGCGATGAGCAGCTCCATGAGCATGTCGTTGACGTTGCCGCCGGCCACGGACTGAATCAGGAAGACGTCGGCGCCGCGGACGGTCTCGTCGTAGCGGGCGTAAATCTCACCGTTGGCGAACTGCTTTAGCGTAAGGCCCGAAAGCTCGACCCCAAGGTACTCAGCGATCTTCTGAGCGAGGGGACGGTTGGAGGAACCGGAATACACGCGGATGGACTTGCGCATATTCTCCGACTTCTCGGGATCATTAATCGGCATTACCCTTCTCCTTTATATCGAATGCCATATAGATGCCTTGTTGCATTGTAACCGCGCGGCGGGGTTAATCGGGTCTTGATAACGTCTTTACCGTCAACGGACACGAACCGACCACTCATCCGGTTGCGCAGGTCACGATAGAAAAAGGAGCCGCCCCCATGGGAACAGCTCCTTAGATGCTTGGTAAAACGTTATACCTCGTCGTCCTCGTGCAGACGGCGGCGATAATCGGCGGCCCAGCCCTCAATATTTATCTGGCGGGCACGACCCAGGCCAAGTGCGTCTGCCGGGACCGGCTCGGTGATGACGGAGCCGGCGGCCACGAGCGCGCCGTCGCCAATCTGGGCGGGCGCGACCATCATGGTGTCGGAGCCGATGAAGGCATCCTTGCCGATGACGGTCTTGTGCTTGTGCACGCCGTCGTAGTTGCAGGTGATGGAGCCCGCGCCCACGTTGACGCCGGAGCCCATGGTGGTGTCGCCGATGTAGGACAGGTGCGGCACCTTAGAGCCCTCGCCGATCGTGGACTTCTTGATCTCCACGTGCGTGCCGGCCTTGGAGCCGTCGAGCATATGGGTGCCCGGGCGCAGGTAGGCGCGCGGGCCGCAGTCGACGCCGTTCTCGATGACGGCCTCGACGGCGATGGTTTCATCGATGGTGCAGCCGCTGCCGACGGTGGTGTCGGTGAGGCGGCTGTTGGGGCCGAGCTGGCACTCCTCGCCCACGGTGACGTGGCCGATCAGGTGCGTCTGCGGCCACACGACGGTGTCGCGGCCGATGACGGCATCGGGACCGATCCAGGCCTGCGTGGGATCGATGAACGTGACGCCCTCGGCCATCCAGTGCTCGTTGATGCGGTCGCGCGCGATGGCGGTGAGCTGCGCGAGCTGGATGCGGCTGTTGACGCCCAGGCCGTCGCGGTAGTCGTCGCAGTGGAAGATGGAGACCGCCTGGCCGTGACCCTTGAGGATTTCGAGCATGTCGGGCAGGTAGTACTCGGACTGCGCGTTGTCGTTGCCGATCTCGTTAATGTGGGCGGCGAGCTGCGCGCCGTCAAAGGCGTAGCAGCCGGCGTTGCACTCCAGCAGCGTGGCGGCCTGCTCGGGCGTGCAGTCCTTCTGCTCGATGATGCGCTCGATCTGGCCGTCGGCGCCCAGCTTGATGCGGCCGTAGCCAAAAGGATCGGGCGGGGTCATGGTCATGACGGTGCAGGCGAGCTCGCCGGTGGCGACGGTCTGCGCGAACTTGGCGACGGTGTCGGCGGTGATGAGCGGCAGGTCACCGTTGAGCACGACGACGGGGCCTTGCGTGATGCCGCAGGCCTCGAGCGCGACCTTTACGGCGTGACCGGTGCCCAGGCGCTCGGTCTGCTCGACGCACTCGACCTTGGTGGCGCTGTTGGCATAGGCGCCATCGATGAGGGCGCGCATCTCGTCGGCGTGGCTGCCGATGACGACCACGACGCGGCTGCAGCCGGCCTTGATGGTGGCGTCGACGATCCACTGGACCATGGGCTTGCCCAGGATCTTGTGCGAAACCTTGCAGTGGTTCGACTTCATGCGGGTGCCCTCGCCGGCGGCGAGGATAATTGCGGTTGCGTCCATGTGATCTCCTGTTACGTTATTAGAGACGTGTGTTTGGAAACGATACACGGCGCAATATGATACCGCAGGCATATGATGAGCGCGTAACGATTGGTTTGCGGCGGTTGAGGCTTGCGCCGCCGGCGTGGCGTTTGCGCTGCTTGCGTGCGGCGTTGGCGGTGCTGCGGAGCTGTCGTTTGAGCGAGGGGACGGGGGTGCCCGTGGACAACATACGAGAGGAGTTTGGCGGCGAGCCCGTCGCGGCATTCTCGATGTCGCATCCGGCTGTGCCGGCACTCTATATAGTGCTGACGCTGGGGCTCACCATGTTCTCGATGCAACCGGTGCTGATCGCGCTGTCGCTTGCGGGCGGGCTGGCGTACGGGCTTGCGACGCGCGGTGCTGCGCGCACGTTGGGGGCGCTTCGCTGGCAGCTGCCGGTGATTTTGATTATCGCGCTGGTCAATCCGCTGTTTAACGCCTCGGGCTCGACGGAGCTGTTCCGTATTGGTATGCGCACGGTGTATCTGGAGAGCATGGTATATGGCCTGTGCATGGGCGGACTGTTTGTGGCGAGCGTGCTGTGGTTTGAGGCCGCGGCGTCGATGCTCGAATACGACAAGGTGCTCGCGCTGCTGGGCAATGCCGCACCGGTGATTGCGCTCATGATCTCGATGTGCATGAGGCTTATCCCGCAGTTTTTGCGCCGCGGTCGTACGGTGCTGGCGGTGCAGGATGCGATTGATGTGCCGGGCCGCGCGCCCACCGATCCCGTGCGATCGCGCCTGCGGGCGTCGAGCGTGTTGATGGGCTGGGGCATGGAAGATTCGCTGGAGCGCGCGGACGCGATGCGCTCGCGCGGGTGGGGTGCCGCGACACGTCGTACGACGTATGCGCGGTATCGACTGGGGCGCAGCGACGTTGCCGCGCTGGTCGGGCTCGCGCTGTTTGGTGCCGCCGCGGTGGCCGTGGCGGCGACCGCGACGACGCAGTATTCGTTTTATCCGCAGCTCTCGGTGCCGGCGCCGTGGCTGGGC
The DNA here is from genome assembly GCA_900541715.1 of uncultured Collinsella sp. Classification (GTDB taxonomy): domain Bacteria; phylum Actinomycetota; class Coriobacteriia; order Coriobacteriales; family Coriobacteriaceae; genus Collinsella. Next base: position 64,957 of record UQLI01000005.1, read on the forward strand.
TATGTCGTGTACGCTGCCTGGATGATGCTGCCTTGCGCATTGCACGCGATTGATGAGAGGAGGTTTGGCTGATGGCTCGGTTGGATAGGGGCCCGGTGTCGGGCGCGGCGTGCGGCCCGGATATGCCGGCGATTGAGGTGCGGAGCCTGAGCTTTGCCTACCCCGATGCTGATGCTGCGGTGCTCGAGGGGCTCGACTGGTCTGTTCCCCAAGGTGCGTTTGCGCTGCTTGTTGGCGGTACCGGATCGGGTAAGTCGACGCTGCTGTCGCTGCTCAAACCCGAGATCGCTCCGGCGGGCGAGCGCACTGGCGATGCGCGCGTGCTGGGCGAGAACGTCGCCGACATGGATGTTCGGACGTCCGCGGAGCGCGTGGGCTATGTGTTCCAGGATCCCGAGAACCAGATCGTGTGCGAGACCGTGTGGCACGAGATGGCGTTTGGCCTGGAAAACTTGGGGCTAGCGCGTGACGAGATGCGTCGTCGCGTGGCCGAGACCAGCTATTTCTTTGGGCTGGAGGATTGGCTCCACCGCGATACCGATACGCTTTCGGGTGGTCGCAAGCAGCTGCTGTCGTTGGCCGCCGTGTTGGCGCTCCGCCCGCGCGTGCTGCTGCTCGATGAGCCCACGTCTCAGCTCGACCCCGTTGCCGAGAAGAGTTTTCTGCATGCGCTGTTTCGCGTGAATCGCGAGCTGGGCTGCACGGTTGTTGTGGCGACGCATCAGCCGCGCCCAATGCTCGAATACGCGACGTGTGCGTACCGGATCGAGGACGGTCGCGTGCGCGAGGTGGCGGATATGGCTTCTTTGGGACGCCGAGAATCGCTGTTGTCCGATGACATGTTGGGGTGGGGTGCCATCCGATGTGCAAATAAAGGAGTATTCAGCAGGCGTGAGGACAATTTGGGCTCTCTGGAGCCGCCCGGGGACGTATCGAGCGCGAAAAAAAGTTCGGAATTGGACAAATCGTCTGAATTTGTGGCGCAAACGTCGCTCGAGAACGGCTCGGAAGCCTTCCCGCGCACGGATGGAAGCAGAATACTCCAAAAAATGCACGCTGGGTCGGCTACCACCCTGGCAGGGAGCTGGTTTCGCTACGATCGCGCGGGCGGTTGGGTGCTGCGCGGGCTCGATGCGTCGTTTTCGGCTGGCGCGGTGCATGCGGTTGCGGGCGGTAACGGCTGCGGCAAGTCGACAATGCTTTCGGTGCTGGCGAAGACTGCCAAGCTGCAGCGTGGTCGCATGGTGCGCGGGGTGGCCTCGGCTGCGCTGCTGCCGCAGAACCCCAAGGCCCTGCTGGTTGCCGAGACGGTGCGCGACGAGCTGATGGAATGGGCCTCGACCTGCGGATATGACGAGAACTTGGCGCGGGAGCGTGCAGCGCAACTGGGACTGGACGGCCTGGAGACGCGCCACCCTTACGACCTCTCGGGCGGACAGCGCCAGCTGCTTGCACTGGCAAAGCTGCTGCTGATCGGCCCCGAGCTGCTGCTGCTTGACGAGCCCACGAAGGGCTTGGACCTGGAGAGCCGCCGCATCATTGCCCGCGCCCTGCGTGACCATGCGAAGGCTGGCGGCACCGTCATCATGGCTACGCACGATTTGGACTTTGCCGAGCAGGTAGCCGACGACGTCGCCATGATGTTTGACGGCGAGATTGCCTGCATGGAGCCCCCGGCAGATTTCTTTGCCGACAACGTGTTCTACAGGGCGTGATGGGATGACGGACTGTCGTTTCTCGCGCTTGCTTGCAAAACTGGAGGTCCCGCTGTTGTTGGCGGTGCCGGCGGTGATGGCTGCGGCGTCGCTGTCGGGTGTTGGGCAGGCAGCGTTGGCCATGCTGGTTGTGGTGGCGCTGGTGCTCGCACTGTTCTTTGCGGGTTACGAGGCATCTCGTCCGGGTTTGCGCCAGATTATGCCCACGCTGGTGCTGGCGGCGCTGGCGGCGGCGGGGCGCATCCTGTTTGGGCCCATTCCCGACTTTAAACCGGTGAGCGCCATCGCCATTATCGCGGGGGCGACGCTTGGTCGCCGCAATGGTTTTATGGTTGGCGCGCTGGCGGCGCTGATCAGCAATTTCTTTTTTGGACAGGGCATGTGGACACCGTGGCAGATGTATGCCTGGGGCCTGGTTGGCTATGTTGGCGGTGCGCTGGCGCATGCCGGTGCGTTCGACCGTGCGGATGGAACCGTGCGCATGCCGGCGCTACTGACCTACGGCTTTGCTTCGGGTTTGCTGTACGGCGTGGTGATCAACGCGTATGACATCATTGGTTTTGTGCAGCCGCTTACTTGGGCGGGTGCCGTGGCGCGTCTTGCCACGGCAGTGCCGTTCGATATTACGCACGGCTTTGCGACCTGCGTGTTCTTGGCCGCCTTGTACAAGCCTTGGTGCCGTCGCATTAACCGTGTCGTCGTGAAATACGGGCTGTAAGGCATTTCGCGTTTCCTCGCGAACTTGCGGTGGAATAGTTCTCGTTTTTGGCTATTTGCTGCCCAAACAGGAACTATTCCACCGCAGCTTATAGGGGGAGAGGGGTCACATGATCTGTTTTCCTCCGTCCCCCAGGAATTACTTGGGGCTAGAGCTCTAGCGTGAGGGTGACGGGGCAGTGGTCACTGCCAAAGATGTCGCCGCGGATACCGGTGTCGCGTACGTTGTCGGCGATTGCGTCGCTTACCAGGAAGTAGTCGATGCGCCAGCCTGCGTTGTTCTTGCGGGCATTAAAGCGATAGCTCCACCAGCTGTAGACGCCCTCGACGTCGGGGTTTGCCGTGCGCCAGGTATCGGTAAAGCCGGCGTTGAGTAGCTCGGTGAACTTGCCGCGCTCCTCGTCCGAAAAGCCCGCGTTGCCGCGGTTGGACTTGGGGTTCTTAAGGTCGATTTCCTCGTGCGCCACGTTAAAGTCGCCACAGGTCACTACGGGCTTGCCGGTCTCGCACTCGAGCGCGCTCAAAAAGTCGCGGTAGGCATCGTCCCAGGCCATGCGCACGTCGATGCGGGCGAGTTCGTTTTGCGCGTTGGGAGTGTAGACATCCACAAACCAGAACTTGTCGAACTCCAGCGCGCAGACGCGGCCCTCGGTTGCGGCTTGGGCAACGAGCTCGGCGGCCTCGCCCTCGCCGGCGTAGGGTAGCAGCGCGTCGGCGTGCAGCACGCGCAGCGGTTCCTGGCGGCTAAAGACCGCAGTGCCCGAATAGCCTTTACGCTCGGCGTAGCTCCAGGTTTGGTGATAGCCGGGCAGGTCAATATCGACCTGGCCCTCTTGCAGCTTGGTCTCCTGCAGCGCCAAGATGTCGACGTCGAGTTCTTGCGCGATCTGAATAAAGCTCGGGTCCTTTTTGAGCACGGCGCGCAGGCCGTTAACGTTCCACGAGGCAAAGGTGTAAGTCTGAGGCATGGTGTCCTTTCGACGGGGTTGGCAGGCTTAAGATTAACGCAACAAGAGCGGGGCGGAGTCCGCGCATGCTGACTTAAAGGACGCATGCTGGGACGTCGCTCAACGCTGCCCGACCAACATGGACGGAGGACAAACATGACGCAAGCGATAACAGATCCCAAGCAGGCCTCCGCCGCGCTGGCGGAGCTGTTCAATACCCACGAGCGCGTGGTGTTCTTTGGCGGCGCTGGTGTTTCCACGGCAAGCGGCATTCCCGATTTTCGCAGCGTGGACGGCCTGTATCACCAGCAGTTTGCCTATCCGCCCGAGACCATGCTGTCGCACAGCTTTTACGAGACACATCCGGCGGAGTTCTTCGACTTTTACCGAACCAAGATGATCGCGCTTAACGCTAAGCCCAACCGCTGCCACATCAAGCTGGCCGAGCTGGAGCGCGTCGGCAAGCTTGATGCCGTGGTGACGCAAAACATCGACGGCTTGCATCAGATGGCGGGCTCGCAGCGCGTGTTTGAGCTGCACGGATCGGTCCATCGCAACATTTGCCAGTCGTGCGGAGCGGTCTATAGCGCCGAGTGGATTTGCTCGCGCGAGCACGAGGATGCCGCGGGCGTGCCCGTGTGTCCCGTGTGCGGCGGCCGCATCAAGCCCGACGTGGTGCTCTACGAAGAGCCGCTCGACGAGCGCGTGCTCACCGGCGCCGTTGCCGCCATTGCCGCGGCCGATGCCCTCATCGTGGGCGGAACCTCGCTCGTGGTGTACCCGGCGGCGGGCCTCACGCGCTACTTTACCGGCGATACGCTGGCCATTTGCAATTTGGCGCCCACCGATCAGGATGCAAATGCCGACCTGCTGATTTCTTGCGACATCGCGGCCGCGTTTGCGTTCTAGCCCGCGTGCGCGGATACAATAGAAAGACTGATTGCAAAGCGACCCCGCCGCCAGCGCCCGAGCGCGGCGGCGGGGGCATTTTAGGAGGATGTTCATGGCGAACGATAGCAAGACATGGCGGTGCGGAAAGTACGAGCTCAGCTTTGACCGTCCGCGCATCATGGGCGTCCTCAACGTGACGCCCGATTCGTTTAGCGATGGCGGCGAGCACTTCGATCCGGATGCCGCGATTGAGTACGGCTTGGCGATGCTCGACGCCGGTGCCGACATCATCGACGTGGGCGGCGAGTCCACGCGCCCCGGCTTTACCCCGGTCAACCCCGACGAGGAGGCCCGCCGTGTGCTGCCCGTGGTGCGCGCACTGGCCAAGGAGGGCGCCATTGTCTCGATTGACACGCGTCATGTGGCGGTTGCCAAGGCGGCCGTGCGCTGCGGAGCCTCGATCGTCAACGATGTGACCGGCTTCACCGACCCCAAGATGGTCGAGTTTGTTAAGACGAGCGCTTGCGGCGTCATCGTGATGCACGCCGGCGAGGTCGCTGCTCCCGCGCGTACGCACGCGACGGTGCAGCTCGATACCTCGGCCGCGGCGTTTGTTGCCGAGAAGGCGCGCGAAGCGGCTGCCGAGGCCGCGCGCGAGGCCGAAAAGCCGGGCCGCCGCCGTCGTGGCAAGCTGCTGGGCGAGCCTAAGTCGGAGGCCAAGCTTCCGGGCGGCGTGGTGCAGCCCTCGCTGCCGTTTGGCGACCCGGAGCCCGCAGCCGAGCCCGCAGCCGAACAGGAGACGCCGGCCGCCGAGCAGGCTGCCCCCGCCGCCGAGACCGTCGCGCCCGAGGTCACGCCCGCTGCCGCCGAGACGGAGCCGGAGCCCAGCGACCACCTGGTCGCCATGATGCGCCGCAGCGCCCGCCGCGAGGAAGCCTACGTGCCCACCTCGCAGCTCCGCCGCTTTACCCTGCCCGATTCGGCGCCCATCATGCGCCGCGTCATGGGATTCCTTTCCGACCAGGCCCGCACGCTCATCCATGCCGGCGTGTCGCGTGACCGCATCTGCATCGACCCCGGTCCGGGCTTTGGCAAGTCGGCTAACGAGGATATCGTCATCCAGCGCGAGACCGCCAAGATGGCATCGCTGGGCTATCCGCTCATGTGCGCCGTGTCGCGCAAGCGCTTTGTGGGCGCCGTCTCGGGCGTGACCGAGGCCGCCGAGCGCGATGCCGCCACGTTTGGTGTGTGCCTGGGTGCGATCCAGGCCGGCGCCAACATCGTGCGCGTGCACGACGTCGCCGGCTTTGCGCAGTTCCTGAACGGCTACTGGGCCGTTGCCAAGCCGCAGCCGCGCCGCGCGTTTGTGGCCGTGGGCTCCAACCTGGGGCATCGCTGTGACAACATCCGCGCCGCGCGCGACATGATCGCCGAGATTCCGCTCACCTGCGTGTCCAACTGCTCGCGCATCTACGAGAGCGAGCCGGCCTACGAGACGCGCCAAGACGCGTTCGCCAACGCCGTCATCGAGATCAAGACCGAGCTGGCGCCGCTGGTGCTGCTCGACGAGCTCATGAAGATCGAGGCCGAGCTGGGCCGCGACCGTTCCAAAAAGGCCAAGGCCAACGGCCCGCGCACTATCGACCTGGACCTGCTGTGGATGGATGGCGAGACCCACGGCGGCAAAAAACTGCGCCTGCCGCATCCGCTGATCGGCGAGCGCGACTTTGTGCTGGTGCCGCTCGAGGACCTGATGCACGACCCGGCGCGGTTCTTCCGCTACAACGGCGTCGAGGTCAAGGAGCCCGAGGACCGCATGGGCCATATCGTGGGCGAATTGGGGCGTATGTAGATGATCGAGATGAATGCTGTTGCCGCCGGTACCGAGCTCGACGCGGCGCGTGACGCGGGCCGCGAGGGCGTGTCCGCGGGCTGGTGCGCGTGGAGCGCGGGCGATGCTTCGCTGACGTTTTCGCTGGTCGTGCGCCCCGATGTGAATATGCACGCCTTCCACGGCCTGCCGTTTGTGGCCGCGATGGGCATGATGGATGCGCTCGTGGGCACGGCTTCGACGCCGGGGTTGGGCCTTGCCGGCAAGGTGGGTATCCAGTGGCCGAGCGATATCGTGTGCGGTGCGCCTGCGTTTGAGACGTCACTCGCGCGCGTTGCCGTGAACGGCGGTGCCGGTGCCGCGGGTATGTTTGCCGCGGTGACGGTGGATGTTGAGCGTGCGGCGCTGGGTGAGCTTGGCGTGGATATGGCAGATGAGGCGCTGATCGAGGCATTGGCCGCCGCCGTGCTGGTCCGCGTGGACACCTGGGCAGTTGCCGCCAACACGCCGCAGGGCGCCGCCGGCCCGCTGGCTCCGGTGCTGGGCGAGTACTTTGACATGGTGCCACTGCTGGGTCGTCAGGTCGCGGCGGTGTCGCCCAGCGGTTTGCCGCTTGCGGTCGGTGTGTTTGCGGGCCTGGACATCTGGGGTCGCGCGACCATCAAGACCGATGCCGGCGAGCAGGAGTTTCCGCCCGAGGCCGTACGAATTCGCGGGCTGTAGCGCGGGGCGTTCGCGCCCAAAGATAGACATGACAACAAGACCCTCCTCGGCCTGTGCCGGGGAGGGTTTCGCCTGTCTGGGGAATGGGCTTGGCGAACGTTTGCGGGGACTGTGGCATCGGGCGTGCTCGACTTAAGCCCCTGCTCTATCCCAGCTCCTGCATGCGGCGGTAGATTTCGCAGATACCCTTGATGGTGAGCTGTCCGTCGACCACGTCGAAGGCATCGGTCGAATCGGCGACGATGCTGGCGAGACCGCCCGTGGCGATAACGGTGGCATCCTCGCGGCCCAGCTCGCGCTTCATGCGCGCGACCAGGCCCTCAGCCATGGCGGCGGCGCCCGTTACGGCGCCGACCTTGATGCACTCCTCGGTATCGCGGCCGATGGCGTGCTCGGGCGCCTCGAGCGGAACGCTGGCGAGCTTGGCGGCACGGGCGGCAAGCGCGTCCATGGAGATGCGAATGCCCGGCGCGATCGCTCCGCCAATGTAATAACCGTCCTCATCGATGACGTCGATATTGGTCGCGGTGCCAAAGTCCACCACGATTGCCGGCGCGCCGTAGAAAGTTTCGGCCGCAACGGCGTTGGCGACGCGGTCGGCACCTACGGCCTGGGGGCGCGCCGCGCGCAGCTTGGTCACCGCGGCCGTCTGCGGCCCAATGACGATGACGTCCGCGGCAATGCGGTCGGCCACGGCGTGCCACTCGCGCGAGAGCTGCGGTACCACGCCGGCAAAGGCGATCGCGTCGACCGCGTCGAGCGAAAGGCCGTACATCTTAAAGAAACCCATCAGGCGCACGTGGATCTCGTCGGCGGTATAGGAGCGGTCGGTGGGCATGCGCCACGACTGCACCAGCTCGTCTCCGTCAAACAGGCCCATGGCCGTCTGCGTGTTTCCCATATCGATAGCGAGCAGCATGTCTACTCCCGGTGTTGGCATAAAAGGACGCGCACCATTGTATACGTGCCGTCGACGGCGCTCGGCTGCGATTCGTTTACGGTGATAGGGGCTGAGGGGTTTAAATATGAAGGAATTATGCTCTACGAGATTTTCCTTGCCGTTTACCGAACTCCCGCGTAATATTCTTTCTTGCGCACATGAGGCGCCCAGACATTGCGGGGTGGAGCAGTCTGGTAGCTCGCCGGGCTCATAACCCGGAGG
>UQLI01000006.1 GCA_900541715.1 uncultured Collinsella sp.
GGGACTTAACCCAACATCTCACGACACGAGCTGACGACAGCCATGCACCACCTGTATGGGCTCCTCTCGGCCACGGGGTCTCCCCCGCTTCACCCATATGTCAAGCCCTGGTAAGGTTCTTCGCGTTGCTTCGAATTAAGCCACATGCTCCGCTGCTTGTGCGGGCCCCCGTCAATTCCTTTGAGTTTTAGCCTTGCGGCCGTACTCCCCAGGCGGGACGCTTAATGCGTTGGCTGCGGCACGGGGGGATCGTCCCCCCACACCTAGCGTCCATCGTTTACGGCTGGGACTACCAGGGTATCTAATCCTGTTCGCTCCCCCAGCTTTCGCGCCTCAGCGTCGGTCTCGGCCCAGAGGGCCGCCTTCGCCACCGGTGTTCCACCCGATATCTGCGCATTCCACCGCTACACCGGGTGTTCCACCCTCCCCTACCGGACCCAAGCCGCGGAGGTTCCGGGGGCTTCGGGGGGTTGAGCCCCCCGCTTCGACCCCCGGCCTGCCGGGCCGCCTACGCGCGCTTTACGCCCAATGAATCCGGATAACGCTCGCCCCCTACGTATTACCGCGGCTGCTGGCACGTAGTTAGCCGGGGCTTCTTCTGCAGGTACAGTCTTGACTCTTCCCTGCTGAAAGCGGTTTACGACCCGAAGGCCTCCGTCCCGCACGCGGCGTCGCTGCGTCAGGGTTCCCCCCATTGCGCAAGATTCCCCACTGCTGCCTCCCGTAGGAGTCTGGGCCGTGTCTCAGTCCCAATCTGGCCGGTCGGTCTCTCAACCCGGCTACCCGTTGTCGGCACGGTGGGCCGTCACCCCGCCGTCTACCTGATGGGCCGCGGAGCCATCCCCTCCCGTCGGGGCTTTAGCCGGGGCGCCATGCGGCACCCCGGGGTATCCGGTATTACCCGTCCTTTCGGGCGGCTATCCCGGGGGAGGGGGCAGGTTCTCCACGTGTTACTCAGCCGTTCGCCACTCGCTTCCCTCCGGAGAGGGGTGCCGTTCGACTTGCATGTGTTAGGCGCGCCGCCAGCGTTCATCCTGAGCCAGGATCGAACTCTCCGTCCAAAATGTATGGGCTTCGAGCCCGTCCGGTCCTCACAACTATTAGCTGATCGGTTCCGTTCGATTCATATGGTTCTAGTATAGGAAAAGGAATTTCTCGGGGCCGCCTCTCGGCGGCCTTGCGAAAAACAAATCCAAGTTAGACCATTTCAAATGGTTCGATGTCTGCCCGGATGCGACACAACTGGTGTGTCCATCCTCGCAGTATCCGGTTCTCAAGGTGCACGCCCTCGCGGCTCATCCGGTTCCACCGGGCCGCGCGGCAAGGAGATATATTGCCAGACCGCGAAGCTCTGTGGGACGTCAATTCCACTCTTCACAAGTCCTACACAACATATTGCTTTCTATAGGTAATAGAAAGACTGGTGCGGATCTTCCGCACGTATCAGATGATGACCCTTTGGTTCAGGAATATATAGAGATCGGTCACCTGTAAGTGTTTATCTACCCGCGCTTTTAGCAATGTAAACCGCGCTTCAGATAAAAAGAGGGAGCGCCGCGCACAACGCGACACTCCCCTAGCGATTCAAGAGAATCTATTAGGCCTCGAGAGCCTTCTTGGCGATGGTAGCCAGCTCGTTGAAGGACTCGATGTCCTCGTAAGCCATTTGAGCCAGGACCTTGCGGTCGAGCTCGATGCCGGCAACCTTCAGGCCGTGCATGAACTGAGAGTAAGAGATGTCGTTCAGGCGAGCAGCAGCGTTGATACGAGTGATCCAAAGAGAACGGATCTCGCGCTTCTTGTTGCGTCGATCACGATACTGATACTGCAGGGAGTGCTGGACCTGCTCTTTAGCATGCTTGTAAGTACGCGAAGCGGCACCGTAGTAACCCTTCGCACGGTGCATAACGGTACGGCGCTTCTTCTTGGCGGCAACAGCGCGCTTAATACGTGCCATGTTCTATCAACTCCTAGACGGTAAAACGAAAAACGGGAACGCGAACTTAGGCGAGACGCGACTTGATGACCTTGCGGTCGGCAGCGGCGATCTCGGTCTCCTGACGGAAGCCACGCTTACGCTTGGTGGACTTCTTGCTCAGGATGTGGCTCTTGAAAGCCTTGGCGCGCATAAGCTTGCCGGTACCAGTCTTGCGGAAACGCTTCTTGGTGCCGCTGTGGGACTTCATCTTAGGCATGAAATACTCCTTAATCGGTTACAGAACACTAGTTACTTGGTATCGCTTGCCGCTTTATCCTCATCGAAGGCGCCCTTAATCGGGGCGAGCAGCATAAGCATGTTACGGCCTTCCATCTTAGGCTTGGACTCGACCGTAGCGTAAGGCTTGAGATCCTCGGCGAGACGCTCGAGAACGTTAAGGCCCTGCTCCGGGTGAGCCATCTCACGGCCGCGGAACATGATGGTGATCTTAACGCGTGCGCCCTTCTTGAGGAAACGCAGAACGTGGCCCTTCTTGGTCTCGTAGTCGCCAACGTCGATCTTGGGTCGGAACTTCATTTCCTTGACCTCGACCTTGGACTGGTTCTTACGAGCAGCCTTGGCCTTCATGGCCTGCTGGTACTTGAACTTACCGTAGTCCATGACCTTGCAGACCGGCGGCTCCGCGTTGGGAGCGATCTCGACCAGGTCGAGACCCTGATCGTCGGCGACGCGCTGGGCATCGCGGATGGCGAACAGGCCGAGCTGAGAGCCATCGACGCCAATCAAACGGCACGAAGATGCAGTAATCTCGTCGTTGATGCGGGTGTCATCAGACTTAGCTATTTTCCCTACCTCCATTCATAAAAAAATAACCCGGCGCTTCTCAGCAACCAGGTCATACACATAGACTTCCTCGATTTGAGGAAGGGAATCTAAGTTGTATGACCAGTCAGCTGCTCATTGGCGCCAAAAGGTGGGAGCCCTCGGGTTCCTCTTTAGGGCATTGTGGGAACAACGCCTTGCGAATAATAACACGTACAGCGCATTATCACATTACGTACACGAAAAAGGGGGCCACAACCCCCTCAAAGCGCAGGTGCATGTATGGTGCCCGAGGCGAGACTCGAAGGGCCTTCGCTTCGCGAAGCCCCGGGCTTCGGGCGCATGGCGCCCTCACCACGCTCCGCTACAAACAGGCCACAGGCCTGTTTACTTAACGCTCCGCGCGCTCACGCGAGTTCGGCACGAAAAAGGGGGCCTTGACCCCCTTGAACGCCCACTTGCATGTATGGTGCCCGAGGCGAGACTCGAACTCGCACGTTGTTGCCAACGGTGGATTTTGAGTCCACTGCGTCTGCCAATTCCGCCACTCGGGCACGCAATGCGTGAGTTAGTTTATCACAGCTTTCTACCGATTAGTCCGAAAATGGAACTTCGAGCATTTCGATGAGTTCGACCGTGCGTAGCATCTCGCGCTGACGGCATCCGCGACCGTCGACCGAAGCCTCACCCATCTGGTTATCGTAAGGGTCCTCGCGCATGCCGTCGAAAGAGGACTCAAACTCTGCCTGGAATCGATTGTTGGCCACCATACGCCATGGGTCGAGATTGCCAAAGTAGTGACGGCGGCGCCACTCCTCCCCCATCCTGTGAGCAGAAGATCCAAATGACACGTCGGCGTTGAGCCAACCGGTCTGCGGCGTATAGAACTCTGCCCAGTCGTGCGACCCCACCGAATCGGGCGCAACGTACAGGCCGCTCTGCCAACGAGCAGGCACCCCCGCGATGCGGCACATGGTGATAAAAGTGAGCGCCATAACGCCGCAATCGCCGCGGAGCGAATGCGAACAGTCGTCGGCAATAGATCCCAAAAGCAAGTACGGCGGCTGATAGCGATAGTCGATATGCTGCGTCAGATAATCATAGATAGCACGAGCGCGATCGAGCGGATCCTCGAGTCCGTCAACAACACCGGCCGTCAGCTGCTGCAGATACGGCGTGAATGCAATGTGCGGACGGTCCTCAGAAATATCTTCGGGCAACGGCGCGTCCATACACGGATGCGACGGAAGCGCACCCCCATAAATATCGCGATAAGCGGCATCGATGTGATAGCGATAGGTCACCGAGAATGAGCGCTCACTCGAAGAAGACCACGAGGCGGTACGCGCCGAAGCGTTCGCGGGAGCAACAGCACCCTCCGGCGTCATGTCGAGAATCTCGACCCGAGACTGCTGACGACAGGCAGCCGCGACGGGAAGCCAAGCGCAAACGGTCTCCCCCTCCAGAGCGCCGGGGACAGACAAGGACGCTTTAAGCGTAATGACGCGAGCCAATCCGTTTTGTGACTCCATCTCCTTGAGCATCTCGTTGCGCAGTGCTATTCCGTCCGTAGAATCGGGACGCATGCCGGGGACCTCTTTGGGATATACGCGAAGCGAATCGAGGAAGTTATCGAGAACGAACAGCTCGCCATCGATAAAGCGCCAGTCAATACGCTCACGGTCAATCAGGTCGTCAAACTGCTCCTCGGTAAACTCAGGCCACTCCTCGCGAATCATCGCAATAGCTCGATCGCGCGACACCGAAAAATGAAGCGGCGTCTCAAGCATGCGATACCGCTCGGCACGAACGCAGGCAGCAAGCGAGGGATCGGGGTCTTGGGCAAGTAGGCGGTCGCAAGCCTCAATAGCCTGCGAAAGATACCCCGCGTCCTTTAAACGCAGAATCTCGGGTGGCAAGCCAACATCTAGAAAACGGAAGTCATCATTGCAAACATCAACAGAGCAACCAACAGGACCCTCGTCAATAACCTTCCCATCCGAAGGCAGCACATTAATAACAGCCATACCAAACTCCAAGTCATTAGAACTCTTGAAGCCCATTGTAGCGAGATAAAAAAGAAAGCCCCAATAAAGGAACCCTCGACACCGATAAACGGTACCTCTAAAAATGAATTCAGCCCAGTAACCCTGTAGCGAGTTAACAAAGGAGGCCCCGTTTCCCCGGAGCTGATTCCGTCGCGCGACTTCTGGCGAAGCCAGTAGCCACCTTAATTCAGACTCGTAACCCTGCGGCGTTAAACGAAGGAAGCCCCGTCTCCCGGAACTGTTTCCTTGGCGCGACTTCTGGCGAAGCCAGGTGAGCGCAAAGGAAACAGCGTAGGGAGACGGGGCTTCCGGTGGGAAGTTTAGCGACGCTTACGCCTTGTTGACGGAGCCAAACTCCTCCATGAGCTCCTTGGTGCGGGCAACGATGTTGTCGCGACCAGGCTTGAGGAGCTTGCGGGGGTCAAAGCCCTTGCCCTGCTGATCCTTGCCAGCCTCGATGTACTCGCGAACGCCCTTGGCGAAGACGAGCTGCAGGTCGGTGTTGACGTTGATCTTGGAGATACCCAGGGAGATGGCCTTCTTGATCTGATCCTCGGGGATGCCGGTGCCACCGTGCAGGACGAGGGGCAGGTCGCCGGTCTGAGCCTTGATCTCGCCCAGGCGCTCGAAGGAAAGGCCAGCCCAGTCAGCAGGGTACACGCCGTGGATGTTGCCGATGCCGCAGGCGAGGAAGTCGACGCCCAGGTCAGCAATCTGCTTGCACTCAGCGGGGTCAGCGAGCTCGCCGTTGGAGGTCACGCCGTCCTCGGTGCCGCCGATGCCGCCGACCTCGGCCTCGATGGACATGCCCTTGGAGTGGGCAAGCTCAACGAGCTCCTTGGTGCGGTCGAGGTTAAGCTGGAAGGTCTCCTCGTGAGAGCCGTCATACATGATGGACGTGAAGCCGGCCTCGATGCACTTGAAGCAGTCCTCGTAAGAACCGTGATCGAGGTGAAGGGCGACGGGAACGGTAACGCCCGTGGCCTCGACGGCAGCCTTGACCATGTCGGCGCAGACCTTGAAACCGCCCATCCACTTAGCGGCACCAGCGGTGCACTGAAGGATCAGCGGAGACTTGGCCTCCTCGGCGGCCTGGAGAATAGCCAGGGTCCACTCGAGGTTGTTGGTGTTGAAGGCACCGAGAGCGTACTTGCCGGCCTCGGCCTTCTTGAGCATGTCTGCTGCGTTGACGAGCATAAAAGAAACCTCCTGTAAGGTTGCTCCGATAACGCCTGAGATTTTACCACGGCGTACCCGAGCATAAACGTTCGTTTGTTCACGAATATCGTCCAAACAGACTTTTTTTGACCGTTTGCCCTACGGAATCGACCCGTTGGGGAAAAATAGCTTGACGTTTAGACGCTTCTCGTGCTTTAGAAGCTGACTATAAAGCTACACCTGCATGAAAGTGTTCTGCATGAGCTCGCGTGCCATGGTGGTCGAATCGCCATGGCCGGTTAAGCAAACGGTGTCGGGCGGAAGAAGCCGGGCGAGCTTGGAGAGCGAGCGCAGAATCGCCGCCTCGTCTCCGCCGGAAAGATCGGTGCGGCCGTGCCCACCCGGAAACAGGGTGTCGCCCACAAAGGCGATGTTCCCCTGCTCGGTGGCAGCAAACAAGACGATCCCGCCCGGCGTATGCCCTGGTGTCTCGATCACCTGCAGGCAGATATCGCCCACCTCGAGAGCATCGCCCTGGGCGAGCAGGCGCGTCGGCTCCCCAGGGTCGGGCGTCTCAATGCCCCACATAGCTCGCTGTTCCTCGATGTTCGCATGCGGCACCGCCACATCCTTAGCACACAGCTCATACTGACAGCCCTCGCCAACGGTGGTTCGCACGCCGGCAACACCACCAACATGATCGGCATGGCCATGAGTGCATACGGCGCCAAGCATGCGTACGCCGGGATGCTTGGCTCGAATATGCTCTACCAAGCGCTCGCCTTCCCATGCGGGGTCGATAATCACACACTCATTGTCCGAAATAACAGCATAGCTATTGGTCTGAATGGGACCGTTTACGAGCGTCTCGATCTCGACCGATCCCTTGGGAGTTACATCCAAGGACACACCACTCATGTCCCTCTCCTCTCTATAGAACTCGAGGCATCAAACGATGCCTCGAGTGTAGCGAATATCGATAATGTGGCACGTTCGTCGCGACTAAACGCGGCGCTTAAGCTGGGCTCCACCCTCGCCGGGCATCAGGCGGCGCGCGTCGTAGACCGAGTCAACGCTGCTGATGGAGGCTAGCAGCGGATCCAGCCCACTCGCGTCCGAGATCTCGACCATAAAGCGTAGGGTTGCAATACCCTCGCGGTTGGTCGACGTGGCGGCAGAAAGGATATTGCCGCCCGCATCGCCAATGGCAATGGTGACATCCTTGAGCAGGCCCATGCGGTCCAGGCACTCGACCACGATCTCGACCTGGAAGAGGGTGTCGGCAGCGCCGTCCCACTCCACTTCGATCATGCGCTCGGGATGCTCCATAAGACCCTTGACGTTGGGGCAGTTGGCGCGATGCACCGAAACGCCACGACCGCGCGTGATGAAGCCGACGATATCGTCGCCCGTCACCGGATTACAGCAATGCGCCAGACGGACCAGCAGTCCGCTGTTGCTCTCGCCCTTGACGATAATGCCGTTGCTGGCGCTCTTGCCACGCTTTTGCGGCTTGCGGTTGGAGCCGCGGGCCGGCTGTTTCACGACCTCGGCGATAGCCTCGGCCTTGGTGACCTGTTCCTCGGGCTTGGGGTCCAAGATTTGCTCGACCTTGTTACCCACAGCGCGCGGGGCAACCTTGCCGGCGCCGACGGCGGCAAACAGGTCCTCAAGCTGCTTGTAGTTAAACTGCTCCGCCACGGCGTTGAGCGCACGCGTGGATCGCGGCGTAGAGATGCCATACCCGCGCTTGCGCAGGTCCTTGGCCAGTATATCGCGGCCGGCAGCAGCGTCATCGTCTTTGGTCGCGGCGGCGAAATAACGGCGAATCTTTGACTTGGCCGAAGGAGTCTTAACGATCTTGAGCCAATCACGCGACGGCTTGGAACTCTTGTTGGTCAGGATTTCAACGCGGTCGCCCGTCTTGATTTCGTGCGTGAGCGGGGCCACCGCACCGTTGATCTTAGCGCCGACGCAGTGGTTGCCCACCTCGGTGTGAACGGCGTAGGCAAAGTCGAGCGGCGTGGAGCCGGCACGAAGCGCCATGACCTCGCCCTTGGGTGTAAAGACAAAGATCTCCTGATCGAACAGATCAACCTTCAGCGAGTGCAGGTATTCCTTGGCGTCCGTAATCTCATCAGACGCTGCCCAATCGAGCGAATGTTTGAGCCAGTTAATCTGGTCGTCCAGACGCTGGGCATCATTGGTCTTAGACGCAGACGATCCGCCCGACTTCTTATAGAGCCAGTGGGCGGCAATGCCGTACTCGGCCTGCTCATGCATCTCATAGGTTCGAATCTGAATCTCGAGCGGGCGGGCCGTGGGGCCGATAACCGTCGTGTGGAGCGACTGGTAGTTATTAACCTTGGGCATGGCGATATAGTCTTTAAAGCGACCGGGCATGGGGTGCCACAGTGTATGCACCGCGCCGAGCGTGGAGTAGCAATCGCGCACCGAATGCGTGATGACGCGCAGTGCCACCAGGTCGTAGATCTCGGAGAACTCCTTGCCCTTGCGCTTCATCTTTTGGTAGATGGACCAATAGTGCTTGGAGCGGCCATTGATCTGGAAGCCCTCCAGGCCGATGCGGTTGAGCTCGTCGGTGAGCGTCTTGATGGTCTCGGCCAGATAGCGCTCACGGACCTCACGAGACTCCGCCACCATGCGCGCGATGCGCTGGTAGGCGTCGGGCTCAAGGTAGAAGAAGGACAGGTCCTCGAGCTCCCACTTAATAGAGCTCATGCCCAGACGGTCGGCCAGGGGCGCATACACGTCCATGGTCTCGCGAGCCTTAAACAGGCGACGGTCCTCACGCAGGGCTGCAAGGGTGCGCATGTTGTGCAGACGGTCGGCAAGTTTGACGATAATGACGCGGATGTCCTTGGACATGGCGAGGAACATCTTGCGCAGCGTAAGCGCCTGCTTCTCGTCCATGCTATCGACTTCGATGTTGGTGAGCTTGGTCACGCCATCGACGAGCTCGGCAACCGTATCGCCAAACAGGCCGGACACATCGGCGAGCGAGGTCTCGGTATCCTCGACGGTATCGTGCAGCAGCGCGGCGCACACCACATCGCAGTCCATCTTGAGATCGGCCAAAATGATGGCCACCTCGACGGGATGGTTGATGTACATCTCACCCGAACGGCGCTTTTGGTTGCAGTGCTTCTCGGCAGCAAAGCAATAGGCCTGCTCCACCTTGGAGAAGTCGTCCTCATTCATATATTTGAGGCACAGGCGCTCCAGCTTGTCGTAGCTGTCCGCCATAATCTCGGGCGGCAGCTCATCGGCATGCTTATAGTGCTCCATCTCCGAGAACGGTTGGAGGGTGGAATCATGGGCGGTACGGGCTGCGGCATCCATCGAGGTCCCCTTCCCCTAGGCCCGCGGTACGATCGGGCGGTTAACTTTGGCTAGCATATCAGAAGCGCACGAATCAAGCGCCCAACTCCGGAAAGCCGAGAACTCCATGCGCGAGCGCAAGCCCTCCAAATAGCGGATTGACCTGCTCAATTGCACACGGCCGGGGTTTTCGGCCATCGCAATGCGACGGGTGTCATCAAACCCCGAAACGCGACAGAAGCCAAGCTCTTCGAAGATTCCCAGACCGCTTGCCACCGAGCGCTCGTCAACCGGCGTGCGGGCATCGATGGCAAGGCACATCTGCGCGATGTCGATATCGCTCGCACTAAATGAGTCGGCTCCGGTCTTGCCGCGGTTGGAGCGCCACATAGTCTGCAGCGCGCGATAGAGCGTGACGAGCTCGTCGCGCTCGGGCGCGTAGCAGTCGAGCAGGCGCTCGTTAATGCGAGCGTCACGCGACGAATAGAGCAGGTGAATCACGGCAGGTTGCCCGTCGCGACCGGCGCGTCCGCTCATCTGGTTGAACTCAATGCTGCCAAACGGCATGTGATAGAGCACGACATGGCGGATATCGGGCAGGTTCACGCCCTCACCAAAGGCAGAGGTCGAAACGATGCAACTGAGGCTTCCGTCACGAAACGCTTCCTCCACGCGGCGACGATCGGAGCGCGCAAGCCCCGCGTTATAGAATGCGATGCGGGTCGCGCAATCGGGTACCCGCTTGCGCAGCGTCTTAGCAAGCGCCACGGACTGGTCGCGCGAGTTGACGTAGATGACGGTCTTCTCCCCCGTAGCCACGATTGACACCAGGCGGTTCTCGCGGCTCGCAAGGTCCCGGTCATCCTCGAGCCGCAAGTTCTCGCGCACCGTCTCGTCGACCACTGTACGGGTAATCGGTAGCACGCGGGCGAGCTCGGCCACAACCGGAGCCGTTGCGGTGGCAGTCGCGGCCAGAACGACCGGGTCACCCAGGGCCTTGAGGATATCGGGCATGTCGAGATAGGCACTGCGGTCGCCGCCCTTGGCAAGACCGGCATGATGCGCCTCATCGATAACGACAAACCCGATACGCCCCGAGCGCGCAAAGCGATCACGGTGAATAGACAGGAACTCAGGCGTCGTGAGCACGATGCCGGTGCGGCCCGAAGCCAAGCCGGCAAACACGTCATCGCGCGCCGCCTCCACGGTCTCGCCGGTCAACACGCCCACGCCAATGCCGAGCGCAGCCATCGTCGACGAGAGGTGATAGGCCTGGTCAGCAACGAGCGCACGCAGCGGATAGACAAAGATGCTCGCACGCCCACGAAGGACCGCCTCGCGCGCGGCGTGCACATGGAAGATGAGCGACTTGCCACGCCCCGTCCCCATAACAGCCAAAACGCTCTGGTGGTCGGCGAGGGCGTCGAGTGCCTCGACCTGCGCGCGATGTGGCTGGTTCGAGCCGATAAAGCTATGGATAAGCGAGCGCGTGAGCTCGGTATAAGAAAGCTGGGCGAGCGTCTCGCGTTTACGCGACTCCAGACGCAGGCCAGAATCCGCCGGCTGCACGCCGCGGCGAAGCTCACATGCCGGATCGTCGATATTGGGCGCCGCGGTATCGCGCACCAAGACATCTTTGATCATGAGCTTGGGCTTCACACGTCCCTGCCAATGCTCGGCCACTGCCTCGAACACCAGGTCGACGGCGCTATCGCAATTGATGAGCTTATCGATCTGCGGCACGCGGAACATAATGGCCGGCACACTCGCAGCGCCATCGGTCGCCACGAAGCGCATGTGCTCGCCGGTTTTGCCCACCACGGCGCGATCGCACATTGTCACGCCCTCGGCCGCCAACAGCGGCACCTTGTTGCCCTGGCCAAACGGCTCAAGACGGGAGATTTGCTCGATGGTCTCGATATTTAGCTCGGAGAGGTCAACGGTGGCGGCAACCTCGTCGGTGTCCTCAAAGTCCTCGGCGGGAAGCTCGGACAGCACGGCGGAAAGGCGACGGCGGAACTCGTCGAGCTTGGACGCCTCGATGGTCACGCCCACCGCACCCGCATGCCCGCCGCGACGAATCAGCAGATCCGAGCAGCGCTCGACAGCGTCGAACAGGTTGACCTTGCCCACCGAGCGACCCGAACCGCGAGCGATACCGTCTTCGATCGAGAACAGCAGCGCCGGCACGTGATAACGGTTGGTCAGGCGGCTCGCTACGATACCCTTGACGCCCTCGTGCCAGCCCTCGCCACCCACGACGATTGCGCGACCGCCATCATAGGTCTCCTCGACCTTTGCCATGGCATCGCGCGTGAGCTCCGCCTCGATCTCGCGACGCTGACGGTTAATCTCCTCGAGCTCGGCCGCCAGCGCGCTTGCCTCGATGGGATCGCGGGCAAGCAGCAGGTCGAGCGCCAGCTTGGGATCGGCCATGCGGCCGGCGGCGTTCAAGCGGGGAATGAGCGAAAACGACAGGCCATCGGCCGTAATACTAGAGAGGTCGGCCTTGGCGAGCGCGGCCAGCGCGATATAGCCGGGGCGGGCGGTCACGCGCATCTGCTGGATGCCCTCGGCGACCAGCGCGCGGTTCTCGGGCGTCAGCGGCATCATGTCGGACACGGTACCCAGCGCCGCGACCTCGATCAGCGAACGCCAATACGACGGCTTGCCCAGACGCTCGCCCAGGACCTGCACCAGCTTGAGCGCCACACCGGCACCGGCAAGCTCGCGCGAGGGACCCTCGTCCTCGAGCTTTGGGTCGGTCAGGGGCACGCCCTGCGGCACCTGGTCGGACGGCTCGTGATGGTCCGTGACCACCAATTCGATCCCCAGGCTCTCCAGATAGGAAACCTCTTCCTTGGCGGCAATGCCGTTATCGACGGTCACGATCAGCTGGGGGCGAGCGAGCTCGTTAACGCGGTCGAGTGCCGCGCGCGAAAGACCGTAGCCCTCATCAAAGCGATGCGGAATAAACGGCGTGACATCGGCGCCAAACGTGCGCAGCGCCTCGGTCAACAGGCAGGTCGACGTAATGCCGTCAACGTCAAAATCGCCAAAGACTGCAATGTGCTCGTGGTTGCGAATAGCGCGCTCAACGCGGTCGGCAACGACCGACATGCCCGGGATAATGAGTGGGTCGGCCCAGTCGCGATCGAGCGAAGGCGTCAAAAACAATTGGCCCTCTTTGATGGAGCCAATGCCGTGCGCGACCATAATGCGCGCCACCAGCCCAGGAATGCCCAGACCAGCCGAAAGTTCCTTTTCGAGCTCGGGATTTTGCTGAGCGACCGCCCAGCGATGCGTCGTCTTAAGCGATGACATAGGCACCCACCCCCGATAGGGGCAGGTCGCCGCGATACCTCTCACGGTTCATAGCGATGAGTCCTCTGTGTATGCCCGCTTCGGCAGGCAGATCTGTTGAACGGATTTATTATACCGTGCAGCGCGGACGCAAAACGCCGCGGTGCGCCGCGGTTTCGGCAAACGATGGCGGTAATGCCCTCGAAACAATCGAGCGTTTCAGCCGCACGGACACATACGAGCGTCTAGCATATCCATACAAACAAGTTCGCGGATAAAGGGAGTCGCGGGGCATATGAAGCAATGGGCTGGACTGGGGAAGTTCCTCGCGGGGCACATGCAGATCATCGTTCCGATTTGTGTGGCGCTCGGCGTGCTCTTTCCTCAACAGATCGGCGTTCTCAAGCCCATTGTTCCCGCCCTCTTCGCCTTTATGACGTTTCAGGGTGCGCTCAGCAACACCTTTCACCAGGTAGCCGAGGTGTTCCACCGTCCGCTGCACCTGATTCTGGCGTTGTTGGTCTCGGCGGCGCTTATTCCCATCGCGGCCTATGCCATGGGATCGTTGTTCTTTGGTTCCAACCCCAACCTTGTCTGCGGCATCGTGCTCGAATACAGTGTGCCCGTGGCAGTCACCGCTTTTATGTGGATCAGCATGTTCGGCGGCAACGGCCCGCTCGCGCTCACCATCATCCTGACGTCCTCGGTCATCTCCCCTGTGACGATTCCGCTTACGCTCAAGCTCCTGCTGGGCGCCACCGTCTCGATCGACGTGCCGAGCATGATGCAGAACATGGCCTTTATGATCGCCATCCCCGCTGTGCTCGGCATCGTGATCAACGAGCTCACGCGCGGCTGGGGGCACGAGAAACTCTCCCCCGCGCTCTCGCCCGCCTGCAAGTTCATGATGATGGGCGTTATCGCCTCCAACTCCACCGCCATGAGCGAGTACGTGCTGCACATGAACGCGGTGCGCTTGGAAGTCGCCCTCTTTATTTTGGTCTTCGCCATCAGCGGCTTTGTCGTCGGCATTCTGGTCGCCCGCGCGCTGCATCTGCCATATAGCGAAACGACCACCATGTGCTTTACCTGCGGCATGCGCAATATCTCTTCGGGCGCCGTCATCGCCACGCAATACTTTCCGGGCGAAGTTGTGTTTCCCGTCATGTGTGGAACGTTGTTTCAGCAGGTGCTCGCCTCGCTTATCGGACACTTCTTTGAGCGTCTGACCGGCGAGGAGCGCGCCGCCCAGCGCAAGCGGGTCGAGGCCGGCCGCGATGCAATGGCGCGCTAAACCGTCCGCAGTGTGCGGGCGCTCACTTTACGATGTGAGCGCCTCCAGATGTGCGCGGAATCGCTCCGCATCGACATCGAGCGTGGTCTCAGCATTGACCTGAGCCAGCCGATACCCGACAAAGTAGGGTGAAACCACCCAGCGCGGAAGCGCCTTGGCAATGGTCCGGCCGTCCATGTGGTAGAAGAACAAGTTGTACGACTCTGCGCGACCACCATGGTGCTCGTTCAGGATATAGCGCAGAGCTACCTGAATCGCATCGGCGAAGAGGTCCGTCTCGGCTTGGTCTCGCGCGCCATCGCTGGCGGCGATTCCCTGCGGGGCTGAAACATTGACCTCAAAGAACCCCATAATCGGTTCGGTTGAGATGTTGACCGCAACCCTTCCCCTCTGCCAAACATCGATGCCTTCAAAGTTGGCTGAGGTCAGCGCCGCATAGCCGTCCTCCTGTTCCAAGCCCACAATCTGCATGTGTGGATGGACGAGGCTGCCGCCCGAAAGCGGACCCTTGTTCTTGTACATGAGCACGCTTCGATACTGCTGCGAATCGATCATCTGCTGCCAGCAATCCAGAGCAAACCTCATCACATGGTGGAGTTCATCCGGCTTATAGGTCACCAGGTCGGCATCGTGATCGGCCGACTCGATCAGCACGGTTTGACGGGTGGCGCGCAGGGTCTTGAACTTATTCTCGAGCCAGATGCAGTCACCGTCGCGCTGGATGATGTTGGTGAGCCCCTCCGTGTTGCAAAAGGGACACGCGGTACCGGGGCGACGGTTGTCGTCGGGCTTGCCGCTCGCCTGCTGAACATCGAATACCAGCGCCACGGGTTATACCTCCAGCGGCACGATCTTGGTGCCATGGAGCTCGGAGACGTCTAGCGCCGCCGCGACCGCGTCGCGATTTGCCGTAGTGATGCCGCCGCCGGGAAGGATGGTCAAACGATCACCCGCATACTCGATTAAACGAGCCAGGTGATCGAAATTATCCTCGATCGACGTACCGGCAGCGCCGCCATGCGTGAGGATGCGCGTAACGCCGCAGTCGGCAAGTGTATCAATCGCATCGAGCTGAGCCTCGGGCGAGAGCTGGTCAAATGCCATGTGGAAGGTGATGTCGATGGGCTCACGCTTACATTCCTCGGTCGCGCAGCCCGCAGCCATCACGAGGGCGCCAAGCGTAAGTTCGTCGAGCGCCCATCCGCCAGCGCAGGGCTTGCAGCAGCCAAAGACCAAGCCGTCAACGCCGGCGCTTACGGCAAGGCCCAGGTCCATCTCCATCATACGCAGCTCGTCCTGGTCGTAGTGAAAGTCGCCGCCACGCGGGCGAATCATGCACATCACCCGTGCATCGTGCTCGTGGACATAGTTGGTCGTAGCGCTGATAACGCCGGCCGAAGGCGTGGTGCCACCAACGGCAAGGTTGTCGCACAGCTCGATACGCCTTGCACCGGCATCGATAGCCGCCGGCACCCGCTCAAAGTTCTCGGCACAAAACTCGTACAGCATAGATAGACCCCCAAAGACAGCAGATGTTTTCCGACGGGCATTGTCACACATCCCCATGAAGTTGCGGTGGAATAGGGACTCTTTTGGCCTCTGGAGCCCGTATTCAGTCCCTATTTCACCGCAACTTAAAAAGGGGCGCTGACTGAGATAGTCAGCGCCCCTTTTGTTAGGTGGGTTAGCCTCCGAGGTAGGCTTTGCGGACGTTGTCGTCATGCAGGAGCTCTTGGCCGGTGCCGGTCATGGTGATCTTGCCGGTCTCGAGCACGTAGCCGCGCGTGGCGATGGAAAGCGCCATCTGCGCGTTCTGCTCGACCAGAAGCACCGTGGTGCCGGCCTTGTGCAGGTCCTCGACGATCTGGAAGATCTGCTCGATCAGAATCGGCGCCAGGCCCATGGAGGGCTCGTCGAGCATGAGCAGCTTGGGGTTGCTCATAAGGGCGCGGCCCATAACGAGCATCTGCTGCTCGCCGCCCGAAAGGGTGCCGGCGACCTGACGACGGCGCTCCTTAAGGCGCGGAAACTGCTCGTAGACGCGCTCGAGGCCCGGGACCACCGTGGACTTGGGCTGCGTATAGGCGCCCATCTCCAGGTTCTCCTCAACCGTCATCTGCAAAAAGGCGCGACGACCCTCGGGAACCTGAGCCAGGCCCTTACCAACCAGCTTGTCGGCGGGCGTATGGGTAATGTCCTCGCCCATAAACTTGATGGAGCCGGTCTTAGAGCGCAGGAGGCCCGAGACGGTCTTGAGCGTCGTGGACTTGCCGGCACCGTTGGCACCAATCAAGGCCACGATCTCGCCCTCGTTAACGTTAAAGGAGATGTCCTTGATGGCGTGGATGGCGCCGTACCAGACGTTGATGTTGTAGACGGAAAGCATCGGCTCTGCCATTTAGTTCTCCCCCTTATCCTGCTTGCCCAGATACGCCTCGATAACGGCGTCGTTGTTCTGGATTTCCTCTGCCGTGCCCTTGGCGATAACCTTGCCAAAGTTAAGCACGCAGATGCCCTCGCAGATGTTCATAACGAGCGACATGTCATGCTCGATAAGCATGATAGCGATGCCGAAGGTGTCGCGAATCTTGACGATGTTCTCCATGAGCTCCGCGGTCTCGGACGGGTTCATGCCGGCGGCAGGCTCGTCGAGCAGCAGTAGCTTGGGGTTGGTGGCAAGCGCGCGGACGATCTCCAGACGACGCTGAGCGCCGTAAGGCAACGATCCGGCCTGCTCGTTTGCCAGGTGCTCCATATCAAAGATGGACAGCAGCTCCATGGCGCGCTCGTGAGCAGCCTTCTCGTGCTTCCAATACGTCGGCAGGCGCAGCACGCCCTCAAAGCCGGAGTAGCGCTCCTGGTTGTGCAGGCCGACCTTAACGTTATCCTCCACCGTCATGGTGTTGAACAGACGAATGTTCTGGAAGGTACGGGCAATACCCATGCGGTTGACCTGATAGACCGACTTGCCCGAGGTGTCCTCACCGTCGAGCAGGATGGTGCCGTGCGTGGGCTGATACACCTTGGTGAGCAGGTTGAAGACCGTGGTCTTACCGGCACCGTTGGGGCCGATCAGACCGGCGATCTCGGTCTTGCCGATAGTCAGGCTAAAGTCGTCGACTGCCTTAAGGCCACCGAACTCAATGCCCAGGTGGATGCACTCGAGTGCCGGGCGCTCGCCCAGGTCGCGGTCGGGAACGATGGCGCCAGAAGGATACGGGACCATCTTGCCCTTGTTGAACTCAAATTTACTGGGCATCGGCTGCCACCTCCTTCTTGGAAGCAAAGCGGTCCTTGACGCGACCGAAGAACGCCTTGAGCTGCGGGTTGTTGGTAAAGATCATGACCAAGATCAGCACGATGGCGTAGATGAGCATGCGGTAGTCCGAGAACTGACGGAGCAGCTCGGGAAGCACCGTGAGCAATGCCGCCGCGATGACGGAGCCGCGCATATTGCCCAGACCGCCCAGGACCACGAACACCAGGATGAGGATGGACGTGTTAAAGTCGAACTTGGTGGCGGAAAGCTGCGAGAAGTTACCGCCGAAGAGAGCTCCGGCAGCACCGGCGAGGGCAGCGGAAACCACGAAGGCGATCATGCGGTACTCGGTGACGGAGATGCCCACAGACTCGGCAGCGATCTTGTTGTCGCGCACGGCCATAATGGCACGGCCGGTACGGCTGCGAACCAGGTTGAGCACGATCACGAGTGCGACCATGACCAGGATGGCACCGGCGAGGAAGGTCGAGTACGTCGACACGCCCGAGGCGCCCTGGGCGCCTTTGATGATGGCGGTGCCGTCCTCGAGCAGGTGCAGGTCATCGATCGTGGAGTTACCCGTGATGTTAAAGATCACATGCAGGCCGCGGGAATCGACGCCCACAATGAGGCAGGTGACGATCTCCTTGATAATCTCGCCAAAGGCCAGCGTCACGATAGCCAGGTAATCGCCGCTCAGACGAAGGACCGGGATGCCAATCAAGAAGCCCAGGATGGCGGCAGCGATGGCGCCGACCACGATACTGATGATAAGGCGCACCGGATCGGAGGGAACGGCGCTCTCCAGCGCGACGGCGGTGACGATTCCCGTATAGGCACCGACACTCATAAAGCCCGCGTGGCCCAGCGACAAGTCGCCCGCGATGCCGACGACGAGGTTAAGGGAAATGGCCATGACGATATAGGCCGTGATGGGAACCAGCTGACCGGCGATCATGCGCGGAATCATGTGGTTGGACTGCATAAAGAACACGATGGCAAACGCCACAAGGCACATGGCGTACGTGACAAAGTCGTGACGCGTCTGCTTGTCTTTAAGAAACTTCATAACGCTCACCTACACCTTCTCGGGGACGTACTTGCCCAAGAGGCCGGCAGGCTTGACGAGCAGGACGATGATCAAGACACCAAAAACGATAGAGTTGGCAAGGCTCGTGGAAATGTAGGCCTGCGCCATCGCCTCGATGATGCCGATGAGAATGCCGCCGACAAAAGCGCCGGGGATGGAGCCGATGCCACCGAAGACAGCGGCGTCGAAGGCCTTGATGCCAGGCATGGCACCCGTCGTGGGCTGCAGCACCGGCGAGTAGGAGCACAGCAGCACGCCGGCGATGGCGGCAAGGGCAGAGCCGATGGCAAACGTCATCGAAATGGTGCGGTTGACGTTGATACCCATGAGCTGAGCGGCAGCCTTGTCCTCGGACACGGCGCGCATGGCCTTGCCCATCTTGGTCTTACCTGTAAAGAACATCAGGCCGGCCATGATAACCAGGCAGGCGACGATGGTGACGAGCGAGACGGCGCTTACGTTGAACTTGGCCAAGAACTCCGGCACCTGGAAGGTGACGAGCGAAGTGAAGTTCTTGGGCGTGGCGCCCCACAGAAGCTGCGCGGCGTTCTGCAGGAAGTAGGACACGCCGATAGCCGTGATCAGAACGGCCAGCGGGCCTGCTTGGCGCAGCGGCTTATAGGCCAGGCCCTCAATGAGAACACCGAGAACCGTGCAGGCCACGCAAGAGAGAACTACAGATGCCCAGCCCGGGAGGCCGAGATACGACGTGGCGCAGAACGAGACATAGGCACCGACCATGATGACATCGCCGTGAGCGAAGTTCAGCATCTTGGCGATACCGTAGACCATGGTGTAGCCCAACGCGATGATGGCGTAGACGCTGCCCATGGACAGGCCGTTGACCAGGTATTGGATAAAGACCGTCATGTTCCACATCCCCCTTTCGAATAGGTTTCCAATTAATGTATGAAACAGGGACGTTACATCGTCCCTAGATACCAAGCAAGCAGGGAAGGCCAAAACCTCCCCTGCTTGGGATCAAAACCGCTCTATGTAAGGCGGCCAATTAGGCCTGTACGTACTTGCCGTCGGTAATGACGTACGCCGTCGGGTCCTTCTGGACCTGGCCCTTGTCGTTCCAGGAGAGCTTGCCAGTCAGACCGTCAACGGTAATGTTGCGCATAGCCTCGGGAAGCTTCTCGGCAACCTCGGTCGGGTCGGCGTCGGCACCCAGGCCGGCTTCCTTGAGGGCCTCGACCACCGCATGCACGCCGTCGTAGGCGTCGGCGGCAAACTGGTCCGGAGTCTCGCCATACTTATCCTTGTAGGCGTTGACGAAGTCGGCATTCTTCTCGTCATCGGCGGAGAATGGGGTCATGAGCAGCAGACCCTCGGCCAGAGAGGTGTCGAAACCTTCCACGCCCAGGATGCCGTCCATGCCGTCGCAGCCCATCATCTTGACGTCGTAGCCCATGTCCTTGGCGTTCTTGAGCAGGACGGATGCGGGCGTGTAGTAGATCGGTGCAAAAATCATGGTGGCGCCGGCCTGCTTTGCCTTGGTCAGCTGGTTGGTAAAACTCGTAGCAGAGTCGTCCTTAAAGGTCTCCTCGTCGACAATCTCAAGCTTAGACTTAGCGGCCTGGGCCTTAAAAGAATCTGCGATGCCCGAAGAATAGGCGTCGCCGGAGTTATAGAACAGCACGAACTTCTCGTTCGCATACTTCTGCGCCAGGAACTTGGCAGCGTTGACACCCTGGTTGGGGTCGGTGAAGCAAACTTGGAAGACGCAATCCTTGCCCTTGGTAACGTCCTCGGAGGACGCGGACGGGGTGATCATGAACGTCTTGGGGTCGTTACCGCACTCGGCGGCAACGGCGACCGACGCACCCGTGGTGGTCGGACCGACGAGGGCCTGCATGCCCCAGTCGAGCAGGGTGTTGAAGGCGTTGACGGCCTTCTCGCCATCGGCCTGGTCGTCCTCGGCCTTGCTGACAAGCGGCAGCTCCTTAGTCGAGAAATCCTTGCAGCCAAGCTCGACAGCCTGTGTAACGGACTTGCCGTAGGACGCGTTGGCGCCGGTCAGCGGGCCGATGGTGCCGATCTTAAACGAAGCGTCGCCCGACGCGGAACCGCTGTCGCCGCCGTTGGAGGAGCAGCCAGCTAGAATGGACATCGCCCCCAGACCTGCTGCGCTCGCGATAACGCTCCTGCGATTCATTACAGGGTTAAATGACTTACCGGTGAGGCTCGACATGCGGCTCTCCTCTCAAATCTCGTCGGGTTTTGGTTACCCGACAGGCCATCCTTCGCCGTGTTCGGCGTTCGCAAAATAGTAGACGCTTTAGTTAGGAAAAGTGGCGATTATTTCAACTTTTCTTTGGATTTGTTCATTTATCCATGTTTCTGCGTATTTCTATTATTTTATGCAGTAATGCAACTTTATTATGTAAAAGTAATGTTTCCATTCTGTTACAAGCGTCCCTGCCCTGAATAATACAGCCTCACCGGTCGCGTTTTATGCGCACTTAGGCAGCGATGTACTTGCCGTCCTGAATCACATAGGCCGTAGCAGGCTTTTCGACTTGGCCCTCGTCGTTCCACGTGAGCTCGCCCGTCAGGCCCTCGATCTTGATTTTACGCATGGCCTTGGCGAGGTCGCCGGCAATGTCGGCGCCGTCGGCCGTAATATCGATGTCTGCCTTATCGATAGCCTCGACAATCGCATGGACGCAGTCATAGGCATCGGCGGCAAACTGGTTGGGCGTCTCGTCGTAGGCGTCCTTATATGCCTTGACGAAGTCGGCGTTCTTCTCATCGTCGGCAGAGAACGGGGTCATGAGCAGCACACCCTCGGCAAGGGAGGTGTCGAAGCCCTCAACGGAGAGCAGGCCGTCCATGCCGTCGGTACCCATGAGGGTCATGTCGTATCCCATGTCCTTGGCATTCTTGAGCAAAACGGACGCCGGCGTGTAGTAGATCGGCGCAAAGATGAGCGTGGCGCCGGCCTCCTTGGCCTTGGTGAGCTGGTTGGTAAAGCTCGTGGAGGAGTCGTCCTTAAAGGTCTCGGTATCGACGATGTCGAGCTTGGATGCCTTGGCCTGCTCGGCAAAGGCATCGGCAACACCCGAGCTGTACGTATCGCCGGAGTTGTAGAACAGGGCGATCTTGGCGTCTGCATACTTCTCGGCCAAAAACTTGGCAGCACTCGCGCCCATGGTGGGGTCGGTAAAGCAAACCTGGAAAACCGTGGTCTTGTCCTTGGTGACGTCGAGAGACGAAGCAGAGGGCGTGACCATGAGCATATCGTCGGCGATCTCGCCCGAGACAGCGACGGCGGCACCAGTCGTGACGGGGCCGACGAGCGCCTGCATGCCCCAGTCGCACAGGGTATTGAAGGCGTTGATAGCCTTCTCGCCGTCGGCGACGTCATCCTCGGACTTAAGCGAGAGTTTGAGGTCCTTGGTCGAGAAATCCTTGGCGGCAAGCTTGGCACCCTTCTCGGCCGAAACGCCATAGGTTGCCGCGGCGCCGGTCAGAGGGCCGATGACACCGATCTTGAAGGTCTTGCCGTCATCGGCGGTGCCGCCGTCCGAGCCACCCGACGAACAACCAGCGAGTGCGGCGGTGCTGCCGAGCGCCGCAGCGCCGGCGAGAAAGTTCCTACGGCTGAGCGTGCTGTTGATGTTGAACATGGTGTCCCCCTTTTTCGCTGGCCGCGGTGCGGCCGTCTTGCGGTACAGGGCAAACCTTATGGCGCAAACGTTGACAGTTTGTTACGGAAGTCCGTTTGTAGCGAGCGTGTTTCCAATGTTTCCGCAGCGTTTCGGGGGTGCCGTTTTGTGCGGCTCCTGTTGCCTGGCGAGCACGCGCCCCCGGTTCACGCTAGAATGCACTCAACCTTTAAGCGGTTAATCAATCCATAAGATGCACGAAGGAGCTATCTATGAGCGAATCCCTGCGCACCGTGAACGTCGGTCTGATCGGTCTGGGAACCGTCGGCGGCGGCGTGGCCCGTCTGATCAAGAGCCACCACGATGAGTACCTGGCAGCCTACGGCATCGACCTTAAGCTGACCCGCGCCTGCGCGCTTGCCTGGGAGCAGGCCGAGGCAGCCGGTATTGAGCGCGAGGCCTTTACGAGTGACTGGCATGACGTCGTCACCGACCCAGCCGTCGATATCGTCGTCGAACTCATCGGCGGCGAGCACCCCGCGACCGAGATCTTCACCACCGCCTTTGAGCACGGCAAGCACGTCGTCTCTGCCAACAAGGCCCTGCTGGGCCGCCATGTCGAGACGCTTGCCGAGAAGGCGCGTGCGTGCGGCGTGCAGATTAAGTGCGAGGCCAGCTGCGGTGGCGGCATCCCCATTGTCAGCACACTCGAGCACGACCTGGTGGGTAACAAGATCCTGACCATCGCTGGCATCCTCAACGGCACCACCAACTACATCCTGTCGCGCATGGACGCCGAGGGCGCCGATTACGCTGACGTGCTCGCCGACGCACAGGCTAAGGGCTATGCCGAGGCCGACCCGTCCGCCGACGTCGACGGCTTCGATGCCGCAAGCAAGACGGCCATCCTCGCCTCCATCGGCTTTGGCACCCGCGTTACCACCGATGATGTGTACCAGCAGGGTATCCGCACCATCGGCGCCGAGGACATCGCCCAGGCCCGCGAGCTCGGCTACACCATCAAACTGCTCGGCATCGCCCGCAACACCGACGCTGGCGTCGACGTTCGCGTGCATCCCACGCTGATCCCCGCAGACCATATGCTCGCCAAGGTCAACGGCGCCATGAACGCCGTCTACGTGGTAGGCGACGCCGTGGGCGAGACCATGTTCTACGGCGCGGGCGCAGGCTCCTTCCCCACCGCGAGCGCCGTCGTGGGCGATATCCTGTCGCTCTCCGAGCAGATCAGCCGCGGCGTGGCTCCGCTGCCCGAGATTGAGCCCTATGGCCACAACCTCGCCTTTAAGCCCATGGACGAGCTCCAGACCAAGTACTATGTGCGCCTGAAGGTCGCCGACCGCGTGGGCGCCTTGTCCGAGACGGTCGACATCTTTGCCAAGCACAACATCTCGATCTCGCTCATCAACCAGGTCGAGGACGGCAAATCGGGCGTCAGCGATGCCTGCTCGGTCATCTTCCTAACGCACCGCGCGCTCGAGAAGGATATCCAGGCAGCCGCCGCCGAGCTTGCCGGCGTCGA
Organism: uncultured Collinsella sp.; assembly: GCA_900541715.1. Taxonomy (GTDB): domain Bacteria; phylum Actinomycetota; class Coriobacteriia; order Coriobacteriales; family Coriobacteriaceae; genus Collinsella. Next base: position 23,410 of record UQLI01000006.1, read on the forward strand.
CTGCGTGGCCGAGGTCGCCAACGTCCTGCGCATCGAGGACGTTGAGGCTTGGACCGAAGGCGTCATGGCCAACTAATTCGCTCTTCGCTATACGGCATATATGTTTTCCTGGCGAGCGATATGTCCTTCCATGTCACGGGCGCGTGCTCCCCGTCGACAGAGCCGCCCGCTCCTAAAGGTCGCAAGCCACGATTTCGAACCTCAACGAAGCCCAATGCAAAAGGCGCGCTGCCTGCATCAACCGCAGGCAGCGCGCCTTCTTCTGTTTGAAAGGGAAACTATGTCCCACCATTTCGAATCAGAACGGGGCACGGTTTCCCCCAGGACCTCCTTGCGGAAACTGCATCCCACTCTGAGCGCCCATTCCGGGACACAGCTTCCCAACGGCCCCCGTTTCGGAAACCGCATCCCGTTCCGAGCCTTCAAAGCAGGACGCGCCTTCCCCTAGGGAAGCATCTCGTTATTTGCCGTCGTCGTCCTCGGCTTCTTCTCTTGCATAGAGCTCCAGCATGCGGCGGCGGTATTCGCGCACGGCGAGCTTGGCGCGCTCCAGGCGGCGACGCTCGCGCGGAGTCAGCTCGGACGGGTCGACCTCGTCTCCATAGGTCTTATCGGCAAGCAGGTGCGCAGCGTCCACGATGCGGGCATCGATGTGGCCGCTCGCCGCCTCGGCGGAAAGACGCTCGGCAATCGTATCGAGCGTAGGCAGGCCCTCGAATACGCGACCGTGACCATGCGAGGTCAGCAGCTCGTGCTCGCGTGCGAGCAGGCTCGCCAAATCGTGATGGGCACGCAGGATGTCGAACGCATCGGATGGATGCTCGGCAACCTCTGCCACGGCGGCGACCGGCGCGGCGTCGACCACGCGGTAAAAGAGCTGCGCGAGCAATGGCATCAAGAACACCGTAATGGCACCGGCGGCAACCATGACCGACGCAATATCTTGTGACAGCGCGCCCGCGTTGACGGCAACGCTCGTCACGGCAACGATGATCGGCAGGGCCGTGGTGCAGTACAGAGCCACGGTAATGCGACCATACGCCGACACATCGCGCGTCGCGGGACAAATGCCCATAGAGATGAGAATGGGCACGGCACGAATAATCAGCAACGCCACGATAAAACCCGCGAGCAAGCCCGGGCGCGACGCCACGGCCGTCAGATCGATCTTTGCGCCCGATACGGTAAAGAACACCGGAATCAAAAAGCCGTAGGCCAGGCCGTCGAGCTTGGTCTCGAGCGTATGGTTGCCCTCGGGGATGATATAGCGCAGGACAAAGCCGGCGGCAAAAGAACCCAACACGATGTCGAGATCAAAGACAGCCGAGAACGCCACGAGCGTGACCAGGATGAGCACCGTCAGGCGCACGAAGGTCTGCGACGTGGTATCGGCGCGTTCCTCGACAAACGCAAAGAAGCGGCTGCCGACGCGCTTGGAGCGGCTCGGGACCACGGCCAGCAACACGCAGACCACCGCAAACAAGCCAAGGATTACAAGCGTTTGGATGCCGGTGCGGGCAGACAGCAGCACCGACATGGCGAGCACGGGACCGAGCTCGCCCCAAGTGCCATACGCGAGAATCGAGTCGCCCACACGCGTGCCGGTGAGCGAGCGCTCGCGCATGATGGGCACAAGCGTACCGAGCGCCGTGGAAGTAAGGGCAAGCGTCACGGCGATACCGTCGAAATGACTGACCGAGAACCACGGGGTAAAGCGCACGGCAAGCCAGGCGATACCAAACGTGACGACCCACGTCGCCAAGCCGTAGCGCCCCTCCACACCCGTGATGCTCTTGGGGTCGATCTCAAAGCCGGCAAGCAGGAACAAAAAGGCCAGGCCGAGCTCGGACACGAGCGAGACCTCGGCATCTACATGGATAATGTCGAGCATATGGGGTCCCAGCACCGCGCCAAACACGAGCAAAAAGACCGTCTCGGGAACGGGTTTCCCGGGGATCGCCGAGGCGATGAAGGGGCTTGCAAAGGCCACGAGCGCGATGATGGCGAGTGAAACGAATGCCATGTGATGCCTTTCTCTTGTTTGCGCTTCACTGTAGCACCCTCGCCGTCCTCAACGCGCCGCGAGCTGTCGTATCATAGTGAGGTTTACAAACATGTGGCTCAAGGCGACCGCGAGGCTTGCCCCGCAAACCGACCGCTGCCGCATACCGTACCGTACGCCCAACCGATCAGGAAGGCAGGAACCAATGGTCTCTCGTATCTACGTGGAGAAGAAACCCGGGTTCGACGTCGAGGCTCAGCAGCTCAAGGGCGAGCTGACCGAAATTCTCGGCATCAAGGGCATCGAGGCCCTGAGGATCATCAACCGCTACGACGTCGAGGGCATCGACGAGGAGCTTTTCCGCTCCTGCGTGCCGACCGTCTTTAGCGAGCCCCAGGTCGATGTGACCTACGACGAGCTCCCCGCAAGCGATGGCGCCGTCTTTGCCGTCGAATTCCTGCCTGGCCAGTTTGACCAGCGCGCCGACTCCGCCAGCGAGTGCGTGCAGCTCATCAGCCAGGGCGAGCGCCCCGCCGTGCGCTCCGCCAAGGTCTATATGATCTCGGGCACTCTGGACGAAGACGCCATCGGGGCCATCAAGCACTACGTGGTGAACCCCGTCGAGGCGCGCATCGCCTCGCTCGACCTGCCCGAGACGCTGTACATGGAGACCCCCGAGCCTGCGCCCGTCGAGGTGCTCGATGGCTTCCGCGAGCTCGACGAGGCCGGCCTTGCCGCCTTTATCGCCGATCGCGGTCTTGCCATGGACGAGGCGGACATCGCCTTCTGCCAGCAGTACTTCCGCGATGAGGATCGCGACCCCACCATCACCGAGATCCGCGTGATCGACACCTATTGGTCCGACCACTGCCGCCACACCACCTTCGGCACCGTCCTGGATGACGTGACGATCGACGACGCCGTGGTGCAGCAGGCCTTCGACCGCTACATGGAGATGCGCCACGAGCTCGGTCGCGACGCCAAGCCCGTCTGCCTCATGGACATGGGCACCATCGGCGCCAAATACCTCAAGAAGACCGGCGTCATGACCGATGTCGACGAATCCGAGGAGATCAACGCCTGCACCGTCAAGGTGAAGGTCGATGTCGATGGTGAGGACCAGGACTGGCTGTTCCTGTTTAAGAACGAGACCCACAACCACCCGACCGAAATCGAGCCCTTCGGCGGTGCCGCCACCTGCGTGGGCGGCGCCATCCGCGACCCGCTTTCGGGCCGCAGCTACGTGTACCAGGCCATGCGTGTCACCGGCGCCGGCGACCCCACCGTCCCCGTGTCCGAGACGCTCGAGGGCAAGCTGCCGCAGCGCAAGCTCGTAACCACCGCTGCCGCCGGCTACTCCAGCTACGGCAACCAGATCGGCCTTGCCACCGGCCAGGTCAACGAACTCTATCACCCCGGCTACGTAGCCAAGCGCATGGAGGTCGGCGCCGTCGTGGGCGCTACCCCGGCAAACCACGTGCGCCGCGAGTGCCCCGCCCCCACCGACAAGATCATCCTGCTGGGCGGCCGCACCGGCCGTGACGGCATCGGCGGTGCCACCGGCTCCTCCAAGACCCAGAACACCGAGTCCATCGAGACCTCGGGCGCCGAGGTCCAGAAGGGCAACGCCCCGGTCGAGCGTAAGCTGCAGCGTCTGTTCCGCCGCGGCGACGCCTGCCGCCTGATCAAGCGCTGCAACGACTTTGGCGCCGGCGGCGTCTCGGTCGCCGTAGGCGAGCTTGCCGACGGCCTGTATGTCGACCTTGATACCGTGACCAAGAAGTACGACGGCCTGGACGGCACCGAACTCGCTATTTCCGAGTCCCAGGAGCGTATGGCCTGCGCCGTCGCCGACAGTGACGTCGAGGAGTTCATGGGCTACGCCGCCGAGGAAAACCTGGAGGCGACCGTTATCGCCGAGGTTACCGCCGAGCCGCGCATGCGCATGGCCTGGAACGGCGTCGCCATCGTCGACCTATCCCGCGAGTTCCTCAACTCCAACGGCGCGCCCAAGCACCAGGTCGCCCACGTGTGCGCCCGCAGCGTGTGGCAGCCCAGCTGGGCCGGCACCACGCTTGCCGAGCGCATGACCTCGCTTGTCACCGACCTCAACGTCGCCTCCAACAAGGGCCTTTCTGAGCGCTTCGACTCCACCATCGGCGCCGCGACCGTGCTCATGCCCTTTGGCGGCAAGACGCAGCTCACCCCAAGCTCGGCCATGGTCGCCAAGTTCCCCGTGGACGGCGAGACCACCACGGCGAGTGCCATGGCATGGGGCTTCAACCCCTATCTGATGGAGGCCGACCAGTTTGCGGGCGCCTACCTGTCCGTGGTCGAGTCCATCGCCAAGCTCGTGGCTGCCGGCTTTGAGCACAAGCGCGCCTATCTCTCCTTCCAGGAGTACTTCGAGCGTCTGCGCACCGAGGCCGAGCGCTGGGGCAAGCCCACGGCAGCCGTCCTGGGCGCCCTCATGGCCCAAGTCGACCTGGGTGCCGGCGCCATCGGTGGCAAGGATTCCATGAGCGGCTCGTTTGAGGACGAGGCCGGCGAGCTCAACGTTCCGCCGACTCTGATCAGCTTCGCTGTGGCCGTGGGCCGCGCGGCGCGCGCCGTCTCCCCTGAGTTCAAGGGCCTGACGCACCGCGTCGTCCGCATCGCCCCCGCCACCTACGGCGAGGACTACCGCCCCGATGCTCAGCAGCTGCTCGCCGCGTTTGACGCCGTCGAGGCGCTCACTGCTACCGGCGACGCCCTGGCCGTCTCCACGCCCGGCTACGGCTGCGGCGCCGAGAGCCTTTTTAAGATGTGCGTCGGCAACCAGATCGGTATCGAGCTTGCCGAGGACGTGGACGTGGAGAGCCTCTTCACCCCGCTCTACGGCAGCTTTATCGTCGAGCTCGCCGAGGACGCCGAGCTACCCGAGGTCGCCGACGGCGTTGTCGTCGAGCCCCTGGGTACCACCGTCGAGGGCTATGTCATCGACACCGGCTCCGAGGTCATCGAGCTCGCCAAGCTCCAGGAGGCCTGGGAGAGCGGCATCGAGGGCGTCTTCACCTACCGCAGCGCCGGCGAGACCCCCGAGGTCGAGACCATCGACTTCCGCGCCAAGGATATCCACGTGTACGGCGGCGCCAAGATCGCCCGCCCGCGCGTGATCATCCCCGTGTTCCCCGGCAACAACTGCGAGTACGACAGCGCCCGCGCCTTCCGTGCCGCCGGTGCCGAGGCCGACACCTTCGTGATCAACAACCTCACGCCCGAGGCCGTCGCCGAGAGCACCCACGAGCTTGCCCGCCGCATCCGTACAAGCCAGATCGTTATGATCCCCGGCGGCTTCTCGGGCGGCGACGAGCCCGACGGCTCTGCCAAGTTCATCACGGCGTTCTTCCGCGCTCCCGAGGTCACCGAGGCAGTCCGCGACCTGCTCAAGGCCCGCGATGGCCTGATGCTGGGCATCTGCAACGGCTTCCAGGCCCTGATCAAGCTCGGCCTGGTGCCCTACGGCGACATCGTCGACGCCACGCCCGATGCGCCCACGTTGACGTTCAACACCATCGGTCGCCACCAGAGCCGTCTGGTGCGCACCCGCATCTCGTCCAACCTGTCCCCGTGGCTGTCGCAGTGCAGCCTGGACGACCCCTACACCGTCGCCATCAGTCACGGCGAGGGCCGCTTCGTCGCTAACGACGAGGTGCTCGCCCAGCTTATCGCCAACGGCCAGGTCGCCACGCAGTACGTGGGCGAGGACGGCAAGCCCAGCATGGATCTTTCCGTCAACCCCAACGGCTCCGCACTCGCCATCGAGGGCATCACGAGCCCCGACGGCCGCGTCCTGGGCAAGATGGGCCACGCCGAGCGTCGCGGCGACAACCTGTACCGCAACGTACCCGAGCATGTCCCCGGCGATAAGTTCATGCCGATCTTTGAGAGCGGCGTGGCCTACTTCGCTTAAACCTTTCCCATCGGGTACAATCCCCTCGGGTAACAACACCCGCCACCGACACATCCGGTGGCGGGTTCTTTTTTGCTTCGCGCATACAGGAAGGACATCATGGAAAGCCGCAAGCCGTATCTCGCCACCCTGCCCGGACTCATCCTGGGCTGCCTCGTCTGCTGCGCGCTCTGGGGATCGGCTTTTCCCTGCATCAAGATCGGCTACGGCCTCTTTGGCATTCCCGCACACGACAGCGCCTCGCAGCTGCTCTTCGCGGGTCTGCGCTTCACCCTTGCCGGCATGCTGGTCATTGTTGGCATGAGCGCAGCCCAGCGCCGTCCGCTCGTTCCGCAAGCGCGCGACATCAAGCCCATCCTCACGTTGTCGCTCTTCCAGACTATCGGGCAGTACTTCTTTTTCTATCTGGGCCTCTCGTGCGCCAGCGCCATGTCGAGCTCCATCATCGAGGCCAGCGCCAACTTCCTCGCAATCCTCTTTGCCGCCCTGGCTTTTCACACCGAGAAGCTCAATACGGCCAAGGTGCTTGGCTGTGCGCTGGGCTTTGCCGGCGTCGCGCTCGTCAACCTCTCGGGCGCAGATGGCACCTTTGGCTTCAGGCTCGATGGCGAGTGCTTTATCCTAGCCTCCACTGTCGCGGGTGCTCTTTCGACCTGCCTGATCGGCATCTTCTCGCGCAAGCACGACGGCGTCTTGCTTGCCGGGTGGCAGTTCTTGGTCGGCGGCCTGGTCCTCACCGCCATCGGCTTTTTGATGGGTGGCGCGCTCTCCCCCACCGCAATCATCCCCGCCATCGCACTCATTATCTATATGGCACTCATTTCCGCCGTCGCGTACTCGCTATGGTCGCGTCTGCTTGCCGTCAACCCCGTCAGCCGTGTGTCGGTCTTTGGCTTTATGAATCCAGTCTTTGGCGTACTGTTGAGCGCTCTGCTGCTCGGCGAGGGCGCTGGCACGAGCCCTGTTACCGTACTTGTTGCCCTGCTGTTGGTCTGCGGCGGCATCATCATCGTCAACAGGCCCAAAAAGGTCTAACGAACTACCCCTATTTAGCAGAGGGGGTTCACATGCTTTAGCTTAATGGAGTACATCGGAGAGCCGAGGGCCGCCACGCCCGCCAGCGTGCGCCCTTTTTCTAGCGTATCTGGGCCCCGGCTTTCTTCTTCTCGCGCTTTACGCGGTAGAGCTCCGCGTCGGCAGCACGAAGCAAGTCTTGCCAGGTATCGACGCCATCACCGACCCGTGCGTAGCCGATGGACATCCGCAACAGATACGGAACCTCGGCGCGCGAGCTCATCGTTGATTGTCGCACACAGATGCATGATATCCTGTTCCGCCACTGCCTTTTGGAGCACCACGAACTCATCGCCACCATAACGTGCGATAAAGCCGCCAGACGCCGAGCAGACTTCTTTGAGCGCAGCGGATATGACCTGAAGAGCGTGGTCGCCCTCCACATGCCCATAGCGATCGTTAATCTGCTTAAAGCCGTCGGCGTCCATCATAAGCAGATATACATCTTCGGCCTGATCCACATTTGAGAAGAGCGACAGCATATAGGTCTCAAAACGGTTGCGATTGTTAAGTCCAGTCAACGGGTCGGTCGAGATGAGCTGCTCCTGGTAGATGATGTAGAGCAGCAACATGCTAATCATTATGCCGACACAAAGGCCGGGCACCGAGTATACGACCTGAAAGGTACCGCCCACCAGGGCCGGAATGGCGAAAAATGCCAAGGTTCGATAGATGGCCTTCGTCTGCAGGCTCTCGACCCTGCGAGATTGCACAAATGCATGCAGGGACGTATGTATAACGTAACAGTAGCTGACGATGGGCTGGATCATATAGGCAAAGCCGCGACGATACACGCCCTGCGAATCGATATAGAACAGGGCGTGCGTCCAGTAACTGGTAAACGCCAGCACGACCACCAGAGCCGTAGGCAACGCTACAAGCACCACCCTATAGCGCGAGGTCAAAAGGCGAGAACCCTGCACCGTCTCGGAATAGATAAACCAAATGAGACACGCGATAGCAAAGAGCGAAAACGAAACCGCGTTGGAAATCCAGTTGGCAGCAATGCCCAACGTGCCGTCCACACCGTCCGAAAGCGTCCAGATCATATCGAATAATATGTACGCGGCAGAGGTGTAGCCAAGCATGCTAAACAATAGCTGCTGGGTGCTCGAGAACAAGGAGCGACGACTTCGCACGGCAAGCCCGATAAGAACAATCATGCATAGCACGAATATCTCAATCTTAAGTGCCTTAACCACTAGCGCCATCCCTTCAATACCCAAGTGGTCAGAATCGCCCAATTCGAATCAGGGCAATAAACACCCCTTAACTCCGCAGGGGTAAAGGGGATAATAGCAGAGCGCCCGAACATCACTGCAAAACAGTTTCTGTTCGGGCGCCCATACGGCGCGAATTGCACACGCCGGCATCATTGATGGGTATCGATTGCTACTCGCCATCGATGTCAGTCGCGACGGCCTCCTCGATGGCCTCGACACCGACAGGCGACAGATCCTCCTTGCCTTGGCAGAACTTCTTGTCGACCCAGCCAGTCAGAATCGGAGCCATGATCGCCGTGATGATAACGGCGGTGGCGATCTGAGCGTACGCGGTGGGCGCAAGCTCGGCGTAGCGCGGTGCGACCTCGGCGAGGGCAACCGGTGTGGTCATAGCCGTGCCGGCAATGGTGGAGCAAGCCACAGCGGCCTTGCCATTGCCGCCGCACAGACGCTCGAACGCAAAGGTGATGGGACCGACGACAAACAGCGTGACAAGGCCCAGCAAGATGCCGGAAATACCGCCGGTGATAAAGCTCGACAGGCTCATGGACGCACCGAGCTGAAATCCGATGACGGCAATCGCGGGATTGGCACCGGGAACCAGCAAGTTCTTGATAAACGGGAACAGGTTGCCCAGAACCATGCCAATAACGAGTGGCAAGATGGAGCCGATAATGGTGCCAATGGGAATGTTGGCGAGGCCGGAAACACCGAGGATGATCATCGTGACGGCGGGGCCAGCCGTAAAGAACAGGATACCGACGGCGCCCTGCTCGGACTCATCGCCGAACTCGCCCATGATACCCGTATAGAGCGCCATGTTGCAAAACGTGATGCCGCCGATGATAGACACGGAGCTCAGACCCAGGAAGTTGTCGTTAAAGAAATATGCTACGCCCAGGCCGAGAGCCGCTGCGACGACCAGCTTGGGGATCAGCACGACGATACCGGTCTTGATGGCACCCGGCGTGGACTTAAAGCTGATGCCGGCGCCCACAAACAGCAGGATCGCGGCGACGATGGTATTGGAGCCACCGCGGCAGGCAGCCGTAAAGAAGCCGCCGATCTCAAAAACCTGCGGGCAGAAGGTGTTGAGCAAAAGACCGACGATCATGGGATAGATCATGATGTCGCCCGGGATGCGCGGGACCTTGAATTTCTTTTGCTCGTTGGCGGTCGCTTCCTGTGCCATGAAACCCCCATTTCCGCTGACGGGGTACAAAAGCCCACGTCACGCTTTGCTACAGTAAAGTTTGACCATGGTACCAGAAGAAATAGACCAGCTCGGTGAAAAATTCGACAAGTTGGGATGGAACGAGATTCGGCGCCCGCGACGCCACCCCTATATAAGGCTCAAGACGATATAGAGTACGATGCCCGAGACGCAGCACCACAGCATCGATTTTGTCTTGACCGCCACGACCACGACGCCGGCGGCCGCAATCCAGGGAACCAAGGCAGGCCAGAGCCCCGCGTCGAACGCGCCGGGACTCACCAAGTCGTTGGCGACCAGCGCGGCAAAGGCAGCGGGCGGGATATAGCCCAGGGCCTCGGTAATGCGGGGCGACAGGGTCCGCCCGCGCAAGGCGAACGCCGGCGCGATGCGAAAGAACGCGATAGCAGCCCACGACGACAGCCACAGAACCAAGAACTCGTTAACGGGCATCGCGGGCACCTCTTCCGTCAAATACAGCATCGCACGCCAGCGCAATGGTAATGCCGACCACGACGCTTGCCGGCACGGCAATATTCACGAGGCCCAAGAACTTGCATACGGCGACGGACACCGCGCCCGAAACCGCCGCGACAACGTTGCCGCGCGACAGCCGCTGCGAAAAGAGCAGGCAGATAAAGAGCGAGGTGCAGACAAAGGCTGCAATGGCGGTGGGAACATCGACAACGGCGCCGACGATGGCGCCCATCGTACACGATACGCCCCATGTTGCGATAAGGATCACATTGAGCACAAAGGACTCGCGCGGGCCCCAATCCTCCCCTTCAACCAACTTGGCAAGCGAGATGCCATATGCCTCCTCGGTAAGTGTCGCGGCAACAGCCAGCGTCTGACGCTTCGAGGCACCCGTCAGATGCGGCGCGATCGATGCCGAGTAAAGCGCAAAGCGCGAGGAGATGGCAGCGACGCTCGCGACGATCGATGCTGCAGGCACGCCCGCCAGCCACAGGTTGCAGATCATAAACTGGCCGCTGCCCGTCACAAACGTGCCGCTCAGAGCAAAGACCATCCAGGGCTCCATTCCCGTCTGCCCCATGATCATTCCGCACGGCGCGCCTATTGCAACATAGGTAAGCATCACTGGCCAGACGATTTTAAAGATCCTAAGGACCATGCCACTCCCATTCTGGTAAGTCGTCTGCAGCGCGCCTCGCAACGCAGCAGAAATATCAACCGGTGGCAATAAAGTTCGCCTACAATTGCCACCGGATCGAAAGACACAACTTTTTAGGAAGTCATTATGACAGCTATCGATCGAGACCGGGCGCGCGCGGCCTTCAAAAGCTACACCGATGCCTACGACGCCACCAACCCACGCATCGCGCTCAAAATCGAGCATACGTACCACGTGGCCGAGGCATGCGATGCCGTAGCGCGCGAGCAGGGCTGGTCGTCAGAAGATATTGACTTGGCGTGGCTTTGCGGCCTGCTACACGATATGGGCCGCTTTGAGCAGCTGCGGCGCTGGGACACCTTTAAGGACGCCGAGAGCATGAGCCATGCAACACTGGGCGTCGAGGTCCTCTTTGGCGAGAACCCCGCCGATGCACCCGCCGTAACGAGCATCCGCGACTTTATCGATGACCCGGCAGAAGATGAGCTCATCCGAGCGAGCATTGCCTATCACAGCGATTTCCGTCTACCCGCACAGCTCGACGAGCGCACGCGGCGCTTCTGCGACATCGTGCGCGACGGCGACAAGGTCGACATTATGCGCACCATCGCCGACAGCACCGTCGATACCATCCTCAAGGTGGACGAGAAGACGTTTCTCGCCAGCCATCTCTCATCGCCGACACTTGCCGCCTTTGAGGAGCGTCGCTGCGTCTCACGCGAAGAGCGCGAGGAGCCGGCAGACTTCCTGGTAGGGCTCATCTGCTTTATGTTTGGACTTGTCTATCCCGCAAGTCGCGCGCTGGCGCGCGAGCAAGGCGATATCTACCGCCTGCTCGACGCGCCCTTTGGCATTACGCGGCCCTTCACCGATCCCGCCACGCAAGCGACCTGGGAGCGCCTAAAGGGCGAGATGCGCGACTGGCTGGCGCGTGCCTAGCGCTCAAGCTGGGCCAGCAGCTCCTCGACGACCTCGACGGCGTCGCCGACAACCTTGTACTGGGCGGCGCCAAAGATGGGGGCATCCGGATCATCGTTGATGGCGATAATGCACTCCGCCCCACCGATGCCAGCAAGATGCTGGATGGCACCCGAGACACCGATACTCACGAGGAGCTTGGGCGAGACCGACACGCCCGTCTGGCCGATCTGGTGGCGATACTCCAGCCAGCCGGCCTCCACGACGGGGCGCGTGCAGCCGAGCTCGGCACCGAGGGCCTCGGCGAGTTTTCGCATCAACGGCAGATTTTTCTTGGAACCAATGCCGCGGCCTACCACGACCAGACGCTCGGCATCGGCAATCGAAGCCTGCTGCCCCCACTCCTCGGCGGGAATCGAGATCTCGACGCGGGCCTTAACGTCATCCGCCAGTGATACCTGGACAATCGTGCCGGAGCGGCTGTAGTCAAAGTCGGGCGCCTTAAAGATGCCGGGACGTACCGTCGCCATCTGAGGGCGGTGGTTGGGACAAACGATGGTGGCCATCAGGTTACCGCCAAACGCCGGGCGCGTCTGCTGCAACAGGCCCGTCTCCGTATCCATCGAAAGCACGGTGCAGTCGGCCGTAAGGCCCGTCTGCAAGCGCACGGCAACGCCAGGTGCCAGCTCGCGGCCAAAGGCGGTCGCGCCGTACAGAATGGCCTCGGGCTTGCGCTCGGCCACCAAATCGCAGATCAAGCGGGCGTAGACCTCCGCGTCGTTTTGGCGCAGGCGCTCGTCACGACAGACCATAACTTCGTCCGCACCGGCGCAAATCAGATGCTCCAGGTCCCCGAGTGAGCCCTCGGGGCTCATGCCGACCAGTGCCACCAGACGGCAGCCGCGGGCATCGGCAAGCTCGCGCCCCCTGCCCATGAGCTCGAAGGCCACGGATGCAACGGCATCGTGCTCGTCGGTCTGCACGAATACCCAAATGTCTCGATACGCATCGAGGTCAACCGCACCAGCGGCCTCGTCACGCTCGATCGAGATAGCGTTGACAGGGCAGGCGTCGACGCACCCACCGCATAGGATGCAGCCGTCGGTTACGCGGGCGCATCGGCTGGGTCGCTCGCCTTCCACTACGATGCCGCCCGAGGCACAGGCGCGAACGCAGCGACCGCAGCCGATACAGGCTTCGCTATCGATAATCAGTCCGCTCATCTATGCCATCCCCTCGATAATCTTGGCAAGTTTTGCCGCCTGCTCGGACGCCGTTCCGTCAACGTCCTCGCACGTTTGGTCACGGTCGGGCACAAACGAGCGCACGACCTGTGTCGGCGACCCGGCAAGACCGCAACGCGCGGGGTCGGCGTTCACGTCGGCGGCACTGACCACGCGCACGTCCGCCTCCTCCGCCGCGCGAATACCGGCAATACTCGGCATACGCAACTGGCCAATCTCCTTGGCAGTCGTCATCGCACACGGCATCTCAAGATAGACCGTCTCCTCGCCGGCATCGCATCCGTGAACGAGCGCCAGCGAGCCACACGTCGTAAAGCCCGCGCTTTGCACGCAGCTCACGTCGGTCACGCAGGGAATCTCAAAGGCACCGGCAAGCTCGGGGCCAATCTGGGCCGTATCGCCATCCACCGCCATCTTGCCGCAGATGAGCAGGTCGAAGTCCTCGTCGAGCGCCTCGATGCCGCATTTGAGAGCATAGGTGGTCGCCAGGGTATCGGCACCCGCAAAGGCGCGATCGGTCAGCAGCAGCGCGTCGTCGGCACCTCGAGCGATGCAGTCGCGCAGCAGCAACTCGGTCGCGGGGATGCCCATCGACACCACCGTTACGCGCACGTCCATGCCAAAGCCGATAAAGTCGTCTTTCAGCGCCAGCGCGCATTCCAAAGCGCTCGCATCAAAGGGATTAATGACCGTCTGCTTGCCATCGCGCACGAGGGTATTGGTCTTGGGGTCCATCTTGACCTCGGTGCTGCCCGGCACGGCCTTGACGCACACCACCATATGGAAATCGCTCATCTTCACGCGCCCCCTTTCTGGACGAGCTCATCCAAGAGCTTCTCCGAAAACAGGTTGCCGCGACCCAGCTGCCCGTCGGGATCGAGCTGGAGCTTGAGCCGCGCCGACTCGACCATGGCCTCGTGACCGTACATCGTCTCTAAGAAGCCCGCCTTGATCTTGCCGACGCCGTGCTCGGCAGAAACGGCACCGCCCATAGCCGTTACCTCCGCAGCCCACTGGGCAAACAGCTCGCCACCGCGACGGTAGTCCTGCGCATCGCGCGGCAGGATGTTCACATGCAGATGGTTGTTACCGATGTGCCCCCAGGCAGCAGATTCAAGCCCGCTTTCGGCCAGTGTGCGGCGATAGAGGGCCACGACATCGGCAAGGCGTGCATTGGGCACCGACATGTCCGAACCCAGTTTGGTGATGGTGGGATCCGTGCGGCGACGCTCGTCGATAAGCATATTGACGCTCTCGGGGACCGCATGGCGGAAGAACCGCTGGCACTCGCGATCGACCTCGGTGCGCGCGACCCATGTCGCATCGTCGCTGCCGCCCGCAAGCTCCAGTACCCACCCCAAGTGATACAGCTCCTCAGTCGCCTGAACTTCGTCGTCGCAGTCGAGCTCCACGTAGACACAGACCTTGGCCTCTTTGTCGAGCGCCGGCAGCGAGGCGAACGCGGTCGACTGCTCACGCTGACGACGCAGGATATCCAGGGCGCCAGCATCGAAGTACTCGATGGCAGCCGCATGGGACAGGACTGGGCGCACGGAATCGGTGAAGGACACGGCCTTGTCTTCGCTGTCAAAGAAACAGCTCACGCCCCAAACGACCGCAGGTGCCGCCTGCAGGGCAATCTCGAGCTCGGTGATAACGCCGAGCGTGCCACAAGCGCCGATAAAGAGGTCGATGGCGTCCATTTCGTCCGCAACGAAATAGCCTGAGGCATTTTTTGTCTTGGGCATGGTATAGCCGGGAAGATCGAGCTCGAGTGCACGGCCCGCTGCCGTCACGAGCGACAGGCGGCGGCCCTGGGCAAAAGCCTCGCCGCGCTGAAGCTCAAGCAAATCGCCATCAGCCAGCGCGACGTGGAGTCCCGTGATATGCGGGCGCATGGGGCCGTAAGCGTAGCTGCGGGCGCCGGAGGCGTTGCATGCCGCCATGCCGCCCAGACAGGCAGATGCCTCAGTGGGATCGGTGGGAAAAAACTGCTCCGGGGCCTCTTGGAACTCCTCGTAGGCCTCAAGCGATGCCTGGTCCCAACCAGCGATCGGCAGCACCTTCTTGCTCAGCTGCTTGCGCAGCTCCGAGAGCACAACGCCCGGCTCCACACGCAGCAGAAATTGACCTTGTTCATCGCGGCGAAGGCCCAAGTAGCGATTCATACGGGAAGTATTGAGGATATGCCCGCCGTGGGGCACGGCGCCGGCGGCAAGGCCGGTTCGGGCGCCCTGAACCGTTACCGGAACACGCTCGGCATGGAGCTTTCCCAAAATGGCACGGACCTCGTCTTCCGTTGTCGGAAACGAGACGCTCGAGGCCTCGCCCGATGCGCGAGACTCATCGCGACCATACTCTTCGAACTCGTCGGTGAAGGGTTTGATGGTTGCAGACACGCGAACTCCCCCTTTAGCTAACTACAGTGTTTGCAGGGAGATGTTACCGCATCGTTTCGTCGACGTGTTCGAGACCGTCTCCATAATTGGCGATTTTTACGTTCGTGCAATTCGGCGAGCGGCTTGATATCCTCGGCAGACGATGCTTTTGACACATATGGCCCCGCCGTCGCCGACCGCGCGATTGTCGCTTGAAAAAAGTTGGAGTATTTTTTGCCGCCTTTTACCTGCGGAGATGCCAATCCGTCAAGCATTTGGTCAGCAATTGGTCAAGTAGCGGCTGATACGGTCGGCGTCGACAGCCAAACCGATAGTAGTTTTGGCCCAGAAGCAGGGAGGTTCCCATGGCATATTACTGGCCCCAGTACGGCATCGCCATCGAAGTCGACGACGATCCCCATCTCCTGCCTTTTGACGAAGAGGCATTCCCCGATACGACGGTCTACCACGTTACCACCGATGTGATCTGCGACCCCGAGTCGTTCTCGGCGCTCGCCCACCACATCGCGCATATCCACGACATCGAGCTCCCTCCCGACTTCGAAGAACTCGTCTACTCGCGCCGCCTGATGCTTCACATGCTCTTTGGAGCGGACCCGTCCACCTTTGCGCGCATCTATGCCGCCAAGGATGCCGCATGAGCGCGAAGAAGCCGCCCCGCTTTGCGGACCTGGGTCGTCGCAAGAAGCTCATCGTTGCCTGCTTGGCCATCGTCTGTGCCCTTGTCGCCGTAGGACTATACGCTTGGCAATCGCAGCCCGTACCCGAGGCGGGCGCTTCGGTTACGACGGTCGAGGGCAAAACGCGTCAGGAAATCCAAGATGAGCTCGACGCCATCGTCCGCGACAACATGATGACGATTTCGGTCGCACCGGTCGCTCAGCTGCAGGAGGACGGCAAGCTGCGCGTCAACGTGCAAAACGTCCAAGACAATAAATTTCCCCAGCGATTCCGCGTCATCCAAAACGACGAGACCATGTACGAATCCGGTGTGGTCGAGACCGGCAAGACAATCGAGACGTGCCCCGCCGGCGACATCAAAGAAGGCGAGGCGTACATCGAGATCCAGGCACTCGATGCCAAGACCCTCGACAGCCACGGCAATCCGACACGTGTCAAGGTACGGGTTGAGCAAGCCGAGAACTAGCTTTCCGGCCGACGCGGCACCGCACGCAATTCACCAGCATTCGTCCAATCATCGCGGGGACGGCCCGCGGCGAATAGAAAGGAACGACCATGGACATCACCAGGAACATGAACGGAGCCAGAGCGCTCGTCGTGGGCGCAGGGCTCGCGCTCGCGCTCGCAATGGGCGCCGCCCCGACGCCAGCTATGGCAGCCGGGCGCGTTGGAACCACGAAAGTAATGGTCAGGACCGAGATCGACAACGTTGAGTTTAAAGTTCCGACGGTTATTCCCTTCGTCGCCAAGGCCGACGGCACGCTTCAGGGCCCCTCAGAAGACGCGACCACCATCGACAATCATTCGGCCTACGGCATCCATGTCACCAACATGAAGATCGACGCCATGAACACCTGGACCATTGCCGCCGACGCCAAGGCCGGAACCGCGCAGAACTCCATCGACTTTAAGGTCGGCCCCGACGGCGCACTCCAGAACGCCAGCGCCGCAATGCAGGAGACGGGCCTCGATCTTTCCAAGAACGCAGCCTTCGACATGGGCTACCAGGGCATTGCCGGCGGCACGGACAAAATTAAGCTCAAGACAAGCGGAAACGTCGCCCGCGTCACGCGCGACATCTTCCGCGTAACCGGCGAAGGCGATCAGGTTGCAACGATCACCTGGACGGTCGAGCCCGGTGCGCACACGGCATAAGGCTGTCGCCCTGGCCGCCGCCGTCAGCATCCTAGCGTTTGGGCCAGCCATGGCCTTTGCCCAGCAAGAACAGGCGCAGGCCGCCACGCAAGTGACGGTCGACCTCTCGGAGCTCGACCGCGGCGACCGCGAGGAACCGTTGGCGCAGACGGGCGACAGACGATGGCTCTTGGCAGCAGGCGCCACAGCAGCAGGCGCGGGCACCGCCGGCCTCGGTCTGCACATCAAACGCAGCCAGAAACAAAACACGGACAGGCCACACTAAATTAGCTAAGGAGACCCCATGGCATCGAAGAACCTTTTGCCCGTCGTCGCACTCTGCGGCGCGCTCGCAACCGGAACGCCTGTCGCCGCTTGGGCGACTCCCGTCATGGCAGACTCCTTACCAGCAGCCCTAAGTTCCGCACCAAATCCGCCGAGCGCCATTGCGTGCAAGCGTTTTTCAATCGCACAGGCCGCAATCTCAACCTCGGGATGCCTTCGTCGTAATACGGACGGCTCGATAGTCGTGGATATCAATCGTTCGAACAAGACGAACGGCTCCCAGGCGGGATGCGCCATCTGCACGTGGCGCTCGGTTGTGCTCGATGCAGATGGCGATCCATGCAATTTAGAGCTGCGCATCGACATCGCTTCGGTCGATGACTCGGCGAACGGAGCGAAGGTCGCCTTCGACGGTACGTTTTTCGAGAAAGGAGGCGGTATATGTCTGGGCTGCGCCGCCGCGAATGCAGACGATGCGCAGCCCACCCTCTCATTCACGGCATCGTTGCGGCTGACCAAAGCCGGTACCGATGCCATCGCGGCGGGAGAAGCGTCCCTGCTGTTCTACGCCGTCAGCACCAAAGACACAGACGCTCATTTCGAGAAGCCAGCCGGATCACTCAGCCTTACACGAGGGATAGAGGCAGGCCCTATTGAAATCGATGCCCACGCGCAAAGCAGGCAATGCATTCTTGCCGACCCGGCGCTTCTCGAAATGGAGTGGAACGGATCCGGAGCCATCGGAATTCTCCCCTCCGCGCTTGACGCCAAGACGCTCCCCCCAAACGACGAACCCATCAACGCAACCATACAAGAGGAGAGCGCGGTCAAAGAAGCAGGTGCGGGCGACACGCCGTCGCCGACAATCGGCATCCCAGCTTCTTTCGAAGCACCGAATGAGCCCGCTGCCGATCCAAACGATCCCGAGCTCGCGGACAGTCTGGGGCTTGCTGATCCTCAAGAGATCGATGAAGGTAACTGCTGCGTGCTTGCCGCGCTCGACCACACGGAGGTCATCGACGCTGCGAACATCGAAGTTGCCGCCGCCAATCAGCCCGTCCGCAAGTCGGCTATCATCGCATTTCCTGAATCCATCGAAGTCGTCTTTTTGCCATCGGGCGAGGTCGTGGCCCCAACACTACTCACCTTGTTGGGCGCCAAGAATACTCGAAACGAAATTAAAAAGGTCACAGTTGTCGACCCTGCAACCACCGCCAAGCTGCGTCTATACGCCGTTGCTCCAGACGGAGGCAAGACCTTGGAATTCGATGGCGACACACTCCTAGCCTGGCGACGTCTGGACATTATGCAAGACGTCTCGTACCAGATCGAGCTCGAAGGGTTTGATCGTGCCCGCGATGCCAATATCATTGCCGCGGCTATTGAATCCCCACAGCGGCTTATGACACTGCGCTTTGAATACTATCCCTATGTCCCGACAACCACCTGAGGCTTAAATGCTGCGCGTCGTTGCTAATGCCACTTATATAACGTATTAGATGAGTCGCGATGTACCTCGCATTCCACTCTGCTACGATTGCCACGTTGGCATCAATACAGGAGGGCTCATGCCGGGCTTGGGAACAATCATCAACGTTGTGCTTTTAGTTGCGGGCGGTCTTTTAGGATTAGCGGGCGGCCGCTTCATTACACCGCGCATCCAAGACACGCTCATGAAAGCATCGGGGCTGTGCGTCCTGTTTATCGGCCTTGGCGGCACCATGCAAAAGATGCTCCTTATCGATGGGAAGGCGCTGGCGACCACCGGTACCACCATGCTCATCGTCTCATTTGCGCTCGGTTCGCTCATCGGCGAGGCCGTCAACTTGGAAGCCGCCATCGAGAACCTTGGCGAATGGCTCAAGCGCAAAACCGGCAGCGAGGGCGATAACGAGTTCACCAACGCTTTTGTCTCGACTTCACTCACCGTGTGTATCGGCGCCATGGCCATTGTGGGATCGATCCAGGACGGTCTGCTCGGTGACTGGTCAACGCTTGCCCTGAAAGGCGCATTGGACTGCATCATCGTCTGCACCATGACGGCGTCGCTTGGCCGCGGCTGCATTTTCTCCGCCCTGCCCGTCGCCGTGTTCCAGGGGACGATCACGTTGTTTGCCGGCGCGCTCTCCCCCATCATGACCACAGCAGCCCTCAACAGCCTTTCGCTCGTAGGCTCCATGCTCATCTTCTGCGTCGGCGTCAACCTCATCCGTCCTCAGACCTTCCGCACGGCCAATATGCTCCCCTCCGTCGTCATCGCCGTCATCTACGCCCTCCTGTTCTAAATCTATCTACGCAGCAGTATCTCGAACACCTGTTTGATGCTGTGCTATGATATGAGGTCACCGAAGCTGCGTTAGGAGAGGAGGAGCGGTGGCCGACCAGGACATCAAGATGCTCATCGAGCGCATTATGGCCGAGGCCCGGACCCATCAGTCTGCCCGCTTCTCACATGAAGTCTACGCAGACGAGCCGATTCTCAAAACCGGCCGACAGATGCAGAATTTCCTCCCCGACCAGTACCGCAAAATGCGCGAGATATCGCGCTGGCAGGATGACCCCAAGGGCGGTGCGGGCCGCTGGCTTTCGGAAGCCGAGCTTTTTTACCGCCAGGGCCTGCTGATGGCCGACTTTGAGGACGACTGTCCCTACAACGGCACCTTTAAGTCGTACTTTCCCACCTACAACGCCATGAGCGACCGGCAGCTGCGCGGCTACTTTACCTGGCGTGCCCAAGTGCGCCGCGGAACCGTCGAGGAAACGTCTACGTCCTTTGCCTTCCTGTATCTCTATGAGCTGATCTGCGGCATCGGCGTTGATGACCCGCTCGATGGCTTTAGCAAGATCAAGGCCTTTTGGGATGCCTACCGTGCCTTCGAGCCCGGCATCGACCGGTTTGCACGCGTGTGGCTGCAAGATTACGCCGTGTTCCACAGGCTCGACCCCAAGCTGCTTCGCGACTCTAAAACCGTCATGTTCGATAACGCCCTTATCGAGCTGCGGCGCGCGGCTCGAGACCTTGTACCAGCACAGGCACCGTCCGGCCAGACCCCTAAGCGTCGCAAAACCTCCGAGCCCACGCTCCCCCTTCCGCCCGACGAGGCGCGCGAGGAGCGGCTCATGGCCGCCATCAACGCCCTCTCCACGTACAACCTAAGTAACTCGCGGCTCGACCGCAGCCACCACCGCGATCTGCGCCATGTGACATGCGCCGTGTATGTCCGCATGGCGCACTACTATGACACGCACCGAAAGACCGGTATCGTGGCGAGCTTGTTTGGGGAGGAGACAGCCATGCCCTATACCATGTTTGCCTCGGCTGTGTTCTTTGCGCCTAATCGCCACGAGGATTGCGAATACCGTCTGGACCCCATCCATATTTACCGTTGTCAAAACGGCTTTTGGGAATGCATGCGCATCCACGGCAGCAGGCAAAAAAGCAGCAAGCTTGGTGAGATGATGCGCGCCTGCGACCAACGCCTGCGCCTGGCTCTAGACCCCACCCACCCCCTAAAGGAGGAGAAGGTCCCCAAATATCTGGCCAAGATCATCGATGACGAGATTGTGGCATGGCTTTCGTGGGACGCCGCACACCAGCCCGTCAAGATCGATATCGATCTGAGTCAGCTGGGGCACATTCGGAGCGCCGCTGCGCAAACGCGCGAAGCGCTTTTGATCGACGAGGAACGCGAGGACGGCGCGTCCGCAGAAGCCGAGGCAGCGGACTCAGGGCAACCGGAAGCCGAGCCCGTAACCGACGCGATTGTCGAACCGGTCGTGGCACCCATTCGGCAGGACTTGACCGACGAGCCGACCATATCCACCGAACAGTTTGGTGTCGTGGCACCGCTTCTCGCGCCGACGCCCGTGTTCGCAGCTGCTGCGCCCGCTGACGCCACAAGCGAACTCACGCCTGCCGCAGACGCCTATCTCCGCGCGCTGCTCGAGCAGAACACGGCGCAGGCGGCATTGGCGGTGGAGAGGTCGGGACAGAGCGAGGACATGCTCGTCGATAGCATCAACGAGGCGCTCTTTGACCTGGTGGGCGACACCGTAATTGAATTTAGCGCGGCAGGGCCGCAGATTATTGAGGACTACGAAGCAGACGTGAGAGGATACCTAGACCATGAGTGATACCGCATCCGCAGCACCCCGCGTGCCCAAGCGCGTCGCTGCCGTCATTCTCAACTCGCTCAAGGGCGGCGTGGTCCCGCGCATCGGCCTTCCCTACATTACCGTAGGGCGCGAGGTCGAGATCCGCGCCCTGCTCACCGATCTGAGTCTCATCGCCGACGGTGGGGCGAGCTTCCGCTTCCTGGTCGGTCGCTACGGCGCCGGCAAGAGCTTTTTGCTCCAAACCATCCGAACGCATGCCATGGGCGAGGGATTCGTCGTCGCCGATGCAGACTTGTCCCCCGAGCGCCGTCTGCAGGGCGGGCAGGGGCAGGGCCTTGCCACCTACCGCGAGCTCATCCGCAATATATCGACCAAGACGCGCCCCGAGGGCGGCGCGCTCAACCTTATCCTGGATCGTTGGGTCACCTCGTGTGCCGATGCCGATGAGTCCGTCGTTAATGCCCAACTGGCCCCGCTCGAGGAGATGGTCCACGGCTTCGACTTCACCCGCATGCTTCGCCGCTATCGCACGGCCGTATCCGAGGGCGACGAGGAAGCCATGAGCCGCGTGACCAAATGGATCCGCGGCGAATACCGTACCAAGAGCGAGGCTCGCGCCGAGCTGGGCTCCTCGACCATCATCAGCGATGACGACTGGTACGACTACGTTAAGCTCATCGCGCGTTTTTTGGTCTGCGGCGGCTACAAGGGTATGTTGGTGCTCATCGACGAGCTCGTGAATCTGTATAAGATTCCCAACGCCATCACGCGCCAGTACAACTACGAGAAGATCCTGACCATGTACAACGACACGCTCCAGGGCAAGGCGCAGTACCTGGGCATGATCATGGGCGGCACGCCAACCTCCATCGAAGACCGCCGCCGCGGCGTGTTCTCCTACGAGGCCCTGCGCAGCCGACTCGCTCAAGGCCGCTTTGCACGCGAGGACCTTAAGGACATGCTCGCGCCCATCATCCGTCTGCAGCCACTCACCTACGAGGAGCTGCTGGTGCTGATCGAAAAACTCATGCAAATTCACGCCGGCTACTTTGGCTGGACGCCCACGCTGACCGAGAACGACTTGGTGGACTTCCTCAAGATCGAGTTCGGTCGTGTGGGAGCCGACACACATCTGACGCCGCGTGAAGTCATTCGCGACTTTATCGAGCTGCTCGACATCCTATGCCAGAACCCCGACGCCAACGTAGCCGAGCTGCTGCAAAGCGTCGGCGGCGACGCGCTGGCGCCGGCAGCAGCAACAGGCGACACCGGCACCGCAGGCGGCGACCGTAACTTCGCCGAATTCACCATCTAACCTGCCAAAAAGGGATAGGTTTATTTTGGCAGGTTTTATCTGGGCAAACGTTGAAGCGGTAATGCAGCAAGCCACTGCCCGCCGCGTTGAGAGATTCGCTTTTGAAAGGAGGCCTCGTGAACGCCTTTGACCGCTACGCCCCGTTTATCCAAGACTTCATCTACTCCCACGATTGGGAGAGCCTGCGCTCCATCCAGGTTGCGGCGGCAGATGCCATCTTTAACTCGCAGGACAATGTGCTCCTGACGGCATCCACGGCTTCCGGCAAAACCGAGGCAGCCTTCTTTCCCATCCTGACCGAGTTTTGGGAGAACCCACCCGCAAGCGTGGGCGCCCTCTACATTGGCCCCCTCAAGGCGCTCATCAACGACCAATTCGTCCGCCTCAACGACCTGTGCGAAGAAGCCGATATCCCCGTCTGGCACTGGCATGGCGATGTCTCGCAATCACACAAGGCCAAACTCATCAAAAAGCCGAGTGGTATCCTTCAGATTACGCCCGAATCGCTCGAGGCGCTCCTGATCCATAAGCACATGGCGATCCCGCGCATGTTTTGCGACCTGCGCTACGTCGTCATCGACGAGGTTCATTCGCTCATGCGCGGCGACCGCGGCGGGCAGACGCTCTGTCTTATCGAGCGCCTCTCGCGCATGGCCGGCGTACAACCCCGCCGCATTGGCCTTTCCGCTACCATCGGCGACCCCGAGCGCACGGGTGCCTTTCTCTCACAGGGAACGGGACGAGACTGCGTTATCCCCCGTTTTGAGGAACCGCGCCGCGTGTGGCGTATCTCCATGGAGCACTTCTACAACTCGGGTCCCCAGGCGCAGCAACGAGGATTCGAGAGCACAGGTCCGCAGGAAGCTGAGGTGCTCGCATGCGAGCGCATTGAGGCGGCACCACCCGTGGCGCTGCCCGCATCCGGACAAGACATGCGCCACAGCGGACAGCTCACACAGGCGGAACGTCGTCAACGTCGCGAGCAGGCGCGGGGCAAGGACGCTCCCAAAGACCGTCGCACTTCCTCGGCCCCCGAGGGCGAAGTCGACATCCCACGAGCGACCGAGCAGGCGCTTCTCAGCCCCACCGACACAGCGCCAGACAACGCCGACCCCGGCATGGGCTATATCTTCGAACACACCCGCGGCCGCAAGTGCTTGGTCTTTGCCAACTCGCGCGAGGAGGCAGAGGCCGTGTGCTCCATGCTGCGCAGCTACTGCGAAAGTCGACACGAGCCCGACCGCTTTCTAATCCATCACGGCAACCTTTCGGCATCGCTGCGCGAGACGGCCGAGGAGCTCATGCGCGACGAGGAGCAGGCGCAGACAACCGTCACCACCTCTACGCTGGAGCTCGGTATCGATATCGGCCGCCTGGAGCGCGCCTTCCAGATTGACGCGCCGTTTACCGTCAGCTCCTTTTTGCAGCGCATGGGGCGCACGGGACGCCGCGACCTTCCGCCCGAGATGTGGTTTGTCATGCGCGAGGAAGAACCCGAGCCGCGCACGATGATGCCCGAAACCATTCCCTGGAAGCTCCTGCAGGGTATCGCGCTCGTACAACTCTATCGCGAGGAAAAGTGGGTCGAGCCGCCCGAGCTCGATCGACTCCCCTACAGCCTGCTCTATCACCAGACTATGTCGACCCTCGCCAGCACCGGCGAGCTCACGCCGGCCGAACTTGCCCAGCGTGTGCTCACGCTCAGCTATTTCCACCGTATCTCGGCAGACGATTACCGTGTGCTGCTACGTCACCTCATTAAGATCGACCATATCCAGGTCACCGAAGGTGGCGGGCTCATCGTGGGTCTCGCGGGCGAGCGCGTCATCAACAACTTTAAGTTCTACGCCGTGTTCCAGGAAAACGAGGAGTTTACCGTCCGGAGCGAATCGGCCGAGCTGGGCACGATTGTTAATCCGCCCCCGCCCGGTGAGCGCATCGCCATCGCCGGACACTGTTGGATTGTCGAGGAAGTGGACTGGAAGCGCCACACTGTCTTTGCCACGCAGGTCAAGGGCCGGGTGCCGGCCTACTTTGGCGACTGCCCCGGCGACATCAATACACACGTACTCGAGCGCATGCGCAAGGCGCTCAACGAGCACGCGACATATCCGTACCTCATGGGTAACGCACGGGCCCGCTTGGCGCAGGCTCGCCATACGGCCGAGATTTCGGGTGCGGGAACCAAGCCACTCATCAACCTGGGTGGCGACACCTGGGTACTCTTCCCCTGGCTGGGCAGTTACGCCTTTTTGGCACTCGAGCGCATGCTCAAGATTAAGTGTGCCGCGGAGCTGGGCCTTCGCGGACTCGACCCATCGCGCCCGTACTTTATGCAGTTTAAGATGAAGGCCGACGAGGAGAGGTTCTTTGAGGTGCTCGCCGCCGAGGCCGAGAAGGACTTCAATCCCATCGAGCTCGTCTATCCCGGCGAGGTGCCTTATTTTGATCGCTACGACGAGTACGTTCCCGAGGAGCTCGTGCGCAAAGGCTTTGCCGAAGGCGTGCTCGACATCGAAGGCATGAAGCAGCGCGTTCTCGGCTGGCGCGACCACGCCTAAGACCAGTCTTTTTGGGACGGGGAGACCTATTTGTCGTGAAGAACGGTGCCGAGGAAGTCGGTGTCGAAGGGCACGGCTTCGGCAAAGGCGTAGTTGCCGTCGCTGGCGATGAGCAGGTAGTTCTCCTCGCCGCCGAACTCCGCATCGCCACATGGGACCACCCAGGCGTGGGCGAATACCTCGAGTGCCGTGGCAGCGCAATCGCGCAGGAACGTCACATCGCTCCCCTCGCTTGCGCTCACGATATTGGCAACGTAGACGCCACCGACATTTAGGCTGCCCCGCACCAAACGCAACGCTTCAACCGTCGCCAGCTCGCGTACGGGCTCGGCACCGCCAAAGCAATCGCTCACGACCACGTCGTAGCGACGATGGCCCACACTCGTCACACCCAGATACGAGCGAGCCTCAGCAGTAATCACCCGCAAGCGGTCGCCCACCGTGCGCTCCAGCTCGTCCAGATAGAACCAACGGCGCGCCAGGCGCGTAATCTCTCCGTCATACTCGATGACGTCCATGCGCAAGCCCTCGTGCGACATCAGGGCGAATTTAGGATAGGCAAACCCGCCGCCGCCCAGCATAAGCATACGGTCGATGCCGTGACCATAAGCGTCGCGCATCGCATCCTCGGACTCAAACACGTCGTCAAACGCACGATAGTACGCAAAGACGGGCTCGGCCCAACGCTCACCGACATAGCTCGCGCTTTGGTAGACGCCGCCTTGCACCAACACGCGAATCTCATCGCCGCCCTCATCGTGCACGCGTTTCACACGCGCCAACCCATTGCGGGTTCGCGCAACCTGCAGACAGGCAGCGCGAACAGCGACGGCGGCCGCACCAAGCGCCGCGGCTCCCAGAGCAACGCCGGCAACGACGCCGGCAGAAACACTTGGCTTGTTCATCTAGAGCTCCTTTTGCAGATAGAGTCCATGGTCGTAAAAACCCAAATGGCGATAGTACTCGCGTGTGCCAATCGCGCTGATCACGTTGATGCGCGCATAGCCCGCGTCCCGAGCAATATGGCACGCACGCTCTACGAGCAAACGCCCCAATCCATGGTGCTGGGCTGCCTGGCCTTGATCTCCCACGCGCGCCGCCATGCCATACACGTGCACCTCGCGAATCATCGCCTCGTCCGGTGTCGTCGGCAACTCATCCGCATGCGCGGCAACAAAAGCACGATCGGGCAGAGACAGACGCAAAAAGCCCGCGATCTTGCCCTGCGGCGTCACCCACTGCAAAAAGCGCTCGTGCGTCACCGGCGTCTCGTACGCCACTTCCTCGTCAAGGGTCAGCTCATGCAAGTCGGCGCCCGCCGTGCTAATCTCGCGATAGCGAATCTCACGCACTGTCGCGCCTTCCCCACGAGCCGACAAGCGGTTTTCAACGAGCTGACGCAGGTTGGGCTTCTTGTTGCCCACCATGATGTCGTCGGAGCTAAAGTCGCGGATCATGCGACTGATGCGGCAGAACGCCGGCGTCACCACGATGTCGTCGGCCAACACATCGAGCAGCTCTTCCTCGGTATAGGGACGCCACTCGCCGCGCTCATAGCAGCCCACCAGACGCGAGCCCTCGATGAGCGCGCACGGGTAGACCTTGACCTCGTCGGGCATAAAGGCCCCTTCGGTCATAAAGCGCTCGTAGTCGCGCTTGTCCCCCTCGGGTGTGGCGCCCAATAAGTTGAGCATAAAATGCGCATGGATCTTAAAGCCAAAGAGGCGCGCAAGCGAAAACGCCTGCTCGATCTGAGCCACCGAAATGCGACGCTCGTTGATATCGAGCAAATGCTGGTCGAGGCTCTGGATGCCCATCTGAATCTTGGTGCAGCCCAGACGACGAATGAGCGTGAGCGCCTGTGGCGTCACGGCATCGGGGCGGGTCTCGATAACGAGCCCCACCACGCGATGCTTCGCCGTCTCGTTGATGCGCTGCTGACGCTCAAGCTCCTCCATCGTTTCCGTCTGCCACTCGGCAGCCTCGCCCCATGGCGTACCGGGGCCGTACAGACGACGCACTGCGCGGTTATAGCCACCAACGACAGCATCCACACGCCCCCGCTCGTCGGCAACGCCGCTCGCAAGCTCGGCCTCGTCGGTCGCAATGCCGGCAGCCCGATAGCGCTCGCGGCGCTCTGTTACCACCGGCGGCAGGGCATCGGCGGGAGCGTCATCGAGCAGGCGCCCTGCCTCGGCACGGCTGATGCCCGGACGCGCCAACATGGGGTTTGCCGCCACACCGGCGACGGCATCGTCATTGAGCGCACGGAAAAGCTCCGACATAAACCACGTCTGATACCCTTGCGGATAGTCGCTCCAGGTACCGCCGAGCACAATGAGCTCTATCTTGTCGGTCGCATGTCCCATCTGCGAAAGCGCGGTCAGACGAGCGCTCACCTGCAGATACGGGTCGAAGCAGTTTTGCTCCGCACGGGCGCACGCCGGCTCGGCGTGCAGATAGCTTTTGGGCATGCGCAGATCGTTGGGGCAAAACAGGCAATCGCCCGAGCATGGCCAGGGCTTGGTAATGACGGTAATGGTCGCCACGCCCGAGGCCGTTCGGCGCGGCTTCATACGCAGGACCTGCAGCAGTTGACGCTCCAGATCGGAATCGACATTCCACGCAGCCCACCGAACCGGCTCCTCACGTTTAACCCGCTGGTAGAACGGCAGCAGACGGCGCTTGGCCAAATCGCGTTTGTCGGCACCCTCACGGCGCGCCTCGGCATGTATCAGTTTGACGAGCGCTTTGTCGTCCACGGTCTCGCCGCGACGCAGAGCCTCGAGTATGTTCAAGATAATCTGTTCCATGTCCCCATTGTAAAGGCAAAGGCGCCGAAGCCCGTCACGGCTCCGGCGCCTCCATCAAAGAGCATGCCTATATGTACCGATCTCCGAAAACCGCATGTCACTCCGGATCAAACGACATGTCGCCCGAACCGACCTCAAAACGATACGTAGCAGACTTATCGCCGTTATCGAATTCAAGATTCAAAATGGTCTCGCCGTCGTAGCCAAGCGGAAGGAAATCGCTCTCAAAGTCGCCGCTGCCCAAGGTGAGGCTCGCCTTAAAGCCCGTCGAGTTCGGAACCGTCATCTCCACATCGCCCGAGCCCACACTCACGTCCATCGACTTCGCGGGGGCCTGGTAGAGCTCGAACGTCACATCGCCCGAACCGACCTCGGCATTCAGGGTATCGGTCACGGTGCCCGTAAACTCAACGTCTCCAGAGTCCAAAGTCAGGTTGAGGTCATGACACGCAATGCCCGCGACCGTCAGGTCACCCGATCCTACATTCGCTGTAATGCCCACCATGTTATCGGCAACTTCGCGCGGCAGTTCGACGGTAACCGTGCGGTCAATGGCGCGCTCGTCATCGCAATCGAACTGGCGAATCTTGAGCGTAGAGCCCTTGATTTCGGCCAGGTTCTGGGTTGCCGCATCGAAGGCAACGGTCCCCGTTGCCACGCGACCGCTTTCAATTACGCGCACTGGCCCGCTGGAGACGTGTTTGACCTCGACCGTGCCCGACGTCACGTCCAAGTCAAGCGATGTGAACGCGTCGGCATCAAAGGTTTCGCTCGAAAGCTGCTGAAGCTGAGCGGAATAGTTACCGCCATCCAAAAGATCGTCCTCGTCAACCGCATCGTCCATACCAGAGAAGCCGGATACAACATCGTCGAGATCCCACGGGCCATCAAAATGAATCAAAGTCCGCGAAATGCCAAAGACAAGCCCGATGATGAGCACAAACGCTCCGATGCCAACGCCCAAGCGTACCTTGGATTCATGCGAAAGCTTCATCATTCATCACTCTCTTTGGCAATCGGCTCAGCGGTAGTCGCGGTAGCCACGTCAGCATCAGGTTCCGCAGAAGTATCCTTCCCCTGGGCCCTGACCGCCACCGGTGCCGGACCAACCTGAATATCCCCGCGTGCCCAATCACCATCGAGCGCACGCGCCACCCAGTGATAGATGGGAATCGTAAAGAAGATCAGTGCGGCAAAGGGGCCGGCGCCAAACAGGAACATCAGCAAAAAGAACAGTAGCCAGCACACAGCCCAATACGGGAACGACTGGAACGGGCCCTTCACCGGAGTCGAGCCTACCGCGGTGCCACTCGTCGCCTGTGCCGTAGCGGCATTGGCGGCCTGCGCACTCCAGCTTGCCGCTTGCGCTGCCTTGGCCGCAGCATCACTCGCCTGCGTTGCCGCCTCGGTAGCGCGCGCCGCCGCCTCATGGGTACGCGCGCGCTCTGCCGCCTCGGCCTCGCGCTGGCGGGCGCGGTCCTCGTTCTCAAACTCGATATCGTCCTCGATCTCGTCGCTCGGATTGAGCAGCTCGTCCAGGCTCACGCCATAGAGCTTGGCGAGCGAGATCAGGTTCTCGGTATCGGGCGAGCTCTCCGCGCGCTCCCATTTGCTGACCGCCTGGCGCGACAGCCCCAGCTTTCGCGCCAGCCCTTCTTGGCTAAAACCCTTGCTGCGACGAAGGTCGGCGAGCCGCTGTGCAGTTTCTACATTCATGGTTCCTCCTATGTGATGCCAGCCGTGCCGCCGGACCGTTTTTGTTCTTAAGGCGCCTTGCACAGTTAAAAATCTATCCGCCACCGCCAAAAGCATGCCACCTATTCTAGTGAGATTTTTGACAACTGGCGGTTGCAGGCACATATGAGCTGCGGAAATGTGTCCAAACAAAGCAATGAGCCGCAGCTCGGTTGTCCCCGTTGCGGCGTTAACGGTAGTATGGTCGTACTGTTTATTTCGCACCGCTAACGGAGGGAGTTCCGCGCCGTGAACCGCGATTTCGCCTCATCGCTCATCCAGCTCAACAACACGTTCTATCGCGAGCACTCCGCTTCCTTTTCCGATACGCGCCAGGCCCCGTGGCCCGGCTGGGTACGTACCATGGATATCGCGCTCGAACAGCTCGACGTCGCCACGATCGAGCATCCCGTCCGCGTCTTCGATCTTGCCTGTGGCAATATGCGATTCGAGAACTTTGCCGCCGGCGGCGCACTTGCCGCCAAGGGCGTCGATGGCGCAAACCCCTCGGCAGATGCCAGCTGCCCGTTTGAGTTCTATGGTGTCGACTCGTGCCAAGACCTGGCCATCGATGCACATGGCCACGCGCTGCGCATTCCCAACCTGCACTTCCAGGAACTCGACGTGCTCGACGCCCTTATGAAGCTCAACCCCGCCGAGACGCCCGACGTGCTTTTCGACGCCCCGCTCGCCGACATCTCGGTCTGCTTTGGCTTTATGCACCATGTGCCGTCGTGCGAGTACCGTGTACGCGTGCTCGACGCTCTGGTGCGCCAGACGCGCCCGGGCGGCATCATCGCCATCAGCTTTTGGGAGTTTATGAACGACGAGCGCATGGCGCGCAAGGCCGTTCGAGCCGAGGCCCGCGCCGAGCTCACCCCGCCGTTTGAGGGTTACGATTCCGCCCAGTTTGAAGCCGGCGACCACCTCATTGGCTGGCAAAACGACCGCCACGCCTACCGCTATTGCCATCACTTTGACGATCAGCAGATCACCGACCTGGTGCGCGGCGTCCGTACGTTCTACAAGAGCGGCGAGGTTCCCGTGCGCGAGCTTGAGCGCTTCCATGCCGACGGTCGCAGCGGCGAGCTCAACCGCTATGTGATTCTCAAGCGTCTGTAGGCACCGACGACTCGCCGCCGAGCCGCACCGCATCTTTCGGGCAAACTATGCCCACCCTTTTTCAACCCATTGACGGAACGCGCAGCTATGCGTTCCATACTTATGACCAAGGAGCCTCATGGGAGCCGTCCACGTTCGCACGCCTAAGAACTTTGTGCTCGAGGAGCGCCTGGAGCGCTACGCCGATGCGATTGAGACGAACCCCGAGGCCTATGCCGGAGATTGGCGCGAGGCCTGTGCGCCCGCAGGCGGCAAGCCCTTCGAACACCTTCACCTGGATCTTGGCTGTGGCAAGGGAACGTACCTGGTAGAGCGCGCCACCCGCGAGCCGAACACGCTCTTTGTCGGTATGGACCAGGAGCCCATCTGCATCGCCTATGCCGCGCAGAAAATCTGCGAACAGGGGCTATCCAACGCACTCGTCCTGCCCCGAGGCGCCGCATCGCTGCCACAGCTGTTTGCCGCAGGCGAGCTCGATGCCATCACCATTAACTTTCCCACGCCGCAGCCCAAGGCCAAGTACGCTAAAAAACGACTCGTCCATGTCGACCATCTGATGCTCTACCGCCCGCTCTTTTCAGCCGGCGCTACCGTCACACTGCGCACCGATAGCAAGCCGTTGCGCGATTACGCCCTGGGACAGTTTGCCGCGGCCGGCTACGATACGCTTTGGGTAAGTGACGACGTCCGCCGCGACCATCCCGAGCATCCCGAGACCGAATATGAATGCCGCACGCGCGAGATGGGCGCCGCCGTCTATGGCATTTGCGCTACGCCCGGCGCGGAACCCATCGAAGAGCAGCTCGCGGCGGGCCGCGCGCAGGAGCAAAGCCTTGCCTGCTACCTGCCCGAAAACCTCGATGAGCTCACCTACGTGCCTCTCGGCATGGAAGAGGCCGTCGAGAACTTCAGAAACCGTGCCCGCAAGGGCAAGAAGCGCCTGCCGCAAGAGTCCTAGGGGCTTCTGATGGTCGCGGCGTCAGCAAATAAGCGCGAATAGGCGCCAGCAAACAACCCTCAAACCTAAGTGAGTAGACTTTTTTGCAATAGCCAAGCACAACCCGCATAACGAAAACTAAAACCGCAGATAGAACCCTTGTGCAAAATCCATGTGCTCGCGACATCGCAAAAAGTCTACTCACTTAGCTGGCAACTGCACCAAACGGCCGGGCAGAACGCCCATTTCCTGCATTTTCTTGCCTGCAAACGCATCGATGCGCCGCTACGCCATAATAGTTGGCGGACAATCGCGAGAGAAAGCAACCACATGGCACAGACCACGACAGATACCGCCGCCAGCACCGTCTCCGGCGCCGGCGCCGCCAGCTCATTCTCGGGCGGCACGGGAACCGAAGCCGAGTTTGGCTCGCTCGGCGCGCTCTCCCCCACCTGGTGGGAGCCCGAGGACGGCAGCGAGCCCGAACCGTGGCTCACGCCCGATCAAGCCTTCGAACGCTTCTTTGAATGGACGAGCGATCGCGGCATTGAACTGTGGGATCACCAAGAAGAGGCCCTCATGGACCTGGCTGCCGGCGATCACGTCATTTTAGGCACACCGACCGGATCGGGTAAATCGCTCGTCGCGCTGGGCATGCTCTTTATGGGCATGGCGCAGGGCAAGCGCTGCTACTACACGGCTCCCATCAAGGCTCTGGTCAGCGAGAAGTTTTTCGACCTTGTGCAGGTGCTCGGCCGCGATAACGTAGGCATGATTACCGGCGACACGCATATCAACACCAAGGCACCCGTCATCTGCTGCACGGCAGAGATCCTTGCCAACGACGCACTGCGCGAGAGCGAAGATGCCGACGTGGGCTGCGTGGCCATGGACGAGTTCCACTACTTTGCCGACCCCGACCGCGGTTGGGCTTGGCAGGTGCCGCTGCTCACCCTGCCCCACACGCAATTCATGCTCATGAGCGCCACGCTCGGCGATGTCACTGCCATCGCCGCCTCACTCGAGGAACACACCGGTGCTACCTGCGACTTGGTCGTCGATGCCCCGCGCCCCGTGCCGCTGAGCTACGACTACGTGACGACCTCCCTCGAGGGCACGGTCGAGCTCGCCATGCGCCGCGGCGAGGCCCCGCTCTATATCGTGCACTTTAGCCAGGATGCCGCCCTTGCAACGGCACAGTCGCTCGCCAATTTTGGCATCGCCAGCAAGGAGCAGCGCGAGGCCATCAAAGAAGCGGCAAAGGGGACGAGCTTCTCCACGGCCTTTGGTAAGATTCTCAAACGCCTGCTTGGATGCGGCGTCGGCGTGCACCATGCCGGCATGTTGCCGCGCTATCGCCTGCTGGTGGAGCGCCTGGCGCAGCAGGGCCTGCTGCCCGTCATCTGCGGCACCGATACGCTCGGCGTCGGCATCAACGTACCCATCCACACCGTGGTACTCACCGCGCTCACCAAGTTCGACGGCTACAAGATGCGTCGCCTGCGCGCCCGCGAGTTCCATCAGATCGCTGGTCGCGCCGGCCGTTCGGGCTTCGATACCGAGGGCATGGTCATCGCCGAGGCCCCGGAGCACGAGATCGAGAACGCTAAGCTCATGGCCAAGGCGGGCGACGACCCCAAGAAGCTCCGCAAGATTAAAAAGAAAAAGGCCCCCGAGGGCTTTGTCACCTGGAACAAGCAGACCTTTGAGCGCCTGATCGAGACGCAGCCCGAGACGCTCAAGCCGCGCCTTCGCATCACACACTCCATGGTGATTAGCGTGGTCGAGCAGGGCGGCGATGCCCGAGCCCGCGTACACGACCTCATCGAAACGAGCCTGCAGACTCCCGAGGAAAAGGCCAAGCTCGAGGTTCGCGCCGACGAAATCTTCGCCACACTCATCGATTCCGGCGTCGTCGTTCGCACCGAGGTGCCGCCCGCGCCCGACGCTCCGGCTGACGCCGCGCCGGACATCGACTACGCGCTGACGGTCGATCTGCCCGAGGACTTCGCACTCGATCAGCCGCTCTCGCCGTTCTTGCTTGCCGCGTTGGAGCTGCTCGACCCCGAGAGCGAGACCTATACCATGGATCTGATCTCGATGGTCGAGGCAACGCTCGAGGATCCCAAGCAGGTGCTGCGCGCACAGGAGCGCGCCGCGCGCGACCGCGCGATGGCCGAAATGAAGGCTGACGGCGTCGAATATGAGGAACGCCTGGAGCGCATCCAGGATGTCACCTACGAAAAGCCGCTCGAGGACTTGCTCGATGCCGCCTTCGACAAGTACTGCCAAGAAGTACCTTGGGCCAACGACTACCAGCTCTCGCCCAAGAGCGTCCTGCGCGACATGCTGGAGAGCGCGAGCGACTTTAAGGGCTATATCCAAAAGCTCGGCATCGCCCGCTCCGAGGGCATTTTGCTGCGTTACCTGGCAGAGGCCTACCGTTCACTCGACCGCACCGTGCCCATCGAGAAGCGCGACGAGCGCCTGCGCGACATTATCTCGTGGCTGGGCTTTGTGGTGCGCTCGGTGGACTCGAGCCTGGTGGATGAGTGGGAGAACGCCGGCAACCCGGCAGCCCTCGATGCTGCGCCGCCGCAGGGCATCGACGAGGTCGTGGCGGACCGTCGCGGCTGCACGCTATTGGTGCGCAACGCGCTCTTCCGCCGCGTGACCCTTGCCGCCCGCGAGCACGTTCGCGACCTGGGCGAGCTCGACGACGACTGGGGCATGAGCGAGATCCGCTGGCAAAAAGCACTCGACGCTTACCACGAGCAGCACGAGGAAATCCTCACCGACGGAGATGCCCACAGCGCCGCGATGTTTTCCATTGACGAGTCCGACGAGAAGACCGCGCACGTATGGCACGTGCACCAGATCTTTGCCGACGAGGATGGCGACCACGATTTTGGCATCATGGGCGATGTCGATCTGGACGCCACGCAAGACGGCGGCGAGGTCATCTTCAAAAACTACCGCGTCGGCTTTATCGAGGACCTGCTCGAGGACCAGCCGAACATACTGGAACGAAACGAAGCGGGGCCGCTGGCAATATAGCCAGCGGCCCCGCTTTTGCGCTATACGCTATGCCTTACTCGGCACCCTCGACCTCATACGAATCCGCCTCGGCTGGCTCATCGTTTGTCTCTGTCGCAGCCCCGTGCGCCTCGTCAAACGCGGCCTTCATGGTCTTGTTGCCCCACGTGAGCTTGCGAATGGTAAGCTCATCGGCCTTGTTGTGGGCCAGACGCAGATTCTCGGTACTGCGACGCAGATCATCCTTGGTCTTCTCGAGCTGCTTAATGGCAGCATCAATCTCCTTGATCGCCGACTCGAACTGCTTGCTCGCCAAGTTGTAGTTGCGCGAGAAGCCGTCCTTGAACTTCTCCATCTTGGCTTCGAAGTTCGTGACGTCGATATTCTGCTGCTTGTACTCCGCTAGCTCCTGCTTATAGCGCAGCGAACCCATGGCGGCGTTGCGCAGCAGCGTAATCATGGGAATGAAAAACTGCGGACGGATCACGTACATCTTCTCGTAGCGATAGCTCACGTCGACTATCCCTGCGTTATAGAGCTCGCTCTCGGGCTCCAGCAGGGTGCAGAGCACCGCGTACTCACAGCCTTTCTGGCGACGATCGTGATCGAGTTTCTTAAAGAAGTCCTCGTTTTTGTGCTTGGTCGCAGTCTCGTCGTTCTCGTTTTTCATCTCGAACATAATCGAAATGACCTCGTTGCCGCTCGCGTCGCACTCGCGGAAGATAAAGTCGCCCTTGGTACCCTCGGACGCATCGTTATCTTTCTCGAAGTACGCGTTAGGAAACGCCGTCATGCGCAGACGGTTAAACTCGGTCTCGCAGTGCTGCTCGAGCGACTCGCCCACCATCTTGGTGGACAGGCGGACCTTCATGTCCTTCAGGCGCTCAATCTCTTCATCCTTGTAGCGGATCAGTTCATCGCTCGCGCGCTTGGCTTGAGCAAGCTCGAGCTCATGCGCCGCCTTGGCCTGCTCCTCGCGCGAATCGCGCACTGCCAACTCACTCGTCAGTTTCGCACGCGCCTCGTCGCGCTCTCGCTCCGCCGCGGCAACTGCTTCCGAGAGCTCCATTTTGGCAGCCAGTTCTTGCTCGCGCAACCGGGCGCGCAGGCCCTCGGCCTCGCGCTCGGACTGTACCTTAGCGTTCGAGAACTTCTCGCGCACTTCTGTCTGGTAATCGGAAAGCCTGCGATCCGCTTCATTGTGAGCAGCATCAAGCTTACGCTGCGCCTCGGCCG
This sequence comes from uncultured Collinsella sp., assembly GCA_900541715.1. Taxonomy (GTDB): domain Bacteria; phylum Actinomycetota; class Coriobacteriia; order Coriobacteriales; family Coriobacteriaceae; genus Collinsella. Next base: position 59,540 of record UQLI01000006.1, read on the forward strand.
CAGCAGTTGCGAGTGCCATTTCTTGAGCCCTATCTGCTGCAGCAAGCTTGGCCTGCAATTCTGCAATCTGAGCATCGCGCGCGGCGAGATCATGTTGAGTTGCATTGCGAACCGCCGCCTCGGCGATTTTAGCTTCGTCGGCCTTGTGATTGAGCTCCGCCTTCAGAGCATCGATCTCGCGCTGAAGCTCAGCATTCTCTTTTTGAGCATTGGCTCGTGCCTCAACCGCCGCGCGCTGGCTTGCACTCTCGCGCTCTGCGGCAGCGCCCTCGAGCTTAGCGCGCAGCTCGGCAAGCTCAGCATCGCGCTTGGCAACCTCTTGCGCCAGTTTCTGATCCGCAGTGTTCTTCTGCTCGACAAGCTGGGCATTGCGCTGAGACTCTGCCTGTTGCAAGGCAGCCGTCGAACGCGAGCGCTCAAGCTCCAGCGCCTGCTCACCCTCACGCTGGACTGCCTTCACACGCTCATCCAGGTCGCGCGAGAACTCGGCATCGCGCACCTGCTTGACGATATCCGCATAGCCGGATGCATCGACCTTAAAAACTTCGCCGCAATGCGGGCACTTGATCTCGTTCATAGCAGCTCCTCGATGGACGCAAATATCAACCGGCTACACTCTACCGCGCCGCGCGGACAAAAAAGGCGCCGCCGCCATAATGGCAACGGCGCCAGAACCACCACAAAGGTGCCTGTCCCCTTTGTGGTGGCTCTGGCGCCCTATAACCCAAAGAAGCTAAGAATCTGATCGCGGCTTACGGGCTTGTACTCGTTGGCATCGAGACCGACATCGTAGCGAAAGATAGGGCGCTCGCGATCGCGGTTGCGTGCGTTGGCGCGGTCACCCCTGCTGTGGATATGCCCATGCAGCATAATGGCGCCACGTGCCTTGCCGTTCCAGCTGAGCATGGGGTAGTGGCTCATAACCAGACGATGGCCCTTGGCATAGCCGGGAGCAATCTCCAGGTAATCGCGCACGTCTTCCCAAATCTGCGGTACGTCGGAATCTTCCCAGTCGCCGTCATGGTTACCGCGGATGAGCGTCACGTTCTGGCATTCGATACGCTCGCGCAGGCGCACCGCCTCCGCCAGGGGCAAACGATAGGTAAAGTCACCCAGAATATAGAGGCGGTCGTCCGCAGCCACGCACTCATTGATGGCATCGATGACCTTGCGGTTCATCTCCTCGACCGAGCCAAACGGCCGGTCCATGTCGTGCAAGATATTCGTATCGCCCAGGTGCAAGTCGGCGGTAAACCACATCATCGTCTGTGTCCTCATTTCGCAACGTGTTCAACTCGTGCTAAGTATACAGACGCAGCGATGCGGCGGTTATCCAAAGAGCCCGCCGAACAGTCCGCGGCGGCGTTTGTCTTGCTTTTTCGAAGCGTCACTCTGAGTTTTCTTGTCCTGCCGTTTCTTACGATCCTGCTCCAACTCATCGTCGTCGAGTAGCAGATCCCACTCAAACGGATCGTCTGTCAGATCGAACTGGTCGTCGTCATCAAACATGGCCGCCTCCATTGCCGACTAGCGGGCATCCACCACATAGAGGCCAACGCGCACCTGGTGCCACGGGCTGCGCTCGGGGGCAACCTGTTGCACGCGGGCCTCAAATACGTCCTCGTGGCCGTAATACATCATCAAGGACAGCGGGCCGACCTCGTTTCCCGGAACGTAGCCAAGTTTGGTCTTGCCATAGTAGATCGCAACTGCCTCGGGGTCATGGGGATTATCGCGCTCGGCACACAGCGTCAGCTTATCGCCCGCTTTAAGATCGCCCAGGACCAAGGCGCCATCGGCATACTGAAATCCTGCAATGTGAAATGACAGAAGAACACGTGAAGGCTCGTACATAGCAGCTCCCCTAACGGCCGGATAAACCGGTGTTTAACCTTATTGAGAAGTCTACGGGTCCGTGCGGACACAAATTCGCCCCACCCGCGCCTTTTCGACCGTTTGTCGCTACGCCATCTGATTCTAATGCACAAACATGCGCACGAACTTGTGCTTCCAGCTTGCGTAAGGAGCGTAGCGGAATGGCACGTCCAGCCACGTTGCCTTATTCACGATGCTCTTCTTGTGGCTAAACGTATCGAAGCTCTCGCGTCCATGGTACTGCCCCATACCGCTCGCTCCCATGCCGCCAAAGCCCATATGGCTCGTAGCCAAGTGCATGATGGTGTCGTTGACGCAGCCGCCGCCAAAGGGCACGTAGCGCACAAAGCGTTGCTGAACCGAACGGTCCTGGCTAAAGATATACAGGGCCAGCGGCGTCGGACGATCCGTAATAAACGCTTCGGCCTCGTCAAGGCTCTCAAACGTCAGCACTGGCAAAATGGGGCCGAAGATCTCCTCCTGCATCACGGCGTCATCGGGGGACACGCCGTCCAAAATCGTCGGCTCGATCTTGAGCGAGGCCTCGCGCGCGGTACCTCCAAGCACGACCTTATCGGGATCGATCAGCCCGCGCACGCGCGCAAAATGCTTGGCGTTGACAATATGACCGTAGCCCTCGTTATCGAGCGGATACTCGCCAAACATACGGCGGACCTCCTCCTTGATGAGGCCCAGCAGCTCGTCGTGCACGCGCGTATCGACCAGCAGGTAGTCGGGCGCCACGCAGGTCTGCCCCACGTTGAGCCATTTACCAAAGGCGATACGCCGTGCCGCAACCTTCAAGTTTGCCGTCGCATCCACGATGCAGGGACTCTTTCCGCCCAGCTCAAGCGTCACAGGCGTAAGGTTTTTACTTGCGCGCTCCATAACGAGTTTGCCGACCGGAACGCTACCGGTAAAGAAGATCTTGTCCCAGTGCTCATCGAGCAGCGCTTCGTTCTCGGCGCGCCCGCCCTCGACAACCGTCACCAGGCGCGGATCAAATGCCTCTTCACAGATTTGCCTGAGCACCGCGCTCGATGCCGGAGCATAGGCGCTCGGCTTGATGACCACGGTATTGCCCGCGGCAAGGGCGCCAGCGAGCGGCTCGAGCGTCAGCAAAAACGGATAGTTCCACGGAGCCATGATGAGCGTGACGCCATAGGGCACGGTTTGCGTTTTGCACACGCTCACGGCGTTAGCGAGGTCGCACGGACGCAGGCGCGGACGACTCCATCGAACCACGTGAGCGATCTGATGTCGAATCTCGGAAAGCGATGTGCCAATCTCGCACATATAGGCCTCGTCATGCGACTTTCCCAAATCGGTCTTGAGCGCATGAGCGATATCGGCCTCGTGGGCCCGCACCGCATCGCGTAAACTCACGAGCGCGCGACGTCGAGCATCGACATCAAACGTGGCGTGCGTCTTAAAGTAGGCGCGCTGATCGCCGACGATGCGCGCAATTTCCTCGGTGTTCATGGACCCTCCTAATTCTCGTCCTCAAACATACCACCTGCAACGACCTCGTACATATGCTCGAGCTCCAAGCGGTCCATTAGAAGCGGAACGGGGTATAGCGGATTGGCCTCGGCATCGGCATGCACCGCCATCTCGGGAATGTCAGAGCGGCGAATGCCCAAGACATATTTGGGGATTCCCAGGGCCTCGTTCATGCGGTCGACCCAATCGATAAAGGCCTCGGCCGCAAGACTGTCCTGCGCGGTAGCCGGCGCAATGCCCGCCATGCGAGCAAGATCGGCAAGCTTGGGGGCGGCGGCGTCACCATAAGCGCGAAGCACGTGCGGCAGGATGATAGCGTTGGCCAAGCCGTGCGGAATCCCGTAACGCCCACCCAAGCTGTGTGCGATGGCGTGAACGTATCCAACATAGGAGCGGGTAAACGCAACGCCCGCCTTATACGCCGCCGAAAGCATATTGCGACGCGCACGCATGTCGTCGCCATGCTCATAGGCCTCGAGCAAATTGTCGTGGATGAGCTGCACCGCCTGTCGCGCCATCTTACGCGTATAGGGCGTGGTGCTTCGCCCGATAAAGGCCTCGACGGCATGCGTCAGGGCGTCCATACCCGTCTGCCCCGTAATGGAGGCGGGCAGACCGCGCGTAAACTCGGGGTCGTGCACCGCAAAGCGCGGGATAAGCACAAAGTCGTTAATGGGGTACTTGTAGTGCGTCTCGTCATCGGTGATAACCGCCGCGAGCGTGACCTCGCTTCCCGTGCCTGCCGTAGTGGGAACGGCGATAAGCAGCGGCAGGCGACGATGAATCCGCAGCAGGCCGCGCATCTTGTTGATGGGCTTGCTTGGCTGCGTGATGCGTGCACCCACGCCCTTGGCGCAGTCCATGGCCGATCCTCCGCCAAAACCGATAATGGCCTGGCAGGCGCTCTCTCGATACAGGGACGCCGCTTCTTCCACGTTTGAAACCGTGGGGTTTGCACGCGTTTCGGCATAGACCGTAACGCCAATCCCCCTGCATGCGAGCGCCGTCTCGAGCGGTGCCGTGAGCCCCAGACGGGCAATGCCGGGATCCGTCACGATAAGGACCTTCTGGATCGAGCGCTTTTGAAGCACCGCGGGCACATCCTCGGCATGCTCTAAAATGCGCGGCTCGGTATAGGGCAGGATCGGCAATGCAATGCGAAAAACCGTCTGATATGTTCGGCACCAGGCACGACGGGCTAGATGCATAAAGGAAACTCCTTCATTTGTTGATAGGTCAACATTTGCTCGCCCGATTGTACTCAGCGGCGGTCAAAGACGGCCTGCCAATCGTTAATCAATCAACATCTTCATATCTCAAAATTGTTTTATTAAAAATCATTCCTAATAGGCTTCACATTTGGTTGCATTTATGGATAATAGAACTCGTCAAGACGCACGTCCGGAGAGGGCCCTTACGGGACCGGACGAGCGCACAATCGCCATCGATCGAAAGGATCGAATCATGAAGTTTGTTTGCCCCGTTTGCGGTTATGTGGAAGAGTTCGACGGCGACCAGCTGCCCGAGGACTTCAAGTGCCCCCAGTGCGGCGTTCCCGGTTCTCGCTTCCTGAAGCAGGAGGAGGGTCAGCTCGAGTGGGCTGCCGAGCACGTCGTGGGCGTCGCCAAGATGGAGGGCGTCTCCGAGGACATCGTTGCCGACCTGCGCGCCAACTTTGAGGGCGAGTGCTCCGAGGTCGGTATGTACCTGGCCATGGCGCGCGTCGCTCATCGCGAGGGCTATCCCGAGATCGGCCTGTACTGGGAGAAGGCTGCCCACGAGGAGGCCGAGCACGCTGCCAAGTTCGCTGAGCTCCTGGGCGAGGTCGTAACCGACTCCACCAAGAAGAACCTCGAGATGCGCGTTGAGGCCGAGAACGGCGCCACCGCCGGCAAGACCGATCTTGCTAAGCGCGCCAAGGCCGCTGGCCTCGATGCCATCCACGACACCGTGCACGAGATGGCTCGCGACGAGGCTCGCCACGGCAAGGCTTTCGCCGGCCTGCTCAAGCGCTACTTCGGCTAAGCCAGCAACCTGAGACATAACCTCTAGCTCGATGAGGCCCGGACCGCATGGTTCGGGCCTTTTTCGTGCCTCACAAACTTGTTAACTACCTGAAATAGGACCGCCTTCGGCATCGGCTTCTCGTCAAAAACTAAGTGAGTAGACTTTTTGGAACTTGCCGAGCACGCCATCCATATTGCTTTATAAAGCCGCAGGTAAATGACTTGTTTCAAAACGGCCTGGTCGCCAAAGTGCTAAAAGCCTACTCACTTAGAACCGCAGCCGTCCACGATCGAGCCATTTTGTGTCTAGCGGGCATCTTTCCGTCGATTACTCCCAATTTTGTCCAGTCAACGAATAGTTCAGACCGGAGTAATGCCTCAGCCCTTTGCTCATCTGAGCTTTTATCACGATATTCAGCATCGAGCATCCTGCATACGGTCTTAACGATCGCGCGGAATCTACCCTCATCGGATATCTGTCTGTGTGTCAGGAGAAGTACATCGTAGCCCATGGCCTGAAGGGCCGTCATGCGGTCAGCGTCACGCAAGCCATCCCCTGCGCGTCCGTGCGAGGCCTTTCCCTGACATTCAATGGCCACCTGTCGCCTACCGTCCGGTGAAGAAAGAAGTAGGTCGATATATACACGGGACTTTCCCACAATCGCTCGAGCACTTGTGTTTAGCATCACTTCAACATTAAGCTCTATGCCGCAAAAACCTTCGCCTCCCAGGGATCGGGGCAGTGCAAGTAGCAAATACGCCTCGACCTCAAAAGGCGACGCGGCACCCAATGGAACGAGTTGCGATACCGCCATAAATCTATTGCCGTAACGCATCCCACAAACATCTGAACAAAAACGGTCAAGGTCTCCGCCCAAAACCAAAGCGTCTCGACGCCATAAATTTGAGGCGGTGCCGTCCTCGGACGGGCAGCGCGCCCAACCGAACGTTGTCGAAATCGCACCCGAATCAATTGCACGCGAAAGCTCCGTCTCAAGTAACGCCGGCAGGGCACACACCGCAAACAAGCCACACATCTCCGCCAACACAAAAAGAAGCTGAAGATCCGTCAGATGCCGTGACATGATGAATGCCGTCAGTAGAGGAGACGTAATCAAAAATCCATGCTCCGTTTCCAGCACGGATTCCCTGGGGAGCTCACCAAGAAACAGCCGCTGCCTAATGCTGGCAGGACAAGTCCGTTTGTTTCTCGTCCGAACCAATGTATGCAACGGAAAACCGAGCGCGACCGCAGCCGTCGGGTTGCGGGCGAGATCATATCGCTGCCGGTCTTCTTCCGGTCGTGGAAGCGGCGGACACAAAGCGCGGACTTGAGGAGGCAAACGCCAGTACCTAAAAGCCGATATGTCACAAAGTAGATCCTTCATAGGCACAGGAGAACACGAATTTCAACCCAGTCAGTCACGCATTGGCGCGAACGCACCAAAAATGGCGCCGAACGGACTGCCAAGTTTTCAACAGCCCTCCCCAACTGGCCAAAAGCTTGTCGAGAGCTGGACGAAGCCCTGTTGAAAACCCCATTTTTTTCTCATGCAGAAGCTTTACGCGGCAAGTGAGTAGACTTTTTTGAACATTCCGAGCAGGCCGGTCTTCCTGCTTTTCAAAACCGCAGGTAGATAGCTTGTTACAAAACTGCCTGGTCGCCAAAGTGCTAAAAGTCTACTCACTTAGATTGCAGAGTGCCCCCCATTAGCTGCAATTCCAAGGTAGTTAGTACTTTTGGACTCAGGTCGTCATACTGGACAAGAATATGAGTTGAGTTTTCAGGGGCAGATGCGCCATCGGCACACCAAAAACAGTCACCGATATCGATAAAAGGGATGCTCGAGCGCGTGAGGGCCCGTGCAAAAGTGCTTCCGCCCGTTCCACGCTCCGCAACCACGGTGCAGTAAAGGCCCGCGTCTGCGTGTTCGATCGAGACTTCCCCTGCCGGAAATGCCTTCCGTACAAGCGCCGCCAGGCCATCACGCGCCTCGCGAGCACGAACGCGCACGCGATTCACATGTCGCTCGTAATCACCCGATTCCAGCAAACGCGCCAAAGCGACCTGGTCAACAGAGCTCACCGACGAAGCGTAAAAACCAAGGTTGCGCCTAAACCGCTCCATTAGCTCATCGGGCAGCACCATGTACGCTAGACGCAACGCAGATGACAGGCTCTTCGAAAACGTGTTGGTGTAGATAACCGACTGGGCGGCATCGATCGACGTGAGCGCGGGAATCGGCTTGCCGGCAAGGCGAAACTCACAATCAAAGTCATCTTCGATGAGATACCGACCTGGTCGCTCTGCGGCCCAGCTCAGCAGCGCATAGCGACGCGCAATGCTCGTCACCAGGCCGGTCGGATACTGATGGGACGGCATCAGGTGAAGGACATCGGTCCCACTTTTCTGCAGAGTACTCAAGTCCACGCCGCCATCATCCAACGGGATATGCCGAACGTTGCAACCCATAGCCTGATAGATGCGCGTCAGGCGCAAATATCCCGGATCCTCAACGGCATACACCTTGTCGGCTCCAAGTAACTGAACCAACATGGTATCGAGCAGCTGGGCGCCCGCACCGATAACGATGTTGTCGGGATCGATATTCATGCCCCTCGTCCCACGCAGATGGTGAGCGATAGCGCGTCGTAGCCGAGCGGTGCCCTGTGCCGGTGCGGGCGAAAAGATCTCGCGCTCGTCTTCGGATGTCAACGTCGCCCGCAGTGCGCTTTGCCAAAGCCGCGCCGCCTCCAAAGCGGAAGGAGAGAGCGGGGCGAATTGCTCGGTCCGTCCGTTGACATCATGCGCGCTGGGGCCCACAGAGACGGTATCTCGGTCGATGCCCCCCGCAGCCAAAGGCAAAACCGGTGCATCCGAAAGCTCGCAAGCGTAGTAGCCACGCCGCGGCTTTGAGCAAATATAGCCCTCGGCAAGTAACTGGCTATATGCATTTTCGATGGTAATGACACTGATTCCCAGATGACTGGCAAAGGCGCGCTTAGACGGCAAATGCTCCCCCGCCGCAATGCGTCCAGCTACGATATCATCTCGAATTTGCTGGTAAACATACTCGTAGAGCGATGCCTCGCCGCGTTTTTCCAAATTGTAGTCAAGCATGAATTTGTCACCTGACCTTATTAAGTCATTCAATCTGGTATTAGTCTGACCTTGTTATTATCTCGAAAACTGAGTATTTCGCCATACCCAGCTCCCCGATAGGATGTTCCGTCAAGCAATGCACATGCCAACCAAGGGGGCAACCATGGCAGAACAGACCAGCAAGGCCGATCGCGTCAAACTCAACCGCGAACTCGCGCAGATGCTCAAGGGCGGCGTCATCATGGACGTCACCACGCCCGAGCAGGCGCGCATCGCCGAGGAGGCAGGCGCCTGCGCCGTCATGGCACTCGAGCGCATCCCGGCCGACATCCGTGCCGCAGGCGGCGTCTCGCGCATGAGCGACCCCAAGATGATCAAGGGCATCCAAGAGGCCGTCTCCATCCCTGTCATGGCCAAGTGCCGCATCGGTCACATCGTCGAGGCGCAGGTCCTTCAAGCCATCGAGATCGACTACATCGATGAATCCGAGGTTCTCTCCCCCGCCGACGATGTCTACCACATCGACAAGACCCAGTTTGACGTCCCGTTTGTCTGCGGTGCCCGTGACCTGGGCGAGGCGCTGCGCCGTGTTGCCGAGGGCGCCACGATGATCCGCACCAAGGGCGAGCCGGGCACGGGCGACGTCGTTCAGGCTGTGCGTCACATGCGCAAGATCCAAAAGCAGATCCGCGACGTTGTTGCCCTGCGTGACGACGAGCTCTTTGAGGCAGCCAAACAGCTGCAGGTTCCGGTCGAGCTGGTACGCGAGGTCCACGCCACGGGCAAGCTCCCCGTCGTGAACTTTGCCGCCGGCGGCGTAGCAACCCCCGCCGATGCCGCGCTGATGATGCAGCTGGGCGCCGAGGGCGTCTTTGTCGGCTCGGGCATCTTTAAGAGCGGCGATCCCGCCAAGCGCGCCGCTGCCATCGTTAAGGCCGTGGCCAACTTCACCGACGCCAAGCTCATCGCTGAGCTTTCGGAGGACCTGGGCGAGGCCATGGTGGGCATCAACGCCGACGAAATTGAGATCATCATGGAGGAGCGCGGGCGCTAGTCCAGCAGAAAGGATCGCACATGAGCGATTACGCAGACCAGACGGTCGCCGTGCTGGCGGTCCAAGGTGCTTTTGCCGAGCACGAGGCGAGGCTGTCCGAGCTGGGCGCACGTTGTATTGAGCTGAGGCAGGCGGCTGATTTGAAGCAGGACTTTGACCGTCTGGTACTTCCCGGCGGCGAGTCTACCGTTCAAGGGAAGCTGCTTGATGAGTTGGGCATGCTCGAGGAGCTTCGTGCCCGCATCTCTGATGGCATGCCCGTCCTGGGCACCTGCGCCGGCCTGATTCTGCTGGCTCACGACCTTGCCGCCCATGACGATAAGGGCACGCCGCGTTTGGCAACCATGGATGTACTTGTCGAGCGCAATGCCTACGGCAGACAGATCGGCAGCTTTCGAACCAAGGGACAGGTAGCCGGCATCGACGGTGAAGTACCGCTAACGTTTATCCGCGCGCCCCGCATCGTCGAGGTCCACGGCGACGCCAAGGCCTTAGCGAAAGTCGACGGGCGCATCGTCGCCGCCCGCCAGGGCAACCAGCTCGGCGTCACCTTCCACCCCGAGCTCGATGAAGACACCCGTCTCCACGAACTGTTCCTACAAATGTAGGCGTCGAAATCAACAAACGAAACGAGAGTGGATAATCTCCCACCTTGAGCATGAATATGGGCTCAAACCGGGAGATTATCCACTCTCGTTTTTTGGTACAAATGATCCCTTGGGGATGCCGATGTTTTGGTACCGACAGCGAGCGCCCACCAGAGTGAACAAATTGGCATGAAAAGAGGACGGCATAGACCTTCTGGTCATGCCGTCCTCT
>UQLI01000007.1 GCA_900541715.1 uncultured Collinsella sp.
GGTCGTCGTCGACGGCTCCACGGTTCACGTGAAGGTGGGCGAGGTCGCCCATCCCATGACGCCTGAGCATCTGGTCGCGTTCATCGTGCTCGTCACCGAGAAGGGCTACCAGATCGCCCCGCTCACCGCGCAGGACGCCCCTGAGGCAACCTTCGCTCTGGCCGCCGGCGATGCGCCGGTGAAGGCGTACGAATACTGCAACCTCCACGGCCTGTGGGTCAAGGAGCTCTAGCACCCGGGCAACGCGCGCGAAAAGGACGGACCCGCAGCGGGTATGCTGCGGGTCCGTTTTCGTCTCGGCGCGCATTTCCGCATGGTGCCCGCTGTTTTTTCGCGGAGATTTTTGCGATGAGTCTAGCGCAAAAGTGGGGTTTTCCGATTGCCGATGAATCGCAGCCGTTTAGCGGTATAGTTTTTCATTATGTGAGACGAAAACCGCAACGGTAAGGTGGCTGCATGGCAAAGCGAACGAAGATCGTATGCACCCTTGGCCCGTCCGTCGACAGCGAGTCGACGCTCAAAGGCCTGATCAACGCGGGTATGGATATCGCCCGATTCAATTTCTCGCACGGTTCGCATGAAGAGCAGCGTGCGCGCATGGATCGTTTGCGCAAGGTTCGCCGGGAAATGGACAGCCCCTGCGCCATCTTGCTCGATACCAAAGGCCCCGAGATCCGCACAGGTGAGCTGGCGGGTCATAAGCCGGTGCAGCTTATGGCGGGCAACTCGTTCACGTTCACCGAGGCGGATGTCGAAGGCGGCGATCGCGTGGTCGGCCAAACCTGCAAGGGTCTGGCCGATGTCGTTTCGCCCGGTACGGTCATCCTGGTCGACGACGGGCTTATCGAGCTTGCCGTCGATAGCGTCGAGGGCGGCGATATCCATTGCACCGTGCAAAATTCCGGCTTGCTCGGCGAGCGCAAATCCATGAACCTTCCCGGCACGTCGCTGCCCCTGCCGGTCATGACCGACCAAGATCGCGCCGACCTGCTGTTCGGCATCGAGCAAGGCGTCGACTTCATCGCTGCGTCCTTCATTCGCGATGCCGCGGGCGTGCGCGAGATGCGAGCGTTTTTGAACGAGCATGGCGGCGGCGACATCATGTTCCTCTCGAAAATCGAATGCCACGAGGCCGTCGAGAACATCAACGAGATCATAGAGGCGTCCGACGGCATCATGATCGCCCGCGGCGATCTGGGCGTGGAGGTCCCGGCTTATAAGGTGCCGCACATCCAGAAGGAGATCATCGCTAAGTGCAACGCGGCCTACAAGCCCGTTATCACCGCTACGCAGATGCTCGACTCCATGCAGCAGAACCCGCGCCCGACGCGCGCCGAGGTTGCCGACGTTGCTAACGCCATTTACGACGGCACCGACGCCGTCATGCTGTCCGGCGAGTCCGCTGCCGGCAAGTACCCGGTCGAGGCCGTCAAGATGCAGGCCAGCATTGCTCTCGAGACCGAGAAGTACCTCCCGGCTCACGCTCCGCTCGAGGTTCCGGCTGACGCTCACGGCACCCGCGTCGTCAACAACGTTGTGGGTATGTCCGCCGTGAACATGGCCACCACCGTTGGCGCCAAGTGCATCACCGTGCCGACGACCACCGGTCGTACCGCTCGCCTGATCTCGCACTTCCGTCCCAACATGCCGATCTGCGCGTTCTCCCGCCACGAGTGGGCCGTCCAGCAGATGATCATGTACTGGGGCGTTATCCCGCACCAGGCCGAGATTACCCAGGGCACCGTCAACGGCACGATCGTCAAGGCGATCGAGACCGCTAAGGAGCTCGGCTACGTCAAGACTGGCGATTTGACCGTCGCTACCGCCGGCGATCCCCGCATGAGCGTCCAGCTCGAGGACAAGGTCTCCTCGACCAACGTCGCTTACGTCGCTCAGGTGCGCTAAATCGCACTTGCAAGCACACTTGCATTGCAAAGGGCCCGGAAGGCAAAGCCTTCCGGGCCCTTTTTCTGTGCGCCGATGCCTACCGCACGGCATGACACGCACCCATTTCTTTACCAAAAGCGCGAAATCCGCCCTCCGAGGCCCAAAAAATAAAGCCCCAAGCGCTAAAAGTGTTCGCCCGGTAGCAAACCCACACCTTAACCGACGCTGCTAAATCGTTTTAGCAAGAGTCAGATCGACCGCGTTTTCGGAAGTGCGGGGAAAAATTGCTTACCTCCGAGCACAAGCCCTTTTATTTCAACAAAACCCCTGATAAAGTTGGCTCAAATACCGCTTGTGCTTTGCCTGTTTGTCTTTTTCCCCGCACTTCCGAAACCGATAGCCTTTCTAGCCCAAACAACGCTCGAACGATCGGATTGCCATGTCATTTCTCGCTTGCGGACCCACAGCTTTTCAGTACTATCGCATCCCGCCCCAGATACTAGGACTCTATCCGGCAATCCTGCCGCCCGACCATGACCATCGCTTGGTGCATTACTCAAAACAACCAGTATTTAAAGACTTGCTCGGCACACCAGTTTGGAGATTCGTGGGCGAAAGAAAACAGCGCGCGAACGGAAAGCTATTTCATAGCCGTCTGCTAACCCAAGAGCCGCCTCCTGGGTCGTTTAGGCAGACTGAGCATGGATTTGATGTCACGTCGCCCGAGTTTACGCTGCTCAACCTTGCTACGCAGGTCTCACGCAACCAGTTACTCATGGCTTGCTACGAGATGTGCGGCTCCTTTGCAGTGTTTAAGCCCTGCGAGCGAACGCAACAACAACTCGATGAAGCCATTTCGCTTAAGCTCATTCCACCCAACTGTGGCTGGGAGCGTGTTGTCGACACCAAAGGCAATGGCACCAACTTGTGGAATCGCACGCCGCTTCTTTCCGCAGCGGATATCGCCGCGTTCACCAAGCAGGCCGCAGGCCTGCGCGGCGTTAAACAACTGCGCTGGGCGGCCGAGCACATGACGGGGCAGACCGCCTCGCCCTTCGAAGTACAGACTTCCATGCTTGTCTCGCTCCCCCGCAACGAGGGCGGCATGGGCATCAACATCGCAAACAACGTGCGCATCCCACTCAGCGACGCCGCGCGCTCACTGTATGACAAAACCTGCTGCTACGCCGATATCCTCATCGAAAGTGCCACCAACAGCATGGGCGTCATCTTGGAATGCCAAGGCCGTTCCGCCCACGGTGGCGAAGCCGCAAGTCTCTCTGATGCCGAGCGCACCACCGCCCTCACAAGCATGGGCTATGACGTTATCCAGATAACCTATGAGCAAATCAAAGACACGAAGAGCTTTAACAACATCGCCGAGCTCATCCATAAAAAGGCGGGGCTCCCCTACATCCCAAAGACCGATCAGGAACGCACCGCCGCAGAAACCCTTCGACGGGAGCTATTGGTCGATTGGGATGAGCTGTTCGCCGTCAAGCCGGCCGGCTAGCAGCTAGCGATCAGAGGGACTGCGGGAACGTCAGAAGCAGCAACGCGAGCCGCAAATCCCGCCTCGGTCAGCTCGATGACCTCGGTAAACGTTGCGTCGAAGAACTTCTCGGTTAGCAGGCGATACGGCGGATGATCGGGCTCGCCGGGGTTTTCGCGCACGATCTCGTGCATGACACCGATGGTCTTGAGCACATACTCCTTATGGATGGGATACTGCCCAAAACGCGTCGCAGCGGTATACAGGCGATCGGTCGCACGCGGGATGGAAACAATGCCCAGCGTCTTGCCAAACCAGTCAAAGTCGCCTTGCTTTTTAATGCGGAACTCCTCACACGGCTTGCCGCCATGCGCCTCCAGGTACTGATTCACACGCGTATTCCAAACCGTGTCGGCCACCAGATGCGACCAGACGCCCAGTGTTAAATCGAGCAGCGACTGCGCCACATCTTCGGACGCAAGCGAGAACTCACAGGTGCCGGGACCGGCAACCGGCTCGGCATCCTTGTAGCGCTGGGGATAGTGCACGCGGTTCAGCCGCTCGCGTTCCTCGATAATCGAGGTCGCCGCGGCCGGCGCACCGGTGGGCGAACTTTTAAGCAACGGTGCCACATAGGTATCCCAGAACTCATGCTCACGAGGCTTAGGGATGGGCTCAGGCTTGGCAAAGTGCGTAATGCGGTACGGGATGGGATCGGCGATGCCAGGGACCATATAGCCCACGAAGATATCCGGAACCACGCAGCCAAACAAAAAGGCATTGCGGTCGCGCACGCTCTTGGCAAGCGCACCGGTGCGCTCCAGCAAACGCTCCGTCTGAGCGATATGAATGTTCCAGCTTGGCATAGCCACCCCCATAAAAACCTGGATAACTATACCATCACGGCAAAGCCGCGCGGGCGGCTACGCACGCTCTACGCAGCAACTAGTCCGTAGCACCGCTTTCGGTTCCATACGACGGCGAAGGCGCCTCGACCACATGGTGATATCGATCGATATAGATTGCACGGGCCCCCAGGCGGCGCACCAAATCTTGGTGATGTGTGCTCATCAAGACCGTCTTACCCGCCGCGACGTAGGCCAGCAAGAAGTTGACCACAATGTCGCATGAATCCTCGTCGAGCCCATTGGTAGGCTCGTCGAGAACCAAGATATCCGGGTTCATCGACACCACCGCAGCCAGCGCAACGCGCTTCTTTTGCCCACCCGAGAGCTGATAGGGAGAGGCGTCGGCAAGGTCGGCAACCTGGAACAGCCCCATGGCATCGCGGACGCGGCGCTCGAGCTCGCCCGTCGGCAGCCCCATCTGCGCGGGACCAAAAGCGACCTCCTCGCCCACCGTGGCGCAAAAGAGCTGCGCGTCGGCATTCTGGAACACAAAGCCAACGCGCTGATGAAAACGCTGAGCGACAGCGGAATCCTTTAGAAACGCCGCATCGATTGCATGTCCGTCAAACAGGTATACCCCTGCGTCCGCGAGTTCAAGGCCGTTAATAAGGCGCATAATCGTTGTCTTGCCGCAGCCGTTGGGACCGAGCAGGGCAACGAGTTCACCACGATCGACCTGCAGCGAAACGCCGTCGACTACCGTATGCCCCGCATAGGAGAACACCACGTCGCGCAGCTCAATGAGCGGCGTGACCTCGACGCCGCCCGCACCGTTCGTGCCCGCCGCACTATTCATATCGATCGTCAAAACGTCGCCCTTCCTTATTTACATCCCCAGCCGGAACCAGCAGCGCCTACAGCACCGCGCATAACACTGCCAGCAGAGCCACGCCGGCCGCATAGACCGCATCGCGCCAGCCAAAGCCGCTCCGCGCGGGCGCCGGATACGCACCGGCAAAGCCGCGGCAAAGCATAGCCTCGTCCATCGCGCGGCTGCATTCCATCGCCTTGATAAAGGTCATGCCCATGATACCCGCGATCGAATCGGTACGCGAAAATCCCTCAGGCGCACGGCCAACGCTGCGCAGCATGACCGATTCGCACAGATTGTGCGCCGTGCGACCCAGCACCTCGATGTGCTTGAGCGCCATATCAAACGTAAAGATAACTTCGTCGGGCAGGTGCAGCATCTTGAGCGCCGCCGACATGCGGCTCCAGGTAAGCGTCCACGAAACGCCCAGCACCAGCGACACATTAATGAAGGTCTTGAGCGCAATCTTGAGCATGGCGCCCGCAGCAGAAGCGTCCAGCAGCAAGGCGGGCAGCGCCAGAACCACCGCGAGCCCCGTGGCGCCGAGCGCTGGTACAAAGGTTGCCCGCAGCCCGCGTATGGGGCGCACGGCAACGAGCACCAGCGCGATAGCTGCCATCAACATGAGGTACAGCGGACTCTGCGTCAGACACACGCACAGGACGCAGACGAACATCCCCACCAGGCGCACCGGAGCCGAAACGCAAGAAAGGGCGCGGTCGACCATCGACCCGCCCTCGTGCGCGCCTCCACCCAGGCGAACCCGCTCAAGCAGGCTCGCCAGGTGCAGGACATTCTTTTGCATCACACGATGCCGAGCCCCCGCGGGCTCGTATCGCTGTTCGGTCGCAAGCCAGCTAGGCAGCTCGGCTATCGCCATGAGCACCGCTTTCCTTGACCGTCAGCGAGATCAGACGGAATGCGATGGTGAGCACCGCCACGCCAATCACACCGGAAAGGATATACATGGCAGCCTGGCCGGCAAAGCCAAGACCCTGCTCCTCGGAATAGGCCTGCAGATAATCGCCCGTGGGCAGGGCATCGGCAAAGGTCGGGGTATCAAGGCCGACCGAAGCCTGCAGGCTGTCGTTGCCAGCCTCCTGAACGGCGGTCGCGGCGCCCTCGGCGTCCCACTCACCCCAGGCGTCACCGGTGGCAAGCAAGCCCAGCGGCGTGGCCACCACGAGCACGGCGACCAAAATGAGCGTGGGGACCAGCGAGGTCTTCTTAGCAGCAGCGCCCTCGGCAGCAAGCTGGCCATCGACGGCCTCGGGCCCGACGATAATGCTCGGCGCCGTCTTCTTAATGAAACCGTAGATGGCGGCCGTTGCCACGCCCTCGATCACGCCGGCAACCAGCATATGCGGAATCAACATGGCAGGAATAGCCACGGACAGCGGGAAGGGGCAGTACAGCGGCGCGCCCGAAGCGTTGGTAAAGAGCATCGGCTGAATACCAAACTCGATTGCCGCGCACAGGGCCGCCAGGCACAGGCCGACCCAACCGCTCACGATGGCAGAAACCGAGGTGCCCCAGCTCTTGTCGTGCAGACGGCTGTTGAGCGCACGAAACACGATAGCAGCGACAAACGGCAGCACAAAGGCCATGTTAAAGCAGTTGGCGCCAAAGGACAGAACGCCGCCGTCGCCAAACAGCAGCGCCTGCAGCGCAAGTGCAACCGAAACTGCAATGGCAGCAGCCTCGGGGCCCAGCAGCAGCGCGATGAGCGCGCCGCCAACAGCGTGACCAGTGGTGCCGCCGGGCAGCGGCACGTTGAACATCATGAGCAAAAAGGAGAATGCGGCACAAATGCCCAGGAACGCCATGTGCTCGCGATCGAGCGTGGCGCGCACCTTCTTGATGCAGTGGACCCAAACAGGCACCATCGCCACCGCCATGACGGCATCGGTTTGCGGGGACAGATAGTTATCTGGAATGTGCATGTACGCCTCCCGGTTGTCGGCGCACGGAATTGCAACGCCGTCTGAATTACCTTGCCAGTGTTACGTATTGTCAGATTCGTAACACGACGCGGGCTATCATAGCAAAACGGCGCACTGCCGACAAAGCAGCACGCCGTTATGTAATGCGCGTGTCATATATACAGGCTCAACGGTGCCTCATACCGAGCATAGCGGTCACGTAGGACTCGGCGGCAGCCACCGCCGACCCATATCCCAGTGCAGGACCTAGCCGCGGACCTCGCCGTTTACGCCCTTACATACCTTGGTGACGATCTTCTGGTGCGCTTTCTCGACCTCTTCGCTGGTGAGCGTGTGGTCGTCGGAGCGATACGTAAGCGCAAAGGCCATGGACTTCTTGCCCACACCCACACGGACCGGATCGCGGTAGACATCGAACAGACGCACGCCCTCGAGCAGCTTGCCGCCGGCACTGGTAATGCGGCGCTCAAGGTCCTCGCAGGTCACGGAGTTGTCGACCACGATAGCAAGGTCGTGCTCAACGGCCGGGTACTGCGAGAACTCGCGGTAGTTCTCCTGGTTGCGGGCGCCCTTGATCAGCTTGTCCAGGTCGAGCTCAAAGGCAACGACAACCTCATCGATGCCCATCGCCTCGCGCGCCTCGGGGTGAATCTCGCCGACCCAGCCCAGCACGGTGCCGCCGGACAGAACCTCGGCCGCACGACCCGGCTGCAGGAAGGCATAGCCCTCGCCCTCGACGGGACGGAAGCGGACCTTCTCGATGCGCAGCTGGGCGAGCAGCTCCTCGACAATGCCCTTGCCAAAGAAGAAGCGCAGCTTGCGGTACTTCATGGTCCAGGACTGCTCGCTCCACTGGCCCGAGAGCACGCCCGCCACGGACTTGGTCTCCTTGGGCAGGCTGGCGTTCTCGCGACCGTGGAACAAGCTGCCGACCTCGTACAGATGCACGTTGGGCGTGCCGTGGGCCTCGTTGTAGGCCACAGACTGCAACAGGCCTGGCAACAGCGAGCGGCGCATCTCGGTCTGCTCGGCTACCAGCGGGTTCATGAGCACCACGGGGCAACCGCGACCCTCGGTGGACATACCGATCTTCTCCAGGTCGCCCGGGGCGGCAAAGCCAAAAGTCGTGGTCTCGTTGAGGCCGCAGGCGCGCAGGATCTCGCCGACCTTACGAGTGAGCTTCTGCTCGCGGGTCAGACCGCCGATGTGGTTCTTGGCAGCCGGAATGGTCGCCGTCACGCGGCCCATGCCCCATAGGCGCAAGACCTCCTCGATCAGGTCGATCTCACGCGGCAGGTCGGGACGGAAGCTCGGCGGCGTGACCATAAAGTCCTCGCCGTCGCGCTCGACGGTGCAGCCCAGGCGGGTGAGCGAGCGCTCGATAAAGTCGGGCTCGATGTCGGCACCGCAGATGGCGTGCACGCGGGCCAAGCGCAGCTTGATGCTGTCGATGGTCTTGGGCGCGGGGAACACGTCCACATAGCCGGGGGCGACCTCGCCGCCGGCGATCTCCTCGATCAGCGCGCAGGTAACGTTGGCGACATCCACGCAGCCGGTCTCGTCGACCTGGCGCTCAAAGCGAATGGAGGCGTCGGAGATCAGCGACAGATCGCGGCTGGTGTGCGAGGTGCGGCCGGCGTTGAAGCAGGCGCTCTCGACCATCACGTCAACGGTATCGTCCTCGATCTCGGAATCCATGCCGCCCATGACACCGGCCAGCGCCACGGGACGCTCGCCGTCGGTGATGAGGCCCATGCCGGCGTCGAGCACGCGCTCCTCGCCGTCGAGCGTCGTGAACTTCTCGTCCTGCTGGGCGGCGCGAACCACCACACGACGGTGGCCATCGCGCGCGGCAAAGGTGTCCAGGTCAAAGGCGTGCAGCGGCTGACCGGTGAGCATCATCACATAGTTGGTGATGTCGACGATGTTGTTGTGCGGGCGCACGCCCAGGGCGTTAAGGCGCTTGACCATCCAGTCGGGCGACGGGCCGACCTTGACGTTGCGCACGATGCGGGCAACGTAGCGGTCGCACAGGCCCTCGTCGGCAATCTCGACGGAAAGCTCGTCGTCGGTCGCGCGGCCGGTCTCGGCCTTGATGGCGGGCAGCTCAACGTGGAAATCGCGGTCGAAGATGGCGCCGGTCTCGCGAGCCATGCCGATCATGGACAGGCAGTCGGGGCGGTTGGGCGTGATCTCGCAGTCGAGCACGGTGTCGCTCGAGCCCACGTACTCGGCAAACGGCATGCCGCAGGGCGTATCCTCGGGCAGGATCATAATGCCGGAGTGGTCGCCACCCAGGCCAAGCTCGCGCGCGGAGCAGTTCATGCCCATGGACACGACGCCGCGAAGCTTGCTCTTCTTGATCTTGACGTCGCCGGGAAGCACGGCGCCGATCATGGCCGTGACGATGTGGTCGCCGGCCTCGAAGTTCTGCGCGCCGCAGACGATCTGCAGCGGAGCGGGATTGCCGTCGGCGTCGAGATTCTTGTCACCCACGTCGACCGAGCACACATACATGTGGTCGCTATCGGGGTGCGGGGTCTTGGTGAGCACCTTGGCGGTCACCACGTGGTCGAAGGACTCGCCCACGGTGTCGATCGCCTCGACCTCGGTGCCGGTACGGATATATTCGTCCGAAAGGGTCTTGGGATCCTCCGGAATATCGATCATGGTCTTGAGCCAGTCGTAAGAAACACGCATATAACTGGTCTCCTTTCATAAATGCGGCTTTGAGCCGGAAACTGCAACTAAGAAGAAAGCGTTCTAGAACTGGTTCAAGAACCTCATGTCACCAGTCATCAACGTGCGCAGGTCCGGCAGGTCGTAGCGCAGGGCCGCGACGCGCTCGGCGCCAATACCAAAGGCGAAGCCGGTGTACTTCTCGGGGTCGATGCCACAGTTGATAAGGACGTTGGGGTCGACCATGCCGCAGCCCAGAATCTCGATCCAGCCGCTGTGCTTGCAGAAGTTGCAGCCCTTGCCGCCGCACACGTGGCAGCTCACGTCTACCTCGCAGCTCGGCTCGGTGAAGGGGAAGAAGTGCGGGCGGTAACGCGTCTTGCGGTCCTCGCCAAACATGCACTTAACAAAGTAGTCGAGCGTGCCCTTAAGATCGCCGAAGGTGATACCCTCGTCGACGACCAGGCCCTCGATCTGGTTGAACTGCGGCAGGTGGCAGGCGTCGGCCGTGTCGGGGCGATAGACGGTGCCCGGGCAGATCATGTAGATGGGCGGCTTTTGCGACTCCATGGTATGGATCTGCACGCCCGAAGTCTGGGTGCGCAGCAGTACGTCGGACTCGCCATGGGCATGCGCCTCGGGGTGCGCGACGCTGCCGGGGTTGTTGTCGACCACGTAGAAGGTATCGCGGGCCGAGCGGCTCGGGTGATCCATGGGGGCGTTGAGCGCGGTGAAGTTGTAGTAGGAGGTGTCGACCATGGGACCGGACTCGACGGTGTAGCCGATGCCGCAGAAGATGTCCTCGGCCTCCTCGATGATCTGCTTGATCAGGTGCTGGTGACCGATCTGCGGACGGATGCCCGGCAGCGTGATGTCGACGGCGTCGTGCTCCAATGCGTGCTTGAGGGCGGC
This sequence comes from uncultured Collinsella sp., assembly GCA_900541715.1. Classification (GTDB taxonomy): domain Bacteria; phylum Actinomycetota; class Coriobacteriia; order Coriobacteriales; family Coriobacteriaceae; genus Collinsella. Next base: position 10,633 of record UQLI01000007.1, read on the forward strand.
GGCCTTCATCTCGGTCGTGCGCTCGTCGAGCATGCCCTCGATCAGCTGGCGCATCTCGTTGGCGCGCTTGCCCATCACGGGGCGATCCTCGGGGGCGAGCTTGCCCATCATGCGCATCAGGCCGGTGATGCGGCCCTTGCGGCCGAGCAGCTCAACGCGCGCGGCCTCGAGCTTTGCGGCGTCGTCGGCGCCTGCGACGAGCTCCTTGGCCTCTTCCTCGAGTTTGACCAGATCATCAATCAGACTCATGTCTTCCCTTTCGTCTCTCGCGCATCCACTTGCCGCGGCGGTTGGAGCCACCCGGCGCTGCGAATGTGCGGCCCGGTTCGGTAACAAAAAACCGCCCTCGGGCATGTGCATTGCCCAAGGACGGTTGAATTCCGCGGTACCACCTTGTTTGACCCGGCGGATGTCTGGCCCGCCGCGCCCACTCTGTGCCCCTTGTCGCGAGGCTCACGGCTTCCCTACTGGGGACATCGCCGCCGCTGGCCGCGCGCCCGTTGAGGTCGCTGCTCGGGAGTGAACGCTTGGCCCTTGTCACCGCAGGAAGGCTTGCAGCCCATGACCTTCCCTCTCTTGCCGGCGACGCGGCGGGCAAAACCCTCTCCGTCAACGCATTGGGCTATAGGATAACACATTCTGCGAGCATATCGCCGCGTTCCGTTTTGTTCGTGCTGGGTACAAGGCAGGTAGCTGTGCAAACTGGCCGTGCGCCCATCCATGGCGCTCGGCTCGCGAGATCAAGGATATGGTATGGGTAAGAAGCACGATAAGAAGACCAAGCCCGCAGTGGGCAAGACGCCCAAAGGCATGAAGGTCGATAAGGCCGTCAAAAAATTCCGCAAGCTCGAGGGCAAGCTGTGGACTCGTGAATACCTGCTCAAGATTGCCGAGTTCGATGGCGCGACGATTGCCCCCGCCAACGGCGCCGCGGCCCGCGCCGATGCTATGGGGACCCTTGCCGGCGAACATCACAAGCTCCTGACCAGCAAAAAGTCCGTTGAGCTCGTGCACTCTCTCGCGCGTGAGACGGTCGCGGGCGAAAAGATCGACGACCCGCAGCTGCTCGACGAGATTCGCGTGCTCGGCCGCGACCAGCGCGAGGCCGGCGCCATCCCCACCGAGGAGGCCGAGGCCTGGACCAGGCTCACCTGCGAGGCCGATGCCGTATGGCACAAAGCCAAGGCAGCCAACGACTGGGCGAGCTTTGAGCCCTATGTGGATAGAATCGTCGCCCAGCTTAAGCATCAAGCTGAGCTCATGGACCCCAAGCGTGACCCGTACGATGTATGGCTCGACCAGTACGAGCGTGGCCTTTCCACCGAGAGCTTCGACGCGTTTTGCGATGAGGTCAAGGCCACCGTCGTGCCGCTCGTGCATGCCATCGGTGAGCGCGGCCAGCAACCCGCAGCCGACTTTTTGCACGCGCATGTGCCCGAGGCTGCCCAGCGTGCCATGAGCTTTGACCTGATGAAGCTTGTGGGCCTGGACCTGGACGACACCACGCTCGCCTTTACCGAGCATCCGTTTAGCGAAGGCTTCTCGGTGGGCGACGCGCGTATCGCCACGCATATCCACGAGGACGATTGCATCTCCAACGTCTACAGCATCATCCACGAGGCCGGCCACGCCATGTATGAGCTGGGCGTGAACCCCGCTTACGCGCGCACGTGTCTTGAGGGCGGTACCTCCATGGGCATCCACGAGAGCCAGAGCCGATTCTTTGAGAACACCGTGGGCCGCAGCCTCGCCTTTATGGGCCCGCTGCTCGAGGTGCTGCGCCGTCACGCGCCCGAGGTCTACGGCAACGTGGACGAGGACGCGCTCTACCACGCGGTGAACATCGCGCAGCCGTCGCTGATCCGCACCGAGGCCGACGAGCTCACCTACCCGCTGCACGTTATGGTGCGCTACGAGATTGAGCGCATGCTGTTTGCCAGCGAGGCCACGGCCAAGGATATCCCCGCGCTTTGGAACCGCTTTATGGACGAGTACCTTGGCATTCCGGTTCCCGACGACACGCATGGCTGCCTGCAGGATACGCACTGGAGCGGCGGCTCGTTTGGTTACTTCCCCACCTATGCTCTGGGCAGCGCCTACGATGCCATGTTTGTGCCGGCCATGTGCCGCGACGGTGTCGACCTTACCGGCGCCTGCGCAAGCGGCGATCTGGCGCCCGTCCGCGCCTGGCTGGGCGAGCACATTTGGCAGTGGGGCCGCGCCAAGGACGCGCCGGAACTCATCAAGGGCGCCTGCGGCATGGCGTTCGATGCCCGCTACTACTGCAGCTACCTGCAGGACAAGTTCACCACGCTCTACGAGCTGTAAAGCTTAGGCAGCACGCCAACGCAAAGGGGGCGCCGCGGAACCAATCCGCGGCGCCCCCTTTCCACCTAGTTGTTTAAGAACGTCCCCAATGACTACCTCACAGAGCCTCGAGCGCGTTGGCGATGCGCTTCATGGCGGCATCGGCGGATGCTTGGTCGGGCGCCTCGGCCAGCACGCGGATAACCGACTCGGTTCCGCTCTTGCGCACGAGCACGCGGCCCTCGCCCGCCAGCGATGCCTCGGCCTCGGCGATCGCATTCTGCACGCCCATGCTATCGAGCGCGGCATCCTTGTCCGCCACACGCACGGCCACCTGCGCCTGCGGCAGCAGCTTGCACGGCGCCGTGAGCTGCGAGAGCGTCTCGCGCTCGGCGCGAATCACTTCCATCACGCGCAGCGACGTCATGATGCCGTCGCCCGTGCGCTCGATATCGCCAAAAATCGTGTGGCCCGTCTGCTCGCCGCCCAGGCTGTAACCGCCCTCGCGCATCTTGGCATACACATGACGGTCGCCCACGCCGCTGGTCACGGCACTCAGGCCGGCAAGTTCCAGCGACTTGATCAGGCCAAAGTTGCTGGCGATCGTCGGCACCACGGTACCGCCCGAAAGGCGACCGTGCTTGTTTAGATACACGCCGCACACATACAGAATCTGGTCGCCGTCGACCACGCGGCCGCGCTCGTCCACTGCCAGGCAGCGATCGGCATCGCCATCATAGGCAAAGCCCACGTCCAGGCCCTGCTCAACCACGTGACGCTGCAGGCGCTCCATATGCGTGGAACCGCAGTCAACGTTAATGTTAAAGCCGTCGGGCGCGGCATTGATCACGCGCACGTCGGCGCCCAATGCGTCAAACACCGGTTTGGCAACCGAGGACGCCGAGCCGTTGGCACAGTCCAGGCCAATCTTGACGCCCTGCAGCGAAAAATTCGCACTCGCGATGAGCGAGGCGATGTAGCGGTTGCGGCCCTGCATGTAGTCCACCGTGGCGCCGATGTGGTTGCCCGTGGCCAGCGGCACCTCGCTCTTGCCATCGATGTAGTCCTCGATAAGCTCCAGTACGTCCTCGTCCATCTTAAAACCGTCGCTGTTGACGAGCTTAATGCCGTTATCGCAAAACGGGTTGTGGCTCGCGCTGATCATGATGCCGCAATCGAAGCAGCCCTCCACGGTCTGATGCGCCACGCCCGGCGTCGGGATCACGTGCAGCATATAGGCGTCCGCACCGCTCGCGACCAGACCGCTCACCAGCGCCGCCTCGAACATATAACTCGAGCGACGTGTGTCCTTGCCCACGATAACGCGCGCCTTAGCACTGCGGTTGGTGCCGTAATACCAGCCCACAAAACGGCCAATCTTATAAGCGTGCTCTACCGTCAGCCCAACGTTGGCCTCACCGCGAAAGCCGTCGGTGCCAAAGTACTTCATGCGCTCTCCTTACAAAATAGGGGCGGACAGATTGCCTGTCCGCCCCAAAATGGTACTCGATTATCTGCGCTACCAGAAAAACCCTACGCCGACGCGCTGTCGCGAGCCGCCTGGCATGTAGGGGTCTGACGCAGCGTAAGAGGCTTGTCCCCCGCCTCGGCCGACGTGGTCAGCGTATACGTGATCGTCGTCGTCTCGCCAGCATGCAGGTCAACGGTGCCCGAATAGAAGGGGATTCCATGCCACGTAGCGGCACCAAGACCAAACTGGGTACCCTCAACCGTAAGGTCACTGATGTTGCCACCCGTCGGGGCAAACAACGAGACATTCAGACGCTCGTCGTCACGCGCGGCATCGGGCGCGCTCGCCGCAACGTAGTCGGGCAGCTTGCCAGCCTCCTCCTGCGTCATGATGTTCGTCAGGGTAACGGTGATGCGATAGGAGCACGTGCCGTCGCCGTTCTTCACGCCCTGACCAATCTGAGTGTCGGCGTTCAGATACCAGTCGAGCTTGGAGAAGCTCAGGTTGTTAAAGTAAACGCCGGCAACGGGATCGGCACTCGGATCATCCGGATCGGGCAGCGAAGCGTCAATGCCCGTCTCTTTGATGGCATTCTGCTCATCATCGTTTCTCATCCACGCGATCAGGCGGCCCTCTTCGGCACCGCGCTCAACGGCGCTGACAAGCTTCGTAACATCGACATCGCCGATACCGCCAAGGACCTTGTCGAAGGCAGCGCTGGCGACGGATGCAAAGATGCCGTCCGACTCCTCGACCGGATAGTTCCAGTACACATCGTGCATGAGGACCTTTGCGGCGTTGGTGCCGTCGACAACCGTTCCGTCGGGCAGTGACACGTTACCGACCAGGCCCAGCAGATACTGCAGGAACACCGGGTCGATACCGATGACGCCATCAACGTCCTGTCCATACTGGGACTTCCACAGCGCGGCGACACGCTGCGAGTTGCGGGGCCAATCAGGCGAATAGGTATTGCCCGAGTTGTACAGGTTGCTGTGGTTGCCGAACAGCGCCTCATCCTCTTCGTCGACGCTCTCGACCGCCTCATCCTCGCTGAGTCCAATGCGGGGAACAAACTCGCCAATCGACATCTGACCGTCGGTGACCGAAATCAGGCCCTGCGAACCGCCAAAGCCGCCGCAGGCACGAATCTCGACGTTGTTCATGGCGTGCATAAGGTAGTTGCGCGTCTGGCCGTTGGCGCCGAGCATCTGGGGAAGGACGGGGGCGACCTTCTCCGCCGCGTCAACCGCGCCGTTGAGGGTGGCAAAGCCGTCCTTGGCCTTATCGACCAGCTCGGTCACCTGGGAAATATGAGTATCGCCAATGCCCTGGACCTTCTCGTTGGCGCTCTTGAACACCTTCGAGCTGCTGGAAAGCGAATCGGCGACCGCCTGCAGCGCGGACACGTTAATCATGCCGTCCTGGAACAGCTTGCCGGGCGTAGCCTGCGAAAGGTTATCGGCCATGGGAACCAGCGCATTGCTCGAGACATCGGACAGGGCGTCAATCATGGTGCGGGCCGCATTGATATCGCTGCCATACACCGGGATAAACGAAGCCGCCGTCCACAGCGGGCTCGAGGTCTCCGCCTTCATGCTGTTACAGAGCTCATCGATCTTCTTCGCGTCGTCAGGCAGCGTCGAAAAATCGCCCGACGTGACCTTGTCCTTAAGGCCACCGACGATCTCGACAGCCTCCTTCGCTTCGCTCTTTACGGTCTTTGCCGAGTTAAGCAGCATAAAGCCGCTTGCGCCAAGCGCAACGAGAAGCACCGCGACTACAGCGGCAATAATGGCGCCGGTGTGACGCTTTTTGCGCTCGCCCTTGCGATGGCGATGACGGACCAGACCGTCAGAGGTCGAACTCGACGAAGCGTCGCTACCGTAGTTCAAGCCAAAATCGTAATAATCTTCCTTGGAACCCGAGCCCGCAAACTCGGCACCGCTATCATCCAGGCGGGCGAACGTGCCAGTCTCGGAGGCGCCGGTGTAGATCGTGCCAAGGTTACCCGTAAGCCCCGCGCCACCGGCAGAGGGAGTATTGTTGTCGGCCTTGCCGGCATTAACGTTGCCGGCGGCATTCGCGGCGTTGGCAGCACCTGCGTTGTTCGCAGGTACCGAAGGAGCCCCGCTCGGCTGCGACGCGGAGGTTGCACCGCCCGCAAAGACATTCCCTCTTGCACGGCCGGTCTTTTTTGCCTTTTGAGACTGCTCGTACAGAGCGGTAAACATCGCCGTCTCGCCCGGGGACACGCGCTTACCGGAGCCGCCCTGTCCAGCGTCGCCCGGCGTGCCGGCCTTACCAGCCCCGTTCGGACGCGGCGGAACTGCAGGACGGCCGCTATCGCTGCCCTTAAAGTGATTACCAGCCATAAAGAAATCCTCGCAATTGAGTCGCAATGAAAAAGTCCATAACGTTACTAGTTTATGGCATTTTGAGCATCGACAGCTAAACTCCAGACACGGACATCAATTGGCGAAAATGCGGCACAACACCTTTTCTGTCTTGGCGGCGGCGTCAACTACACCGTGAGGAACATCATCACGATGATCATGGCAAAGCCGATAAGGTCGGTCGGCAAAAACACCGTGCCCAGCATAACGGCGCTGGTGATGGTCGCCGAAACCGGCTCCACAGTTCCGATGAGGCTCGCACGCACCGAGCCGATGTCCTTAACGCCCTGCATATAGAGCATGTAAGCAAAAAACGAGCCGATAACCACGAACACCGCGAGCGCCTCGATACCGGCGGCATCGAGCGCCGGCATATGCGCCCAGGGCTGCACGAAGACACATGAGACCACGCCCGCCGTGAGCATTGCCGAGCCCGTGACGATGGGGCTACCGTATTCGGGCAGGATCTTGGCGGGAATCACCGCCATACACGCGGCGCTGACCGCACACATAAGACCTGCTGCCAGGCCAAGCGTCGAGATATTCAGGCTGGTGGGGTCGCCGCCGGTGGCGATTAAAAAGGTTCCACCCAGAGCCAGGCCAATGCCGACGACTTCGCGAGTACGCGGCATGCGGCGATCGGTCACGCAGGCGTAGCCCATGATGATAACGAGCTGCAGGCACTGGAGCACCGTCGCGGTTCCGGCGTTCGTCAGGCGCACGGCCGAAAGATAGCAAAACTGGTTGAACAGCAGGCCAAAGGCGGTAAAGAGCAGCAGCTGCTTGCGATCGGCGGGTGTGGTCCAGAGCTTAATCAGGCGCTCGCGGTCGCGCGTAACAACCACGGCCATAAAGAGTAGACCGGCGAGAATCTGACGCACGCTCATAAGCCACAAGGTGTCGACGTGGTAGATATCGAACAGAAAGCTCGCGCTGGTGCCCGAGAAGCCCCAAAACGAACCGCCCACCAGTGTAGCCAAGACGCCCGTGATCATCTTGCGCGACGACGCATCGTTAAGGCGGTCGCGCCAGGCGCGACGGGTGTTGCGGCTGAGCTCGTCGGTGCCCTCGGGCACATCAATGTTCGATATATCGGTCATCGGCACCGAAGCCCCTGCGCCTTCGACCTGCTCGACACACTCTTTGCTCATTCCACTCCCCCGAAACAGCCTAGAAACAATTCGGCTTACCTTACCACGGCGAAGTCACCAGCTGGAGGCTTGTCCGCTTATCGGTAGGACAATTCCGCAGGCGTCTTTCCATAGCTCGATACCGCAATGGCCTTGCATTATGCGACAGCCAAATCGCGGCAGCAGGCTCTTTTGAAATGGATATGACAAAGCCCCCGAATTCCACAATGTAAGCGATTTTTAAAAATGTTCTTGCCACCGAGTTCAGGCTCCGTTATATTATCCCTTGCGCGCTTGCGCACCCTTGATCGGGCGTTTAGCTCAGGGGGAGAGCGCTTCCCTGACACGGAAGAGGTCAGAAGTTCAAATCTTCTAACGCCCACCAAATGTTCGCAGCTCAGAGGCTATGTCCTCTGGTCTGTTTTGTTTTATGTCGCCAAATCCGCTGGCAGCTCCAACCGCCCAACTAGCCAAAAGCCGACCATCTACTTGCCGATCTATTCATCGGCATAACCAACCAGTCCGCACCGCGGCTTCTCGGCAAAACGCCACAGCGTCCACACCCTGCGGTATCCTTGAGCCACTTACACCTGCAGCACCAAGGAGCCACCATGCGCACCGAGCTCGATGTCCCCTTTTCGCACAAAGAAGAAGCCAAGGCGCTGGGCGCCAAATGGGACCGGACCAAGAAGATCTGGTATGTACCCAGCGGCGTTAACCCCGAGCCCTTTGCCGAGTGGCTGCCCGGTGTTGACCGATCCGACCCCTCAGCGCCGTATATATATCTAGTACTGGGCAAGCGCGAGTGCTGGAAGTGTCACAAAGAGACCTCGGTCGCGGCCTTCGGCATTCCCTATCGAACCGATAACGACGAGAGCATCGCCATCGCTCACGCGCCCAACGAAGCCGGGCACATTGCCATCGACACGGCCAACGCCAACGCACTCGCCATCGTGCCCGCTCTTGGCTGCGTGCCGGGCGAGATCCGCGACTACCTTCTTAAGCGCTGCGGCTACAAGCCCGTAGGCGCGCGAGCCTCCAAAGCCCCGTCGCTCGGCAACACGTGCACCAGTTGCGACGCGCTGCAAGGCAGCCGCTATCTGTTCGAGGAGCCCTCGTCCCCGTTTGCCCTCACTGCCATCAACAAGCTGCCGGCACTGGAGTTTATACGCGTCGAAGTTGCCGGCGTCTTTGGCGTCCCGGCCACGCGTACCGACTTTGACCAGGCGCTCTTTACCTGGGCACGCGACCATCACGCCGAGTTCCATAAGCAGCTTGGTGAGGGGATTTATTTGTAGGGGCAACATCGAGGTATCGAGGAGCAGGGGTTGATTGTTAAATAATCTCGAAACGCTACAGCCCCAGAATATGCTCCAGGTAGCCCTTGTTGAACCAGAACGATTGCTTCGTCATCCAGCGCCCGTCGGGCAGTTCGTAAGCATTCCTTGCGATGTCACCGATCTCTGTTCCATCGGCAAACTTGTAAGCCGCTTTTGACGTATGCGGGCGAACGTGAACAATTGGATTGTCCGCCATACCGGGCAGATTGTTAGTCACTTTGAGCTTTCCGCTCGCATCCCGATACGGATTGAGCTCAACGCCCTCACGTATTACCTTTCGCGTCTCATCCCAACAAGCTTTCGCTGGGCCTTCGATTTCGTTTTCTCCCATTGCCCAGAACAAACAACGATCGAGACGCAGCACGCCATCGTGGTCCTCACGGAACACAACGAAGAAAAAGCGATTGGTCTCAAGGCACGCATGAAGAGGCGACGTCTCCCAGTCTTCTTCAATCAAACGCTTGAACTCAAACGGTGGGAACGACATAGCCTGTTCGATGTGCCCCCTGTTGTTAACTCGAACAGTTCGGACGGAAATGCCTGCCTTGACGAATTCCTCGGCAGCATTGTTTTTGATTCCGAGCATACGATAAACGAGCGTTGTCCACTGCGCCTTATTGCCCGTGTACTCCAGTCCATACTGTTCGGCAATTTGACGATCGGTCTCACCGTAATGGCGCTCGATAAGTCCAGTTACGTAACTTTCGAAATCGATAGACTTGCCATCGTCCTGAACAATGCTCTCCCCGACTCGCGGAGCACCGAGGACATAAGTATGGAGCACATAGTCCATATACGAGCGCTTGAGGGAAAAGGCGCGACGCTTTGCGCGATGGCGCTCAATCTCGCCCGTATCGGTATTGAAGTATTCATAATACTGGTCCGCCCACATCGTGGCCTCAGTTGCGCCCTTCGTGCAAGCACCCAGATAAGTCGTCATGCCTTCTGAAAGCTCGTCCGCACGGCCATCCTGAATATAGGAAATGATCTTCTCGTAGTCGGCGCGAATGATTTTCATGTCCTCTTCGGGCAGACGAACCATGACCGCACGCTCAATGCGTTGGTCGTATTTATCGATGGAACGATCTCGGCCGTAGTAAATCAACAGGATATTGCTGAGCTTGGTCTTGAGGTGAGAACTGTCGTAGTCGAGCGAAACAGGTCGGTCATAAGGAATCATGGTCAGGACAAGGCGCTCGCCAGCAGACTTCCGGCCGTTCTTGAGCACATCAAAACACGTTGCCTTGAGCTCAACGCCCGCCTCGGGAAAGTCGGGGCGATTGTCACTATTGGCCTTGTAGCCAAAGTAACGTTCTTCGATAAGAGTGCCCATACCGCCTTTGTACTTCTTGGAGCCAAAGTCCTTGGGCGCACTCTCCCCCTCCGGAGCAATACCGAGCTCGAGAATATCGCGGAACGTCATGCCATCGAGATTGGCAGCATAGCGCTCAATACTTGAGGGGTCAGAAAAATCAGTATCGTCAAGCATGCGCTTGAAATCGAGGCGCTTCTTAGACACGGGATACCTCCGAAACTCGCAACTAACCTCATGGTAGTTCAGAGCAACTACTAACGCCCAGAAAATTGAGGTCTTGATTGTCCCCTCGATCGGTTATTGTTGTGACCACCATAACCGGACACAGCAGCGATTGGAGAAACGTGTCTGAGATTAATATTGCCGAGCTTTTTGCGGGCGTCGGTGGATTTCGTTTGGGTCTCGAAGGCTATGCCGACCCTCGCCATCCCGAGTTTTATATGAAGCCCGCCGGCCCCTTCCGCACCATTTGGGCCAATCAGTGGGAGCCGCCCGGAACCAAGGCGCGTCAGTTCGCGGCCCGTTGCTACATGGATCGCTTCGGCAATGATTCCGTCGTCAACGAAGACATCAATAAGGTCCTGGAGCAGGCCGAGGCGAAAGAAATCGAAATCCCCGATGTCCAAATGGTTGTTGGCGGTTTCCCCTGCCAAGACTACTCTGTCGCGCGTCCGCTCAATCAGGCACACGGCATCGAGGGCAAGAAGGGCGTCCTTTGGTGGGACATCTATCACTTCCTCGAAATGAAGAAGCCCAAGTTCGGTCTCTTTGAGAACGTCGACCGCCTGCTCAAGTCGCCCGCGTCTCAACGCGGTCGCGACTTCGCCATCATTCTAAGCTGTCTTGCCGACCTCGACTACACGGTCGAATGGCGCGTGGTCAACTCTGCCGAATACGGTTTCCCCCAGCGTCGCAAGCGTGTTTATATCTTCTGCGAAAAGGACGCTGGCAAGGTTGATCTCGTTAATCGCATGCACAACGGCGTCATGGCTAAAGCCTTCCCCGCCATCTATCCCGACGAGATGTCCGAGCTCGACGTTTTGCCCGACCCCTACGAGAACTCAACTCGTTTTGGCGTCGGCCAAAAGACCTCTCAATTCAAGAATGCTGGCGTCATGCAGGGCTGTCATGTTCTGACCTGCGACTTTGCCGAGGACTATCACGGTGAGCGCCACGTGCTTGGCGACGTGCTTGTCGACGAGGCTGATGTCCCGGAGCAGTTCTACATCTCCGACGAAAAGCTTCCCGACTGGCGCTACCTTAAGGGCAGCAAGCGCGAAGAGCGCACTAACAAAAAGACAGGCTTTACGTACACGTATTCCGAGGGAGCCATGAGCTTCCCGGATGCCACCGACAAGCCGAGCCGCACCATCCTCACAGGAGAAGGCGGCACGGGAGCGAGCCGCTTCAAGCACGTCATCGAATGTCCCGATGGCCGTTTCCGCCGTCTTGTTCCCGACGAGCTCGATCAGCTTCAGGGATTCCCGAAAGGTTGGACCGATACGGGCATGACCGACGGCCATCGGGCCTTCTGCATGGGCAACGCACTCGTCACCGGCGTGCCCCATCGCATTGGCGAAGCTATGGTCGAAGTGTACGGCCTCTAAGGCAAGCAATCCGGAGCCGGCAGTTCACGCTGTCGACTCCGTTTTTCCACCCCACTTCCCCGTATACTGATGTAACACGTGTTTCATCCGGGCTTGTTGGGCCGGATTGTTCATGGGAGGGTCTTATGGCTGCTTCGAATCCGCCTAAGGGGAGCGTTTCTTCTTCGTCCATCAAGCCGGTTACGCGCAAGGCCGTGCGTTGCCAGCGCGAGGTCGCTTGGCTTGTCACGCAGGCGGCGGGCAGGCTTGTGGCGACCACTCAGGACGTCAATGCGCCTACGCCGAGCTTTGTGTTAGCGGCGGCGCTGGATTTTGTGCGCCAATTGGAGCTTGCCGCGCAGGATGCCAACGGCCACCTCGACTACCAGAACGTTATGGCGCCCGACCTGCAAACGTTCTGTCACATGGCCAAGTTGCCTGCCGCGCCCAATGCGCTTTCGGACGCAGGCTACATGTTTACGCTCTCGGGCGCGGACCTTATCCGCGACATCTATGCATACTGCAGCGAGCTCGCCGAGCGCCACGTCTTTGACGCGGCAGAAGTCAAACCGGGAAATGTCATCAAGCTGGTTCTCAGGCTGTTCCTGATAGACGGGTTCGGGGCCATGCCGGCGTAAGCCGAGTCTTTAGCATCACCGTCGACTGGGCAACAACCGCTTTACCTTAATGGACGCCAATCGAGGGTCGATTATTGGGTCGCCTCGTCCACTAACGCATCTATCCCACGCGCTCCGACAGTCGATACTTGCGGTTGCGGCTCGTCGCCGGCGCCGTGGGCTCAAGCTCGCCTTGAGCAATGAGCGCGTTGACGCGTGACCTAACCTGGGAAATTGTAAGCCCCGTGCGTTCTGCCAGCTCACGCGTCCCCAGCTCGCCGTAGTGTTTGAGTGCCGTCACAATTAAGCCCCCGCCATGATCGACCGGCTCGATTTTTGAACGGTAAAGTACGATCTTGAACCGATCGAACCCCGGGCAGAACAGGGGCTCGGCCAGACCATGCGCGCGCATGGCATCGATCATCATCGGGATGCCCGAGCCATTGCCCTCAGCCGGCGAACCTGCGCCATCCGGCAGCGGGACAATCGACATGAGTTTCACGAGCGTCGCGTTACGGCATCGGGAGCTGCCGTCAAACAAGTTCTCGCGAGTCTTTCCCCCGTAAAGGCCGCCAGGATTCGTCACCTCGACACGATCGTCAAAGACGTCGACGGCAATCGATTGTCCACAGAACCGATCCCCGTATTCTCGATGGATTACGGCGTTGGCGATTGCCTCGCGCAGAACCTCCTCGGGAATCTCCAGCGAGTCGACACGCGAGACGCCTTGGACGGTCGAGGTTCGCCGCAAATTCTTGGCGACGGCCGCGACAGCATCCGAAATCATCTCGCCCAACGTTCCCTCACAGATTGTGCGGTCCATGAACCTCAGCGACCCCGCCATGCCCTTCTGAGTTCCCGCATGGACAGCCACGTCAATGAAGAGCTTGGGATAGAACTGCTGAGGGTAGGTGCCCACAACTAGGAGTCCAGCCTTGGTGACATTGCCCTGGGAATCAAGGATATTTAGGCGCTCCAGCTTCGTTTGTTTGTCCGGCGCGCCGCGCATTGCCCGGGGCGTCAACGAGAAAGCCCGATCTATCGTACGGTCGACCAGCGTCTCGTCGAGATTGTCCGCGCCCGCACCCGCCACCGCGTCCCGATCGCTCGGAGTCGCTCGACCGTATGACGCCAATGTGAGCACCTCGGTCGATGAAAGCGGCACATCTTTGTCATCGATGCGCTTGTAGCTGCCGCCCTGGGCGCCCCGCTCTATGACATAGCAGGGCTTGCTCGACGGATCGAGCTCCTCAATCGTAATGACGAGAACGATGACGCCCTGAAGCTCCACTCGCTCGATCGTGTATTTAGGCGGATTGGCCAGCTTTCCTCGACCGCCCGCATCACCCATGCCTGACACAAATTGGTTGAGCACTTTCTCGGTCTCGAAGTTCTCAACCGGGACAAAACCTGCGCGCTCACTCACTCCGAGCACGATGATTCCGCCGGCAGTGTTCGCGAATGCGCTCACCGTTTCCCACACATCGCGGGAAAGCGTCGTGGCGCTCTCCTTCACTTCGACGTTAAGATCATCCGAGCCCATACGCCTTAAAGACTCAAGCAGACCGGTCAGCTCGTTTTCGTTCATCTGCACGTCCTTTCGCTCGGTCCTGCGGAGAATGCCGCGGATAGATTTCCCTCGTCTCTCAGTTATCTCTCGTAATTATCTCTCATCTATCTCTCTATCTCTCGGCTTAGAGATAGAGAGATAGATGAGAGATGGAATGTCTACCATTTGCTTCATTTATACATATTTTTGCTGGTAGAACAATCGGTATTGAGACAATACGATGATTGCCTGTCTCTTTGATGCTCAGTTATCTCTCATATTTTTCTCTCATCTTCCTGTCATCTCTCATATTAGAGACGAATGAGAGACGAGAGATACGCGAGTGATGGACGAGCGAGGATTTTCGGACGGTCGGATATCGAGAGTGGATATTTGGACGGTTTTTGGGGCTTTTGCGGCAAATTCCGTCCAAATATCCACTCTCGTTCGATAGGTATCCGGAAATCCTCGCTCGTCCGTCCGAATATCCACTCTCGTTTGGCGAGTGTCCAATTTTCCACGCACGTGCGGCGGGCACTCGGGACCTATGCCCAATCCGGCTGCATCGTCTCCAGTTCGCCGCAGGGTCGCGGCCCCATATGGGTATACTCTCGTGGATTCGACTCGATTCGCCCCCGCTGGGGCGTCAAAGGAGACTGCATATGCCCACCACCTCAACCGACCCGCGCGCCGCAGCCGCTGCACTGCTGGTGCCCGGCACTACCTGCCACGGCTTTGCCGTCGAGCGCCGCGAGACCGTGCCCGAGCTCGACTCGGACGCTTACGTGCTGCGACACACTGCCTCGGGCGCTCGCCTGCTGTACCTGGCGTGCGACGACGAGAACAAGGCCTTTGCCATTGGCTTTAAGACGCCGCCGGCCGATTCCACCGGCGTGTTCCATATTCTTGAGCACTCGGTGCTGTGCGGATCGGCCAAGTTTCCCGTCAAGGAGCCGTTCGTGGACCTGATCAAGAGCTCCATGCAGACGTTCCTCAACGCCATGACCTACCCCGACAAGACCATCTACCCCGTTGCCACCACCAACGAGCAGGATCTGTACAACCTGATGGACGTGTACCTGGACGCGGTGTTCAACCCGGCCATCTATACCAAGCCCACCATTTTTGAGCAGGAGGGCTGGCACTACGAACTGGACCTGCCGGAGGGCGACGGCGACAGCAGCGCCGCGAGCCTGCACGAGGGCACGCTGCGTTATAACGGCGTGGTGTTCAACGAGATGAAGGGCGCGCTGTCCGACCCCATGAGTGTGCTGGACGATGCCGTCAACGCCGCGCTCTATCCCGACACCGCCTATGCACACGAGAGCGGTGGCGACCCGCGCGCGATTCCCGCGCTCACCTACGAGCAGTTCCTGGACACGCACGCGCGCCACTACAATCCTTCCAACTCCTACATCACGCTCTACGGCGACCTAGATGTGGACCGCGCGCTGGCCTTTTTGGACGAGCGCTATCTGTCGCAGCCGAGTGCCGCGAGCCGCCGCATGGACGCAGCCGTTGCCGCCGGCGAGGACCCGTCCGCGCTGGCACCCAATCCGCTGGACGTGCAGGAGCCTGTGACCTGCGAGTATAAGCGCGTCGAGATGGCCACCACGCCCGAGAACGCCTTGGTGGGCCTGGGTCTGGTGCTGGGCAGCGCGCTCGACCGCAAGCGCACGATCGCGGCGGATATCCTGTTCGAGGCGCTGCTGGGCTCCAACGAAGCGCCGGTTAAGAAGGCCATTCTGGCCGCCGGCCTGGGCGGCAACGTGGTGAGCTACACCGCGGCCGAAAGCCTGCAGCCCTACGAGCTCATCATGCTGCAAAACGCGCAGCCCGGCGTGGCGCGCGAGCTACGTCGCGTGTTCCAGGACGCCTGCCGCGACCTGTGTGAGCACGGCGTTCCGCGCGAGCGCCTGGAAGCCATCATCAGCAGCAACGAATACGACCTGCGCCAGCGCGACTACGGTATCGCCGACGGCGTGGCCATTGCGTGCGACGCGCTGAGCACCTGGCTCTACGATGACGACGCCGCGACGCTGGCGCTCAAGTACGGCCCGGTGTACGAGGAGCTGCGTGGCGAGCTGGACGGCAGCTATTTTGAGGACCTGCTGCGCGAACTGGTGCTGCAGAACGATCACATGGCACTGGTCGAGCTGGTGCCGGTGGACGCCACCGAGGGTTCGGAGGGTGCCGAGGCCGCCGAGCTGGCAGCCAAGCGGGACGCCATGACCGATGCCGAGCTGGCCGACGTGGTCGAGCGCACGGCCGTACTGCGTGCCGCGCAGGAGGCCGAGGACACGCCCGAGGACAAGGCCACGCTGCCGCGTCTGCGCGTGTCCGACATTGGCGAGGCGCGCCCCGAGCCGCCGCTCGTTGTGGACACGACCGCGCCCATCCCCTGCCTGCGCCACGGCATCCCCACCAACCGTTTGGCCTACGCTATGCAGTATTTCGACCTGAGCTGCGTCGCGTTTGAGGACCTGCCCTATGTGACGCTGCTCTGCCGCCTGCTCAAGCAGCTGCCCACGCGCGAGCATTCGGCCGAGGAGCTCGACAACTTGCTCGCCGGCAAGCTCGGCTTTTTGAGCTTTACGACCGAGGTCATGACCCAGCCCGAAGTGGACGGCGTGCGCCCCTACCTGCTGGTGAGCGCCGGCGCCCTGTCCGAGAAGATCGACGCGCTGGCGAGTCTGCCGCGCGAGGTATGGTCGAGCACGCTTTTGGCAGACGCCGACGCCGACCGCGTGCGCGACGTGCTCACGCAGATTCGCATTGGGCTTGAGCAGGGCTTTATCAACAACGGCCACTCGGCGGCGCTCGGTCGCGCGATGAGCTACAGCTCGCCTTCGGCCGTGGTGCGCGAGCAGCTTTCGGGCGTTGATTTCTATCTGTTCCTGCGCGATCTGCTCGACCACTTTGACGAGCGCCTGGACGGCCTGCGCGCCAAGCTTACCGAGCTGGCGGGCCGCATCTTTGTGGCCGACGGCCGCATGGCGAGCTTTACCGGCAGCGACGAGGACTTTGACGCGTACTGGGATGCCGCGGGCGACCTGGGGCTGGACGCTGGCGACGGCGCCGATGCCGGCCGCGACGCGCTCGTGGTGCCGGCGCCGTGCGACCGCCACGAGGCTTTTGTCATCCCCAGCGACATCTGTTTTGCCGCGCGTGCGTGCGATCCGCGTCGCCTGGGCATTGACGTGACGGGCGCCTGGGCGGTTGCCGCCAACGCGCTCTCCTACGACTACCTGTGGAACGAGATCCGCGTGAAGGGTGGTGCGTACGGCTGCGGATTCCGCGCGGCCGGCGAGCGTCAGGCGGCGTTCTACACCTACCGCGACCCGGCAATCGACCCCTCGATTGAGCGCGTGGCGCGCGCAGGCGAATGGCTCAGCAGCTTTGAGCCCGACGAGGCCGCCTTTGAGGGCTTTATCGTGAGCTGCGTGAGCGGCATGGACGCGCCGGTGAAGCCGTACGCGCTCACCAAGCGCCGCAACACGACCTACCTGGCCGGACTCGATCCACATGCACGTGAGGAGCGCCGCGCCCAGATGCTTGCGGCCACACCCGGTGAGCTGCGCTCGCTCGGCGCCGATGTGACGCGCATCGCAGCCGCGTCGCCCACCTGCGTCTTTGGCGGCCGAGACGTCATCGCCAAGAGCAACGCCGGCTTTAACGTAGTCGACCTGATGGCATAACCACAGCAAGCAAAACCGCCACAAAGGGGACAGGTACCTTTGTGGCGGTTCGAACACTTGTTCTATACGTACATGTGTTCTATAGTATGGGTGATTGCTTCGGGATTAAATTGCAACTATAATATAGTTGCGGGATGTGAGGCAGGATGGCTCGGATCGACAAACTCATCGCCCAGCTGCTTAGCTGTCCTTCAACGTATAGATTTGCTGACTTTCTTAAAGTTATGGCTTCATATGGCTTTGAAATGGACAACAAAGGCAGGACATCCGGATCGCGCATTCGCTTCTACAGGCCATCGGACGGCAGAATGTTCGTGATGCACGCACCCCATCCATCTGACGAATTGACGGCGGGAACCATCCGAAACATCGTTCGATTTCTACAAGATGTCGGAGGCAGCCATGAGTAACGTTTTGGCTTACAAGGGTTATTTCGCCCCGGTCGAGTTCGATGCCGAACAGCACGTGCTGACAGGTATGGTCGCCGGCATTAGGGACGCAATTGTATTTGAAGGCTCCACGGTTGAAGAAGTGGAGCGATGCTTCCACGACGCCGTCGACGATTACCTTGAGTTTTGTGCCGAAAAGGGCAAGGAACCCGAGCGGGCTTTTAAGGGCTCGTTCAACGTAAGAACGGGCTCTGAGCTCCACAAGCAAGCAGCGCTGGCAGCGGCAAAGAAGGGTGAGTCACTCAATAAGTTTGTGACTGAAGCGATCGCTGCGGCGCTGTGAAGCCAACGTCGAGTCGAAGCCGCCACACAGGGCGCCTTTGTGGCGGCTTCGACGTTTGCCCAGATAAAACCTGCCAAAATAAACCTGTCCCTTTTTGGCAGGTTTGCTAGAGGAGGTTGGGATGGACAAGGCTAAATTGCGGCGAGCGGTGATTGCCCGGCGCGATGCGATTGATTTGGATGTGCGGGCGGCGAAGTCTGCCGTTATCTGTGCGCGGCTTGTTGAGCGACTGGGTCGCTCGGATCCCGCGGCACCGCACACCGTTGCCGTCTATGCCGCGATGGGTTCCGAAGTCAATCCTGCCGCGTTTGCCGCGGCGGCCGCCAAACGCGACTGGCGCGTGGCCTATCCGTGCATGCTCTCGGCAGCCGAAGCCACAGCTTGTGGCCAGCGCATGTGCATGCGGGCAGTTGCTGTCGACGATGCGTCCGCGGCTCCGTTTATCGCCCACCCCACGCGGGCCTTCACGACCATGGACATCGACAACGATCGCTTCCCTATCGTGCCTGCCGATGTTCTCGACATGATTATCGTGCCGCTCGTGGCCTTCGACCAAACCGGCGCGCGCCTGGGCTACGGCGGCGGTTGCTACGACCGCTACCTACCCACGCTTTCGCCCGCATGTCAAATCATCGGCATCGCCTTTGACGAGCAGCGCGTCGGCCACGTTCCCACCGACGCCCACGACCTGCCGCTGCCCCACATCGTCAGCGCCTGATCGCCGCTGTTTCGCACCCGCAAGATGAGCGTGGATAATCTCCCACTTTGGGCCCCCTTACGAGCCAAAAGTGGGAGATTATCCACGCTCATTCAACAAGCGTCCAGATTTCCACGCTCGTCCGTCTGATTTTCCACGCTCGTGCAGCCAAACGCCTTGCAACTGCCTCAGCACGCACGCGGCACGCCGGCGACCTTGAGCTTGCGATCGAGCTTTGTCGGATCCCTTAGATCATCCCAGCACAAGCGCACGATCTTGCAGTTATCAAGCAGCGAAAGCCTCGACTCGCGCTGACGCTCATCGAACTGCGCCTTTGCGAGCTTGCCCTCCTCCGCCGCTTTCTCGCTTTTAACGAATCCGTCGAACTCACCGATAATCAGCTGGTCGCCCACGCGCCACAAGTAGTCGACGCGATACGGCCGTCCCGGCTCAACCGGGTCGAACAGCTCAACTTGCAGCTCCGGCATCTGCCAGCCGCGCTCAATCATCAGGGCACGTGCCTTGGACTCGCCACCGCTTTCCGACAGGCCATCGGCACACCGCGCAACCCTGCGCGCCATCACAACACCGCGACGATTCAGGCCAAGCTTATCGACCGTCTCAACGAGATGCTCCTTCGACAAAAGTTGCTCATGGAGTGCCGAATCCGCGATGATCAGTCCCTCGACAAACGATGCATCGACCAAGCAATCCGTAATCGTTTGATCGATATCGGTTACGGCGATATCCATCTGGGTGGCCCGTGTTTGACGAGCATAGCGATGACGAATGACCTGAGAGCCCGGCGTCGTCGATTGGGCCGGCATCGCGGCGATATGGATGTGCGTCAAATTGGCATGCGAAACCGAAAGGCCATAGATAACAGCCGCCGTATAGGAGCAAAATGTCCAGTCGGGGTGCTTTTGCGCAAGCGCCCGCACCCGATGCAGATAACGCTGCCGAAACTTGAGCTCGGACCAGTATTCCGGACGCGCATACAGCCCCGGCATGACCGCCTCTAGACTTCCCGCCTCCGCCCGCCGCTCAATCTGCTTTGCCTCCGCCGCCGTGCGCGCGTACACGCAGCTCATCTGCTGTTCGCACGCCTTAATGTGACTTGCAAGTCTTTGATTCGCCGTCATGTTTCCCATGTCGCCTCCCAACTCTTGGAACGGCGCAAACGTACCAGACGGTTTCATGCGAAGTCTGACCAAATACCGTCCAGGCGCTGACCAAATGCTTGACGGTTTTGGACGTTTTAGGCTGATGGCTTATATCTGCAGGTAGAAGCCTTGCCAAGAGGTCCCTGTCTCCACATTTTGAGGCCTTGGTCCATTGGGTTATCAGAAAGAAAAACCCGTCGAGATTCAAGACTACGCCAAATGCGACTTTGCCTCTGCATGCACCGTCTCTTAGCCGAGCCATCGGCATCTACATGCCTAAAAAATGAGCGTGGATAATCTCCCGTTTTGAGCCTAGTTTTGAGCCAAAAGTGGGAGATTATCCACGCTCGATTTGTAAACGTCCGAAAATCCACGTTCGTCACGCCGCGAGCACAGCAACGGCCGCAGCAGCAACCACAGCTACAGTCGCAGCCTAGTGCTCCTCGCCGGCGCGGGCCAGGTCGTAGGGCGTGGTCTGGTAGACGTAATAGTTGAGCCAGTTGGTGTAGAGCAGCTGAGCTTGGCTACGCCAGACGTTGCGCGGCTCGGCCGTGGGGTCGTCATTCGGGAAGTAATGCGCCGGCACCTGAGGGTTGAGCCCGCGCTTCACGTCGCGCTCGTACTCCAGGCGCAACGTGTCGGTATCGTACTCGGGGTGGCCAAATACAAAGAAGCGACGGCTGTCGGTCGACTTGACGATGTACAGGCCCACCTCGTCGGACACGGCCACGACCTCAAGCTGCGGCTCGGCCTCCACATCCTCGCGGCGCACGTCGGTGTTGCGCGAATGTACGGCATAGAAGCGGTCATCGAAGCCGCGGACCAGCGGGCTTTGCGGCTTCACCAGATAATGCTCGAACACGCCGCTCGCCTTTGCCGGCAGGTCGTGCTTCTGGATACCGTAATGATGGTACAGGCCGGCCTGTGCGCCCCAACAAATGTGCAGCGTAGAGTGCACGTGCGTGGTGGACCAATCCATAATCTGGCAGAGCTCGGGCCAATAGTCGACCTCTTCGAACGGCATCTGCTCCACCGGCGCGCCCGTGATGATCAGGCCGTCATAGTGGATGTCGCGGATGTCGTCGAACGTGCGGTAGAACGTCTCCAGGTGGCCGGCGCTTACGTGCGTGGCCTCGTGCGTCTTGGTGCGCAGCAGGTCCACCTCCACCTGCAGCGGCGTGTTGGAGAGCTTGCGCATGATTTGCGTCTCGGTGGCGATCTTGGTGGGCATGAGGTTGAGGATGAGCACGCGCAGCGGGCGGATGTCCTGGTGCAGCGCGCGGTACTCGGTCATGACAAAGATGTTCTCGCTCTCGAGCTGCGCGGCGGCAGGGAGGGCGTCGGGAATGCGAATGGGCATGGATGCTCCTTACGAGTCAGTTGCAGCTATGGTACAACGAGCGGCCCCATCCGCGCGAGCACATCGCCCAGCGATGCCGTCAGCGGCCCAAATCACTCCAAAAGTAGAGATTAAGGTATGTCCCAAAAATGTACTTCGCTTTAGCCTAGCAAAGTGACGGCAGGACGCTACAATGGTTCGACGCGAAAAACTCGGCCGAAAGGATACATATAATGTACCAGACGCGTAAGATCGGTGTGGTCGGCCAGGGCCACGTAGGAGCACATGTCGCCAACAGCCTGCTTATGCAGGGCATTGCCGACGAGCTGTACCTGTGCGATATCAACGAGGCCAAGGTGACGTCCGAGGTCCAGGACCTGCGCGACTCCCTTTCGTTTGTCCCGTACAACACCAAGATCGTCAACTGCTACGACCACTACGAGGAGCTGGCCTGCTGCGACGTCATCGTCAACGCCGCCGGTAAGGTCGCGCTGGCCGCTGGCAACCGCGACGGCGAGCTGTTCTTTACCACCGACGCCGCCCGCTCCTTTGCCAAGCGCATCGTCGACGCCGGCTTCGACGGCATCTTCGTGAGCATCTCCAACCCCTGCGACGTCGTGTGCACCGAGCTGTGGCACCTGACCGGCTACGATCCCAAGAAGATCATCGGCTCGGGCTGCGGTCTGGATTCCGCCCGCCTGCGCACCGAGATCTCCAAGAAGGTCGGCGTGAGCCCCAAGTCCATCGACGCCTACATGATTGGCGAGCACGGCTTTAGCCAGCTGGCTGCCTTTAAGGCCGCGACCATCGCCGGCAAGAGCCTCAACGAGCTTCAGGCCGAGAACCCCGACAAGTACGCCTTTGACCACATGGAGGTCGAGGAGCTCGCGCGCAAGGGCGGCTATGTGACCTACCAGGGCAAGCAGTGCACCGAGTACGCCGTCGCCAACTCCGCCGCGCGCGTCTGCGCCGCCGTGCTGCACAACGAGCACGCCGTGCTTTCCGCCTCCACGCTCATGACCGGCCAGTATGGCGAGGAGGGCATCTTTACCTCCCTGCCGTGCGTGATCGGCGCCGGGGGCGTCGAGGAGGTCTACACGCTCGACCTGTCCGAGTACGAGCTCGAGGGCTTCCACAAGAGCTGCCAACACATCCGCGACAACATCGCCCAGCTCGACTGGTGGGATGCCGAGGCCTACGACGCCAAGTAAGCGTCGGTTGCCGCGACACCTCGCTCATACGGACGCCATGCAAAGCGGGCCGCGCCGGAAACCCACCGGCGCGGCCCGCTTTTTACGCACGCTGTTCACTTGCGAATCGAAGGTGAATGCTTTTCCCGTTACTTAGTACTGCTCGATGCCCATGTAGCGACGAACCTCGGGGCTGTGGTCAAACACCTTGCCGCGGGCGGCGCGCAGCTCACAGCTCATGTTGTAGAAGAAGATCGGCTCCAGGTACGAACGCACGCTGGCAGGCACCTCGCCCACGCCGTACTCGAGCGCGTCGAGCACCATGATCGTGTCGGTGTGCGTGTTGAGGAACGCGAGCGCACGCTCCTCCATGGGGCGGCACTCGCCCGATCCGAGCTGCACAAAGTAGAACACGCCGGGCTCGGTGGCCTCAAACGGGCCGTGGAAATACTCGCCGGAGTGGATATAGCAGCAGTGCTGCCACTGCATCTCCATGAGCGAGCAGATGGCCATGGCGTAGGTCTGGCTAAAGTTGGGGCCAGAGCCCAGGATATAGAAGAACTTGTGCTGCTGGCAGAGCTCGGCAAAGCGGGCGCCCAGCTCGGCGTTGACCTTCTCGCGGGCGGCGGGCAGCAGCGCATCCATCTTCTTGAGGCCCTCGTACATGTCGGCAAGCGCCTCGTAACCCTCCTGCTGGTCGAGCAGCTCGGCAGCGATCAGAGCGCCGATGCCCTGCGGCACCTCGGCCTGCGGCACGCCCTCGCCCCAGGGGTAGACCCAGGTGGTCCACTTGCCGTTGTCGATCTTGGAGCCCTCGCAGTCGGTCATGGCGACGACCTCGGCACCGGCGGCCAGCGCCATCTCGCAGCCGTCGACGACCTCCTGCGTGTTGCCGCTGTGGCTGCAGGCGATGACGAGCGACTTCTCGCCAAGACTCTTGGGAGCCATCAGGCAAAACTCGCGTGCCGTGTAGACTGTCGAGGTAAACGTGGTGGCCTCGCGCTTGAGCAGTTCGTTAGCCGGCATCAGGTCGATCATCGAACCGCCGCAGGCGATCCAAAAGACGTTCTCAATCTTGCCCTTGCGCTCGATGATTTCCTGAATCAGATCGTGTGCGTTCATCCTGATGTTCCTCCTTGTGCGGCGGTTTTGAGCGACGGCAGCTCGTACCTGCTGTCGTTCTATGTTGTCCTATTTATAACACGTGCAACAACGCCCGTGAAGTCATCTTAGCAAATTTGTTCTATGTTGTTCTATCTGTGGACGTTAGATGTCGAACACGTAGCGCGAGCCCACGATCTTTTGGCGGCCGAGCAGCAAGGGGCGCTCGTCCTCATCGGTAAAGTACGCCTCCATATAGAAGAGCGGCTCGCCGACCGGCACCTCCAGCAGTGGGGCCGCTTGAGCATCGGCAAGCGCAATCTCCACGGTGCAGGGGTCGGACTTGAGCGGCGCGCGACCCGAATGCTCGGCAACGAGTGCAAAGATGGAATTGTCCGTGAGGTCCTTGTCGGCAAGCGTCTGCAGATAGGGATGGTCGGCGAGCACAAAGGTGTTGTTCTCAAGCATGACAGGGATGCCGTCGGCTGTGCGCACGCGTTCGACCACGATAAGCTCGCAGCCGGGCTCCACGCCAAAGAACGCCGCATCCTCGTACGTCGCCGCGACCACCGTGCGCGACACCAGACGCGCACCCGGCACCATGTCGTTGGCAGCACAACCCTCAGTAAAGCTCTGGACGTCACCCTTCTGACGAATCTTGCGCTTGAGCTTGGGAGCGCACACAAAGGTACCCCTCCCCTGCTGGCGGCTGAGATACCCCGCGCGCGACAGCTCCTCGATGGCACGGCGCACGGTGATGCGCCCCACGCCGTAGGACTTCGCGAGCTCCATCTCGGAAGGAATGCGCGAGCCGGCCACGTACACGCCGCGCGCAATCTCGCCCTTTAGGTCGTCCATGACCTGCTGGTACAGCGGCACGGCGGACACGTCAGTACGGTCGGTCTTGCTATCGAAAGCCATCGTTACGCTCCATCCCGCGCATGCTCGGACTCAAACTCTTCAATCGCCGCCATAAACTGCTCGCCAAAGGCGTCGGCCTTTTTCTCGCCAATGCCGTTGACCTGAATCAGCTCGTCGCGCGTCTGAGGGCGCAGGCGGCACAGGCCGCGCAGGGCCTTGTCGGAGAAGACCATGTACGGCGCCATCTCCAGCTCGGTCGAGATATCCTTGCGCAGGGCGCGCAGGCGCTCGAACAGCTCGGCATCGTCGCCCACGCGTGGGCGCTGATCCAGCTCGGCCTCCTCGCGCAGCAGATCCACCGCACGGCGGGCGCGGGCTGAGACCTTGCGCTTGGACGCGCGACGCTTAACGGTAAAGGCAAACGCCTCATCCTCGACCTCGCCGGCACGCGGGCCCAGCCCCACGACCGGGTATTGCCCCTGCGAGGTGGCCAAATAACCGCGGCCGCACAGCTGGCCGATGATGTCCTTGATGCGCCCGACCGATTCGCTCGACAGCTCACCGTAGCCGCGGTCCTCGTCCAAATGCATCTGGCGAATGCGCTCGGTGTTGCCGCCGTGGAGCACATCGGCGATGAGCGACTTGCCAAAGCGCATGGGGCGCGTGGCCACATAGCGCACAGCGGCGCGGGCCATATCGGTGACGTCCTCGACCTCGAACTGCGTGAGACAGTTGCTGCAGTTGCCGCAGCCCTCGGCGTCGTCTGCCGTGCCTCCCGCGGCGGCTGTCGCATGCTCGGCCGCGGCTTCGTCGCCAAAGTAGCGCAGCATGTATTCGCGCAGGCAGCCGGTGGTATTGCAGTAGCCCTCCATCTGGCTGAGCAGACGATAACGGTTCTGGAGCGCCCACGCGCGCTGCTCGTCATCGAGCGCCTCGTCGGCAGCATCGCCGCGATCGATCAGAAAGCGGCGCATGCGAAAATCGTTACCGTTCCACAGCAGATGGCAGCTGGCCGGATCGCCATCGCGGCCAGCGCGGCCCGCCTCCTGGTAGTAGGCCTCGATGCTCTCGGGCACGTTGTTGTGGATCACGTAGCGCACGTTGGGCTTGTCGATGCCCATGCCAAAGGCGTTGGTGGCAACCATCACCTGGATGTCGTCGTCGATAAAAGCGCGCTGGCTTTGCCGGCGGACGTCGTTGCCCATGCCGGCATGGTAGCGGCCCACGCGAATGCCGCTGGGGCCCAGTGCCTCGGCAAGCTCCGCGGCCAGCGCGTCGACCGTCTTGCGGGTCGAGCAATACACGATGCCGCTCTCGCTCGAATGCGCGATCACGTAGTCGCGCACCCAGGCGGTCTTGGCCTTGTCGCCCATCTCCTCGCAACCAAAGTAGAGGTTCTTGCGATCGAAGCCCGTCACTACCGTCGCGGGATTTTGCAGGCCGAGCATCTGCTGAATGTCCGCGCGCACGCGCTCGGTCGCCGTGGCGGTAAACGCCGCCACGATGGGGCGCTGCGGCAGGGAATCGATGAACTCGCGAATCTGCAGGTAAGCGGGGCGAAAATCCTGGCCCCACTGGCTCACGCAGTGGGCCTCGTCAATGGCCACGAGCGGAACGCCAATGCCACCGTCCGCCGCGGCTTCCTGCGCAAAGGCTAAAAAGCGCGGCTCGAGCAGGCGCTCGGGCGCCACATACATAAGCTGGTAGCGCCCCTCGCGCGCCCGCTTGAGAACGGTATTTTGCTGGGCCGGAGTAAGACTGGAGTTGAGATAGCTGGGGCGCGCACCCGCCGCGAGCAGCGCGCGGGTCTGGTCCTCCATAAGCGACAGCAACGGACTCACCACAAAGGTGATGCCGGGCAGCATGAGCGCGGGCACCTGGTAGCAGATAGACTTGCCGGCGCCTGTGGGCATAACGCCGAGCGCATCGCGGCCAGCAAGAATCGCATCCACCATGCGGTCCTGCCCCGGGCGAAACGAGGTGTAGCCAAAATAGGCGCCGAGCGTGTCGAGCGCCATCTGCTGCATGCTATCGGTCATGGTTTCCTAACGTCTAAGTCATCTGCCGCCGATTATACGCCGCCACGCGGACCGGCGTCGCCCGGCTGTCAGCCACGCTCATTCTGCGGGTAGTCATTGGGGACGTTCTTAAATGGCTAGTCATTCAAGAACGTCCCCAACGACTAAGGAGTGTCCCCAGGTGCCGGCAGAAGAGGAACGTCTCCAAGTGCCGGCCCGGCAACGTCGATGTTTTGGCAATGTCAGCGAAAGCCCGCCAGAGCGAGCAAGGTGCCTTGAAACGAGGCGGCATTGACCTTCTGGTCATGCCGCCGAAGCTGAAAGGCAGATTGCCGCTCTGGCGGGCTTGCAGCGCCTCTGGTTCCGCCGTTCGTTAGGACGGCGGAACCAGAGGCGCAGCGTCGAGCCGTTACGCGGTTTGGTAAAACCGCGTAACTTACATCACCATAACGTAGCGCGATCCCACGTAGTACTGCTTACCCATCAGAACCGGCTCGCCGTTGGGGCCGGTAAAGCTGGCACGCAGGTTGAGCAGCGGATCGTGCGGAGCAATGCCCAACTCGGCCGCCTGCTCGGTATTGGCACGAACGGCCTCGACCGTGCGGTAGCCAACCGAGACAATCGGCGTTCCGCCAACACGCTCGACCTCGGCAAAAATCGACT
This sequence comes from uncultured Collinsella sp., assembly GCA_900541715.1. Lineage (GTDB taxonomy): Bacteria > Actinomycetota > Coriobacteriia > Coriobacteriales > Coriobacteriaceae > Collinsella. The sequence continues at coordinate 37,806 of UQLI01000007.1, forward strand.
TGTCCTCAAGATCGGCCGTCAACAGCTCACGGTAGGCGTCAAACGGCACAAAGATGTTCTCCTCAAAGATGGGCTCGCCGTCGGCTGTACGCACGCGCTTAATATGCAGCAGCAGCGCGTCCTTTTGCAGGCCAAAGAACTCCATCTCGTTTTGACGTGCCGGCACAATCTGGCGATCGACCACATGCGCGCCCGCCTTCATGTCATTATCGGCACACAGCGCGGTAAACGTCTGCAGCGTCGAAGCGTGGAACTGGCGGTTGATGTGCGGCGTGGAGACAAAGGTGCCACGGCCCTGCTGCTTAACCAGGTAGCCATCGGAGCACAGCTCCTCGACGGCGCGGCGCACCGTAATGCGGCTCACGTCGTACTGCTCGGCTAGCTCAAGCTCGGACGGAATACGCTCCTTGGGTGCATAAACACCTTTCTCGATCGCATCCTTGATTTCGTCGTAAATCTGCTGGTAAAGCGGTGCATTTTTGGGCGCAGGCATATCTAATCACTCTTATCGAAATATTGAAATAACTAATACGTATATAACGTCTAGTTTCATGTTACCTCATAATGATAAAACGATACACCGCATACAGCAAATCCTTACCTGCCGTCGTCCTGCTGCAGGCTGTCCTGTTCACTGAGGCGCGCCTGCCTGCTGGCCATGCGTGCGGGCTTGTCGGGATCGGGTACGGCCGTGGGCATGGGCTCGTCGACATGACCGCCCCACCAGCCGCCCACAAAGTTGAGCGTGTGGAACACGTTGATCACGGCGCCGGGATCAATGTCGCACACCAGCTTGATAATGTCCTGGCTCTCGTAGGTCGATACAACGGCGTGCAGCAGGTACATCTTCTCGCGGCTGTATCCGCCAATGACCTCGGCGCAGCTAATGCCGTGCTGAAAATGGTCAACATAGGCGGTCATGACCTCGTCTGCCTTGCGCGTCGTGATCTGCAGCGTCACGCGGTCGTAGCGACGATAGAAACTGTCGATGGTCTTGGTCGAAATAAACTGGAACACGATGGAGTACGCCGCCTTGTCCCAGCCAAACATAAAGCCAAAGATCGCCAGGATAAAGCAGTTGAAACCAAAGATGACGCCCCAGATGGTCTTGCCCGTGTGATTGGAAACCCACAGCGCGATAAAGTCGGTGCCGCCGGTGGATGCGCCGGATTTAAGCGCGATGGCAGCGCCCAGACCCGAGACCACGCCGCCAAAAATGATGAGCATAATCTTGTCGCCCAAAAACGGTGCGAAGTGAAAGACGTTGAGGAACAGCGATGAGAGCACGACCTGCATCATCGAGAAGATGACGAAGCGCTTGCTAATGCCGCTCCAGCATAGGAGCGCCACGGGAATGTTGAGCGCGAGCATGCCGAGCGAGATGTCGATGTGAACGCCGCCCAGCGAGGTAACGCGATCGAGCAGGACCGCGACGCCGGTGAGACCGCTCGGAAGCAGGTCGGCGGGCTGGATGAACGCCTGGATCAGAAATGTCTGGAGAACGGCAGAAATTGTGACCGCCACGGCAGTAATGGCACGGCGGACGATGGTGAGGCGGCCGAGCATGAGCACGCGGTCCGTGAGCTGATCGATGGCGTTCGCCACGTAGGCTCCTTTCGAAGGCAGATGTGGTTGTGGGGCATGCCCGCGATTGTAGCATGGAGCGTGCGGGGGCGCTTCAATTCACCCTCCCTCGACAACCAAAGCGGGACCAGCAACCCCCACGACCAAAGGCCCAAATTACAAGTGAGTAGACTTTTTACGATCTGCCGAGCACACCCAAAACCGCCACCCCTGTGACCTGCGGTTTTACAAAGGAAGATATGCATTGTGCTTGGCCTGCGCCAAAAAGTCTACTCACTTAGCCCGAATCGAAGCCAAACGGATCAAAATCGAAACCAAATTGAGCCAGTCCACCGCAAAAAACGTTTGAACCCGTGCTTCTCGCGGCGGATTGACACTACAAAGCGGCCAAAATGTCGGTCAGATTATCGATAACGGCATCGGCTCGCGATTGATCGAGGTTGACGCCCTCGTGCGGACGCAGCGCCAGGACTCGGGCGCCGGAGCGCTTGCCAGCCTCGATCCCCAAAGGCGAATCCTCGATAACCAGGCACTCGGCAGACTCCACCCCCAGCGCCTCCATGGCACGCAGGTAGATCTCGGGGTCGGGCTTAAACGCACTGCACTCGTGACCGCTGATGGTGTAGTCCAGCACGTCGGCGATACCGGCGATCTCCACCAGCTCGTCGATCAGCTCGCGATAGGACGAGCTCGCGATGGCGCACATCACGCCGCGCTCGTGCAGCTCACGCATCACCGGCTCCGTCTGCTCGTTGAGCAGCTCGGCATACGGAACGGGATGGTCCGGGCTGTAGACCTGCTTGTACTCCACGCGCAGACGCTCGCGCAGCTCAACATCGTCGGGCACCAGCGCCTCCCAAATGGCAGGCTCGTTAGACCCCGAAAGATCGGGGATCTCGTCAAAGTGGAACCCTTTCTCTTCCATAAACGCCACGCGACGACGGTTGTAGAACCACTCGGTATCGACCAGCACGCCGTCCATATCAAACAGCACCGCTTTGATCATACGCATCTCCTCCCACCTGCCAAAAAGGGACAGGTTTATTTTGGTAGGTTTTATCTGGGGTTTTGCGGCGCGACAGACACGCCCCCAAAGCAAAAAGGGGACGGGGCACAAACCCCATCCCCTCTCAATCAACCCGTAAGGTCTACTTACTTGTGATTAGTAGGAAAGCTTCCACATGTAGCGACGCATGGTCAGCGGGTGCTGGCGGGCCTCGGCGATCTGGTTGCCGTACTCACGCATAACGGCGAGGTGCAGCAGCGGGTTGAAGTAGGTGAGGACGCTAGCCGGCACAGCGTCGGCCAGGCCGTAGTCCTTGGAGTCAATCAGAGCGACCTTGGCACCCATACGCTGCAGGAAGGTGAGGGCACGAGCGTCCATCGGACGGGTAGCACCGTCGGACATGAGGAAGACGTAGGGCTTACCCTCGGTGGAAACCTCGAACGGGCCGTGGAAGTACTCGCCGGTGTTGTAGGAAGCAGCGTCGATCCACTGCATCTCGGTGAACAGGAAGGCGGCGTTAGAATAAGCCATCTTCTCGGAGGCACCGGAGGCCATGAAGTAGATCATCTTGTCGTCCTTGAAGTCCTGAGCGAACTGCTTGGCCAGGCCCTTGGCAGACTGAGCAGCGTTCTCGATCAGCTCGAAGATGTTGTTGAGGCCGGTGATCATGTCCTCGTAGTGATCATAGCCCTCGGTCTGCTGAAGGATCTCGAGAGCAAGAGCGATGGCGTAGGCGGGCTTCTCGGCCTTGGCAGCATAGTTGGCATGGAAGCCGTGGACGATGACGTAGTCAGCGTCGACGGTCAGAGCGGAGCCAGCCTTGTTGGTGAGGGAGACGACCGGGCAGTTGTGCTTCTTGGCGGTCTTGTTGGCCTCGACGGTCTCGGGCGTGGAGCCACCGAGGGAGCAGGTGATCACGAAGGTGTGCTCGTTGACCCAGGAAGGCGTGTCGTAGTTGAACTCGTTAGCGGTGAAGATCTGAACGTTCAGCTTGTCCGTGTTGTTGGCCAGGAAGTACTTGGCGGGGTAAAGGTCGGACATGGAGGCACCGCAGCCGACGAAGGCGACGCTGTGGATCTCGTGGTTGGACAGGACGTCAGCGACGATCTGCTTAGGGAGGTTAAGGTCGATCTCGTACATCTGACACATTCCTTTCAATTATTTGCGGCGCCACATTGCCGGGCGCTCGCAGGGTTACCGTGATTTGGACCGAGTCGCCGGTCCGTTGAGGATGTGTCAAAGGAACTGTCCCTTTGACACATTTAGGGATGGAAGCCTGCCTGGGGTATGGGATGCCAGGCAGGCCCCCGGGGGAAAGCGGTTAGGCGCTTAGTCGCGACTAGGCAAGGATGCCGACCGCGGAGAGGGCGATGCCGCCCACAATGGCGATCACGAGAAGCCAACCGGTGTTGACGTTCTTCTTGATGAGCCAGTACATAAGGCCGGTGAGGCCAAGGGAGATCATCTGGGGCATCATGCTGTCCAGGATGTCCTGGATAACGACGGTGCCGTCAGCGAACTGCAGCGGGGTGGTGGCGCCGATCAGCGTGGCGATCATGCCGCCCACGGACATAAGACCCACGATGCCGCAGACATACATGAGCTTCTCCATGAGGTCGCCGCCCTGAAGCTTGCTCAGGTACTCGTGGCCGCCCTGATAGCCCATCTTGGCTGCGAACCAAGTAATCAGCACGGAGGGGACGATGGAGATGAGAAGGGCCAGGATCGGGCCCATGATGGAGCCCTGCTGAGCCAGCTGAACGCCCAAGCCAAAGGCGATAACGCGGATGGTGCCCTGGAAGAAGGAGTCACCGATGCCGGAAAGCGGGCCCATAAGGGAGGTCTTGACCGCGTTAATCGAATCGGGGTTGAAGTTCTCGGGATCCTTGGCGTACTCCTCCTCCATGGAGGCGGCGAGGCCCAGGATGAAAGCGCTCGTCTGCGGGGTGCAGTTGTAGAACGCCATGTGACGGTGGTAAGCCTCTTTCTTAGCAGCAAGCTGCTTGGGGTCGGACTCGTCCGGATAGAGGCGATCGAGCGTGGGAACCATACCGTAGAGGAAGCCCATGTTCATCTGACGCTCGTAGTTCCAAGAGGCCTGGATGGCCCAGGAGCGCCAGAAGAACTGGCTGACCTTCTTGTTCAGGGACACGTCCTTGGTTGCGGTTGCCATAGTGTGTTCCTCCTTAGTCTTCGTCGTCTTCGAGCGGATCGTAGTCGGAATCGACACCGGCGGCTGCATGGGAACCGTTGAACTTGAAGCCCATGAAGACGACAGCCAGGCACACACCGATCAGAGCGACCGCGATGACGGACAGGTTGAGGTAAGCGGCGAGCAGGAAACCGATGAACAGGAACGGAGTCATACCCTTCTTGATCATCATGGTGAGCAGCAGAGCCAAGCCGTAGGCGGTCATGATCTTGGTCGAAACGTTAAGACCAGTGGACAGCCACTCGGGAACCATGTTGACGATGGCCTGAACCAGGTCGGTGCCAACAAAGACGGCGAGGAAAATCGGCAGGAAGTACATGATGGCGTACAAACCGGAGCCGGCGCAGATGTGCATACGGTAGGCGGTCTTGAACTTTCCGTTATCAATCGCGCTATCTGCCACATGGGTGAGGACGGCGATGATGGAACGGAACACGATGCCGAGGAGCTGACCCAGGACGGCGACCGGGATGGCGATCGTCATGGCGGTCTCGGCGGAAGCATCGGTCAGGCACGCAAAGGCAGCGGCCACGATGCCGCCCAGGACCATATCGGGCGGAACGGCGGCGCCGACCTGCACCAGGCCCATGGACACGAGCTCGACGGCGGCACCGACGGCAAGGCCGGTGGGCACATCGCCCAGCAGCAGACCGACGAGCGTAGCGCCAACGAGGGGCTGCTCGAAGTTAAGACGACCGAGCAGGCGGGAGTCCCACATGCAGAACACGCCGACGAGGCCGACGAGCACCGCACTGATGAACGTATTCATACCCTTCTCCTTTCAGTCAGGCAAAAGCCTGGTTGATTACAGCTTGGCGTCGATGTCGACGCTCTGATACGTAGGGGTCTGCTGGACATAGAGCTTGATGCCCATGTCGAGCAGCTGGTTGACGTCGGCCTTCTGGGTGGCGTCGAGGAAGACGGAGCTGTCCTTGCCGCCAATCTGATCGGCACCGTCGTGGTTGGCGGTGGCGCCCAGGTTGATGGCGTCGAGCTTGTAGCCCTGGCAGAACTGCAGCATCTCGGCCGTGTTGCCAAAGACGAACATGACGCGCTCGCCGAGGGTGTTGAGCTTGTCCATCTTGGCGAGGGCACGCTCGACGGTGAAGACGTTCAGGCGCACGCCCTGGGGCTTGGCCAGCTTAAGAGCGCCCTTCTTGATGTCATCGTTGGCGGCAGCGTTGTCGACGACGATGATGCGCTCGGCCTGAACCTTGGTGGTCCAGGTAAAGACGACCTGGCCGTGCAGCAGACGGTAGTCAAGACGTGCGAGGACGATCTTGGCGGGACCGGAGCTGTGACGGGGCGCCTTGGCCTTCTTGGCGGGAGCCGCGGCAGCCTCGACCGGTGCGTTGGGGTTGGTCAGACCGGTACGGGCCTCGTTGATGAGGGCCGCGAGCTCGGCGCCCTTGATGGGGACGGGGCTCATAGCGAGCGTCAGTGCCAGCGGGATGTTGAAACCGCTGACAACCGTGAACTTCGTGCCGTTCTTGGAAAGCTCGACCATGTTGTTGTTGACCGAGCTGCCGAGCATATCGGTCAGCACATAGACGGTGTCGTCCGCGTTGAACGTGGCGATCATGGCGTCCACCTTATCGGTGATGGGCTCCTTGTCGTCACGAGCAAGCGACACGACGTGGACGTTCGACACGTCGCCGAGAACCATCTCGAGCGTGTCTTTGGCGCCTGCGGCCAGGCCGCTATGAGATGCGAGAATGATCTGATTCATCTTGCCTCCTCCTTTTCGTTATGGTCATTATAACGTCTTATACGTTGCTTATATTGCTAATTAGTATAAAGACCGTTCGCGGGTGAAAATCGACCGTTGACGGGTTTAACGTACTTGAAACGTTGGGGCCGGGTAGGCCGGCGCTGGCTGGATAACCCGAGGTCAGACCCTGCGCGCAATCCTCTATCGCACAAAGTACCAGGGGCTTTCCTGCACGGTGGGCTCCAGCGCGATGCCGGTGCGCTCCTTAAACAGATCCATGTCCTGCGATTTCTCCGTCCACCACGCGTTGGGCTTAAAGGTCATGCTCTCAACGACATGACCGACAAACACACTGTTGCGCAGCTTGGAGAAGTCGGTGTTCATGATCAGGATGGACGCGAGCACCAGCACGATGCCCAGGACCTTGATCGCGCCGGCGGGCTCGGCGTAGATGCCAATGCCCACCAGTACGGTGACGACCGTCTCGAATGACATTACGACGGGAACTTTCGATGTCTCGAGCCCCATGGACAGACCCTGCATATATAAGATGTAGGCCACAGCTGTGGGGATGAGTCCAAAGCCAAGGAACAGCAGCAGCAGCTGTGGCGACATTGCCGCGGCGACATCCGGCCACGGAGCCGCGATAGCCGCCATAACCGCACCGCCAAAAACAAAGCCCCAAAACGTGACAGCCAGCGGGTGGACCGTCTTGGTTGCTATCCGGCTAAACACCGCGAGCGACGCACCACAAAGGCCTGCAATCACGCCCGACGTGACGCCCCAAACCGAAAACTGGAAACCGGAAAGGTCGCCATTGGTCACTGCAAGCACGCACCCAACGATGTTAAAGACAATGGCAACGAGCTTGTTGGGGGTCACGTCCTCGCGATAAAGCACGCGGCCGAGCATGACGCCAAACACCGGCGAGGTGTAGAGCAGCACCGAGGCCGTGGACATGCCCACCTCGCCCATGCACTCGTAATAGCAGGTGTTGGCGGCGGCCAAACCGACGATACCGACAAGCGCGCAGGGAACAAGCTCTTTAGGGCTCGCCTTGAACAGGACCAGCGGACCCTGAGCCACAGTAGACCCCTCACCCGGACGGCAGCCCATAAACATCAGGACCGGCGCCAAGATAAGCGCTCCGACCAACAAGCGAAAGGCAGCCATGCTCTGGGACGAAACGCCCATGGCCGAGATGCCGTTTACAAAGATTCCGATGCTGCCCCACATAAGCGCGGCGACCAGCACCAGCACATAGCCCAGATTGCTTTTCTTCAACGCAGCCTCCTCGGTATTGTTTCCAATATGTTTCACACTACGTTATAGTCGTTATATACATTTTTCAAGACACAAATCGCCGAACGGGAAAATCTGCTCTACCTAGTCATTGGGGACGTTCTTAAATGACTAGTCGTTGGGGACGCTCCTGAATGACTAGCCATTTAAGAACGTCCCCAACGACTAAAGCGCCGCTGGTTGAGCATAAATCAGACACTATGACCCAATCCAGGGGCACGGAAACGACAGGAGCCCCCGCTCGTGACCGCGGGTCGGGGCTGCGACAATGTTGTTGAAGTGCCAGAGGCGCAGCCGCGCCGCAACGAGGTTGGGAGGCTCCCGTGCCTAGATATTCTACCGCCTTCGGAATGGACGTACACCTCAGGTCCACCACCGTCTGCGCGCTCGACGCGGAGACGGGCGAGGCCGTGACGAGGAGGTTCCGCGGCAACCCCTGGGGCGAGGTCGCGGAGTGGATGTCGGGCTTCCCCGGCCCGTCGCTCGCCGCCTACGAGAGCGGCTACCTCGGCTTCGCGCCGCAGAGGGAGCTGTCGGCCCTCGGCGTCGACTGCGTCGTCGCGGCCGTCTCCAAGGTCCCGAGGTCGGCGGCCGACCTCTCGTCCAAGAACGACCGCAACGACGCGGCCAGGATGGCCAAGGCGATACTGTCGCACGACGTCACCCCGGTATGGGTGCCGTCCCCCGAGATCGAGGGGCTCAGGGACCTCGCCGCCGCCCACGACGCCGCGACCGCCAGGCTCGCGGCGGCGAAGCAGCGGCTCCTGGCGTTCCTCGCCCGCCGGGGCTACGTCTACGGCGGCACGACGCCGGCCGGCAACCCCCGGAGGTACTGGACGTACGGCTTCCTCAGATGGCTCGACGGCATACACCCCGCCGACGACGGCGGCATCCGGGCGCTTGCGGCGCTGAGGAACGAGGTCGAGGCGGCCGACGAGACGAGGGAGGCCGTCCTCGCCGAATACAGGGCCGCCGTCGCGGCGGGCCCCCTCTCGGCCGAGGTCGAGGCGCTCCAGTCGATCAAGGGGTGCGGGTTCGCGCTCGCCGCCGCCTTCGCGTCCGAGGTCGGCGACTTCTCTAGGTTCCGCTCCGGCAGGCAGGTGACGGCCTACTTCGGCCTCGCCCCGAGGCAGAGGTCGAGCGCGGACTCCGTGCGCCTCGGCGGGATCAGCGGGGCCGGCAACGCGCTTGTCAGGAGGCTGGCGGTCGAGGGGTCCTGGTGCTACGCCCAGGCCGGCCACCAGCCGAAGCTGATGCCCAAGGGCTCCGGCGTCCCCCTCGAGATAAGGATGCACGGGAGGAAGGGGTCCGAGCGCCTGCTCCGGCGACGCGAGGAGATGCTCGAAAGGGGCATGCCCCAGGCGAAGGCGAACGCCGCCACCGCCGCCGAGTTCGTGAGGTGGCTGTGGGCCCTCGGCACGATGTGCCGGGAGGCCGGCGAATAGACATAGCCCCCGTCCCGGCGAGCCGGGCAGCCTTCGGGGATACCCCCGTTCTCGCTGTGCGCGCGGCGGCCGCCGCATGCGCGAAGTCAGACTAGGGGAACCCCGCCGAAGGAGAGGATTGCGGGCCGCCGGAGCGGTATCCGCGGATATGAGACTGAGCCGAAGGCGTCGACGACATGCCGGGGGCGGACCGGGACGGGTTCAACGGCAGGCCCCGCCGACCGATTGCAAGCGGTCGGCGGGGCCATTGTGGCTCTTGACAGCGGATTGGGTCATATGAGCGAGCGGGCCGCATTTGAGGCAAGGTGGCGTGAAACGAAAGGGCGCTGACCTTCTGGTCGCGCCCTTGAAGTTGAACGCCAGATTGTCCAAATGCGGCCCGCGCAGCGTCGAGCGGTTACGGCGTTTGGTAAAACGCCGTAACTAATAATCCAGCTTCCACATGTAGCGGCGCGTCATGTAGTCCTTGTGGGTGACGGCAGAGAGCGCGCGCATGTACACGTTGTTGAGAATCGGGGCAAAGATCAGGTGGTTGAAGTACTCGCTCACGCTATCCTTGATGTCGTTGAGGCCGAGCTCCTTGGCGTCGAGCTGATAGACGCGCTCGCCACCGTACTGGTTGACGAAGCGGATGCCGCGCTCGTCGTTGCAGCGGCTGCGGCCGACGCTGATGAGCTGGAACAGCGAGGTGCGCTTGTCCAGGATCTCGAAGGGGCCGTGGAAGAAGTCGCAGGTGTTGATGGTGCAGGAGTCGATCTGCAGCATCTCCTGCACGTTGCAGATGCTAAAGACGTAAGCGGCACCAAAAAGCGGACCCTGAGCCATCACGTTAATGCAGGGCTTGTCGGCGTTCTGCTCGGCCCACTTGGCAGCGAGCGGACGGGTATACTCGACGGCCTTGCGATAGATGGGGTCGACCAAGTCGAAGGCGGCCATAGCGGTCTCGTACTCGGCATAGCCCTCGGTCTGCTGCGTGAGCTCCATGGCGATCATGGTCACGACGGCGGAGTTGGTACGGCCCATGCAGGACTCGTCGACGGCCAGGCTGTCGTACTGGATCTTGTAGTCGCAGACCTCGGTGAGGCCGGACTCGTCAACATAGATGGCGATGGTGCTGGCGCCGTGGTCCTTGGCGACCTGGGCGGCGACGATGGTCTCCTTGGTGCCGCGCATGGACACGACGACGGCCAGAGTGTTCTCGTTGACATAGGCAGGGGTTGCGTGCACGAACTCGTTGCTGGTGTAGCTGGAGCTCACGACCTGCGTGGCCTCGTGCTCCATAAAGTACTGGGCAGGATAGTTACCGCCGTTGGATCCGCCGGCGCCAATCCACACGACGCGCTTGATGCCGCCCTTGTCTGCCTTGTCAGCCAAAACCTGGGAGACGACATCCTTAACCTGTTCCTGAGTAGTCATCGTGCATCAGCCTTTCTTCTCGTTTGATGCTCTCGATGGCATACAAGTTACATACATGTTTTGGTTATGTCGACTAGTTGTATGCTATATTTATCTTAGAAATTTTGCTGATGCGGTTTTCGATAGCTAGCTACCAGCGGTTTTATTGTTGCATTGAATACATGCTTGCTTAGATAGGCATACAAGTTAGATACAGGTTGATCGCATGAACGCTTCGTCTAAAAAGAAACTGGCCCAATACGAGCGCTTGGCGGGTACGCTTCGCGACCGCATCGCCTCCGGCACCTACGCGCGCGGAGACAAGCTACCGTCCGAGATGGAACTCATGGACGAATCGGGTCTGTCGCGCAGCACCGTGCGCCACGCCCTTAAGGTGCTCGTTGATGAGGGCCTGGTGCGCACCGAGCGCGGGCGTGGCGCCTTTGTGGCCGACACGCCCGCGCTCCACGAGAACAACCTGGTGTTTTCGAGCTATACCAAGCAGGTCGAAGGCCAGGGCATGAAGCCCACCACGCGCACGGTGGACTCGGGCTTTACCAAGGCGGGCGGCAGCATAGCTAAGTTCTTTGATGCCGCCGTGGGCAGCAAGCTCGTCAAACTTGTCCGTCTGCGCTACCTGGACGACGCGCCACTGTGCCTGGAGACCACCTATCTGCCACCGAGCTTTGAGGCACTCATCGATCGCGATATCAACGGTTCGCTCTACGCCACGCTGCGACAGGAGTTCCATCGCGCGCCGGCACAGGGGCATAAGACCTTTGAGGTGTGCTACGCCTCGCAAAACGAGGCGTTTTTGCTCAACGTTGAGCGCGGGCAGGCGCTGATCCTGATCACCGACTACGTCTACGACACCGACGGCCGCCCGCTCCATGTCTCCAAGCGCATCCAGCGCACCGACCGCGCCAAATACACCGAGCCCATCGGCTAACCTGCCAAAATAAACCTGTCCCTAAATGGTAGATTTGGGGAGGTCGGGGAACCAGGTTGGTTTGGGTTGGTTGGGTGTGCGCTCGGCTAGGACCAGCTCCATCCAGCACATGTCGTACCAGCGGCCGAACTTTTGGGCGCAGCGGTCGAAGGTGCCCACCAGGCGATATCCCATATGGGCATGGAAATCCTGGCTGTTGTGCGTCAGGTACTCATCGTCCTTATCGTGCGGCACGGCGATGAGGGCGCACATGTTGGTGATGCCCATCGCGATCAGGCATTGCTTGAGCGCATCGTGCAGCTTGCGGCCCAGCCCGCCGTGGCGTACATCGCGCGCCAGGTAGATCGATGTCTCGACCGACCAGTCGTATGCCTCGCGGCTGTTGAGCGGGCTCGCATAGGCATAACCCACCGGACGCCCGTCCAGCTCCATCACCAAATACGGGTAGCGCTTGAGCGTACGCTCGATGCGCCCGGCGAACTCCTCAACGCTCGGCACCTCGTATTCGCAGGTAATCGCCGTCTGGCGCACATACGGCTCATAGATGGCAAGCAACGCCGGCGCATCATCGGGCGTCCCCAGGCGAATTGTCGGCTCGGACATCTCGGTCATACAACCCTTCTCCCTCAAAAGCAAAGGCCGCCCTGCGCCAAGCTCAGGCGCAGGGCGGCCCCTTGTCATTACATCAGGCTACAGGACAGCCGCCAACGCGTCGATATCCTCCTGCGTCGTGGCCCAGCTGGTGCAAAAGCGCACCACCGTGTGGGTCTCGTCGTACTTTTCCCAGTACTCGATCGAGGCATGCTCGCGAATGCGGGCCATGTCCTCGTTGGGCAGAATCACAAACTGCTGGTTGGTCGGCGTCTCCAAGAAGAACTGGTAGCCGCGCTCGTGCAGCACGCGACGCAGCGCCTGAGCGGTCTCAATCGCCTGGCGACCAATCTCAAAATACAGGCCATCGGTAAAAAGGGCCTCGAACTGCACACCCGTCAGGCGGCCCTTGGCAAGCAGCGCGCCGTGCTGCTTAATACGCGGAATGGGATGCGCCGGGGTGTGCATGCCGCAAAACACCACAGCCTCGCCGCACAGAGCGCCGCACTTGGTGCCGCCGATGTAGAACACGTCGCACAGCTGCGCCAGCTCGGGCAGGGTAATGTCGCACTCATCGGCCGCCAGCGCATAGGCCAGGCGGGCGCCATCCACAAACAGCGGAATCTCGCGCTTCTGGCACACTGCATGGATCGCCGCGAGCTCGGCCTTGGAGTACAGCGTGCCGTACTCGGTCGATAGACTCACGTACACGGCGCCCGGGAACACTGTGTGCTCGTAGCTCTCGTTTTCGTAGAACACCTGGATATAGTTCTCGAGGTCCTCGGCGTGCATCTTGCCCTCGTAGCCGGGGATGGTGAGCACCTTGTGGCCGCCAAACTCGATGGCGCCTGCCTCGTGACAGGCGACGTGGCCGGTCTCGGCAGCAACGACGCCCTCGTACGGCGCAAGCAACATGTCGATCACCGTCGCGTTGGCCTGCGTGCCGCCCACCAGAAAAAACACGTCGGCATCGGGGGCCTGACAGGCCTCGCGGATAAGTTGCTTGGCACGCTCGGTGTGCGCATCGGTACCGTAGCCGGGCTGCGGCTCCATATTGGTGTCGACAAGCGCCTGCAGCACCGCCGGATGTGCACCGTGGGAATAGTCGTTGTTAAACGCGAGCATGGCAATCCTCTCTTACCGGGTATCGGCCAGATGATTCAAACGGGGCTATTGTACGCCGTTGGGATAGGCGATGCGCGCGGCAAGGCACTCAAGTGCCAGTACCAGGGCAAAACCGCAGCTCACGTCACTCAAAAAGTGCGCTCCAATCACGATGCGCCCAAAGGCGACGAGCGCCGCGATCACAGCCGCCGCCCAAAAGATCACGCGGCGACGCGAAGGTTTTTCCTTAAAGGCTGCCGCGGGAAGCCCGGCGAGCATAAGGCCAATCGCCGCATGCGCCGTGTGTCCGCTCGCAAACGACTTGAACCCGTCCTTAATCACGCCGGCGGCGATATAGGCCCACTTGTCGGGGTTGCCGATCACCCACCACGGCTGAAAATTGAGCCCCGGCGTGACCTCGATCACGCGCATGCGCGGGCGCGACCATAACGGCTTAACAATGACGTTGAGGATGATGGCCTGAGCGACCCACACGGCCAGCACCATCAACGCCCAGCGCGTGAGCTCGTCGGGCTCGGTCGTGCGCGTAAAGCGATAGACGATGAGGTTGGCAGCAATGACCAGCACAAACGTCAGCACCAACTGAACCGCGATGAGTTTGCCGCCAACCCTCAGGGACGAAACGATCTCGTAGCCGGTCAGGCCAACGTTGACGAGGATGCCGAGCACGGCGAGCCACTTGCTCGTCTTGGAATCGGGTCGCGCCGAGCGCACGAGCATAACGCCCGCGATGCTCGCCGTCAGCTCGAACGGCAGCTCGCCGGCCGCCTCGATAAAGCGGCCGTACATGCTGCCGATGTTGAACAGCGCGCTCGAGATCTGATAATCGAAGAAGCTGCCCACGCCCAGACAAAGACACAGGACAACCGCGATAATGGCGACATCTTTCTTATAGATGTATCCGAACATGCTTTCCTCTCGATGGAACCAGATTGCCCAAATGGGGCGTTTGCAGCGTCGACTCGCTAGTCATCATCACTAGCACCCAGCTGCTGCAGCAGCATGAGCGCGGCCGCCACCGGGCCGGTGCCGTCGTTGGCATCGAGGCCGCGACCCAGGCCGCTGCCCGCGCCGGCGCCCGCCTTGTAGGGCACCGACAGCTTGCGACTCTTGGGGAAGTTCACCGCGCCATAGCGGGTCTTTAGTTCAAAGGCCACCTTCTTGGGCACGTCGACGCCCAAAAACGTGATGCGTCCACCGCTGAGCGTGACGCTCTCGAGCCCCAGGCGCTCGCCGCGAATACGGATGCGCGCGCGGTTGAACAGGTTGAGTCCCGCCAACGGCAGCTCGCCATGCGCGGCCTCGGTCTCCTCCTGCACCTCGTCGATGCTCTCCAGGTCCCCAGCAGCCGCGAGCTTGCGGTACACGAGCACGCGCTGGTCCACCGCCGGCATGTACTCCTCGGACAAGAAGTAGTCGGCCGGCAGGTTGATGCCCACGCTCGCCGCCTCCACGCCGGCATCGTCGTCGCCGCGCGCCTCGGCCACGGCCTGGCCCAGCATCTGCGTAAACAGGTCAAAGCCCACGCTCGACAGGTTACCGTGCTGCTCGGCGCCCATAAGCGAACCGGCGCCGCGGATCTCCAGGTCGCGCATGGCGATGCGCATGCCGCTGCCCAGGTCCTGGAACTCGGAAAGCGCGGTCAGGCGTGCCGCGGCCTCCTCGGTAAGCGGCAGCTCGCCGGGGAACATAAAGTACGCGTATGCCTGCGTGGCCGAGCGGCCCACGCGGCCCTTAAGCTGGTAGAGCTGTGCCAGACCCAGACGCTGCGAGTCCTCAATGATGAGCGTGTTGGCCGTTGCGTTGTCGATGCCGCTCTCCACGATGGTCGTGGCGATAAGCACGTCGATCTTCTTGGTCGCGAACTCGATCATCACGTCCTCGACCTCGCGCGGGCTCATCTTGCCGTGCGCCACGCCCACGCGCGCCTCGGGCGCGGCCTCGTGCACGCGCGCCACGGCATCGTCGATGGTCTTGACGCGGTTGGACACGTAATACACCTGACCGCCGCGACCCACCTCCAGGCGAATCGCCGCGCTCACCACGTCGGGGTCGTACTCCCCCACGTGCACGATCACGGGACGACGCCCAGTCGGCGGCGTGGTGATCAGGCTCATGTCGCGCACGCCGCTCGTGGCCATCTGCATGGTTCGCGGAATCGGCGTTGCCGAGAGCGTGAGCACGTCGATTTGCTCGCGCAGATTCTTGAGCTGCTCCTTGTGCTGCACGCCAAAGCGCTGCTCTTCGTCGATGATCACCAGGCCCAGGTTCTTGGGGTTCACGTCGGCCGAAAGCAGACGGTGCGTGCCGATGAGCACATCAATCGTGCCCTCGGCAAACGCCTTGAGCGCGCGCTTTTGCTGCGCCGGCGTGCGGAAGCGGCTGAGTACCTCGACCTCCAAGCCAAACGGGGCAAAACGCTCAAAGAATGTCTCGTAGTGCTGTTGGGCCAGAATGGTCGTGGGGCAGAGCACCATGACCTGGCGGCCGGAGTCCACGCACTTAAACGCCGCGCGCAGAGCGACCTCGGTCTTGCCGAAACCCACGTCGCCGCACAGCAGGCGATCCATGGGCTTGGGCGCCTCCATGTCGGCCTTGATGTCGGCGATGGCCTCCAGCTGGTCGCGCGTCTCGTCGTAAGGGAAGCTCTGCTCCATCTCGATCTGCTCGGGCGTGTCGGGCGGGCAGGCGATACCGGTAATCGACGAGCGGCGCGTATACAGGTCGACCAGGTCAAACGCCAGCTTTTTGGCGTTCTTGCGCGCCTTGTTGGTGGCACGCGTCCAGTCGGCGGTGTTGAGTCTGGTCAGACGCGGTTTATCGCCGTCGGGGCCAACGTAGCGCGTAATGCGGTCAACCTGCTCGAGCGGCACGTAGAGCTTGTCGCCATCGGCGTATTCCAGCAAAAAGTAGTCGCGTTCCTTGCCGCCCACTTCCTGGCGCGCGATCTCGCTAAAGAGCGCGATGCCGTGAGTGGCGTGCACCACGTAGTCGCCCGGCTTAAACGGGAACGTGATCTGCGTAATGTCCACCTTGCGGCGGCTGCGCGCGCGGTTGGCGTCCATGCGGGCGTTGAGGTCGGCGATCGAGAACACGGCCAGGTTGGCATCGGGCACCACTACGCCCTGCGGCAGGGCGGCATCGACAAAGGTTACGCGTCCGCGCGAGATGGTGGGCACGGCAGCACCGGCGGCAGCCTGGGCGGCACCCGCCTCGAGTGAGCGGGCGTTGAGCGCATCTGCCTTGCGCTCGCGAATGGAAGCATGGGCCTCCTGGCGGGCGGCACGGTCGGCAGAATCCGCCGCTGCCACGCGCACGCGGTCGCCGATAGCGCCGGTATTTTCGGGCGCCGCGGTCAGCGACTCCTCAAAGGTAATGCCCTCGTCGCCAAAGGTAAGCTCCATCGACTCGCGCGCACCGCGGTCGGGGATGGCAAACACGCAGGCATAGCGCTTACCCACGACCTCCTGGATGCGCGTCATAAAACGGTTGTCCGAGCCTGCGATGGCCGGCTGCTCAATCTTGAGCTCGGCCGTCACCGCACCGCCGGCACGGATGAGGCTCACGTAGTTCAGGCGCTGCTGGGCACCAAAGTCGAGCTGTTGGGCGCGCACGTACAAGCCGTCCAGGCGATCGACCCCCGCCTCGCCGGCACGGGCCTCGATATCCTCGTAGGCGCGCAGGCAATCGTCGAACAGCGAGCGCGGCTCGGACAGCACCACGAGCGCCTTGCCGCTCACGTGCGACAGCGGGCTTACGGTCTGGCCGTACATCACCGGCAAAAAGCGATCGAGCTCAGGCGTGACGATGCGCGCATCCACCATCTCGAGCAATGCGGCCAGTTTGCTGTCGTCCTGGCTGGCACGATAGAGCGCCACATGCATGTTGTGGACGGCCTCGTCGGTAAGCGCCAGCTCACGGCAGGGGAAGATCTCGATGCTGTCTTCGTTGCCGATGGTCTGGCCCGTTGAGCTCACCATACGGCGGATGCGATCGATCTCGTCGCCGAAAAACTCAATGCGCACGGGCGCTTTTTCCTGCGCGGGGAACACCTCGACGGTGTCGCCGTGCACACGGAACAGGCCGGGCGCGTCGGCGGCACCGGCATTGGTGTAGCCCATGCCCACCAAGCGCTGTGGCACCTCGTCAAAAGGAATCTCCTCGCCCACCGCAAAAGTAGTGGACTCCCAGTAGCGGCTCTCGACTGGCGGCACGCAACGCAGCAGCGCACGGGCCGAGGCGACCATGATGCAGTTGTCCCCGCGCACGATGCGCCCGAGCGCCTCGCAGCGCTGGGCAACCACGGCATCGTCAGGCGCCTGCTCGCGCCACGGATAGTCCTTGCGCTCGGGAAAACGGCACACGTGCGCCAGGCCCAGATAAGCAGCAAGGCTGCGCGCGGCGCGATCGGCCGCGTCCTCGCCGCTCACAATGTAGACCGTGGGGCGCGGACGGCGCGCAAACTGGGCTGCCGCCATAAGCGTGCGACCCGATTGCGACACGGCCAGCGTCACGTCCTCGCCGGCATCGAGTCCGGCCTCGACAGTCTGCAGCGCCTCGGCAGTGTAGAGCTGCGCGGCTATACGGTGAATGAGCATGCTGTTCCTCCGGCATTGCAACGCCAAAAGCCCGCCGGGGCAAGCTCGGCGGGTCGTACGTCAAAAATCATTGCCTGTCATGGTAGCGCATGGAGAGGACTCCTGCTCAAGCGTACGCCCAGCCCCGCAACAAAAACGCCAGATAGAACTGGACTCACCGGCTTCGCCAAAATTTCCCCGTCACGTCGAACGCCGCAACCACGGAAGGTGCCCCAAGAAACGGCTATTCCTCAAAAAAGCTCGCAACGTTTAAGCGGCTCGTCCACTCGCCTATGGTGTTGGCAAAACCGACGCGTGTATACACGCCCGCAAAACGGCCGCGATACAGGTACAGGCCTTCCATATTAGAAGCGGGCGCAAAACCAAGATCATCCACAAGTCCTTTGGGCGCCTCTCCTCGATGCGGCCCATCGACAAGCGTTCCGCGCAAGCAGGGAGTCTGATACTGCTGAGCATACTCCTGTACAATCGCCCCAGCGGCCGCAGCGCGAGCTAGCACCTGGGACCATTCCTGTTCCGTGACATCCAAACCAGCGACAACGCCAACCGCATTGTAGCCGCCGCACGGCTTGACGATCCATCGATCCTTTTCGACAAATCTCAACAACTGGGTGCTTTCGTCCAAAATCTCGGTATAGGGCACATGCTCCCGTACAAACGATTGCTCCTCCGAGCTCAACAAGGACTGACCGGCCCGAGACCACAAAAACGCAAATACGGTCTTAGTCGCACACGGCCACGTTCTAAAACCACCAACGATACATGCAAGCCCTTCTTGGGCAGCCTCGATTAAGGCCGAGCGTCCGTCGCACGGCTTATCCCACAGCTCGCCGGTCACCGCGCGCCGCCAAACGCAATCAATGGGACCAGCGGCATCGCACAGGCGCCTAGCACCGCCCTCTTCTTCGGCAATCCGCAGGTCGCGCACGTCCGCAAAGCGTGCGACTACACCCCGCCGCCTCATAAGGTCGACAAAATGAGCCGCATCTTCCAAGTCGATGCTTTCCGAATAGTCGACGATTGCCACCGAAGCGGGATAGATCTTTGATTGCGGTGCATGGGGTCCCTCGTCAACGCGGACCCCGTCGTCCGATCGTGCACTATCCTCGGTGCGGCGAGGATGGGCCAGCTCCCACTCTGCATAGGTCTCAAACAATGCATCTATCCAGCTACCGCACAAATCGTACTGCCGAAAGCCGGGATGATTGGACGCAAACTCCTCAAAGGAAGGTGTCATTCGCACGGCTTGGCAGACCGCATCGGTCACTACCATTCCAGCGCTGCCATCGGTATTGAGCTCGCAAAACGTATACGACCCGGTGTCCTCGTCAAGAAAGATATCGACGCGCGCAAGGGGAATCTGGCAATCATAGCCGGCATCCATAGCGCACAGGTCAGCAAAAGCCGGATCCATGCGAAACCACGCACGCACGGACGCATCGGAGCAAAACGCCCGCGTCACCTTGTCCATGATGCCGTACATACGCTCGGCGGCCTCTTTAAGAAGCGCCGTCATGTTCTTGTCGAATATCTTTGGCGTCAGAGCCCAGGGCGCAGGATCGCCGTGGTAGAGCGCATGGGTTTGAGACAAGTGCTCGTCGCCTTTGCGACGACCAGGCAGGTCACCTTCGCGCTTGCGCACGATGCGCTCAAAACAATCTTCAAGCTCTCGCGTCTTCGATGTTGCCACGTTACCCTCCATTGCTCGATTTTTTGCTCATGCTACGCCAGCGCGCGCGGCTTCGGCGCGCTTGAATAGCCTTCTAAATTAGCAACACATTTTTGCATGAGGCAGCGGGAGGCAACATATACTCCAGCTCAAGCGCACGCCTAGCCCCGCACCAAAAACGCCAGACAGACGAGCCACCTGGCGCTATCAGAGTGAGCTATACGCCGAGCCTAGTCGTAGACGCCCATTTTAAGCAGCGTGAAGGTCGGGGCGCCGTCACCCTGCGCGACGCGGACCGTGCAAGTCTCGGTACGGCCCCTGGATGCGTCCGCTTGAATTGCGGCGATGAACTGATCCTTTGACAGGCCGTAGGTGCTCTCGGGGATGTCGGGAGGAAGTAACATGCCGCCAGCACTGTAGACTTCATAGGTGAGCTCGTAGATGTTGTCGCCAAGGTCAGTCGCGCCCGTAACGATGGCACACGATGGGTTGTAATTTCCCTGGCCGTATTCCTGCTTCAGATACAAGTACCCGTCATGCGCTTCGGCCGAATCAGGAATCGCCTGCCCCTCCGGCGTTCTGTCATAAGTCATATCGGCATCGGAAAGCGTCAGACCCGTCAAGCGGTTGAGTTCCCTATTGATCACATCAGTCGCCACACGCTGGCTATTACCGTTGTCATAGTCGCCTTTCTCGATTCGATACGGCGCGTTGTCAATAAAATGGCACCAGATAAACTTAACCAGCTTGTATTTCTCGTCATCAGAAAGGCCGTCAGTCGAATCGAAGCCGCCCGTCTGATACCAGTCCCGATCGAAGTGCTCCTCCGTAAAGTTCGACAGGAACAGATTCGCGGCGGCATAGGTTGCCTGGTCATTGAGGTCGACTTTTACGCTGCTGCCCGTCTGCCCGGGCTCTTCCGGCTCCTCTTGCTCTTCGGCAGGCTTCTCCTTGGCGCTTCCCTTGTCCTTATGCTCGGCCGAACCCTCGTCGGACCCAAGTACCGTAATCTGCGATGAGTTGCCCTGCCCAAGCGGACCCAGTACGCCGGTCAGCGCCAAAGCGGAACCGCCGGCAACGAGCACGCCCGCCACGCACATGCCGGCAATCACCGCGCGCTTATGCGCTTTCTTTTGTACGGCACCCTGCACGGGAGGCATCCCTGCCGCCGGCATCGACGCGGTCTCGGCGGGCGCAGCAGCCGGAGAGGCCGTGCCCATGCGCGCCCCGCAGTTCGTGCAAAAATCGGTTCCGTCGGGCATCTCGGATCCACACTTGGTGCAAAACATATTCGGGCATCCCCTCACAACAAACGGTATCTGCCGCCATCATATTGAGCCTTCGCAGCCCAAATGTGTTGCGCAACATTGGTCGCCGTCTTCGGGTGCCGACAAAACGTGCCGGGCCCTACCCTGTCACACGCACGCTGGGGCAAAGGTCTGCCAGCGGGCACTCGTCGCACTTGGGCTTACGGGCATCGCAAATCTCGCGGCCAAAGGTGATCCACTGGTGATTGACCGACTCCCAATACTCGTGCGGCAAGATCTTGAGCAGATCTTGCTCGGTCTTGAGCGGCTCTTTGGCGTGCGTCTTGGGACTCAGCATCAGGCGGTGCGCGATGCGGTTGACGTGCGTATCCACCGCGATGCCTTCCACGATGCCGTACCCTACGTTGAGCACGATGTTCGCTGTCTTGCGCCCCACGCCCGGCAGCTTGACGAGCTCCTTCATGTCGGCCGGTACCTCGCCGCCGTAGTCGGCAACGATCATCTGCGCGGCCTCCACGGCATGCTTGGCCTTACTCTTATAAAAGCCGAGTGACTTAATGGTGTCCGCCACGTCGGTCACACTTGCCCCGGCCATGGCCTCGGGCGTGGGCCACTGGGCAAACAGTTGGGGCGTCACCTTGTTGACCTGCGCGTCGGTCGTCTGAGCCGAGAGCAGTACCGCGATGAGCAGCCTAAAGGGATTCTCGTGGTCCAAGAAGCACTCGACCGGGCCATAGCGACGGTTAAGGCGCTCGCACACCTCGATGGCGCGTTCGCGTTTGGCGGCATTGGTCTCGCGTGGCATAACGACTCCTCGGCTCGGCAGAAACATAACTTCACGGAAACGATTGTCCCACGTACGGGGGCCTTACGCCTCCAAAAATGCGCCGGTCTGGCGGCCCCACAGGCTTGCGTACTCGCCGCCCACCTCGACAAGCTGCGCATGCGTACCGTCCTCGACAATCTCGCCGTCCGCCAGCACCACGATGCGGTCGAGCGCCGCCACGGTGGACAGGCGATGCGCCACCACAATGGAGGTGCGGCCGCGCATCAGGTTCTCGAGCGCCTCCTGCACCAACGCCTCAGACTCGCTGTCCAAGGCAGACGTCGCCTCGTCGAGCACCAGAATCGGCGCGTCGGTCAGGATAGCGCGGGCGATGGCCACGCGCTGGCGCTGGCCGCCCGAGAGCTTAACGCCCCGCTCGCCCACCATGGTGTCAAAGCCATAGGGCAAGCGGTCGATAAACTCCAGGGCATTGGCCAGGCGCGCTGCCTCGCGAATCTGCTCGTCGGTGGCGTCGGGGCGGCCGTAGGCGATATTCTCGCGAATGGAGCGGTGGAACAGCAGCGCCTCCTGCGGCACGTAGGCAACCTGGCGGCGCAGGCTCTGCTGCGTGCAGCGCGAGACGTCTTGGCCGTCCACGAGCACGCGGCCGCCCTGCACGTCGTCCAGGCGCAGCAACAGCTTGGTGAGCGTCGTCTTGCCCGAGCCCGATTTGCCCACCAGGCCCACGCGCTGGCCCGCCGCCACATGGAGCGTCAGGTCGTTGAACACGCTCTCGCCCGCCGCGGCATCACGGTATGCAAAGCTCAGGTGCTCAAAATCAATCGCGCCCTCGCTCACCTTGAGCTCGGGGGCATTCGCGTCGTCTGCCACCAGACGCGGCTCGTCCAGCACACGCGTCATCTCGGCCGCATCGCCGAGCGCGCGGTTGATGCGCTGCATCATGGAGCTCACATAGTTCAGACGCATGGTGAGGTTGTACGTATAGGTAAAGATCATGACAAGCGCGCCGGCAGAGACGCCAAACCACGCGTTGCCGCCCGCCACGAACACACTCACCACGGCCATGGTGATGACGATGAGGCCCGAGGTCGTAAAGTTGCGCTGCATCATGGCGTGCATCGAAACCGTTTCGGCGTCGCGTGCGGCGCGGTCGGCGCTACCGAACAGGTCGTGCTCAAAGTCTTCGCGCCCACAGGTCTTGACGGCCAGGATGTTCGTGACCGCGTCGGAAAGCACGCCCGACAGCTTGTTCTGCGCGGCGGACGTCGCGGCCGAAAGCGGCATGATGCGCTTGTACATAAGCCAGACAAACGCGATGTAGACGACCATGATGCACACCAGGATCACGGTAAACGTCGGTACCACCGGGGCGAGTGCGGCCACGGTGCAGATGACCGAGGTGATGGTGGGGATGAGCGAATACACCGTCACGTCCACCAGCCCCGTGTAGCCGCTCATAAAACGACTCGTCTGGCTCACGAGCGATCCTCCAAAGCGGCTGGTATGGAATGTCATGGATTGGTTGGAGAGCGTGTCGAAGCATAGACGCGCCAGGTGATAGTTGCCTGCAATCTCGAGCTTGTAGACGGTGTAGTCCTGTAACTTGGAGAGGATCTGACCCACCAGGTTAACGAGTACGAGCGCCAGGATATAGGGGCCGAAGACCTCAAACACCTGGTCACCCGCCACGGGACCGGCTTGAACGCGGTCGACAATGAGGGCCATCACATAGGTATTGGCAAACGTCAGCAAAAAGATGTAGCCCGCCGACGAGAATACCGAGAGAAAGACAATCAGCGGCTGCGTGCGCGTGACACCCCAAAACCGCTGCAGCGTGCGGCGCACGGTGGAGCGGCTGAGCGGGCTGGTGCTTCTCTGAGACATGGGCTTCCTTTCGCGTCTGATAGGGCGAAACGCCATTGTTGCACATTGAAGCGCGCTTCAGGCAAGCGCGATGCGAAAAGCGGTGGGGCGCCCGCGTTTGTGCCGGTGCCCCACCGTCTTGTTGCAATTAGCCTTCGTCTTCTTGGTCTGTGAGAAGGTCCGCGGACGTGAGCCCCAAGATCTCATCGGCTTGGTCGACGTCTTCCAGTGCGTCGATGTCCTTGAGCTTGCGCTCCATGACGTTGGTGCGCGTGGTGATGATGCCCTCGACCGTTTTGCCCGCGGTCTCGATCTGCTGCTGGGCGCGGCGCAGCGCCTTTTGATAGCGCGGCAGCTCGGCCTTGACAGCGGAGAGCACGCGCAGCACGTCATCGGTGCGTTTTTGCAGCTTAAACGTTTGGTAACTCATCTGCAGGCTATTGAGGATGGCCGCCATGGTGCTGGGACCGGCAACGTTGACGTGATAGTCGCGGCCCAGGGTTTCGATGAGCCCGGAGCGGCTGACGACCTCGGCGTACAGCCCTTCAAACGGCACGAACATGATGCCAAAGTTGGTCGTTGCCGGCACACTCAGGTACTTTTCGCAAATGTCCTTTGCCTCGCGCTTGACCATGGTGTCGAGCGTCTTGCGCGCAGCCGCCACGGTCTCCGCATCGCCCGACTCCTGCGCGTCGAGCAAGTGCTCGTACGCGTCGCCCGGGAATTTGGAGTCGATCGGCAGCAGCACGGGATCGCCCTCGTCCACCGGCAGCTTGACGGCAAACTCAACGCGCTCCGAGGCGCCAGGCTTGGTGGCGACGTTTTCCAGATACTGGTCGGGCGTAAGGATGTCCGCCAGGATTGCACCCAACTGCACCTCGCCCAAAATGCCACGCGCCTTGACGTTGCCCAGCACGCGCTTAAGGTCGCCCACGCCGGTGGCAATGGACTGCATATCGCCCAAACCCTTGTACACAGCCTCGAGCTGGTCGCTCACCTGCTTAAACGATGCAGACAGGCGATCGTTGAGCGTACGGGAGAGTTTCTCGTCCACCGTCGCGCGCATCTGATCGAGCTGCACGTTGTTGTCCTTGCGGATGGCGCCCAGCTGGGCATCGACCGTCTCGCGCACCTTGTCCAGGCGGTGCTCGATGCCCTCGCGGTTGGCACCGAGCTGTTGGGCCGTCTCGCGGCGCAGGTCATCCATACGGTCGCCAGCCTGCGAGAACTCACGCGCGATGGTCAGGTGGCGCTGCTGCTCTACGGCCGCATCGGTCGTCTGCTGTTGCGCGATGGCATTTGCCGTGCGGCGGGTTTCTGCCAACGCGACGTTCAGGGTGTCGAGCGCGTTGTTGGCCTGCTCGAGCGCAGCCAGCATCTCTGCCCCGCTATCGCCACGCTCCCGCAGCTCGGTGCGAAGGCCCTTGAGCTGCAGGGCACAAGCCACAGCAACCCCCACCGCCACCGAAGCGATCACAACAAGCACGATATCAATAGCAGACATAGTCTCCGCCCAACAAACCCAATCGATCGTCAATCAAAACCGCGATCAATCTTACCCCGCCACGCGCACTGGGCGCCCGGCCCCTTCTTTGGCGCCCCTCTCCTCCGCATATTCCATAATGCGGCGCGCCGTCTCCCTGCTCACCTTTGAGTCATCACCGGCTAAGTATGCGTACACGTTTCCCTTATTCAGATTCAAATCGCGGCAGAGACCGTAGCGCGTTACGCCCGATTCCCCTAGCGCTCCCAACGTTCTTTTTCGCATCAGGGCGTTGATCCTCCTGTCCGCTACTGGCTTTTCCTTCACCGCTCTATACGCACGCCAAACGTTGGCATAACGGTTAGGGAGTTTGTCCTCGGCGCATAGAGATGCCAGGCTACCCGCTTGGGCGTACAAGGACAAAACGTCTCGGTAACCCTCTTCCATCCACGAGCCCTCGGATAAGCCCAGAACGTATTCGGCTTTACCCTGCGCCAAAGCGAGCAAAAACAGGGGCTCCGCCACGCGCGGCGCAACCGTCGTCGCCTGCTCAACCAGTTTTCTAAAACTGAGCGACTGCTGTCCGGATAGCTCTCGGCAATAGCCTTTTAAGAATCCCTCAAAGGTCAGATTCAACCGAGCACCTCCGTTCATTTGCTATTATTATTCATTTTCAATAATACTATTCAGTCGTACGACAGCACCCGGAAGATGCAAGGATTCTACTCATGGCGATAATCCCTACACCCTAGAAGTCCTAATGTGACAAACGCTAACTCTCCCAGCCGGCGCGGATGGTTGTTGCGACATCGCCTAGGCGCTGGCCCAGGGCCGCTAGATGCTGAAGCACCTCACTAGGCGAGGCGCCGTTGAGAATGCACGTGAGGGCATATGAGGCCAAGAAGATTGCCGCGAGTCCCAACGGGATCAGCGCAATCATCGCTAACGTGCGCAGGCGCTGGCCCACGCGGCGGTGACGTGTGCGGCGCTTGTCGAACGCAAGCTCCTGCGCATATGAATCTTGTTGTACGGAATAGTTCTCTGGCGCCGATCCGCCCGCAGGCGAAACCGCGGGCGTGGCATTTTGCACAGGGGGCTGGGCGGTTACCCCTTGCATTTGCATCTCCATGAGCCGTTGCTGCTGACGCAACATGCGCTCGGCTTGTCGCTGCGGGGTCTCAAGAAACAGATCCATGCTGGCCTCCTCAATCGGAGCATTCGACGCTTGCGCCCAGCATCCCGCACCGCCAAGGCCACGGCAACGCAATCCGTAGCAATAGCTGCAAAGCTTCTTGTTGACAAAAGCTGTCGAAAACCTCAACAACTCCCCTACCAGCACTTTCTCTGAGCTTTTTTGTCGAATAATCTTTCGCCCTTCCACCAACCCGCCAACTAACCAAAACCTGACCAAAAGCTTGACGGAAATTGTGAAGACCGGGACCCTACACAAAAAGTGCCGCCCCAAAGGGGCGGCACGCAAACTTATTATCAGCTTTTCTGTAACGAGCACGCGACGACCCGAAGCCGGAGCGCAGGGCGGGAGGCCGGACTACCTTCCCTCAACGCGACCCTGCGGAGCCGTGAGCGGGGAGGGAAGGTAGTCCGGCCTCCCGCCCTGCGCTCCGCAGCAGCCAGCGCCACGCGCTAGTAGT
The DNA here is from genome assembly GCA_900541715.1 of uncultured Collinsella sp. Lineage (GTDB taxonomy): Bacteria > Actinomycetota > Coriobacteriia > Coriobacteriales > Coriobacteriaceae > Collinsella. Next base: position 64,446 of record UQLI01000007.1, read on the forward strand.
TCACCACCTGCTCCTCAAAGTACGCCTTCGGGTGGTTGCACACCGGGCACACCTCGGGCGCCTCGGCACCAACATGCAGGTGCCCGCAGTTCAGGCACTTCCACACCTTCACGCCCTCGCGCTCAAACACCTCGCCCGACTCAATGCGCTCGACAAGCTTGTTGTAGCGCTCCTCGTGAGCCTGCTCGACAGCACCGACGCCACGGAACTTTGCGGCGATCTCGGTAAAGCCCTCCTCCTCGGCGGTCTTGGCAAACTCGTCGTACATCGTGGTCCACTCGTAGTTCTCGCCCGCAGCGGCATCACGCAAGTTGTCCAGAGTGTCGGGAACGGCGCCGTCGTGCAGATACTTAAACCACAGCTTGGCGTGCTCGGACTCGTTGCCCGCCGTCTCGGCAAAGATATTCGAGATCTGAACGTAGCCGTCCTTCTTGGCCTTGGATGCATAGTAGCGATACTTAGTGTGCGCCTGGGACTCACCGGCAAAAGCGGTCTCGAGGTTCTTCTTGGTCTGAGAGTTCTCAAAATCCATAGGTGTACTTCCCTTCAACACATGCCGCCCGTAGGCTTCGAGCGACCTTGTCTTTAGGATGCCCTCATGTCGAAAATCTAAACCTTACAATCCTGTTCTTCAGATTCGGGTGGACTACACGCTTAGCCAGCGGTCACCCTCCACGCGGCAAAAGCCCTCACGCTCCAGGTCGGCCAAAATGCCTGCGACAAGATCGTGATCGACTGGCTCGCGACCTGCTGCCGCCTCCATTTCGTTGACACTCGCCACGGCCTCGGCGAGTGTGATGCCCGCCGGACGCCCATCGCGCGCAGCCAGCAGCATGCGCACAATATGGGCGCGCTTTTGACGGCGCGAGCCCTCAAACTTGGACTGACGACTATAGCTCGCCGAGCGCCTGGACGGATTGGGCAGCGTCTTCTTAAGATACGCGCCATAATCCAGCAGCGCGTAATACCATGCGCGCGGTGTGTCGGCATCGTCGAGCGGCACGGCAAAGGGAGCGATCTCATCCGCCGTCGCACCGGGAGCCGCCGGACAGGCGGCCTGAATCAACGGCACCAGCTCGCGATCGGGAACGGCCGGCACATCGGGAAAGAAATGATGCAAAAAGACCGTGCGCACATTGGTCTCTAGATACACGCCTGGAAGATCAAACGCAAACGAACGGATGCCCTGCGCCGTTGCCGGGCCAATGCCGGGCAGAGCGACCAAGTCACGCGTCTCACGCGGAAACTCCCCGTCCCAGTCCTCTACAACGCGCTGAGCGGCCCCATGAAGCGCCAGAGCGCGTCGGTTGTAGCCCATGCCCTGCCAAGCGTCCAAAACATCGGAAGGCGCGGCCTGGGCAAGCGCCTGCACAGTCGGAAAACGATCGAGCCACACCGGCATGCGCGCCTCCACACGCGGCACCTGCGTTTGCTGCAGCATGACCTCAGAAAGCCAAATGATGTACGGATCGCGTGTGCGGCGCCACGGAAGGTCGCGATAACGCAGGACCCCTTCCGAACGAATCATCGAACGAAAGGGGTCCTGAATCATGGCTATGCTCCTTATGCGGCGCTATTCCTCCCGGTAAGCGCACGCGCAGGTGGCGTACTCGGGAAACGCTTCGCGGTCGGCGAACTTGGGATCGACGGCCGGGAACTGGCGGTGAGCGACGATGTCGCCGAGCGAAACGGAATCGAGGTAGTCGCGCATCAACGCCTGGGCTCCGGCCCACAGGGGATGATAGCAGCACGCGCCCATGCGCGCACAGTCACCATCGGGCGCGGTGCAATCGTTCATAACCATAGGACCCTGAACGGCCTCGACGACCTGGCGGATAGTGACGTCGTCCGGACTGACCTTGAGACGCATGCCACCGTGGACGCCACGCAGGCTCTCCACAATACCGGCCTGAACCAAACCATGCTGGATCGAACGGGCAAACGAATACGGGACATTGACCTCTTCGGCGGCGGTGCGAACAGAAAGCAGACGCTCCGGGTCCTCGGCAAGCATCGCGAGCATGCGAAGGGCGTAATCAGTCTTCCTCGATATGTCCATTTTTCCCCTTTCAAGGAATAGGAACAGCTCGAACGAGCTCCGGGGCCGAGCTTACGTCGAGACGTCAATGACCGTATGGACGCCCAAATAGCAAAACGGGTGCCCGCTGAATGCCGTTTTTGAAGCCTCTTGCATCAAAAACGGCCCACAGTGCAATTGAGTATAACCTAACCCCCTGCTTCGTTGAACTGGTGTTGCGCAACAAACGCCTTGTTTGAGTACATGCCTCAAACGGAGCTTGTCCGGAAATTGGGAGGATTTGGTTTTGGGCGAAAGGGGCCGATGGGATCAAGGTCCTATCAAACGCAAAAAGCCACGTCCGAAGACGTGGCTTTAATTGCGTTGGCGGGAAGTACGGGGCTCGAACCCGCGACCTCCGACGTGACAGGCCGGCGCTCTAACCAAACTGAGCTAACTCCCCAGGCAGACGTTCGCGTTTGTTTCCGCTCGCGTGCGCTGCGGGGATTAGTATACACAGAAGTCTGTCCGGTGCGCAACAACTTTTTTGAAAATATTTTTTGGGCCCCTCCGGGAGGGTCTCCGGGGCTGAGGGCGGGGGTTAAGTTTGCTGCTCTACAGTCCTGCGCAAGACGGAAAGCACATTAAGTGCTTTCCTTTGCGTGCGGAACTCGCGACAAACTTAACCCCCGCCCTCAGCCCCGGAGACCCTCCCTGCCGTCACATTGTTCAATCAGTTTTGCGGGCGTGCGCCGCTGCGCGGCTAGCCCGCATGCTCCTCGGCGGGGTTGGTCTGATGGATCTTGTTGAACTTCCACCTTTGGCTCAAATGGAAACGGGGGGACGCATCTGCATCCCCCGTTTTTGTTGTGATTACTCTAGGTCAATAAACTTAGTGCTTAGGATCTTGCCGTCTTTTACTAGCATTCTGGCCATGGTGGGGCCTCGGGTGCCTCTGGGATAGCTGGCGCTGCCTGGGTTGAGGACCAAGCAGCGGCCCACTTGGGCTTCTTTAGTTACGTGGGTGTGGCCGTTGATGGCTACGTCTACGGATCCAACCGGGAGGTCTTCGCGGTAGTGGGCTACGGCGAATTTGAGGCCTTCGTAGGTAAAGAGCGCAAGACGGTCTACATCGGGACCGTAGTCGCGGTAGTAATCGTTGTTGCCCAGTACGGCCCGCACGGGGGCGATGGTGCATAGGTGCTCGTAGTCTATCTCTGACGTGAGGTCGCCGGCGTGGATGATCAGGTCTGCGCCCTCAAGCTCATCCAAGAGCGCAGGCGATAAATAGCCGTGGGTGTCCGAGATGATGTCGATACGCTTGGCGCTTGCACTGTTCATG